>CANHCR010000005.1 GCA_947459205.1 Caryophanales bacterium | reverse complement strand
TTCTCCCCACGGTCACTTGATCGCTTAACTGACCGTGCTCAATCGCCACAATCGCCGTCATTATTTTCGTGAGGCTGGCAATTCTCATCCGTTTCTCGCCGTTGTGGGCAAAAATGATGCGTCCTGATTGTACATCCAGCAGTGTAACCGCTTCTGCATTCGTATGTAGTGCTGGCGCTGCAACCGCTGAGAAAGCGAAACTATTTAACATTGAAATACTGAGCATCGTAATAGTGAGCATAACAATCGTCAACCTCTTGATGAAAAACATATGCGGATTGTCCTCCCGTTTTTGTACATGTATATGCCGAAGCACAAAAAAACTTCCCGCACATGGAACCCATGCGAGAAGTATTCTTGTAGGAACATTTTCGAATTTACGTGTACTGAGGCTGCTGTTCTTCTTGTCCAGCACCTTTAAACATCGCTTGAATTTTGTCGACCACTTGCGGAGCAAATTCAATCAGACGATCGTAAAGGTGCGTCGATTGGTCAAGCGGCACAACGCGCACGCCTTCTCTGCCAACAATCACAAATGCAATCGGCTGAATCGAGATCCCGCCACCGCTACCGCCACCGAACGGAAACGCCTCCGCCTGCTCATTGTTCGAGCGACTAAACATGCCACCGCCCGATGCACCGCCAGTGAACTGCGTGCCGCCAGCTGCAAAGCCGAATCCGACGCGTGACACAGGAATAATCACGCTGCCGTCAGGTGTTTCCACCGCATCGCCAACAATAGTGTTAACGTCGACCATCGCCTTGATGTTTTCCAACGCTGTTTTCATCAAACCTTGAATCGGGTGCTCCATCATCATTGGTTTCTCTCCTTTAACTGTCCATCGAGTTTCAGGAGTATCATGCCCCGTTCAGCGGTTACTTATGCTTTTTTGCTTCCAACTTGTCAAACAACAATTTCGTTTCTTCTTCCAACGTGTTTTCGTCGAGCACAACGTTCGGTTCCGGCAAATCGCCAACGGAATTTAGGCCGAAATGATCGAGAAACAGTTTTGTCGTTCCGTATAAAATTGGACGACCGATCGCCTCCGAACGTCCCAACTCCATAATGAGCCCTTTTGAAGTGAGCGTCTGCACCGAACGGTCCGACTTGACGCCGCGAATCTCCTCAATCTCGACGCGCGTAATCGGCTGGCGATAAGCGATAATAGCCAACGTTTCTAAGGATGCTTGAGTAATTGAGTTCTGTACCGGCGAGTAGGCTAGTTTTTGAAAATAGGGCGCATGCGTAGGCAACGTACCGAGGCGAAACGCACCGGCAATTTCCTTCACCTGCAAGCCATGCTCGCCCGCTGTATATTGCTGTTGCAAAAGCGCCACCGCATGTTGCACTCGCTCTTCTTCGCATTCGCAAAGTTCGGCGAGTTGACTGCTGCTTAAGCCCTCATCACCAGCCATAAACAACAAGCCTTCAATCACCGATTTCAGTTGGCGAATCGTCAATGTCTGATTGTCCATGTTCGTCTCCTGTAAATGGTTGAATCACAATATCATCAAACAGCTGATGCTGATAACATACAATTTTTTTCGTTTTCATCAACTCGAGCAGTGCAAGAAACGTCACGACAATCATTTCGCGCGACACTTCTTCACCCATCAACGAACTGAACAACACCCGTTTGCCGCGCCGCCCGACCAGACCAACTATTTCTTTCATGCGGTCTTTGACGGACAGTTCATCGCGCCGAATACGTGCCACTTGTTCGCCTTTTTTTGTCTTCTGAAGCACGCGCTGAAAGGCATTAACAATGTGCTTCAACTCCACGCCGCGCAACGGCTCCTCAACCACAACCGGCGCATACGGCGTCAAATCGTCTGGCTCTTTGATGAAAATTTGGCTGCGCTCCATTTGCATATCCTTCAGCATCAGTACCGCTTCTTTATATTTTTTATACTCAATCAGGCGTTGGATCAATTCCTCGCGCGGATCGATGTCATTTTGCCAATCATCGTCAAACGTCTCCTGTACAGGCGGTTTCGGCAACAAGGTGCGGCTTTTGATAAGCAGCAAGGTCGCTGCCATGACGATAAACTCACTGGCAATTTCAAGTTCCAGTTCTTGCATTGATTGCAAATAAGCCATGTACTGGTCGGTAATCTCATGCACCGGTATGTTCTCGATTTCCACTTTTGCTTCATCAATCAAATGCAGCAGCAAATCGAGCGGTCCTTCGAACACCTCAATTTTAATCGCCAGCGCCATTGCCGTCACCGCCTCAAAAAGTCATTAAAAGGACAGTTGCTTGTTGAGATTTGCCATCTCAATTGCAGCCGTCGCCGCTTCCCAACCCTTGTTACCCGCTTTTGTACCTGCGCGCTCAATCGCCTGCTCAATCGAATCGGTTGTCAGTACGCCGAAAATCGTCGGTACGCCGCTCTGAAACGCGGTTGCCGCAACGCCCTTCGCCACTTCCGAGCAAACATAGTCAAAATGCGGTGTCGAGCCGCGAATCACGGTACCGAGCGTGATCACAGCATCATACTGGCCACCGTCCGCCATTTTCTTGGCAACGAGTGGAATCTCAAACGCGCCTGGAACCCAAGCAATCTCGACATCATCTTCATTGACGCCGTGACGCTTGAGCGCATCCATCGCGCCGCCAAGCAGTTTGCTGGTAATAAACTCATTGAATCGGCCGACGACGATGCCGATACGCAAGCCTCCGCCAATTAAATGTCCTTCAAAATGTTTTGCCATGTCGTTCATCCTCCTTGATTATGCGGGTCGCTTATATTCAGCAAATGCCCGAGTTTCACTTTTTTCGTGCGCAAGTAGTCCTCGTTGTCTTCGTTGAAGTCCATCTGAATCGGCACGCGCTCGACCACTTCGAGACCATAGCCTTCAAGACCTTTGATCTTGCGCGGGTTGTTCGTCAGTAGACGAATTTGGCGAACGCCCAAATCTTTAAGAATTTGTGCGCCGATGCCGTAATCGCGCAAGTCGGGAGCAAAGCCTAACTTTAGATTCGCCTCTACCGTGTCCAAACCCTTCTCTTGCAAGGAATAAGCGAGCAACTTGTTGATGAGACCGATACCGCGCCCTTCCTGACGCATATAGAGCAACACGCCGTTTCCTGCCTCGTCAATCTGCTTCATCGCCGCCGCCAACTGCGGTCCGCAATCACAGCGATGCGAATGAAACACGTCGCCGGTCAAACATTCGGAATGGACGCGCACTAACGTCGGTTGGCTACTATCGATTTCACCTTTTACAAGCGCCACATGTTCCTTGTGATCGACGATGTTGGAATAAGCGATTGCCTTGAACGTACCGAAATCTGTCGGCATATTGACTTCCACTTCACGTTGCACTAAGCGGTCTTTCTCATTGCGATAGTGGATGAGATCGCGAATCGTGATCATCTTCAGTTCATACTTGTGCGCGATTTTATGAAGATCAGGCACACGCGCCATCGTCCCGTCTTCATTGATGACCTCGCAAATCACACCTGCAGGATATGAACCGCACAAGCGTGCCAAATCGATGGCTGCTTCCGTGTGACCAGCGCGTCGCAAAATCCCGCCTCGTTTTGCAATCAACGGGAAGATGTGTCCTGGTTTTCGAAAATCCTCGGGTTGGGTTGCAGGGTCAATCAAAGCCTGAATCGTACGCGCTCGCTCGAACGCCGAAATACCCGTCGTCGTCTCCATGTGGTCTATCGAAACGGTAAACGCCGTGCCATGCAAATCCGTATTATTGGACACCATAAGCGGCAAGTTCAATTCATGAGCACGCTCTTCCAAAATCGGCACGCACACTAGTCCTCTGCCCTGTGTAATCATGAAATTAATGACTTCAGGGGACGCCTTATCTGCCAATGCGATAAAGTCGCCTTCGTTTTCGCGGTCCTCGTCATCGACGACAATCACAACTTTGCCCTGCATCAATTCATAAATTGCTTCTTCTATCGAATCAAAGCGTATGTCCGCCATATATTCACCCCATAAATCCGTGCTTGGTCAAATAATCTTTGTCGATTTTCGCTGTCGTCGGCGAATGCGGACGCGCATGTTGCGAATCGCCAGCAAAACTAAGCAAACGCTCGACATATTTGCCGATGATATCGACTTCAATATTGACCCCATCACCGATTTTCTTCTGTTGCAAGACTGTGTTCGCAAATGTGTGCGGAATGATTGACACGCGGAATGATTGCGCATAGACTTCGTTTACGGTCAGCGAGATGCCGTCTAATGTCACCGAACCTCGCGATACCACATAACGCAAGCAATCACTCAACTGCGGTTGAATTTCGACAACGACCGCATTGTCTTCCTTTTGTATCGATGCGATGGTACCGACTGTGTCCACGTGCCCCGATACAACATGCCCGCCGAAGCGGCCGTTCGCTGCCATTGCGCGCTCCAAGTTGACCGCACTGCCTGCTTGCAAACTCGCAAGGCCAGTGTTGCGGAACGTCTCTGGAACGACATCAAACCGCAGTTCGTTGCCGCGAATGTGCGTGACCGTTAAACAAACTCCGTTCACCGCGATACTATCTCCGAGATGCGCGTCCTCATGCACAAGTTGCGCGTGCAGCGCAATTTGCAACGATGAACCATTTTTACGAATCGACGTAATTCGCCCCACTTCTTCAACGATCCCTGTGAACATGTGCGCATCCTCCCTAAAAATAGCCACTAATCAGCACATCATCGCCCAACCGCTCAACACTCATCTCACGTAACACAATGGCCTCGCTCATCTTTTCGATACCAGCAAATTGAAAATTGTTGATACCGCTGCCGATGATTTTCGGCGAAACAAACAAATAAGCCTTATCGACCAACTTCGCTTCAAGCATTGCACCGTTCAACGTGCCTCCGCCCTCCAGCAATATCGAACTGATATCAAGAGCAGCCAATTGGCGCAGCGCTTCCTGCAAATCAACCTGCGGACCATCGCCGCACAGAAGCACACGTGCGCCGGTTTGCTCAATCTGTCGGCGAAGTATCGCATCGCTTGCTGACGTCGTTACTATGATCGTTTGCGCAGCCTGTTCACGAAGCAATTTTGCCTGGATCGGGATACGCAAGTGGCTGTCGACAACGATGCGCAGTGGTTGTACGCTTTCCACCTCACAGCGAGCTGTCAATTGCGGGTCATCGGCGATAACCGTATTGACACCGACCATCACGGCCGCATAGCGATGGCGCAGTTCATGAACAAAAGCGCGCGCCGCTTCCCCCGTAATCCAACGGCTATCACCGCTCGCTGTTGCCAATTTTCCGTCTAAAGTAGACGCAGTCTTAAGCGCAACGAACGACCGGCTTTTGCGAATGAATGTAAAAAACACCTCATTCAGCCGTTGTGCTTCATCTTGTAGCAAACCGACCGACGTTGCAATGCCAGCAGCCTCGAGCGCATCCCGCCCACTGCCAGAGACGAGCGGATTCGGATCAAGACAGGCCATTACTACACGCGTGACACCGGCTGCAATCAGCGCATCACAACAAGGTGGCGTTTTGCCCGTATGGCTGCACGGCTCAAGTGTTACGTAAGCCGTTGCACCGCGCGCCGCCTCACCTGCCATATGGAGCGCATGGATTTCCGCATGGTGACCGCCACGCCGCAGATGTGCTCCCAAGCCGACAATCGCACCGTCTTTGACGAGCACGCAGCCGACGAGCGGATTCACGTTGGTCTGCCCTTGCGTGGCCGTTGCCATTTGCAAAGCCAGTCTCATATAAAATTCATCATTACGCAACATCGCACATCACCCTTAAATAGATAAGAAAGCGAAAGAGAGCCTGCGCACTCTTCCGCTGTCCGTTGCAATCTTTAGGATTCGCAGTGTTTGCTATTCGTCCCAAACAGTAATACTTTCCATCTGATCGCCCTGCTTAATCGCATCGACAAGGTCCATGCCGCTCGTGACAATCCCGAAAATCGTATGTTTTTTATCCAAGTGCGGCTGCGGTTCATAGCAAATAAAAAACTGACTGCTACCCGTATCTTTGCCGGCATGTGCCATCGAAAGCGTACCGCGCACGTGATTACTAACATTCGTATCGGTCTCGCATTTAATGGTGTAACCTGCGCCGCCGTGGCCCATGCCGTGCGGACAGCCAGCTTGCGCGACAAACCCTGGAATGACACGATGAAACTTGATGTCATTGTAAAACCCTTCGTTTGCGAGCTTTTCAAAATTTGCGACCGTATTCGGTGCTTCATCCGGCAACAAGTTAATCAAAACCTCGCCGCCTTTTTTCAAAGAAATTTTCGCTTTTTTCATGTGTAAACCTCCGCTGATATCATTCATTTTTTATTTTATCATTCAACGGGAAAAATACCAAATCAATCGGAAACGCCGAACCAGCTGATGGCGAGAATTCGATGATGTAATTACCTGCCTCGCGCTCCGTTCGATGTAGCAACAACAAACCGTCTTGCGGCGTCAAGATGCCAGAATTCGGCACAAACACGATATTCCCGTCAATCAGCAAATGCCCTTTGAAAATGCCCCCGCGCGCACGAATCGTTAGTGCATGGCGCTGACTGTGTTCGACCGAAATCCGATACATGACCCCGAAATTTCCACTATTCAAAACATCCAGTTGGCGCGTCGGGTCATAACCACGGACAAAACTATCCGTCAGATTGTCGCCAATCGTTAAGCGAAAAGGCGCTTGCTCGGCGGCGATGGTCATTTGAATGTCTCGTGCCGACTCGGTGAACGTGCCTCGCACGTGCCCTCGGTAAGCTAAAACTGGCAAACGATTCAGTTCCTCCCCCGTCATCTGATTAAAATCGGTCTCTTCAGGTACGGCAACGAAAGAGTAGCGAAGTTTTGCGTCATCCGCAATATCACAGTCATAGATGACATTGACCCCTTCTCCAATGGCTAGCAGCGGCAACTTGGCCATGACAATCGTTTTGCCAGCGGGCACGAGCATCGCTTGTGGCATGTGATCTCGCAACATAAAGTCAAGCAACGCACGCTTGCCATTTAAATTGGCAATCCCAGAAGGAACGCTCTCGCCCATGTTGCTGAGTGTAAGCGGCACATCGACGTTCGCTTCATTGGTCAGCAAAATCGCAAACCGCAACGATTTCATGGAGGCGTTCACATGATTGGCGAATAAGCGAACCTTGCCTGCTACGCGGTCTTCATAAAGGATGCCGGGTTCACGAATATCTTCCGGACTGTCACTGACGAGTAACGTGCGCCCTGTAACCGCCACACGTTGTGCCTTTGCATACTGGGCATTTCTAATGGCATTCGCAACCGCTGTCGGAGTCAGTTTAAAAGTCGTTCCAGGCCGCGCTAGAATTGCGAAATGTTGCAGCGGCGTATACATCGTTTCGTTTATGACCGTAATTTTGCGACTGAACGGAATACTCTGCTGTTTGGTTTTATCGACAACACGCAACGTAACGGTGTACTCGCCAGGTTCATAGTATACATTTTTTCTGCCCTGCCAAATCGTATCAACGATTGTTTGTCCGGTCGGAGAATAACTGAGGTTGACGAAATCGACTGGTTCACCTAGGCGATAACTCGACTTTCCGGTGCGGAACTTGGCAATCGGCTGCGATTTGTATCGCTCGGCGGCAAAACTTCCGCCTGGCATGTAAATCACCGTAATCTTTTGCGATACAGCGTCATATTCAAGTTGGAAGTTGAACATGCGCGACAACCGCTTCATCTGCAAATACGGCATTTCGTTTTGCATGCTGACAAACTGCCGAAACGGCGACGGTTCACCGTTATAAAAATAAGCATTCCAGAAGAAGTCTAATTCCAGTAAGTGGAATTCTGATTCCAACGAAACTCGCTTCGTTTCAGGCTGTTCGCTCCGTTTCACGCCAAGTAACTGCGGCAAGTCATCGAGCGCCAAAAAAGCATTTCCATTGATAAGCAAAGGCGGCGTTTTGAGCGTCAATTGCTGTGCGTTGAGGTATGCATCCGTTTGTCCGATATACAAAACGATGACGTTGCTGCTTTTCGACTGGTAGTCGTCATTGGCTGGTGCTTTCAGTTGAATCCCAAGAAAAAAAACTGCCATCATTGCACATATTAGATACACTCTGAAGCGAACCATCTTGACCACCTCTAAAAGATAGCTTTCGACAAAAGAAGTCGCCCAACTGCTGTCGGACGACTCCAAGGATGTTGAATCAATGTGTAATTATCCCATGCGAGCAGGAATGAGGTCATTGGCAACGATGTCTTGGAACGACTCGCGCTTCACGACGACGTCAGCCTCTCCATTGCGGACGAACACGACAGCCGGTCTGCGGATGCGGTTGTAGTTGCTTGCCATCGCATAGTTGTATGCACCCGTACAGGAGACGGCGAGCACGTCACCAATATTAACTTTCGGAAGCGCCAAATCCCAAATGAGCATGTCGCCGCTTTCACAGCATTTGCCGGCAATCGAAACGGTTTCTTCGGACTGCTCAGTCGCGCGGTTCGCCAAAATCGCTTCGTATTTTGACTGATACAACGCAGGACGCGGATTGTCGGTCATCCCGCCATCGACCGCCACATATTTGCGGATGCCTGGAATTTCTTTAACCGTACCAACAGTATAAAGGGTCGTGCCCGCTTCACCGACGATGCTGCGGCCCGGTTCAACCCAAATTTGCGGCACTGGATACTCATTTGCAGCAAAATATGTTTTCACCGCATCGGTAATCGCTTTAACGTATTGTGAAATTGGAAGCGGTGTGTGGCCGTCAATGTAGCGGATGCCGAAGCCGCCGCCTAGGTTAACGACGGTGAA
Source organism: Caryophanales bacterium (assembly GCA_947459205.1). Classification (GTDB taxonomy): domain Bacteria; phylum Bacillota; class Bacilli; order Paenibacillales; family CANHCR01; genus CANHCR01. Next base: position 68,308 of record CANHCR010000005.1, on the reverse strand, counting down.
CGTGATGCCCTGTTGCTCACGAATCGCCTGCGAAAAATCAGCTACTCTTTGCACCGCCATTTGGAAGCCTTCGACTTCAAAAATTTGCGAACCGATATGCGAATGTACACCGAGAATTTCGATATTAGCAAGCTCTTTTGCCTCGGCAAACGCACGCGCCGCCGAGCCGTTCGTAATATCAAAACCGAATTTCGAATCTTGCTGTCCCGTGGAAATATACTCGTGCGTATGAGCTTCCACGCCTGGTGTTACGCGGAACAAGGCCTTCACTTTGACGCCTTTTTCTGCGCCGATTTGGTTGACGAGATGCATTTCAACAAAGTTGTCGATGACAAAGCAACCGATGCCGGCATCGATCGCCATTGAAATTTCTTCTGGCGTTTTGTTGTTGCCATGAAAGTGAATACGCTCTGCTGGGAACCCTGCTTGGAGCGCAGTGAACAGTTCACCATCGGAGACGACATCAAGCGATAAGCCTTCCTCTTCTGCTAGTTTGCACATCGCCATCACGCAAAACGCTTTGCTTGCATACGCTACTTGGAACTGCAAGCCGGATGCGCGAAACGCCTCCATATATTCTGAACATTGTTTGCGAACGAGCGTTTCATCCACCACATAAAGCGGTGTACCGAACGTTTGCACCAAATCAGTCGCGTCGCAACCGCCGATTTCGAGATGACCTTTGCCATTAATTTTGCTAGTACCATGTAAATACACGAAACTTCCCCCTCATTGACTCAATATGCCTCTATAAAATTATCATATTGAGCAACTTTTCACAACTGCTCACCGTCGCTTAAATGGCAATCTGACAAGGATGCGCATCAGTTTTTTTGCATTGAACGGCACCAATGGTGAGAGGAACGGTGTGCCAAAAGGCGCATGTCGAGCAGCGAGCACAAACAACACGAGCAGTGTCACAATCAATCCCGGTAGGCCAAACAGCGCGACGGCAAACAGCAGCAGCAAGCGAATCATGCGGTTCGCCAAACTCAATTCATAACTAGGCGTCGCAAATGTGCCGATGGCGGCGATCGCAACGTAAAGGATCACTTCCGGTACAAACAGACCGACTTTGACAGCAATTTCACCAATTAAGATGGCGGCAATTAGCCCCATCGCCGTAGCCAACGGTGTCGGCGTATGAATGGCCGCCATGCGCATCATATCGATACCGATTTCGGCAATCAGAAACTGGACGAGCAACGGCAACGAGCCTTTCTCGCGCGGCCCAATAAACGACAGTTGTTCAGGCAATAATTCCGGGTGCATCGCGAACAAAAACCAAACGGGCAACAGAAACAGCGAGGCAAACACGCCAATGTATCGCACCCATCGCAAGTAGGTGCCGACAAGCGGTGTATTGCGGTACTCCTCGGCATGTTGCAGATGATGAAAATAAGTCGCTGGCAAAATCATCACACTCGGAGATGTGTCGACAAAAATGACGACGTGACCCTCCAGCAAATGTGAGCAGATGACGTCAGGTCGCTCCGAGTACCGAACGGACGGAAACAGCGACCAGCGAGCACCCGTTAACTGTTCTTCCAATTGTTTGTCGGTCAGCGGCAAATCGTACGTTCGTAAATTGCGCAGAGATTGCTCGAGTGTTGCAACCAAGTTTACATCGGCTAATCCCTCAATATAACTCAATGCGACATCAATGTTCGTCCGCTCACCGATTTTGTAGACGGAACAAATCATTTTGCGGTCACGTAACCGTCTCCTGACAAGCGCTACGTTCGTCAGCAACGTTTCCACAAAGCCATCGCGTGAACCGCGCACGACTTTCTCGTTCGACGGCTCTTCAGGGGTACGCATCGGATATTGGCGAGTGTCCATCACCAAGGCTTTTCGTTCCTGTTCGATAAAGAGCGCCGAAGCCCCTGCCATCACTTTTTCGAGCACCAACTCAAATTCAGTCACATATTCGATTTGAATGCTCGGCACATACGTATGAAACAACTTATCTAGCACATGTGGCAGCAATTGTTCGTGCTCGACTTGACTCAATCGTTGCAAAATCGGCGTCAACACCAAATCTTTGGCAAAGCCGTTATAAAAAAATAGCGCCGCATTGCGCCGCCCAATTTGCAACGGACGAAAGATCATATCAAAGTTTCGTCCTAGGCCAGCCTCTGCACGCAAATAGTGCTCTACAGCATCCATCGATTTCGGAATCTCGGTCATTCGTATCTACTCCGTTTCAACATTACGATACGAATAGTATGGAATGACCGGCGCCGATTATTCAGTTTGCCATCTGTTCTCGCAAAAGCCGTAAAATTTTCTTCTCCAATCGTGACACTTGCACCTGTGATATTCCAAGTCGTGCGGCAACTTCCGCTTGTGTCTGGTCGCGATAGTAGCGCATATGGACAATCAACTTTTCCCGCTCTGAAAGTTGTTTAACAGCCTCGTTGAGCGCCATTTTTTCGAACCAGTGGTCATGCTCGTTATCAGCGATTTGATCGACCAATTCGATTGGATCACCCTCATTTTCATAAACCGTCTCATAGATTGACTGCGGCGCTCGCACCGCCTCTTGAGCATACACAATGTCCTCCGGCGTCACTGCAAACTCTGTTGCCAATTCCTGAATGTTCGGAGAGCGTCCGAGCAATTGATACAACTCATCGCTTCTACGTTTAATTTTATTCGCCAATTCCTTGACCGAACGACTAATTTTCAGTGCTCCGTCATCACGGATAAATCGTTGAATTTCACCGATAATCATCGGCACGGCGTATGTCGAGAAGCGCACGTCGTAGGAGAGATCAAACTTCTCAATCGACTTGATCAGTCCGATACATCCGATTTGATACAAATCTTCGGGTTCATATCCGCGGTTGGAAAAACGCTGGACTACCGACCATACGAGGCGCAAGTTGGCCTCAATCAAAATATCTCGCGATTGTTTATCACCTTGTTGACAAGCAGCAATCAGCCGCTTGATTTCTGCATCCGTAAATTGTGAGTGTGTCAGTGGTTTTGAATTAGCCTCCATAAGCAAGGCTCCTAATTCAACAATTCTTCGGATAGCGAGAAGTGTTTTCGCAACACGACTTTCGTGCCCTCATGCGGCGTGCTCGTCACCGTGCACTCATCCATGAAATTTTCCATGATGGTAAATCCCATGCCAGAACGTTCAAGTTCCGGTTTCGAAGTGTACATTGGTTGGCGTGCCAACTCCAGATTTTCAATCCCTCGTCCGCGGTCGCTGATTTCAATCATCACACTTTCGCCTTCGATTTCAGCAACTATCGAAACGATACCATCTTCGCGATTTTCGTAACCGTGAATGATACAATTGGTGACCGCTTCAGAAATGACAGTCTTAATATCTGCCAATTCGTCCATGGTCGGGTTCAACTGAGATATGAAGGCCGCCACCGTAATGCGAGCGAACGATTCATTCACTGACTGACTTAGAAACGTCAATTCCATCCGATTTTTTCGTCTCATTACGATTCAACCTCCAAACGGGAAATGGCTTGTTGCTCCGAGTCTGCAATGAGGATAATTTTAAAAAGGCCAGACATCTCAAGTACTCGATAAATATTAGCAGGTATGTCGCTGATCGCCATTTTCCCTCCCTTCTGTAGCAACTGCTTATACCGACCAAGAATCATCCCGATCCCAGAACTGTCCATAAAGGTCAAACGTTTCATGTTGATTAAAATGTGAAGCGTTGCGCTTTTGTTCATTTCCGTTTCGATGACATCACGCACAATGGGAGCGGTATGATGGTCTAGTTCACCGATCAATTGCACGCACAAAACTTGTCCGATTCGTTTTGTTTCCACCTGTAAACTCATGCAAGGTTTACTCCTCTCGCGGGTTTGTAGGTGTCAATCATAAACGATTGGCGAGTTCTCTTTCAATCGATTTCGGCAAATAAAATCAGACAAAAATCGCTCATTCGACAAAAAACAATTTGCGTAAAGTAAAGCGCGTCAACTCCCAAAAACTCAACTTTTCGACGCGGACATTCAACGCTAATTCATGCTCTGCTATGACGGTATTGCCCTCGTAAATTTTCACCGCACCTGCTGTCTGACCAGGTCGAATCGGCGCTTTCACGCTGTCCGACAATGTCACTTCGTGTCGAAACTGGCTCGTTTTGTCGTTTTTTTCTAACAGCGCACTATACGTTTGCGGAGCTGATAACGCTTGTTCGGCCTGTTTGCCTTTATAAATCGAGACGACGCCTAGCGGTTGCCCTTTTTTAATAAATGTCACGGTTTTGAATCGTTCAAAGCCATAATCGAGCATCGCTTTCACTTCGGCGGAGCGTGTCGGTTTGTCTGGCGCGCCGAGTACAATCGCAACCAAGCGCATGTCTTCTCGTTTGGCTGTGGCAGCCAAACATTGGAGTGCCGTAAATGTAAAGCCTGTTTTCAAACCATCCATCCCTGGATATTCGCGGAGCATTTTGTTGGAATTGTACATGTGAAACGGCTTGCCGTTGTTTTGTGTCAAGATGTATTCGTACATGCCGGTGTAAAACAGGATTTTTTCATGCAACAACAATTCGCGCGACAAAAGCGCAAGATCATGCGCGGTCGAATAATGATGCTGCATTTCATCGTCGACTGGCAAACCGTGTGGATTGGCGAACTTGGTATTGTTCATCCCCAACTGAAGCGCGCGCTCGTTCATCCGCTCGATGAATTTTTGTTCCGAACCCGCAATATGTTCTGCCATCGCCAACGATGCGTCGTTCGCCGATTCCAAAACAATGCCTTTCAGCATCTCATCCACGGTAAATTTATTGCCTGGTTCCAAATATAGCTGCGAACCGCCCATCGAGGCGGCATATTCGCTGGCATAGACGATATCGGTCAGGCGCAATGTTTTTTTCTCCAGTTCCTCCATGATGAGCAACATCGTCATCATCTTGGTGAGGCTGGCGGGCGGCAATTTGACATGCATGTTTTTTTCATACAGTATCGTGCCCGTGTTCGGTTCCATCAGCACTGCCGCAGCCGCACGTGGCGCTAAATCATCCACTTTTTGATTTGCCATTTTTAATGGCTTTGGCTTGGAGACGGCTAACAATGTTTGCTGACCAGTTGTCATAAATGCAAATATTCCTAGCAACAAAGATGTCACCAAGAAGAGCGCGATTTTCGCTTGATATGTAAGTGTGCGCAACAAATAACGCCCCCTGTTTAGAGTAATGATGAAGATGCGCTTGAAAAACCGGCAGTGGTTACCCAACCGTGCAGTAACGGCGGAACGGTCAGTGGCTGTTCAGCAATCGTAAATGCTTGTTTCGTTAATTCCAGTAAATGTTCGATCGAGTGACTCGGTTTGTTACTATGCAAGACGCACAGCACACTGCCCGAATGCACGCGGTTGCCTACGTTCGTTTGCAATTGTACACCAACCGCCAAATCGATAACTGAATTTTTGTCCGCTCGTCCCGCACCCAACAGCATCGCTACTTGGCCTAGTTTGCTCGCCGAAATGTGACGAATGTAACCTGCACAATGTGCCGTAATCGGGATTTCGAAGGAAGCCTGCGGCAACCGCTCCGGATCATCGACTTGCGCTGGCTCACCGCCCTGCGCCTCCACCAACTTTCGCAGCGTTTGCAGCGCCGCCCCGCTTTCGAGAGCATGCGTGACCGCATCAAGCGCTAGCGTTTCGTTCGCATATCGCCCGCTGAGCAGAGCCATTTTTGCCGCAATCGCCAATGAAACATCACGCAGCGGACCGTGCGCAATATTTTTCAACACGCGAATCGCTTCGCGAACCTCCAAAGCGTTGCCAATCGCATGTCCGAGCGGGCGATTCATGTCGCTAATCAGAGCAACCGTCTCCCGCCCCGCAAGATTCCCGATGTCGACCATCGCAGCTGCCAGTTGCTTCGCTTGTTCGAGCGACTCCATAAACGCGCCTTCGCCGACTTTCACATCGAGCACGATGGCATCAGCGCCGGCCGCAATTTTTTTACTCATAATAGAGGCAGCGATGAGCGGGATCGAATGCACAGTAGCCGTCACGTCACGCAAGGCATATAGTTTTTTGTCCGCAGGCGTCAAGTTGCCCGTTTGGCCGACAATCGCAACGCCGATGCGCTCCACTTGTTGAGCAAATTGGCTTGTATTCAAGTCGGTGCGAAACCCGCGAAACGACTCTAACTTGTCGATCGTGCCTCCTGTATGGCCGAGGCCACGTCCAGACATTTTGGCAACCGGCACACCGGCCGCAGCCGCTAACGGCGCCACAATGAGCGTTGTCGTATCGCCGACGCCACCCGTGCTGTGCTTGTCCACTTTGATGCCAGCAATCGCCGACAAGTCGCACAAATCGCCGCTCTCGGCCATCGCCATCGTCAGCACCGTCGTTTCACGGGAAGTCATGCCGCGAAAATAGACAGCCATCGCCCACGCCGCCATCTGGTAATCAGGAATATCGTCCTTAACGTAGCCATTGATCATGAAGCGAATCTCGGCATCCGTCCACTCGCCGCCGTCGCGTTTTTTGGCAATCAAATCTACCGCACGCACCGACTCACCCCCGTACATATTGAAAAAATCGGATGATTAATGTTGCAAACAACGGCTTCGTGCGGTTCGCAACAGCAACGACTTGCTCATGCGTCAACGGCTCCAAATGTTCGCCGACCGCCATATCTGTAATACAGGAAATGCCTAGCACACGCATCCCTGCATGGCGCGCCGCAATCACTTCGGCAACGGTCGACATTCCAATCGCATCGCCGCCGCAACGGGCAAGCATGATCAATTCTGCAGGTGTCATGTATGACGGTCCGCTGATGCCGGCATACACGCCTTCCTGCAAGGTTATCGATTCGCCAGCAAAACATTCGCTCGCCAACTGCTTCAACACTGCGCGATATTCGCGGTCATACGCACTGCTCATATCGGGAAAGCGCACCCCGAGCCGCGCGTCGTTCGGACCGATGAGCGGGTTGTCGCCTGTCATGTTTAAATGATCGCCAATCAGCATCAAATCGCCGGCACGAAACTCCGGATTCATGCCGCCTGCCGCATTCGTCACGAGCAAATGTTGTGCCCCTAAACGATTCATTACGTAGACAGGTAAAACCACCGTTTTCATGGTATAACCTTCGTAAAGATGAAAGCGTCCCTGCATCATCACGACCGGTACACCAGCGAGTGTGCCGAACACCAGTTGCCCCGCATGACCGGCGACGGTCGACTGCGGAAAATGCGGAATCTCATGATATGCAATTACTGTCTTGTGCTCGACTCGTTCCGCCAAGTCACCTAAACCCGAACCAAGGATGCAGGCAAACGCTGGCACAAAACCGTTCAATCGGGCTTGAATCGAGGTGACTGCTTCTTCAATTTTTTGATAAAAACATTGCTGCTCGCTCGCCATGCTAACACCCCACTGCACAATCAGATTTTTGGCACAATACCTTTGACCAACGCAAGGAATTTACCTTTCACACGTTCGGTCGTCTCCATCACTTCTTCGTGCGATAGCGGCTGATCCAAAATGCCCGCCGCCATGTTGCTGATGCAGGAGATGCCGAGCACCTCAATGCCGGCGTGCCGCGCGACCAATACTTCGGAAACGGTCGACATACCCACAGCGTCTGCACCAAGCACGCGGAACATGCGAATCTCAGCCGGCGTCTCGTAACTCGGGCCTAGCAAACCGACGTATACTCCCTCTTGGAGCGTAAATCCTTGTGCGGTCGCTGTCTCGTGCGCGAGCGCTCGCAATCTTTTACTATATGCTTCCGACATGTCTGGAAAACGCACGCCAAATGCATCGGCGTTCGGACCGATGAGCGGATTGCGCCCTGTAAAGTTGATGTGATCCTCGATGAGCATCAGTTCGCCCGAGGCATAGGCCGTGTTGATGCCACCCGCTGCGTTCGTGACGATCAACGTCTTGATGCCGAGCGTTTTGAGCACGCGAATCGGAAACGATACTTCCGTTGCCGAATATCCTTCGTACATATGAAAGCGGCCTTTCATGATGACCACTTGTTTGCCAGAAAGTTCGCCTACAACCAACTCACCGGCATGCCCTTCGACGGTGGAGACAGGAAAGTGCGGAATGTTGTGGTAGGCGATGGTGGTTGCATGCTCTAGCGAATCGGCAAGCACGCCCAACCCAGACCCGAGAATCATCGCCACTTCTGGCAACTGCGGCAAGGCAGCGCGCAAGTAGGCGGCGCTTTCTTCGATTTGCTTCAGTTCTGCTTGTATTGTCATGTTTCGTTGCTCCTCTATTGTTTGCTTAGTAGTCTTAAAAAACTTTCGCCATGTGTAGTAAATGTGACGTTGAAATTGTCGGCAATGGTTGCGCTGAGATCGGCAAAGGTGGCGCGCACGCCTAAATGGACCGGATGATTCGCGGCGGAATTCGCAGCGGGTTCATAGATTAGCAAAGGCACATACTCGCGCGTATGGTCGGTGCCATGATGTGTCGGATCGTTGCCGTGATCGGCCGTAATGATCAGCGCATCCCCTGCTCGCATGAGTTCCATTAGTTGTGACAGTCGCTCATCGAAACGCATCAAAGCGTTCGCATACCCTTGAACGTCACGGCGATGGCCATAGAGCGAATCGAAATCGACCAAATTGGCAAAGCAAAGACCTTGAAACGATTGGCTAGCGACCTCAAGCAACTTGTCCACGCCGTCATCGTTGCTCTTGGTCGGATGCGACGCAGAAATGCCTTCGCCGCAAAAAATGTCGTTAATTTTACCAATCGAAATCGTCGCGAACCCAGCATCCTGCAGTCGGTTGAGCAGTGTCGGTTGCGGCGGTGCAACGGCGTAATCATGACGATTCGCGGTGCGGACGAACGCCCCTGGTTGTCCAACGTACGGTCTGGCGATCACGCGACCGACCATCCATTCCGCACGCATCGTCAACTCGCGCGCCACTTCACATGCGCGGTACAGTTCAATGAGCGGAATCACTTCTTCATGCGCCGCAATCTGCAACACGCTATCGGCCGACGTATACACAATCCAGTCGCCGCTCGCCATTTGCCGCGCACCGTATTCTTCCAATATTTCAGTGCCAGATGCCGGTTTGTTGGCAAGTACCAAACGCCCCGTCAAACGTTCGAATTCACTGATTAGTGCAGCCGGAAAACCATCAGGATACGTGTGAAAAGGGGTCGTGATCTTCAGACCCATCAGTTCCCAATGACCGGTCATCGTATCTTTACCGACCGACTGTTCCGCCATTTTGCCATATGAAGCGCGCGGCATTTCGACGGGTGCAATGTTATGTAGCGGCGCGATATTAGCGAGTCCAAGCGCCTGTAAATTCGGCAAACGAAAATCGCTTGCCCGCTCGGCGATATGTCCGAGCGTATGGGCACCGCGGTCGCCGTAACTCTCCGCGTCCGGCAATTCGCCAATCCCGACGCTATCTAGTACAATCACGAATACTCGATTCCAGCGCAATCCGATCGCTCCTCACATCTTCGCGCGCGGGTGCGTGCGGTTGTATAGTTCCTTCATGCGAGCACGCGTGACGTGCGTGTAAATTTGTGTCGTCGAAATGTCCGCATGGCCGAGCATCTCTTGTACTGCGCGGAGGTCCGCTCCATTTTCCAATAAATGCGTGGCGAATGAGTGGCGCAGCACGTGCGGTGAGAGCTGTTCGCGCAAACCAAGCGGTGCACCGTACGATTTGATGATTTTCCAAAATCCTTGGCGCGTCATCGCTTGTCCGCGCTGGTTGAGGAATAGCGTGTCCGGTTGCCGTCCTTTGCCCAACAACCGGCCCCTGCCAAATTGTAAATAGTGCTCGAGCGCCGCTGACGCCATCCTGCCGAGCGGAATGACGCGCTCTTTCGACCCTTTGCCCATACAGCGCAAAAAGCCCATGTTCAACTGCACGTCATGGACGCGCAACGATACCAACTCGCTGACGCGCAGTCCGCATGCGTACATCAATTCCAGCATCGCTTTGTCACGCAAACCAGGCGGCGAATTCACGTCGGGCGCTGTCAACAATTGCGTCACTTGCTCACTAGTCAGCGCGTGTGGCAATTTCTGTTCGGAATGCATCGATTCGAGATGCGCACACGGATCAGCGTCGATAAGGCGCTCCTGCAGCAAAAACTGAAAAAACGTCCGCACTGCCGAGACCGCCCGAGCAATCGTCGCCGTTTTTTTCTCTTGTTTTTTGAGCCGATAGACGTAGAGCAACAAATGCTGTTTCGTCACTTCGCCAACCTCCATGAGCCCGTTCGCCTTGCAATGCTCGACGAAGCCGGTCACATCGCGCTCGTATGCTTCCAACGAATGGCGTGCAAAACCGCGCTCAACCGTCAAAAAATGAATGAATTGTTGCAGATGGTGATACATCGTCCTCACTCACCAATCCAATAAAAGTAAAGCAACCGATCCTGCACTGGCATCTGATCTAAGTATACCGTCTGCGAAGCTTTGACGGCATCGCTGCGTGGTGTCCCGTACCAATAAGAAGGTGACAGATGGCGGGCAACAAGCGACATTGCGAGAATCAACAAACCGATTGCCAGACAAAACAGCAAAAAAAACGTAAGCTTGCGTCGCCATTGGCGGATGAACAGCATTTTCATGAACCGTCGCGCTCCTCATGCTTTGAGTGCCCTACTATTCACAGTATATGCAGTTCTTGTTCTATCATAACAAAAAAACCTCCGCTCTGTCTGCAATCGCGTGCAGATTTGCGAAGATTTTTAGATGAGATGATCGGGTTTCGGCAATCCCGTGCAACGATAGCAAGTACCATGAAAAACAAGGCGATGATCGAGAATTTTGAAATGATACTCTTTCTCCACCTTCTGCTCGATCGGACCGAGCATATCGTCCATAATTTCATCGACCGCACCGCATTTGACGCACACCAAGTGGTGATGATGATGCTCCGAATTTTCAGTATGCAAATCGTAGCGAGCGACACCATCACCAAAATTCATTTTATGTAAAATTTTCAGTTCGGTCAGCAATTCAAGCGTCCGGTAAACCGTCGCCAGACCGATATCCGGCTCCACTTCGCGCACCAGCATGAACACCTCTTCGGCGCTTAAGTGATCTTTCTCGTTTTGCAGCAGAATGCGCACGATGGCTTCTCTTTGCGAAGTCAGTTTGTAACTTTGGGCTTGCAACTGCTGCTTAATTTTTTCGATTCGCTGTTCCATCGTTCCACACCTGCACTTACAGAATGATTTCATTATATGGTTGATGCGAAAGTTAGTCAAACCATCATCGGCGCCAACCAACGCAATAAGTAAGGGGATAAAAATACCTCAAGGCAAGCGGCGACGGCGGCGACGATGAGCATCGCGCCATGAAGACATGTGAATCGCCAAAAGGAGCGTCCAAGATGTTGGCCGCCTGGTTGCAAGCGAGCACGCACAAGGACGATGGCAAACGTAATCGACGATGCGCTGCAAATGAGTAGCGCCGGGACAAACAGCAGATTGCCAGGGACGATGGCAAGTAAGGAAAACAGCAATCCTTTCCAGGAAAATTGCGTCGTCAAATACGTAATCGTAAAACCAACAAGTGCGCCTTTCATAAAATCGAGCACGATGACGAGCGGTAACCCAATCACCGATATGCCGAGCATCCATGTCAGTGCCAACCACTTCAAGTGGACACTGTACGCCTGCCAGAAAGTCAACTGTATGTCGCTGATTTCCCCTTGAATTGCTGTCTGCAAAAAACCGCCGATGTAACTCGATAACTGCTGGTGCTGGTCAATCGACAATGCCATCACCAACATGAATCCGAACAAGCAGCCCATCGCAAACAGCACAAACACGAACAACACCGGTGATATGTGAGCGCGCACCACGTTTTGCCAAAAGCGAAGTTGAAATTTCGCCATCGGACACCCCCTTCAACATATCATATGCGAAGGATGTCCATCGTTTTCCACTATTTATTGAAAGCTGCCGGTCAAGCGATACGTTTGCCAGGCAAATACCGTCAGCATCGTTTTGGCATCACTAATCAATCCATCTGCAATATACGCTCGCGCCTGCTCGATGGTAATGAACTCCGCTTCGACAAATTCATCTTCGTCGAGGTTTCGCGTGCCAGGAACAATCTCGTCTGTAAAATACAAATGCAAAATCTCATCGGCAAATCCGGGTGATGTGTAAAATGAGCAGACGTGTGTCAGCGATTGCGCCACATAACCGGTCTCCTCTTCCAACTCACGGGCAGCCGCTGCGCGCAAATCTTCGCCCTTTTCGAGTTTGCCAGCAGGGATTTCGACCTGTACTTTCTCTAGCGCCTTGCGATATTGAGCGACCACAAGTAACTTATCCTCGTGTAAAGCCATAATCGCCACCGCGCCTGGATGCTTAACGATTTCGCGCGACGCTGTTTTCCCATTCGGCAACAGCACCTCGTCGACTTGCAAGGAAATCACACGCCCGCTAAAAATAGGAGTGCTGGCAATCGTTTTTTCCTCTAGTTGTTGCGTGTTTCGATGCATCTGTTCGTCGCCTCCTCTACAATTGCTAGCACAAGTTCTGTCGTTTTCATCAGTTCGGCAAACGGCATCTGTTCGCTCGTCGTGTGAATCTGCTCATAACCGATCGCCAAGTTGAGCGTCGGTACACCATGACCATTAAAAATATTGGCGTCACTACCGCCCCCACTTTTCACCCATTGTGCGTTCCTTCCGATTCGCTCAACAGCGCTTGTTGCCAGTTGCACGACCGCATCCTGCTCATCAAATTGAAAGCCTGGATATACAATCTCCGCTTCAAATTCGCAGTTTGCACCATGCTGCGCTGCTGTTTCCCGGAGCGCCCGCTCCATCGATTCTAATTGACGCTCCAACTTCTGCGGCGAATGACTGCGCGCTTCAGCGAACAAAGCCAAACGATCGCAGACGATGTTCGTTTCGCCACCGCCGACGAATTTGCCGATGTTTGCCGTCGTTTCCGCATCAATGCGCCCTAGTGGCATCTTGCCGATGGCGCGTGCCGCTACTTGAATAGCGCTAATCCCGTCTTCCGGATTGACGCCAGCGTGCGCCGCCTTACCGTGAACAACCGCATGGATTTTCGCCTGTGCAGGACCCGCAACGATAATTTCACCGACTGGTCCGTTTGCATCGAACGCATAGCCATAATCTGCTTGTAGCAACGATGGGTCGATCGCTTTCGCACCAATCAAGCCGGATTCTTCACCCACGGTGATCACCAATTGCAGCGCCCCATGTGCCCGCTTTTGCTCGCGAAGCACTTGCAACGCTTCGAGCAGAGCGGTCAGTCCAGCCTTATCGTCGCTTGCCAAAATCGTCGTACCATCTGAACGTAAATAGCCATCTTCATCTAGTCGCGGTTTAATATTTTTACCAGGTTTGACCGTGTCCATATGACATGTGAAGAGCAATCTAGGCGCCGTCTCAAAACCTGCTACAGCAGGCAATGTTGCAAACAAATTGCCCGCACCGTGCCCTGTCGTCTGCATCGTATCGTCTTCATACACATCACAGCCTAAGGCTGCAAACTTCTCTTTCAATCGATCACAAATTTCCCGCTCCTCGCCCGTCTCGCTATCGATCTGCACGAGTTCACAAAAAGTGTCTAACAACCGCTCGCGATTCATTTGCTTTGTCCCCTTTTCAGATTGGCAAAATTAAGATAAAATGTACATAATCGATTCGCGAAAATTTTCATCAAAAGGAGAATGTCCGCATGTTCCGCAAGAAAAGTATTTGGTTCAAAATCATCATTTACACGATGATTCTAGCGATGTTGTTGTCCAGTTTCATCATCTTTTTGGAAGTACTTTCATTATCCTAATAAACGAACAGGTATCCGGCCAAGCGCACGGATACCTTTTTCATATCTCATATTATTACATCAACACCGATTGCGGGTTATAACTTTCCATATATTCACGGACTCGTTGCAAGAAACGACCGCATACGACACCATCCAAAATACGATGGTCAAGTGATAGACAAATGTTCGCCATGGAACGGACGGCAATCATGTCTTGTATAACCACTGGTCGCTTGACAATCGATTCAAACGTTAAGTTTGCAGCCTGCGGGAAGTTGATGATCGGCTGTGAAAGCATCGATCCGAACGCACCCGTGTTATTGATGGTAAACGTCCCGCCCTGCATATCGTCAAGTTTCAGTTGACCGGAGCGCGCTTTGCGCCCCAACTCATCGACTTCGCGAGCGATTTCCAATACCGACTTGCGATCAGCCTGCTTGATGACCGGCACCCATACAGCGTCTTCGGTACCAACTGCAAGCGAAATGTTGATATCGCGCTTGATGATGATTTTATCTACGGCCCACACCGAATTCATGATCGGATAATCTTTAATTGCATTTGCCACCGCTTTAATGACAAACGGCAAATAGGTGAGGTTAATGCCCTCTCTGCGTTTGAAATCATCTTTCATCTTCTGGCGGAGCGAAACGAGGTTGGTGACATCGACCTCAATCATCGTCCATGCGTGTGGAATTTCAGAAACGCTTTGGCGCATTCTTGTAGCAATGGTGCTTCGTACCGGCGTCACATCGACGATATATTCACCACGGTCCTCATCAGAAATACCGTCTAACTCAAATGTCGATACGGTAGGCTCATCAATCAGATGTAGACCACTGGAGCGAACCGGCCCAGGAGGTGATTGTTGCATTACTTGCATCGCAACCCCTTCTGCCTGCGCACTACGTCGTTCGACAAAATCAAGCACATCTTTGCGCGTCACTCGACCATTAAAGCCGCTACCCCTTACTTTACTAACATCAACCTGATGCTCGGTAAGCAGTTGCCGAACAACAGGTGATAAGCGCGCCTTCTCATCGCTATTGAAGCCTTGCGCTGATACGACCGCACCGACAGTTCCTTGTTTCGTCTGAACATTCGTTTCTTGTGCCGAAGCGCTGTCGACTGTTTGTACCTGTTCACCGCCTGTCAAAGGCTCACCGCTTGCCGACTGACCTTCGCCGCGCATTGTACAAATCGGCGCACCGACTTGCACCGTCTCGCCTTCTGCGACAAGCAAATCTAAGAGCGTACCCGCTTCCATAGCCGGCAACTCAGCATTCACTTTGTCGGTGATGATTTCACAGAGTGGCTCGTACTTGGCAACCTGCTCACCAGGTTGTTTCAACCATTTCGTAATCGTTGCCTCGACGACACTTTCCGCCAATTGAGGCATCGTAATTTTTATAAGCGACACGCGTGTCGTCCCCCTCTTTAGTACAATGCCAACTTGCGCATGGCATCTTTCACTTTTTCCGGATTCAACATGAACTGTTTTTCGAGTGGCGGACTAATTGGCATTGCTGGCACATCTTCACTAGCCAAGCGCATGATCGGCGCATCCAACTCATAGAGCATTTGCTCGGCGATGATGGCAGCAACTTCTGCGCCTATACCACCCGTTTTGTTATCTTCATGGAGAACTAGAACTTTGCCCGTTTTTCGCGCAGCTGCAAGAATCGCATCCGTATCAAGCGGTTGCAAACTACGCAAATCCAAAATGTGCGCACTAATCCCTTCTTTAGCCAAATCGTCTGCCGCTTTCAAGGCAAAATGGACGGTCAAACCGTAGGTAATGACCGTAATATCTGTCCCCTCGCGTTTCACATCCGCCACACCAATAGGCACAATGTAATCTTCCTCAGGCACCTCGCCACTAATCATGCGGTAGCATTTTTTATGTTCGAAAAATAGCACCGGATCCTCATCGCGAATCGCCGCCTTCAACAGACCCTTGGCATCATACGGAGTGCTCGGGGCAACGATTTTCAGTCCCGGTGTTCCGAAAAATATCGACTCTGGGCATTGCGAGTGATACAACCCCCCGTGAATCCCGCCGCCTATCGGGGCACGAATCACAAGCGGACAATTCCAATCATTGTTGGAGCGATAGCGAATTTTTGCTGCTTCGCTTATGATTTGATTCACTGCGGGCAACATGAAGTCCGAATATTGCATTTCCGCGATTGGCTTCATTCCGTACATCGCCGCACCAATCGCCACGCCAGCAATCGCCGATTCAGATAGTGGCGTATCAATCACACGCTCTTCCCCAAATGCAGGATAAAGGCCTTTCGTCGCACCAAACACGCCGCCCTTAACGCCGACATCTTCGCCGAGTACGAAGACATTGTCATCGCGCTTCATTTCTTCAAACATTGCGGCATTGATGGCATCTAAATAGTTACTGACCGGCATTCGTCGATCCCTCCTGCTCGTCACCATAAACGTGTGTAAATGCATCTTCAGGCCGCGGATATGGCGCCTTTTCTGCAAAATCGGTCGCTTCGTCAATCACCAGTTGGATTTTTTTGAGCCCTTCCGCCTCCAACTCATCGTTCAGCAAACTGTGTTGCAACAAATACTCACGTAAACGGTTGATGCCGTCCAATTTCCAATGGTGCTGCACTTCTTCCTTCGTGCGGTACGCTAGGTCATCATCAGAAGTCGAGTGCGGCGACAAGCGGTATACCATCGCTTCGATGAGCGTCGGTCCCTCGCCGCGCAACGCACGTTCACGCGCTTCTTTGACGGTGCGATACACTTCAAAAACGTCATTGCCATCAATGCGATGCCCTGGGAAGCCGTAACCCAACGCACGATCAGCGATTCGCGCTTCACCAATTTGCTTGGCAATCGGCACGGAAATCGCATACTGATTATTTTCGCACATGAAAATGACCGGTAATTTATGTACGCCGGCAAAGTTGCAACCTTCGTGAAAATCACCCTGATTGCTCGAGCCTTCACCGAATGTTACAAAACTAACAAACGATTGTTTTTTGATCTTCGCAGCGAGCGCAAGCCCGACCGCGTGCGGCACTTGCGTCGTCACTGGACTCGAACCCGTCACGATATTGTTTTTCTTATCACCGAAGTGACCAGGCATTTGCCGGCCACCACTATTCGGATCGCCTGCTTTGGCAAACAGTGAAAGCATCAATTCGCGCATCGTCATTCCGACCGCTAACACAAAGCCATAATCTCTGTAATATGGCAAAAAATAATCTTTGTTTTTTTGCAATGCAAAAGCAGCGGCCACTTGTGCCGCCTCTTGTCCGATTCCAGAAACGTGAAAATTAATCTTGCCCGCGCGTTGCAACAAGAGCGCACGCTCATCATACTTCCGCGCCAACACCATCATAAAATACATGTCCAGCAAACGCTCGTCGCTTAATCCAAGTTGGCGATGAAGCGCATCTTGACTGACTAATTCATTGGCAGCCATAAAGAGCCCCCTTCCAGCGCAAATAATCAATGTGATACGTACATTATACGTGTTTTTGCCATTTCAATCTACATGCCGATGGCACGATTGTCGACGGCAAGCATCGCCTCGCCGATAATTTCCGATAGCGTCGGATGCGGGTGAATCATGCTACCCACTTCCCACGGCGTTGCGTCGAGCAATTGTGCAAGTGCCGCTTCGCTTATTTGATCGGTCACGTGCGGGCCAATCATGTGCACGCCGAGAATATCATTCGTTTTGGCATCGGCGACGACTTTGACGAATCCGTCCGCTTCTCCAAAAATAAGCGCCTTGCCAATTGCTTTGAAATTGAATTTGCCGGTTTTGACGTCATGCCCTTGCTCACGCGCCTGCGTTTCCGTCCAACCGACGCTCGCCACTTCTGGACGTGAGTACGTACACTTCGGCACCAAATGTGCACTCAAGGCATGTCCGCTCAATCCAGCGCTATGCTCAACAGCGAGAATCCCTTCATGACTGGCGACGTGTGCAAGTTGCAAACCGCCGATGACATCGCCAATCGCATAAATGTGCGGCTCGTCCGTCTGATAATGCTCATTAACTTTAATCGCGCCATGCACGACTTTAATATCCGTATTTTCTAAGCCAATTTGCTCAACATTTGAGATGCGGCCCACCGAGACCAACATTTTCTCTGCTGTGTACGTTTGCAGTTCGCCGTTTTTATCGGCTTGCACGATAATCGTGCCTGCGTCGCTAATCGCCGTGTTTTCGGCGATCACCTTCACGCCGGTCACGACCTGCACCTTGCGTTTTTTCAGCAGGCGCGCCATTTCTTTGGAGATGTCTTCGTCTTCCGTCGGCAAAATGCGCTCTGCATATTCGAGTACCGTCACTTGCACCCCAAAGTCGCTGAACATCGACGCCCACTCAATACCAATCACACCGCCGCCGACGATCACGATCGATTTCGGTAACTCCTCTAGCAAAAGCGCCTCGTCGCTCGTCATAATCAAATCACTGCTCGGTAATCCCGGCAAAATGCGCGGTCTCGAACCCGTTGCAATAATCAAATGTTGCGGCAATATCGTCTCCATTTCACCGTCAGACTTCTCGATCGCCACCGCTCCACTTTTTGGTGAAAAAATCGATGGACCGACAATGCGACCATTTCCGTAAATGACGTCAATCTTGTTCTTTTTCATCAAATATTGCACGCCAGCATGGAGTTGATCGACAATTTTTTGTTTTCGCGATTGAACTTTTGTAAAATTCAGCGTTACGGCTTCACTCTCAATACCGAATTCATCGCCATGCTGCATCGTCGCGAACAGTTCGGCGCTGCGCAGTAGTGCTTTGCTCGGAATACATCCGCGGTGCAGGCATGTACCGCCCAGTTTTTCACGTTCCACGATACAGACCGATTTCCCAAGTTGAGCACCGCGAATCGCCGCCACATAGCCGCCGGTACCGCCACCGAGAATCACAAGATCATACTGTTTCATAAAAGGGAAGACCCTCCTTCTAAATTAGACAAACGTCGCTCATCATAGTATTGTAAAGAAGTACACATTTACATCAAGGAGAATGCGATGAAAACCAGTTTTGAAAGGCTACTCGCCATCATTTTGCTCGTCGTTCCGGGCGTGCTCGCTACCTACGGGTTTCTGTGGATGAAAGACGCGGTCTTCATCAACTTCACGCCGGCAGGATTCCCCTGGATCAAATTCATCGGCGGGTTGCTCGCCTTCTCAGTAGGTGTTGCCTTTATCGCCGGATGGATTTTTTTCCGTGACCGCAAACGCAATTATGTAGCGCCTCGATTCCGCGAAAAAAAGAAAGCAAACAAAGGAGAATGAAACCATCATGGATTTAAACGTTCCAAGCAAAGAAAATTTGGCAATCTTGCTCGAAACCATCTAAACCAAGTTGCGCGTCGCCAACAACGCTGTCATCAACCCGGAACATTTCAACGTTTCACACTATGAAGATGTGAAATTCATCTACGACCTCGTGAATGGCAAAAATCAATTCAGCATCAGTGAAGTCGAAGCGATTGTCGCTGAACTCGGGAACATTAAAAAGTAACGCCTCGCTCACTTTTTCTTCTTTTTCTCAACGAAGCTTAAGCAGCGTTCGCCCGATGATTGAAACACGATGACGGATGGAAAATAGGGCGACTTGAAATTGTAAAAATGGCACCCGCGCGGTGCGTCTGGGTCCCATGTCACATAAAAATACATGCATTTTGTGCAATCGACGCGGTGCGATTCTGGATTCGGTTTCTGACTCACGAATCGCTCACTTCCCAATCGAGGATTAGATGATGCTCGGCCCACGTGCGCACATTCATTTCCACGGCAGCCTGTTTCTCTTCCTCATCAAGCAATTCCATTTTGTCGTCGAGAATTTCGATTGTTGCCGTATGTACAGGTTGTTCCTCGTTTCCAGAAACAAACAGTTTGACCGTGACAAACATCTGCGCTCCTCCATACCGTTTGGATATTATCAAGTATAGCGAAATAGACCTCGTTATTCAATCAAAAAGCCGTTAGCCTTTGTTTGGTTAACGGCTTTTCTATGCGTTTGTCTTGTTATCCCCTAAGTCACCAAATCAACTGACCTTGTGCTCTAGACGAAGTTTGTCGGCGACCATCGCAATAAATTCGCTGTTCGTCGGTTTCGCCTTTGACATATTGATGGTGTAACCGAACAAATTGGAAATGCAATCAATATTGCCACGTGTCCATGCCACCTCAATCGCATGGCGAATCGCCCGCTCAACGCGGCTTGGCGTCGTCTTATATTTCAGCGCAATCGTAGGGTAGAGCGTTTTCGTAATGGATCCGAGATACTCGATATTGTTAAACACCATCGTAATCGCATCGCGCAAGTATTGGTACCCTTTAATATGTGCCGGCACGCCCACTTCATGAATGATCGAGCTGATGTTGACGTCGATATTTTTACCACGTTGCGGATGTAGTGAAACAACAGCTGACTTATTGGAAAATGAAAGCGTGTTTTGGTTGCCCATCAACTGCCTGATGCGTGTAACGAGCGCTTCCAAATCAAACGGTTTTAGTATGTAATAGGATGCCCCAAGTTGAACTGCTTTCTGGGTGACGCTTTCTTGACCGAACGCCGTCAACATGATAATTTTCGGATGGGGACTCAGGTTCATTTCGCGCAATTGTTCAAGCACGCCAAGTCCGTCAAGGTGTGGCATGATAATATCTAGAATCATAATATCCGGCACGAATTCCAACGTTCGCAAACGTTCGACAAACTCCATTCCGTCATTCGCGACCCCGACAATTTCCATGTCCTCCTGTTGATTGATAAAGTCTGCCATTAAATTTGTAAAATCGCGATTGTCGTCAGCTAACATGATGCGAAGCTTACCCATCGAAAATCCCCCTGTTTTGTCTATGTCTCAGTATCTTTGTTTTCCAACCAATTCCCATTATACACTACCAACTTTTAATGGCAATAAATGAAAGATGAATAAATTGCGACATTTTTTCCAAATCCATTCGACAAAAATCGACATATCAGCAAGTGAAATGCCGACATTCGCTTGCATTTCGGACCACGAATCGATGGATGCGCCGCGTCGAGGTTTGTCGATTTTTCTCAAATAAATCGCCAATCCGGAAGATACAAAAAGCCTGCTCGCCCGTGAGCGAACAGGCCGATTCTAGTTCATCGATTGTTCAATATTAAGCCGCTTTTACTTTCACACCAGCATCACGCAACATCCATTCGATGTAGCAGCCGTAACCCGACGTCGGATCATTGACAAAAACATGCGTCACTGCACCGACTAGTTTTCCATTCTGAATAATCGGGCTGCCGCTCATTCCTTGCACAATTCCGCCTGATTTCTCAAGCAATCGCGGATCGGTGACACGCACTACCATACCCTTCGTTTCAGGTTCGCTCTGCTTGTTCAGATGCACGATTTCGATATCAAACGCTTCGACTTTCCGACCTTCGATGACCGTCAACATTTTTGCAGGTCCTTCGCGAACTTCACTTCGTCCCGCAATCGGCAACGGCTTCATGATTTTGCCGTCAATCGGTGCCATACTCAACTCGCCAAAAATCCCGAACGGCGTGTTTTTTTCGATATTGCCGAAAGGCGGGCTATGCGTCACAATTTGCGCTCGTTTTTCACCCGGCTGTCCCTTTTCACCTTTACGGATGGACGTGACTTCTGACGGCAAAATTTCGCCATTTTCGACGGATAACGGCACATGGGTGTCGGCATCCGTAATCATGTGGCCGAGTGCACCGTACATTTTATAGAGCGGCGAGTAAAAGGTGAGCGTTCCGATGCCTACCGCTTGGTCTCGCACATAAATTCCCAAGCGATATTTTTGTGCATGTTTGTCCAAAATAGGTAGTATCGAGGAAGTCATGGTTTGACCGTCGCGAACGATTTGCAAGTTTAACGGAGCAACTTGGTTCGCATCACTAGCAGCATCACCCGTTGTGGCACCCTTTTGCACAAGTTCAGCGAACTGCTTTGCACTCTTCACGCGTTCCCCATTCACTTTGAGGATGACATCGCCCAGTTGAATACGAGCCAATTCAGCTGGTGAAACGCGCTTACTGTCGGCACGTTCGATTTGATGATGACCGATCACTACGACTCCGACGGTCTTCAACTTGACGCCGACGGTTTGACCGCCAGGCATGACGCGGATGTCCTCAATCGGTTTCTCCACATTCGGCAATTGCGCGTTTGCCGAAAGCGGCGCACCGAATACGGAAAACAGCACTGTCAGCGTCAGCAAACATGAAAAAAAGCGCGAAGTACCTTGTTTACTATCAGTCAGACGAACCACGCTCCTTTCTGGATTTGACTTCCGGAACGTTGCGTTGAGGCAGGTGACAGATGCGTACGTATAAGGTGTCCTTCGCGCGCTTGAAATATGAAGGTGTAATTTTGGCTTGGTGATTGTTGTTTAGCCTATATTTTTTTGACGTTGTGTGCGATGGCAAGCATCTCACGAGCATGGTCACGCGTCTTGTCGGTCAGCTGTGCGCCGCCCAACATTCGTGCCATTTCTTCGACACGCGCCTCATCGCGCAGGTCATGAAGCTGCGTCGTCGTTCGTTCACCCGCAACCGTCTTTTCGATCAAAAAATGAACGTCAGCCATACAGGCAACTTGCGGCAAATGAGTAATCGCAAACACCTGGCACGACTTTGCAACTTCCGCCATTTTTTCGGCGATTGCCTGTGCTGCCCGGCCACTGACGCCCGTATCTACCTCGTCAAAGACGAGCACTGGTATTTGTTCGATGCGTGAAAAAATGGTCTTCATCGCCAGCATGATGCGTGAACATTCACCGCCTGACGCGACTTTCGCCAGTGAACGAAGCGGTTCACCAGGATTGGCGGAAATTAAAAACTCAACGGCATCGGTACCGTTCTTTTGGAACGAGTCGAGCGTCACACACTGTACTGCGAAACGAGTCCGCTCCATTTGCAACTGTTTGAGTTGCTCGACGATTTGCGTGGATAACTGTTCCCCTACCGTACGTCGTGCTTCGCTCAATTGGTTCGCTTGCTCACGTAATTGCGCGGCGAGTTGCTGTTCGCGCACTTGCAGTTGTTGTACAAGTTGATCGTGATTTTCGAAGGACTCCAATGCGTTGCTGATGGTCGCTTCATGTTGCAAAATGTCGTTAATTGTCGCGCCATATTTCTTTTTCAATACAGAAATCAAGTCTAGCCTGCTCTCCACTTGTTGTAAGCGACTCGGATTGAATTCAATTTGGTCGCGGTAGTCACGCATTTGTATGGCAACATCTTCCGTTTGAAAATAAGCACCCTCGAGTTGTTCGAGCAACGGTTTCATGTGCTCATCGTCATACTTCTGAATCTCGCGCAGTTTTGCGATGGCTACATTGAGCGATTCAATGACACGCTGGTTACCATTCAGCAAATCATAAGCAGTGTGGGCGGCTGAAGATATTTTTTCGGCATTGGCAAGGCGTTTCCGCTCCGTCATGAGCAGTTCTTCCTCATCCGCCTTCAATTTCGCCGCACGAATTTCTTGCAACTGAAACCGGTAGAGATCCGCCATTTGTGCCGCTTGGCGAGCTTTTGTCTGCAGTTCCTTCCACTCACGGCGCACCGCAGAATATTCCTTGAAATTCGCTGTATAAACTGCTTTGAGCGGAGATATCGACGCAGCGCCATACAAGTCCAGCCATTCAATATGTAAGTCAGTCTTAAATAAAGATTGATGTTCATGCTGCCCATGGATATTGACGAGAAATTCACTAATTTCTCTCAACGTCGACAAATTCACGGTTTGTCCATTAATTCTGCTTATACTTTTGCCCGCAGCTGACAATTCACGGCGCACAATCAACCACTCGTCCGCTTCAAAATGGACGCCAAGTCGCTCCAACGCTTGCCAAACCGCGTGTTGGGCAGGCAAATCAAATACGGCCTCTACCTCAGCGCGATCACACCCATAACGAATGAGTTCCGCCGAACTGCGACCGCCAGCAATCAGTGTCAAGGCATCGATGACAATCGATTTCCCCGCTCCAGTTTCACCCGTCAGCACATGAAATCCATCGCCACAGCGCACACGCACTTCTTCGATGACAGCTATGTTGCGAATAAACAACTCCACTAGCACGATCTGCTCACCGCCCTACGTTAAAAAGGACTGAATCTGTTCAACTACATGCTTGCTTTTCGAACGATCACGACAAATAATCAAAATCGTATCATCGCCGCACACCGTCCCCATCACTTCTTGCCACGGAAGTTGGTCGATCAACGCACCGATGGCACTTGCCGTTCCCGGATTGCTTTTGAGCACAATCAGGTGTTCTGTGTAATCAATCGATACAAAGTGGTCATTGAGCGCACGCTTCAATTTTTGTTGCGGATTCGGTCGCCCTTCGCCCGGCAGCGAATATTTGTAATGCCCTTTGCCGGTAGGCACTTTAATCAGCATCAGTTCTTTGATGTCACGTGATACGGTCGCTTGCGTAACATTAAAACCGGCCGTTTGCAGTCGCTCCACTAATTCGTCTTGTGTTTCGATTTCAAAATTGGCGATCATTTCGCGCAACTTCAAATGTCTCTGTAATTTCATACAAACTCCTCATTTTATCAACTTGAAATGTAATCAAAGTAAGATCTGGTGTGCATCATCTACCACACGGTTGACAATATGCAAATCCGGTGCAATGAGCGTCCCCTCTGATTCGGCAATGTCCCAACACGTGAGAAATTCGATATTGCCCTCTCCGCCAGTGATTGGTGAAAAACTTAGGCCGATGAGCGAAAATCCAAGATCGGCAGCGAACGTCAACACTTCGCACAAGACTTGTTCATGCACTCGTTTGTCCCTAACCACACCCGACTTGCCAACTTGCTCGCGTCCTGCCTCGAATTGCGGTTTGATTAACGCGATAACAGTACGTTTCCCAGTTAACAACGGTTTTAGTGCGGGTAAAATCAATTTCAATGAAATAAAAGAGACATCAATAACCGCCAACTCGGGCGACGCCCCCTTTAAATCGTCAATCGTCAAATAGCGAAAATTGGTGCGTTCCATCACCGCGACGCGCTCATCGTTACGCAGCGACCAATCCAATTGGTTATAACCGACATCAACCGCATATACAAAACGCGCGCCATGTTGCAGCGCGCAATCTGTAAATCCACCTGTAGATGCGCCGATATCGAGAACGACTTTCCCCTCAGCACTGACGGAAAATTCTCGCAACGCTTTTTCTAATTTGAGACCACCGCGACTGACATACGGATGCACCGCACCTTTGACTGTCAAATCCGTACTGGTCACCATTTTAGTCCCTGGTTTTTCGATGCGCTCCGTTCCGCAGTACACCAAACCTGCCATCACGGCCGCTTTCGCTTTTTCTCGCGTCTCAAAATATCCTTGCCGCACGAGCAGCACATCAACTCGTTCTTTTGTACTCATTGGCGTTCCTTTTTCGAGAAAATATATTGATGGAAGTATGCCCGTTTGTTATGCATGTTGACGTTTGCGCGGCAACATGCTTTTCACGTTAGCAATCATTTGTTCAACTGTAAGCCCTACTTCTTGGCGTTGTTCTTTGTCTGAACCATGTTCGACAAAATAATCTGGTACACCCATCACTTTCACCTGCATGTCGTGACGGTCATGTTTCGCATAAAACTCGAGCACAGCACTTCCAAGGCCACCAATTTCAGCCGCTTCTTCACATGTAACGATGCGCGTGCCACTATCTGCTAGTTCGAGCAACATTCGCTCGTCAAGTGGTTTTACAAAGCGTGCATTGATTAGTTTGACGGAAATGTTCTCCTTTTTCAGCAAGTCGACAGCTTGCGCGGCAATTTGCACCATCGGTCCAAGCGCAAGCAACGCAACATCGGAGCCGTCTTGCATTAGTTCCCATGACCCGATCGGAATCGCAGAGATTTGCTCGTCGATTGCGACACCTGGAACGTTGCGTCGCGGGTAGCGAACAGCAATGGGCCCATCATCATAGTCAACAGCTGTCTTCAGCATATTGCGCAGTTCATTTTCATCCTTCGGCATCATAATAACAATATTTGGTAAATGACGCAAGTAGGCGATATCATAAACCCCTTGGTGCGTTTCGCCATCTGCGCCGACTAAACCTGCACGATCAATGGCGAATATTACATTTAATTTTTGGCGACAAACATCATGCACGATTTGATCATAGGCACGTTGCATAAATGTCGAATACACACCGAATACTGGTTTCATCCCCTGATCGGCAAGTGCACCGCACATCGTCGTTGCGTGTTGTTCTGCAATCCCGACATCAAACATCCGCTCAGGAAATTTGTCAGCAAATTTCGACAATCCCGTACCACTCGGCATCGCAGCAGTGACAGCAACAATTCGCGGGTCGTGTTCAGCCAGTTCGATAAGCGTTTTGGCAAATACATCGGAGTACCAAGGTTGCTGACCTACGACTTTCAGCACCTCTCCAGACTCAATTTTGTACGGGCTAATTCCGTGCCATGTATACGAATCTTTTTCGGCTGGCTCATAACCTTTACCTTTACGCGTGATCACATGAACCATCGTCGGACCATCGATTTGTTCCGCCATTTTGAACGTTTCAATCATAAGCGGTATGTTATGTCCATCAATCGGCCCAAAATATTTGAACCCTAACTCCTCGAACAGCACTCCAGAAAACAACAAATACTTCAAACTGTCCTTCAAGCGTTCCGCCGTTTTTGCAAGTTTCCCTCCGATTGCAGGTACTTTCTTAATCAATTGTTCCAAGTCTTCTTTCGCTTTAGCAAACGTTCTGCCTGCACGAATTTTACTCAGGTAATTGTGAATCGCACCGACATTCGGCGCAATCGACATCTCATTATCATTCAAAATAACCATCAGTTTTTTCTTTTCGTGACCGATATGATTGAGTGCCTCGAGCGCCATACCGCCAGTAATCGCACCATCACCGATGATGGGAATGATTTGAAAATCTTCTTTTTTGAGATCGCGCGCAATCGCCATCCCCATCGCTGCTGACAGCGATGTACTGCTGTGACCCGCTTCCCAAACGTCGTGCTCACTTTCGGAACGTTTCTGGAAACCGCACAAGCCTTTATATTTACGCAATTGACCGAATAACTGTTTGCGTCCAGTCAGCATTTTATGTACATACGCTTGATGACCGACGTCAAATATAAATTTATCTTGCGGACTGTTGTATAAGTAATGTAGAACGAGCGTCAGTTCGACAATCCCCAAATTGGGCGCAAGGTGCCCGCCCGTTATCGACAGTTTTTCAATCAAAAACTGGCGAATTTCGGTCGCAAGTTGCTCTAGTTGTTCAAGTTGCAGTTCTTTCAGATCGGACGGTTGATCGATGCGTTCGAGCAGCATTAGAAGACCCCGCTTTCCTTACGAATTTAACAGTATTATAACACAAAACTTATACAATCTCACATAAACCATGTTTAACGATCACGGTTCAACAAATAGTCAGCAATCTCCATTAAACGTTGCGGTTTGACAAATCCAGCTTGCAAAATCAACTGTTTTGCCTCATCGGTCAAGCGCTCAATCTCAAGACGTGAGCCCTCGATACCAAGAAAATATGGATAAGTCACCTTTTGTGATTTTTCGTCACTCTTTTGCGGTTTCCCTAACTTTTCGGTAGTGCCCGTCAAGTCTAAAACATCATCTTGTATTTGAAAAGCAAGCCCGATTTTGTATCCGAATTGATCTAACGCAGCCAATTGCCGCGCATTCGCTCCGCCAAGCAAACCGCCAATCTTCAGAGATCCCGCGATCAGCGCTCCTGTTTTCTCACGATGAATCGCAATCAGTTGCTCTAGTGATGTCACGCCCTGTTCGCCCATGATATCAGCAGCCTGACCGCTGACCATACCGCCGATGCCAGCTAATTTGGCAAGTTCAGCAACAGCAGCTAATGTCGCTTCCGTCGATGCTTTGCCGACCGAAGCCGCTGTCGAGAGCACATAAAACGCATGTGTCAACAAGCCGTCACCAGCCAAAATCGCCATAGCCTCACCGTACACGATATGATTCGTTGGTTTACCACGACGCATGTCGTCGTCATCCATTGCTGGCAAATCGTCATGGATGAGAGAATACGTATGAATCATCTCAATTGCACAGGCAGCGGCGACCGCGTGTTCGTGCGTCTTCCCTAGACTTTCGACAGCAGCAAACAGCAAGGCTGGGCGAATTCGTTTGCCACCAGCAAACAACGAATATTCCATCGAATCACGCAATCGTTGTTGAACTGGCCACTGTTCAGGGAAGATGCGAGTGAACGCTGCTTCCACCTGCTCCGTCGATTGTTGTAAAAATTGAGCCAGCGTCAAAGGAGCGCTCAATTCGCTCCCTCCTTGCCGGATTGCGTCACTTTTTCAATTTTCAACTCCGCTAGTTTCAATTTCATATCGCAATAGACGGAAAGTCGCATGCCCGTTTCATATAACTCGACCGATTTTTCCAAACTAAGTTGACCGGATTCCAGTTGTTTGACGACTTCGTCAAGTTGTTTAATCGCTTCATCAAACGTCAAATGTTCAAGACTCATTCGAACCATCTCCCTTGTTATTCTGCTCAAGTTCTATGTTCGCGACAGTACAAGTCAGTCGTCCATCCAGCAGACGAACCTGAATGTGCTCGCCGATCGCCGATTGCGTAACAGATTGGAGCAACCGTTTTCCGCTCCCATCATAAAGCAAACTATAACCGCGATTCATCACTTTTAATGGACTAAGCGAATCGAGCCTAGCCAGCTGTACATTGAATTGCTCACGTTGCTCAGAAACAACTGCTTCCGTCGCTGAACGCAGGCGCATCATCAGTTTGTCTGCTTCCTGCATGCGCATTTGAATGAGCTGCAGTGGCTGTTTCAACATCGGCGAGCGCTGAAGTGAATGCAGTTGTTCACGTGTTCTCGACGCCTTCTGTTGAAGGGCGCGCGTCATACGCTGTTGCCAATCTAGCACACGCTGACGCAACACCTTTTGATCGGGTACTGCCATCTCAGCAGCGGCGGTCGGCGTCGGCGCACGGAAATCGGCGACATAATCTGCGATGGTGTGATCCGTCTCATGTCCAACTGCAGAGATGACCGGAATACCCGAGGCGAAGATCGCACGCGCCACCCGCTCATCATTAAACGCCCACAATTCTTCGATAGAACCACCGCCACGACCCACAATCATCACGTCGGCCGCGTTAGCTTCATTCACCATCTCGATTGCTCTAACAATCGTCGGTGGCGCATCCTCCCCTTGAACTTGCGCTGGATAAAGGACAATCTGCGCAAGTGGGTAGCGCCGCTCAACGGTCGTAATAATATCTCTAATGACCGCACCAGCCTCTGAAGTAACCACAGCTATCGTACGGGGATACATCGGCAATTGTTTTTTATAGCGCGAGTCAAACAAACCCTCCGCCATTAATTTTTCCTTCAATTGTTCAAGGCGAACATATAACTGCCCAACACCAGCCTGTTGCATCTGATTAACAGTCATCTGATACTGTCCGTCTCGTTCATACACAGTGACTGCACCGCGCGCAACCACCTGCATTCCGTCACGAGGAACAAACGTAAGTCGACGGTTCGCACCGGCAAACATCACCATTTTCAATTTACTTGTATCATCTTTCAGCGTAAAATACATGTGACCGCTCGGGTACAACTTGTAGTTCGAAATTTCACCTTGCACCGAAACGCTGTTGAGCAAAGAATTCGAATCAAACATATGCTTCACTTGTTGCGTAACTTCTGTAACGGTATACACATCCGATGATTCAAACATAGGAATACTGCCTCCTTGTCAAGCTCTTCGTGCTGCCTCCACCGTATTCTTGAGCAACATCGTAATGGTCATCGGTCCGACACCGCCAGGGACCGGAGTAATATAACTTGCTACTTGTTTAGCATCCTCAAAATCAACATCTCCGACAAGTCTGCCATCAGCTAAGCGGTTAATGCCGACGTCAATCACGACCGCCCCAGGTTTGAGGTGTTTAGCAGCAATCATTTCCGGTCGTCCCACCGCTGCCACGACGATATCCGCACTCTGAATGACTTCCTGCAAATTCGCTGTTTTGCTATGACAAATCGTGACGGTCGCGTGCTCTTGCAACAACAAAATCGATACCGGTTTGCCGACAATGTTGCTTCTACCAACGACCACTGCATGTTTGCCGGCAATCTCGATATCCGCATGTTTCAAAAGTTCGATGACGCCCGCAGGTGTGCACGGTACATAACACTCTTCACCAACGACTAAACGTCCAACATTTTCTGGATGAAAGCCATCAACGTCTTTATCCACGCTGATCGCCTCAATGACTGCTTTCTCTTCTATATGCTTCGGCAAAGGCAACTGTACAAGTATACCGTGAATTTCGGATTGCTCGTTCAGTTTCTCAATCAAAGCAAGCAAGTCGACTTGACTCGTCTCTGCCGGCAAACGATGAACTTCCGAATACATCCCGAGTTGCTCACATGAGCGCGCCTTGTTGCGCACATACACTTGCGAGGCAGGGTCTTCGCCAACCAAGACGACTGCTAGTCCCGGCGTAACGCCAGACTCCTTTAATCGTTCAATTTCGCCCCGTAATTTTCCACGAATTTGTTCCGATACAAGTTTCCCGTCGATGATGTTCGCTGTCATCGTTTACTGCGCCTCCCCGTGTTGTTCCCATTGCTGTTTAATGTCAGACAAATCAAGCAATACTTTGCCTAGCACGCCATTCACAAATTTACCGGACTCTTCAGTCCCGAACCGTTTGGCGAGTTCAACCGCCTCATTGATGACCGCTCCTTGCGGCACATCGCCAGCAAACAACAATTCATACAATGCAAGTCGCAAAATTTGCATGTCTACTTTAGACAATCGTTCCAAACTCCACTTTTTCAAATAATCAGAAAAAATCCGGTCAAATTGCGAGGCGTTTTGGCGCGTTCCAGCTACTAACGACATGATATGGTTCGCATCAATCACATCATTTTCCAGAAGCATCTTTCCCTCATCATTTTCACGGATTTCGTCAATGACATAATCAGCCGCATTATAAGACGGCACTTCATTTAGCTCTAAATAATACAAAATTTGCACGACCAGTTCGCGCGCGAGTCTTCTCCTCAAAGATGTCCCTCCTATTTTCGAAAACGCTCTAGCAACCGTTGTGCCAGTTCGGCAATTACGGTGTCCAATCTTGCATAATGTTTGCCAGTCAAATAAGCAATAAACACGATTGCAGCAAACACAAGCATGTTCCAAAATCCAGCGATTAGGTAAATAAATCCGAGCAGCAATCCAATCAATAAACCGGCAATGCTGCCACGATGATCATTCCAAAGGTTCGACCACATGAACAAGCACCCCTATTCTACGCGACGTCTGACAGATTGGTTTTGAATAATGTTGGACACGAACACCGATACATTGCTCACCTGAATGCCAGTAATGTCAACGACCTCTTTACTTACCTGTTGCTGAATCTCTTCTGTCAAAATCGGAATCGAATGCACACCGTCGACAACAACGCGTACAGCAAGTTCAAGCCCTTGTTTGCCGATTTTCACTTTGGCCTTAATGTCTTTCACGCCGCGCACCGTTCCCGCTGCCTTCAAAGCAAGATTTTCGATGGTGTCGATAGAAATCATAATTTCACCGAGCGGGGTCAACAAATTGTAAGACGATTTGCGTGGGTTCTGCACCTTAACGCTCACGTAAGCATAGCGAACAGCAAGCAAAAACATGACAAACGCAGATATGATCACCGTGTTGTTGATCCAACTGAATTCAAACACATCGCGGACAAAATTTAGCGAGTCTAGCTCGTCCACCACACCTAAAGCCGCAACAAGCACTGTCGCACTAACGATACATACTGCGACCGAGAACAAAAATAAAAACAATCGATCAAAAAAATTAGCCATGCCTGTCCACCTCTTTTACTGAATGAAACCCCCTGAATTCAGGGGGTTTGTGTTTATGTGAGTGATCTCGACTTCACTGGTTGTGCTTCTTGACGGCGCTTCTCGGGATCAGAAACATGAATACCCTGAACGTTCACGTGACATGCTTTCACTTGCAGTCCGGTCATTGCCTCAATTTGATCACGGACGTTTTCTTGCACACGCCGGATAATCGGCGGGATTGGCGATCCATACTCGACGACGAGCGACAAATGAATCTCGACATCTTGTTCGCCAATTTCGACTTTCACACCTTTTTTTCCGAAGAAATCTTGAACCAAACCGGTGCTCAATTGGACGATGCCAGGCACTTCCAACGTTGCGGATGTGGCAATTGCCTCAAATACAGAGGGAGCAATCTGAATCGTGCCGACTGCACCTTGCACAAACTCGGGCGGAATGTTACTCATCGTTCCCCTTCCTTTCTTTGCTCGTTCTATTCATATTATATGCGCTATTCCGAGATAATTATATCATGTTCTTCCAAAAATTTTATGTCGCATTCACCCGAAATAAATTTAGGATGCTCAAGTACACTTAAATGAAAAGGAATCGTCGTATGTACGCCTTTGCCGACAATGACAAACTCGCGCAATGCGCGGTCCATACGAGCGATTGCTTCCTGACGCGTTTTACCCCAAACAATCAATTTGGCAATCATCGAATCATAAAACGGCGAAATCACACATCCAGTATAACATGAACTCTCAAGTCGCACGCCAAACCCACCTGGTGGCAAGTAGTTGTCAATCGTACCTGGTGTCGGCAAGAAATTGTTCGCTGGGTTTTCGGCATTGATGCGACATTCGATGGACCAACCCTTGATTTGCACATCTTCCTGTGTGAAAGAAAGCGGATTGCCCGCTGCCACAGAAAGCATCTCCTTAATTAAATCAATACCGGTAATCATCTCTGTTACCGGATGCTCCACTTGAATTCGAGTATTCATTTCCATGAAATAAAATTCGCCGTTTGGCGCCATTAAAAATTCAAGTGTTCCCGCTCCGCAATAATTGACCGCTTTGGCAGCACGAACCGCCGCTTCCCCCATTTTGACACGAACTTCTGGTTGCAAAATCGGGCAAGGAGCCTCTTCAATCAACTTTTGGCGACGACGCTGTACGGAACAGTCGCGTTCGCCCAAATAAACCACATTTCCATGGCGATCAGCGATGATTTGAATCTCAACGTGCTTCATGCCGGTTAAATACTTTTCCAAGTAAACGCCCGCATTTCCAAACGCTTTCTCTGCTTCCTGCTGCGCCTGTTCAATCTGCTGGACTAGCGATTCTTCATCTTCGGCAATCCGTATGCCTTTTCCGCCGCCACCTGCAGTCGCTTTAATAATGAGCGGATACCCGATTTCACGTCCGATGGCGAGCGCTTCTTCGATATCTTCGACGATTCCCTCCGAACCTGGAATGACCGGCACATTTGCCTGTTTCATCGTATCTTTAGCCATCGACTTGTCGCCCATTTTAGATATAGCATCTGCCGACGGACCGATAAACGTCACATTGCAACGTTCGCAACTTTCCGCAAATCTTGCATTTTCCGACAAAAAGCCATAACCAGGGTGAATCGCATCGCAATTCGTTTTCGTTGCGACAGCCAATATATTGAACATATTCAAATAACTTTCTGAAGACAACCTCGGTCCGATACAATACGCTTCATCAGCCAACTGCACATGCAAAGCGTTGCGATCGGGTTCAGAAAATACCGCCACCGTCATGATGCCCATTTCTTGGCATGCACGGATGATGCGCACGGCAATTTCACCGCGGTTGGCAATCAGTACTTTGTTAAACTTCTTCGTTTCCATCCGAGGAAATCGCTCCTTATGCGTCTGTTTTCACGAGAAACAATGGCTGACCGAACTCGACAATTTGACCGTCGCTAACTAAAATTTTGACAATCTCGCCGTCTACTTCCGCTTTCAGTTCGTTCATCAGTTTCATCGCTTCTAAGATACAAACCACTTTATCTGCGGTTACACGGTCGCCGACGTTCACATAATCAGGGTTGTCAGGAGACGGTTTACGATAAAACGTACCGACCATCGGCGAGACGATTTTGTGTAAGTTGCTATCATCCTCTGCAACTTCAGCAGGTGCAGATGCAGGCGCCTCTAAAGATGCCGCAGGAACCACTGGGGCAAAGCCAGCTGCTGGTACTTGCGGTACAGAATAAGCAGGTTGCGGAATCAAAGCCGGATTCGGCATAATCGTCGGCGGTGCAGAAACAATCACCGATTCGGCTAGTTTCGGCTTTTTGATCGCCAATTTGCCGTGTTCATTCTCAATCTCAATAGAATGAATCGACGTTTGATCCAGTAGTTTAATGAGTTCACGCAATTCACTGATTTTATACATCCGTTATGTTCACTCCTCAATGGTTTAAGAGATGCAATGAGAACATTATAGCACATGATGGAAAAATATAAAGAGCCCGAACCACTCGTTCGGACCCTGTTTTGAAAATGTGACAGACGCGTGAACCCAATTACTGTCGATACTGCACCGCAACCCGCTCCGGCGCTATTTTTAATTCCTCAGTTACAATTTGTACAATATGGACAGCCTGCTCCTTGTTCAGTTCAGCAGCTTGCACGGTCACCTTCCAGCGCTCGTTTTCTTGTTCAATCACAGCATCAGCAAAATGTTGTTGCAATTTTTCTTGTACTTCCGTCGTTTGCTCACTGCGATCCTCCAGTTGTTGCATTGCCGTCATTGCGCTGCTGACCGCTTGTGTCGACGCCTCGGGATCGGTGATAATTTTCATATACTTCTCGGTTTCACGCGCCAGCTGTTCGCGTTGCTTGAGATGGTAGGAAGTGAAATAATCTTCGCCACCTTGCTGCTGTAATTGCTTGATTACCTCTTCGTCCGTGACCTCACGTACTTCACCTGCGCTCACTTCCACCTGATCAGTCGCTTGCTCGGCACTTACTTGTGGTGCATCAATTGGTTGCTGCACATCTTCGCTCAGTAAATAGTACGCAGATAACACCGCCATCAAGCCCACCATGCTGAAAAACCAAATTTTTTGACGATTGAACTTCACTGCAAGCACTCCTTATGATTGTTTTTTTGCGGGCAACACAGAGATCCGATGCGTCGGCACATCCAATGTTCGTTCGACCGCCTCGACCAACATTTGCTTTAGGGCTTGGCGCTCCACCCCTTCCGCCACTACGAGCACACCACGAATGCGCGGCTTAATTTTTTTGAGAATAAGCGGTTGCTGTGAGGCGTTGCCGCCAACTGTCGCCACCTCTCCGTCGCGCACCATCTCCGTCACTTGTTTTACTGAGCCTTGGCGATCTTTTTCGTTCGTCACCTGTTGTGTGTCTTGCCTGTTTTTTTCAACCACCACCTCATCCACCGAATCAACGTTGACGAACACCTGCACTTCTCCGATGCCAACGACACGCCGCAAGATTTGTGCAAGCGCCTGTTCGTATTGCTGTTCATATTGCTGCAACGTGGTGTGCTGTTCGGCAAATGTCGGTGCAGACGAATTATCTTCAGGTGGTACGTCCTTCACTTCGACAAAAGAGGAGACGACCATCAACAACAAACCAACAGCTAACAATAAGACGAGCCACAACCACGGTTTCCGGCGCTTGTTTGCTTCACCGTCGGATGGCGCTTGTAAAAATGAAAATAGATTGCGTATGTTCAAGGTCCCGCCACCACTCCTCCGATATCAATGTGCAGTCGCTCCACCTCGGTCTGCCACTGTTGCAAGATGTAACTGCGCAATCGTTCCTCGAGCGCTCGGTTATTTTCCTGAAACTGCTCGGTGTTTTGGTCTATGGAACAAAAAACCTGTTCGATGACTTGCACCGTTTGATTTTTAAACGTTGCTTCTACCGTGCAATTTACCGGCCAAGTCACTACACTCCGTAAAAAACCTGACAACTCGCCCGACATGCGCTGCTCCACCAATGACTCCGTCTGCTCATGCATCCATTCACTTGGCTGTGCAACGACCTGGCGCGTGGCATCTCGCACATTTTCCGCCGCTACGTTTTGCCGCCACTCGACGGCCAACCATTCGCGAGCATCGCCGCCCACCCAACGGACAAGCGGCATCAACAACGTCAGTAAAATGCAGAGACTGACCACCAACTTAATATATTTGTGCATACTGTTGTGCGGAATCATCATGTCGAAAAAGGCCGCCAACACCAGCACAATCAACACTTGCTGGAGCCACTCTTTTACAAACGCCACCACCGCACCTCCACTACCTGAACATCAAGGTTGCGTTGCCCATGCCGATCAGCACAGTCAGCGATAAAAAAAACATCAATCCTAGGGAAGCAACGGCTCCGAAAATAAGCATCATGCATTTCCCGATGGCCTCAAGGCAGGCAGACAACGGCGAATCGCCGAGTGGTTGCAAGAGTGCCGCACAGACTCGATAAATAACCGCCACCACCAAAATTTTGATGGCAGGAAAGATGCAGATTAGAAAAATCGTAATCAGGCCAATGAAGCCGACGCCATTTTTGACGATGAGCGAGGCGCTAAATACCGTATCTGCAGCATCTGCAAACATCCGTCCAACTACGGGCACAAAATTGCCGACGACAAACTTTGCCGCTCGCATCGCCAATCCATCTGCCACCGCTGCGAACGCACCTTGGATGGACAATACCCCGAGAAAGGCTGTGAACAACACGCCTAGCAAAGTCATGCCAATGTGTGTCAGCAGCTGCGCCATCCGCGTCACCTTGTAATGCTCGTTGAGTGCGCTCGCCATGTAAAGCAAAGCGGCGAAGAAAAATAATGGAAAGACAACATGTTCGATCAATGCTGCCATCGATTGCGTCATCAGCATGAGCAACGGTTGAACGGACATCATCGAGACGAAATTACCGGTGACGGCTAACAACGATAAGAACAGTGGGAACATCGCAAGCATGAAATCGGACATCCGCATAACCGCTTCTTTTGCAAACGAAAGCGACTGATACAAACTGTGGGTGGCGACAGACATCAGCAACACCAACATGAACATGGCAGCAATACGCGCCACTTGTTCGCTGGCAAAAGCTGATTGCAAACGATCAATTAAGGCTGCGAACAGCGCCAACACGACCAGCATCGTCAGCAATTCGCCATGCACCACAATTTCATCAAAGAAATATAACGCCACTTGTTTTAACATCGCCAGCAGGTCGAACGACTGCCCCGAACCCGGCAACCACCAAGTCATCCATGTTCGCTCAGCATCTGGCAGCAGGTATGCGTCATATTGACGACGGAGTTCCGCCCATGCATCATCCATCGGTTGCGTATTGACGTTTTCCATCTGCTGTTCCACCAGTGTTCGCAGCCACTCCTGTTCCGCCGTCTGCACACGCTACAACTCCTCATCGCTCAAGCAATTTCAAAATGGTATCCAAAATCATCTGCAATATCGGTAGCGCCATGACGAGAATGAACAATTTGCCGGCCAACTCCACTTTCGCAGCGATGCTTTCCTGACCAGCGTCACGCAACGTTTGTGCGGCGAATTCAGCGATATAAGCAATGCCGATTATTTTCAACAAAGTCTCGATGAAT
Source organism: Caryophanales bacterium (assembly GCA_947459205.1). Classification (GTDB taxonomy): domain Bacteria; phylum Bacillota; class Bacilli; order Paenibacillales; family CANHCR01; genus CANHCR01. The sequence continues at coordinate 31,007 of CANHCR010000005.1, read as the reverse complement.
GCCGGTTGCACATGGGCGCGCTCGGCAATCCGTCGCATCATTTGCATGACCAATTCGAGTTTATCGAGTAGTACGGTGAGCAGCAGTACGCCAGCAGCCAGTGAAAGTACGAGAGCGAACAGCGGTTTATGCTCTTTCAGCAAAATGACAAGAAAACCGATTAGCAGAGCGACGCCCGCCCACTGCATCATTTCCATCTTAATCGAACAGGAAAATCGACTTCATTTCGCTAAACAAATCGTCAAGCAGATGAATGACCATAAACAGCACGACAATAAATCCGAGCAAGGTGACCCAATGCGCCAAGTCCTCCTTGCCCATCTGCTTGAGGACCGTATGAATCATCGCAATGATAATGCCGATGCCGGCAATTTGAAAAATCGCATTCACGTCGACACTCATCCGTTCACCACTCTTCCTTTTCACCACTTCGAAATTCACACAAACAAAATGACGAGCAATAAGCCACCCAACACACCGAAACTGCGCCACATCGATTCATATTTCTGCTGCTCGACGAGAGCATCTTCAGCGAGCGATGCCAATTGGTGTGACGTCAGGCGCAGATGCTTAATCTGATCATCGCGATCTGAAATCCCTAAGGAGACACCCAATTCGCGCATTATCTGGAGTTCCTCGCGTCTGGCGGAAAACGGGTACAATCTACCACCACAAAGTTCGAGCCAAACAGCCCGGACATCAACCTCACCCGCACCCCGCCGTTCCGCCGCCTGTTTCAACAAAAGCGTGCGCAAGACAGCAAAAAAACTGTCGCTCACGGGGGCGCCTGCTAGCACCGGTTTCACTAAAGCGGTGAGCAATGGCGTGCTAGCAAATGCAATCTCTGTTTCTAGCCGCTGTACGCCATGCATGCTCTCGCGAATCCAGCGCACGCGCCTTCCCAGCAGAAAGGCACGATAAAAGCCGAGTGCTGAACAAGCAGCGAACACCAGCAAACCGCCAGCCCATTTGATTAGCACCATCCTTTTTAACTAAGAGGCTCCAATATCGTAGCCAAGCATACACCGTGGGCATCGTACACTTTCATGTGCAAATGCGTCGATTCGCGCCGTTGCAACATGACATAACGTTGAAACAGTTGTGCGTCGTACAAATCGCGCAGCATCGGCCGATGAGCCAATTCATGAACATGACTGCCGTGCAACGTTGCGAAAATTTGAATGCCGGCTAACAAAGCCTCTTGCAACGCTTCAGCATCTGCCACACTGCCAATCTCGTCCACCGCGAGCACGTTCGGCGACATCGAACGAATCATCATCATCATGCCTTCCGCCTTCGGACATTGATCAAGCACATCCGTCCGCCAACCAACATCAAACTGCGGTACGCCGCGCACACAACCAGCAATTTCCGAACGCTCATCGACAACGGCAACTTTCTGCGCCTCAACTAGCACACCATCCGGCAGTTCGAACCCTTCCCCAGCCGTTCGCACCAGATCGCGCAACATGGTCGTTTTTCCATGTTGCGGTGGCGAGACGAGCAACGTGTGATGAAAACATTTGCGCTTACTATCGTACAAATGCGGTAACAAGCGCTTAGTCACGCCAATCTGTTCGCGGGCCAAGCGAACATTGAAAAACGTAACATCGCGAATCAATTTGACAGTTCCATCTTGCAAACTGACTTGACCGCTCAGACCAACTCGGTGTCCGCCCTCGGCCGTAATATATCCGCGTCGCAACGGCTCCTCGAACGAATAGACCGAATGTGCGGTCAATTTGTCGAGTAGTTTCCGGCAAAAATGTTCGTCGACCGCGACTCCTTTGTGAATGTCGGTGCTCAATTCACCATTCGCTCGTACAAACCATGATTTGCCTTGTGCAATGTATTCCGGCGGTCGACCCAGCCTAACTCGAATTTCTTCCACTCGCCCTACCAATGAAGCAGGCAGTGCACTCAGCAAATCTTGCAAAAAACTCGGCAACCGTCGCTCCTCCAACTTGTGCATGACCATTCCTCCCGACCATTTTTTCCACTTGTCCGACCGATGCTATAATCTATGCATGAAATATAGAGTTATGACTGATTCAAACACTTGACTTTTGTCGGTAAAAATTTATAATTTTAAGTTGGATGTTTAAATCCGACTTGATAATTTGGTGAAGTCGTGACACCCTCCATGAGATTGTGCTGCAAGACCCGCGGCTGGATTGTTTTGCAGTAGAGTGCGATGCGCTCGAACAGTCTCATACACGACATGCACACGAATATATCAGCAATAAAAAAATGAAAAAGGAGTCATCATTCCATGTCACGTTACACAGGACCAAAAGTGAAATTGAGCCGCAGACTGGGTATCTCCCTTAGCGGTTCTAGCAAAGACTTGAAGCGCAAAACACCTCCGGGTCAACACGGCCCGAACCAAGCGCGCAAAAAGATTAGCGGCTACGGCTTGCAACTTCGCGAGAAACAAAAACTTCGCTTGATGTACGGTTTGAGCGAAAAACAATTCCGTAACCTTTACGAGAAAACCGGCAAACTTCCAGGTAAACACGGTGAAAACTTCATGATTGCACTTGAAACTCGCCTTGACAACTTGGTATACCGTCTTGGTTTGGCGTCCACTCGCCCTGCTGCTCGCCAGTTGGTTGCTCACGGTCACGTCACCGTGAACGGCAACAAAGTAGACGTTGCTTCCTACCTAGTCAGCATCGGTGATGTTATCGGATTGCGCGAGCGTTCGCGCGGACTCGAAGTCATCAAGTCCTCGATCGCGGGTCGCGCACACGTTGCAGCATACCTCGAATTCTACGAAGCAGCTGTTGAAGGCAAATTGACTCGCTTGCCAATGCGCGATGAATTGTCGCAAGAAATTGACGAGACTCAAATCGTCGAGTTTTACAGCCGTTAATTTTACAACAAAACGAATAACGATAAAAGAGGTTGTCCCAACATTGGGACAACCTCTTTTTAATAATCGTTTGACATCGGCGATTAGATTATGATTGGTATGTGAATCAGCCATTTGGCACCTTGATTCGGCGCTGTTTCTAATTGCCATGTTCCGTTCAAATCAATCACACGACTTAATGAATGAAAAAGACCAGAACCTTTTTTGAGATGGTTGCCTGACAACACCGCCTGCTCATCAAATCCTATTCCATTATCGCCGAGTACCAAAACGACATTTTGATCTCTAACCAATAAAGAGAGTTGCACCAACGTTGCCTCCGAATGTTTTTTGGCATTCGCCAAAAGTTCTTGAACAATTCGGAATATGTGTTTCTTCACTTCCACATCAAGTTCTTCGATTTTACCTCTCTCTAATTCAAGATTGATTTGAAACCCGTAATGTACTCGATTACCATCAACCAATTGTTGTATGGCGGCGATGACTCCCTCATTCTCAATTACATTCGGAAACAACTCAAAACAAGTGTTACGAATCGTTAACGTAAGCAATTCGAGATGCTCAATCAAATCTTCCTTTAAAACTTCTCCAAGATTTATTTTTTGCATCAAGAAATATAAATCCTGTAGTACAAAATCATGCAAATCAGAGGCCAAGCGAAAACGTTCGCGCTCCATTAATTGAAAAATCGATTTCTGCAACCAAGCAACGGAATCGACATCTTTCACTTGTTTCACCGGGTTCAAAAGTTCCTCTACAGAGAGACTGATTTTATCTACGAGCGCCAAATTCTCTAAACTGAGGGCCAAATAACTTGCAAACAACGTCATCGCTCTATTTTCTTCATTAGTTAGTGACAGCTGGTTAAGTTTTTCACTTGTCCATAGTTGTGCGCGATTAAGGTTTTTATCAAAAATCGAAAAATTGCTCAATCCACTTATCATTTGATGATTCGTTTGCAAGTCATCCGCTGTACATGTTTCCAAATCTCCACAAGCAATTACTCGTGATTCATGTTCAGTGAATATTGTTACTGCCAATCCATTCACTTGCAAGACAATCATCATTTCCTGCAATACTTGTGAACGAAGTTCCGTAAATGATCTGACGTTAGGAATCCGTTCTGCCACCTTTTTGACATTCTCAACTAATTCATCCTGCGTCAAATAATCATCCGATTTTTCAATATGCTTTTGCAACAAAAGCAAAAAAAAGATGCCGAACAACAACATAAATGCAAACCCAGATAGCAAGATTGACTTCTCTGGGTAAATTACATAAACATATGAAATCGTGACAGTGATTATAACGAGAAAAATCGATGTCAAAACAGTTAAGGTTGGGTAGTTCCGATAAATGTTCATATTCTTTATCTAGCCTTACGATAAATCGTCAATTTGAACTTGTTAATCAAATAAATCAACAAAATTTTCAGTATAAATAACGGTATGGACATCAGCACAATATCAAGTGAATTCGTTCGCAATAATTCTACACTAGTCCCAACTACAACAATTATAAAAATCGAAGAAATAACATCAATCACAATATTTATGACCACACCCAAAAAAATGGAAGCCCAAAAATGCCATGTTCTACTTTTCACAACCAAATATAGTCCTGCTATCGTACCAAAGAATGTCGTAAATAAAATAGCATCTTGTGGAAATCCCAGGATTTTTATGCAATATATGACGATTCCGACTGGTAACCCCACTAAAAAAACAGCGGACTTCATTTCATTCCACTTAAATTTTAGCAAAGACATGATTACTACTATGTTGAGCATCGCATCAAAAATCAGCGTTGTATGAAACAAACCCCACAGTATCTCACTCATTCTCATTCGACCATTCTTTAGGCAACTTTGGTTCATGGAAAAAAAACCAAGAATTCAGGGCGATTCCTGACTTTGCGATCCACTCAAGCAGTAATGCAATCAAATTGTACAACATTTAAATTTCCTCCTTAGGTGTCTGAATTAATTAGCGATTGTAACGCTTTAAAACTAACGACAAGACAGACAATCGCACCGCATACGAGTGCATAAACTCCTGTGTCAATGAACATTAACAATACAAACAGTAGTGTCATCCACAACCATGCAAATACGTTTGTGTAAAATATCCGCTTCTTGGTCTTTTTTCTAGCACCGATCTGTAGCGGAATACCATTCCACCAAACACCGAAAAACAAACCGAGAAGTACAACAAGCAAGCTCACTTGCGTCATTTCATTCGAAATCAGTGTAGATAAGCAAACGAGCGATAATCCATATGCACCCAGCAAGACGAACGACGACCAAACTAGACATTTCAGAAAACTTTTCGCATGGACTCCACCAATGATGATGCGAGTCACGATAAAACCAGTAAAAACGAAAAACCATGCCGCCCAATCCTTGAGCAGCACACCGATCACTAGCCAAACAACAACCTTTATTGCCAGTTCGATCAGCAAGTGTAAACCAAACTGCAACACATCCGGGCTTACCTGACGTGTCGAATTTGCGACAATGTATTTGGCGCCATTGGACGCCCATTTTTCGATGATTGCAATCACCTACCACAAGCATTTATGGAAATGATAAGTATGCAATTAAACTAGCACAATATGGACAATGTATCAACTCAAGTGACTAAGGGCCACATTTTCATAAAAAAAACCACTTCAGATGTAACTCCGAAGTGATTTTTGTCGTTTGTTATGCGAGTGCTGATTACAATTTTGTTACGTTCTCAGCTTGCGGTCCTCTGTTGCCTTGTACCACGTTGAATTGAACGCGTTGGCCTTCTTCCAACGTTTTGTAGCCTTCGCTTACGATCGCACTAAAGTGAACGAAAACGTCTTTGCCACCTTCAACCTCGATAAATCCAAACCCTTTTTCTGCGTTAAACCATTTTACTGTACCTTGCTCCACAATCATTTCCTCCTTTTGATCGACCCTACTTTTCTTATCGCAATAAAAAAACACATGCGACTGTTCGGTTGTCTAACGTTCACAACCTTGCGTCACATGTGAGATAAGGTCATTGATACAATACATATTATACTCTGCATGAAAACAGAATGCAACTAAAAATAAAAAATCAGAAAAACTAAGCGACTTTATTGTTGTGTTTGACAACTTTCGTCCATCTCCGCCATTCACGCCAACCCACCATTTTCTTCTCATCCTCGTCCCACAAACGTAGACGAAGTGTGGAAAAACTACTACGAATCGTGAGCGTCGGCACATCGCGCAGTTCATCATGCATCTTGAACACAATCGGCAAAAAATAATTCGGCACACGCGGGTTCAAATGGTGAATGTGATGGTAGCCGATATTCCCCGTCAGCCAGTGAAGAAACTTTGGCAATCGGAAGAAAGAACTGCCTTGTAGAGCGGCAAGTTTATAACTCCATTGCTCGTTTGCTTCGTAATACGACTCTTCGAATTGATGTTGAACATAAAATAACCAAATCCCCGCCATCCCAGAAATCATGAACATCGGAATTTGCACAAGCAGCATCGCCTGCCAGCCGAAGACTGCGGTAAGCGCGCCCAACAACAGAACGATGCCAAGATTTGTAGCATAGGTGTTGAAACGCTCTTTTGGCGTTATTTGTTTACGATTGACGCGGTAATCGATCAAAAAAATATAAATTGGACCAACCGTAAACATCACTAGCGGGTTGCGATACAAACGATAAACGAGTTTTTTCCAACTCGACAGTGCGGAAAATTCCTTCACGGTCAAGGTCCATATGTCCCCCGTCCCGCGTTTATCTAAATTCCCACTTGTAGCATGATGTGTGACATGTGTATTGCGCCACTGCTCATATGGAGTGAAGGTTAACACGCCGGCAATATATCCAATCATTTCGTTCATCCATCTGCTCTTAAAAAAAGAACGATGGCAACAATCATGAAAAATAATGAACACGCGTAGCAGGAATATGCCTGCAACCGAAGCGAGTAGCAATGCTGGTATAAAATGTAATGAAAGTGCGGCATAAGCACCATACCAACAAATCACCAACGGGACGACAGTATTCACTAGTTGCCACAAACTTTTGCGTAAAACGGGTTGGTCGTACGGTGAAAGACGAAAATGGGTATCTGCTTGCTCTGGTTTCGGTTTAATTGTGACGATGTCTCCTTTAATTTATATAGTCTTAACTTATATCATATGCTTTTTACGGTGACAAATGCAACACGGACTACTCATTTACACATTTATAGCAATTTATTAACACAAAACGACTGTGTCCATTTCGCGTTTTTTCGTACTATGGTATCAAAAAGGTTGCGGAGGTCATCATGAGAATTGCATTTTTTACAGACACATATGCGCCGGAAATTAACGGTGTCAGCCATACCTTACAGAGGCTTTCAGGCTATTTGCATACGCGTCAAGTGGAACACTTATTTTTTGCGCCAGACTACGGTACGGACGCAAATGACTCGGTGGTTCGCATCAAAAGCGTTCGAGCACCACTTTACGCACAGTCACGAATTACACTCCCGTCTTATGCGAAAATCAAAGCCATCGCCGACGATTTCAAACCAGATATCGTGCACATAACGACTGCCCTGCCGATTGGTTGGTGTGGCCTCAAATACGCGCGCGAGCACAACCTGCCACTCGTTATGTCTTATCATACGAATTTCGATATGTATTTAAAATATTACAAATTGGAGTATTTCGGACGTTGGTTGGATAAATATTTACTTTGGTTTCATGAACATGCAGACCTCAATCTCGCTCCCTCTTACCAGACACAGTCTATGCTGATTGCCAAGGGTTATCCTCGCGTCGGCGTCTGGTCGCGCGGGATTGATTGTGCCCGTTTCCAGCCTGCCGAACATCGCGAGAAGGCACCGTTCACATTTTTGTATGTCGGGCGCATGGCAGCAGAAAAAGGATTGGATCTTTTCGCTGAGGCTATCGATGAGTTTTTACAGGCATACAGCGGTCCGGTGCGGTTCGTGTTTACAGGAGATGGCCCCTATCTCGAAATATTGCAAGAACGGAAGACGGAATGTATTCAACTTACCGGCTTCAAAACAGGTGATGAGTTGGCCACCATCTATCGTTCCGCACATTGTTTCGTATGTCCGTCGTCAAGCGAAACATTTGGCAACGTCATGCTCGAGGCAATGGCGAGCGGTTTGCCGGTCATATGCGCCGACCGCGGTGGACAATTGGATTTTGCCCGTCATATGCAAAACTCGATTCATTTTGCAAGCGATGACGCTAAGTCGTTGGCGAATTCGATGTTGCAGGCTGCCAAACACCCAGCGCTCATCGAACGCCTATCCGCACAAGCGTTACTGACCGCACAACAACGGACTTGGGAACATGTATTCTCTCATTTGCTATCGGACTATGACCAACTTGTTGAGGCTCGAGCATTGGGGGCGCGTTCGATATGTTAAATGTCACCGTTGCTGGTACGGGATATGTTGGACTGGTGACGGCACTGTGCCTTGCATCGTGCGGTCATCGACTGATTTGTCTCGACAAACAAAGCGAAAAAATCGAACGCCTCAAAAAAGGAGACGCGGTCATTCGCGAGCAGGATGTACCGCAACTTTTGCATACATTCGGCAAACAAATGACTTTCACCACGAACAGCAAAAAAGCGTTCTCCACAGCGAACGTCATCATTGTCGCAGTCGGAACGCCGGAGAAAAGCGACGGTTCGGCGAACTTAAGTTACGTTTATTCTGTGATAAAGGACATCGCGCGTCACGCAGCATCAGATACCCTTATCCTCATTAAATCAACCGTCCCCGTCGGGACTGGCGACCAACTCTCCGAATTGTTGCTGGAACTCGCGCCCGAAAAATCGTTTCATCTCGTCTCCAATCCAGAGTTTCTCGCCCAAGGTACGGCGGTGCGCGACACACTCCAACCGGAGCGAATTGTCATCGGCTTAGAGACATCTAATCCATTCGTGACAGACACGCTTACGGCACTTTTTGAACGGTGGACAGCGCCCATTGTGTACACCAATCGTCGTAGCGCCGAACTGATCAAATATGCGTCCAACAACTTTCTCGCGCTCAAAATTTCCTACATTAACGAAATGGCCAACTTGTGCGACATCGTTGGCGCAAACATCGACGACGTGTCGTACGGCATCGGTCTCGATTCACGAATCGGCAACAAATTTTTGCGTGCTGGTACAGGCTACGGCGGTTCCTGTTTTCCGAAAGACACGAAAGCGCTCCACTGGCTTGCTAATTTTCACGATTACGAGATTAAAACAGTCAAAGCGGCCATCGAGGTCAATGAGAACCAAAAGTTAAAGCTGATCAAAAAAGCGCGCCGTTTTTATAAAAGTTTCAAAAAACTTAAAATCGCAGTGCTCGGCGTTACGTTCAAACCGGCCACCGATGACTTGCGCGAATCGCCCGCGCTCCCCTGCTTGTCGCTACTCATCGAAGAAGGCGCTGAAGTGAGCGTATACGACCCTTGCGGACTCGACAACTTGAAGCAACAATTCGGTACGACATTGCAATATTGTACAAGCGCTCAACGCGCGTTAAAAAATGCCGACCTATGTTTCATTTTTACCGAGTGGTCAGAAATCACCACCATTCCTCTAAAAAAATTTGCAAAGTGGATGACACAACCGATTGTCTTAGACGGTCGCAACTGTTACTCAGTCAAAGACGCAGAGCAACATGGCATCCAGTACATTTCAATCGGAAGACCACCTGCCATCCGCCGGTAGAGATGATAACTGCGCCGCACTCAATACTTTCAATCTGCCGACTAGTCGCCCCATGAGCGCAACGAACTGCAAAATTATAAATTAATGATCTTGGAATCGTTTGTATGAACAAACAGACAACTCATTTCACCTTGCATATCATGTGATAAAGGGGGTGATTAAAGATGAGTTGTAACTGTGGGAATTGTCACAATTGTTTTGAAGGGCCACGAGGACCACAGGGACCACCTGGAGTCGCTGGTCCAGCAGGGCCGGCAGGAGCCGCAGGTCCCGCTGGTCCACAAGGAGAACCCGGCCCAGCAGGGCCACCAGGAACGGTGAATGATGCGACCGGACTTTGGACTCCGGTACTGACGGGCTCTACGAGCGGCACGGCAGGCATCACAAGTAATCAAGCAGACTACTACCGAGTGGGCAAGTTGGTGTTTTGCAATTTCAATATTGTCATCACCTCTGTTGCCGGTTGCGCTGGTCAACTCATCATTAGCGGTCTGCCATTTATCAGTGAATTGACGACTTCGTTTGCAGGATCACTAATTATCGCTTACTATGCTAATTTCACGGCAGCAGCTGGCACGCTTACCGGACAAGTGCAACCAAGCAACACCAACGTGTACCTTTTTACACTCGATGCGCAACAAAAAAACACGGTGCCTCTCAATTTCACAGCGGTTTCAGTTGGCAGTCAACTTGTAGGTACTATTCTCTACATTAGCACGTAGACGCCGTTTAGAAATGTCATAATCGCACAAATTTTCGGGCGTTTTTGAATACACCTCATTGGTTAATCAATGTACGCCCGAATTTATTTTTGTATTTAATGGCCTCAGTCCACTTCTCCCCGCTCCTCAGAGCAATATTCCCCCGCATAATCCGAAACGCCTAGCTTGGTCAACTTATTTCCACGGCATTCGACCGGCACCTGATGATTTCATTGCTGTAAGAATCTCTAACCTTTGAAGTAAATCCTCATGTTGATGGATTCGCAACAGTAGCTTGACCTTCTCTAGAGCGTCTGGATTTTGTTGGAACAAAAAATGTAAATCGATTTAATCTTTTTTTCGATTCGCATGTAATTTCAGTATCAGAATATCCTCATCCGCAAGTGTAAACACATGAATATTTTCTTACGGGGAAGGCAATTTCCTACTACAAATTTAATATGTCAATATTTCAATGTACCGATCGAGTTCTAACTCCACATAATCTGCAACCAATTGTACCATCGTCTCCGGATTTTTCGTTTCATAGAATTCATTAAAGCATTGGTAATATTTTTTTCTATCCGCAAATTTTATGTTGATTGGCGGGAATCCGTGTTTTAGCAATTCGAAATTAAGGATAAGCCGACCTGTTCGACCATTGCCATCAATAAAAGGATGGATGCCTTCGAAAAGCAAGTGGAATACAGCCACGGATACAACAGGATGCATATTGGTAATCACCTTAGGGTAATCCATAAGCAATTGCTCCATTTGAATCGGCACCAAGTACGGCTGCGGTGGTTCATGTGTAGCACCAACAATGCGAACAGGGACTTTTCGATACACTCCGCGGTCCTGCGGTTGATTCATAAGAACCAAAGTGTGAATCTCTTTGATAATCCGTTCGCTAAAAGGAATCTGATCCTGTATGAGTTGTAAGACATATTGATACGCGTCCTTGTGACCTACGACTTCGAGATGATCTTTTAGTGGCTTTTGGTCAATGGTGATGCCTTCCTTAATGACAAGCGCGGTTTCTTGAAGAGTCAAAGTATTTCCTTCAATGGCGTTTGAATCGTATGTGAATTCAATCAAAAATTCTTCTCGGAGCCGAGCCACTTCACCGGGAGTCAAAGGTCTCAAGCCATTAAGTCGGGAAAGTTTGGCATTGATACGCATTAATTGTTCTGTTTGCCCTTCTGAAAAAATAAGATCATTTAACAAAGGAAAAACATAATTAGTGTGTTGTTTTACCCGTTGATCCGCAGGTTTTTGCGTGTCGTCTGGTATCAACCACGCTCTCCCCACTCGCTTCGCTCCTTCAATCTGACCTTCGGAACAAAGCTTCCTGACACGACGTTCAGAAATACCCCAAAGATTCGCTGCTTGTTTTGTGTTCATAAATTCCATGTTTTCACCCTCTCGACATTATATTATACCGATATCGGAATAATATCAAACTGAGACGGAAAACTTACAATAAAATTTTTCGATTGCATTTTTTCAGTGTGCATAACAATCCGTTAATTATTCTTAAAAACGAATAAGCACTTAACAACTCTCTCAAATTGTATTTGACAATACGATTTCAAGAAACTACCAATCGATTGGTTTTCGATCCTGAAAAAAACGACCGCCCGGACCATCATATTCCATTGCAAGCCAAACTGCCGTATCTGCAGTTTGCTCGACCGTATGCACGAAATTCAGCATTCAGTTTAATGGTCAGAGCGTTCAAAGCCGTTTTGGAAACACTGTAAGCCACATCACCTGAGCCCATTCCTCGTAGTAACCCCAGTGCACTGGATAAGTTGACGATTCGGGCACAGTCGCTTATTTTCAAAAACGGAAATAACGCCTGGGACGAGCGCAATTTGGCATACAAATTCGTCTCCATCGTCGCGCGTAACACGGACAAATCGAGGTTTAAAACGCCATCATAATCATCGATTAAAATACCGGCGTTGTTAATCAGCACATCAAGTCGCCCTCATCGACTATTTAGTGAGGCCACGATTGCTGCGACATCCTTTTTCGGACGTCACGTCCACTTTACTATTTGCACCGATTTGAAGAGAGTCATAAAAAAACACAATTTTCTATTACTATATTTAGAACATCTTTTTTTCTCTATTTTTCTAAAGATAGAGCACTTTTTCCTCACCCGCGAGCCCCATGAGCGCACCAGGTCTAAGTGCAAAAAAATTTAACGTGTGATGCGGTTGCGTATCATATGGTAAAAACGGGAGCATTAGAAATGCCCGTGATCGTCTTATCGTCACGGGCAATCCGCACCAGATTAATCCATTTTTTTGAGCAAAAAATCCAATTGCATATGGACCTTTCGCTTGACATCATCGATGGTTAAATCATCCCCAGTAAGATAATCAATCGTTGTTGATCGTAAGATGCTATAAATCACCTGAATGGCTACATCTATGTTCCACTCCGCCGGAATCTTCTTGGACTCTTTCTCATTTTCGAAGAAGCCTCGAATGACTTGCAAAAACAAGTCATCTGTCTGTGAAATTTGATTAACAAGTTCCTCGTAGCCTTCCTGTCGATGAAAAATGACCACCATCAATTCACGAAATAATGCTCGTTGATGCCGAAATAATTTCGTGATATAAATATCAATGAGGTGTTTTAATTTAACACCTACATTTTCATCACTATTTAGCAACACAGGCAAATCGAGCTCGACCTCAGTCATTTCCTCCGTAAATATTCCAATTAACAGTTCAGACTTTGAGGGAAAATAGTTATAGATCGTACCAACACCAAGTTCGGAATCACGCGCCACATCGTGCATTGTCGTCTTCACAAATCCTTGCGACAAAAACAATTGTTTCGCCATTTCAATGATTCTTTGTCGTGTTTTTTCTTTCCGTCTTTGCAAGACACCCATTTTGATCACCTACTTCATGATACGTCAGTCTTTCTTAGGTGGCAACTCCGAAAGATCAACTCTTGGGAGCCAACGATCAAGCCACTTTGGAATCGCCCAAGCGCGTTCCCCCATCCAACTCATTATTGCCGGCAAGAGCATCCCACGAACGATGGTAACATCAATCAAGATTGCAGTCCCAAGTCCAAATCCAATCTGTTTGGTATCCATCGATTTGGTAAGGAAAAAGGATGCAAATACAGCGATCATGATCAGTCCAGCCTGCGTAATGGGACCACTTGTATAGGCAATACCACGAACAATCGCTTGCTTGGCATCCCTGGTAACTCCCCACTCTTCTTTGATCCGACCGACAAGGAACACCTCATAGTCCATCGATAGCCCGAACAAGATGGTAAAAGCGATCACAGGCAAAAACACTTGCACGAATTCGACTTGTTCCACGCCCAGCCAAGCACCATTTCCTCCGATAAACACCCAAACCAGTAATCCATAGGAAGCTCCGACACTTAGAACATTCAGCAAAATCGCTTTCAACGGAATCAACCAACTTCGAAACGCAATCATTAATAAAAAATAGGAGAGGATTAGTACACTGACAATCACAATCGGCGTCTTGTTCATTGTCTCATCTGATAACTCGACAATCGACATCGTCATACCGCCGATATAGCTTTTAAGCGAAGAATCCTTAAGCCCCTGGGGTAAAATCTCATCCCGAAGTCGTTGAATCCAATCGGCCGCCTCTTGTGAGTCCGATGCATGTCTCATGGTAACTGTGATGATCGTCACATCGCCGTCACGATCTGCATTCCAAATCGATTGGACCGTCTTCGATTGCGGTGATGAAAGGAGTTTTCCAACATTCTGAGCGGTAACTGGCATTCCGGCCATTGACAAGACAGACGGCAGCGAATCCACACGGTACGCTTCTTTTTCGGCTGCGATACGGTTCGATAATGTAGCGATTTGTTGCCAATCCCGGTCATCCAACGTACCCGATTTCTTTTTTAGTACGATACGTACCGGCGACAAAAGGCCTGAGCTGAATTTCTCCTGAACAAGTGCCATACCCTGTCCTGCAAGTTGATCATTCAAAGAATCGACACCCGTATCCATGCCCAATTTCAAATCAAAGGCTTGTGCAGACAGAAAGACGAGCATTAGTGTGCCCGCAAGAAAGAATCCTAACGGCCTGCGGACAACCCATTGTGACCAACGATACCAAAAACGCTTCTCAACTGGCTTCTCTGATTGATTCTTTCGCCAAAAGAAGATGCGTAACCAATGAATCCGATGACCAAGAGCGGCAAGTATGGCAGGCAGTAACATTAGTGAAACGAGCATCATACAAACGACGACAACCATGGTTGCAACCGCGATGTTGAAGAACACGTCCGATTCGAGCCAGAACAAACCGGCCATGGAAACCATCACGGTTAATCCCGAGAAGAATATCGCTTTGCCGGTCGTTGCCATCATGTACGCAACGGCTTCTGATGCAGCACGTCCTGCTTCCAATTCTTCCTTAAACCGCCTTACAAGAAACAAAATATAGTCAATCCCTATGCCCAGCCCGATCATCGGCGCAATGCCGGACACCGTCGTATCAAAAGGATGGAAGATGGAGACAACGCCCAAAATGCCAAATGTCGTGATTAGCCCCAGCATCGAGAGAACAATCGGTAAGCCTGCAGCAATCAGCGATCCGAAAGCAATTAATAGGACAATAAATGCGATTGGCAACCCTTTTGCTTCAGCAGATGCAACATCTTTTCCGTTTGATTCAATCAATGCTTGTTTCAGCGGTGTGTTTCCTGTCACAAAAGTGGAAAAAGATTCTTTGTTGGCTTTAGCTTTCGCAAGTTTATTGCTCAGTTGCGTCGTAACGCGTTCCACATTTTGCTCATCACCGGTCACATTCAAAATGACAAGTGCCGTTTGCCGATCTTTGGAGATCAGTGCCTGCGACATCGGATTCGCCGTCCCTGGGATTACTACAGACTCGACACCCTTTATCGATGCTGCAACGTTAGCAACATCTGCAATCCGCTCCTTAAATTCTTGATCGTCAAATGTGTAGATGTCAGAATCCACAACGATTAAATCTTGTTCAAAGAAAGTCGTGGGAAATTCCCGATCAATGAGATTCTGCGCTTGTTTTGCCTCTGAGTCATACACATAAAGCTCGGTTGTCGTAAGACTATTCATGAAACGCGGTGCCATGACTGCTGAAAATAAAATCAAGCAAGTCCAAAATAACAACACCCATTTCTTGTGAGTCGCCAACCAAAATCCCCAACGAAAAAATAATGTCTCTTCTACGCTCTTACCCAACTTCATTCCAGCACCCCTATAAAATGAATATTATTCATTAATGAATGTAATTCATTTTATCCGCAAAAAAGAAATCCGTCAAGGTAACGGATTCGAGAATTTTTCTGTTTGAGTCTGATTAATTCCTCCTGTTTCACTGCACACAAGCCTCTTTTTCCATACCCACGAGCCCCATGCCCCCGCATCATCCGAAACGCCTTCACGACCCACTCGGAATCGGACCTGCTACGTGCGAACACTTGATCAACGCGAATTTTTTGCCGAATGTCGCACCATCAGCCACACCGATCGAATAAGCTCCGCCGTATGCGTGTAACGCTGAGTTTTTGATCATGATTCCGTCCCATTTGTATGCACCGATGAATGAGATCGGGTACAACTGCGACGGCACTTCTTGCTCATCAATGAATTGATTACGATCAAGTTGCAATTGGACGTTGCCGCTGAAACCGGTAATCAAAATCGCTGGATGCAAGATAGACGATGTCCGGTCTTGATTGTTTTCACGAAAAGTGTTGCGCAATACTTTGATATTGGCAGACGGAGACTTGATGACGGAGTTGCCTTCGGATATGATGAGCGCATTTTTTTCGTTACGTTCAAATGTACAATCCGAAACGAGCCCATTGATGACGGCTCCGAGTCTGAGAGCAGTGATGTTATTTTCGAAAGAAGTTGCGATGACGCTGATGTTTTTTGAGTTGATTCGACCAAATGCACCGTTATCCGACAAATTGGCACCTTTTAAGCCGCTATTGTTAGCAATAAAAGTCGATTTGCTTATCGTGACATGATCGGTGCTTAATGAATAGTACAGTCCGGTGTGCATTTTCTCGAATGTACTTGCATCTACTTTAATGTTTTTGGCAATCTGGTAAATGCCAATTCCGTTGCCTGCCTCACCGTTTTTGAAGGTGCTGTTTTGTACGACGACATGTTGCGAGTTGGTGATGAGAAAGTGTTCGTACGTTTGCGCCAAGCCGTCGAATATGCTGTTCTTGATTATGACATTCGAATTGCGAATGTGAGGGTCTGTGCCGTCCAACGAGCCCAAAAACACGCCCCACATCGTAGCTTCGAGAAACTTGCAATTGATGATTTTCACATTTGACACATAAGAGAGCAATAGGCCAGATGCATCCTGTTGGTAGTCGATGTCGAACGTCACATTCTCAATTGTTATATTGGAGCGGCGCACGTTGCCAATCGCCGTCATCATGTTCCCTGCTGATTTTTTTACTAAAATGGAGAGGTTTTCGACGCCGACAATACGGATGTGGCTCTTCAGAAGAACGGTTCCTTCCAACACGTAAGTCCCCGCTGGAATGTAGACTGTGCCGCGCTGCAAGGCCGCAGCATCGACTGCTTTTTGAATGGCAGATGTGGTATCCGTTACACCATCAGCAACGGCGCCGTAATCGATGATATTGAACGTTTTCGTTGATGTTGCAATAGTGTTGATGGAGATTCCGATAAATAGCGCGCTCCACAAAACGACGAACAAAATCGACACTCGAATCATCGAACCAGTCATCTATATCCCCCCTGCCTAAATCGGCCCACTATTGATGTTAATTTTACCATGAAATGTGCAACTTTATCGCCCAATATTCCGTATAATGATAATCCATATTTAGGAGGTTTTTATATGCGTTCACTATTGTTGCTACTGACCGTCCTCGTGACATTAGCATCTGTTTCATCTGCCACGTTCGCCTTGACGATTCAAACCGCGAAAGGCGGACAAGTAGAACTCGACGAATTTAACTATTTGATAAAAGATGGAACCTTGTTTGTGCCCATCCAAAGACTCATAGACCTCTTGCCATACGAGGCTCTGCCAGGCAAAGGAATTTCGTGGAATCAAGTTGAAAAGAAGATTTCCCTTCAAGGTAGCGACATTGAAAAAGAATGGCAGTATCGATTTTCTTATTCCTACTTGACGCCGACTTCCTTTTACAAAGGGAGTCAATCCTACAAACTAGCGATGAAGCCGTTCTCGATGTACAAAAACGGACCGTTGTTCTTTCCTGTTCGCGACATATTGGCGGCCTACGGTTACAGCACCATTTGGCAAAAAGATCGTTTGCAGATTACCGCAGATTCGCCGTTGAAAATATATTGGAACAATAAAAATATCGCCAACTCGCTCGCGCCGGCAATGTCCGCTGGTCAGGTGTACGTAGTCGACAGCAACTTCATGCGTGTCGTGCGCGGATACGAGTCGGTCCAGCCACTATTCAAGAAAAATGATGAGGGCAAATGGCAGCAGTACGCGCTTTCCTACTCGAGCGGAAACAAACAAGCGTCGAAACTGGAACTCATTCAAAATGTGAGGATTTATACGGATGCGAAAAAGATTGGTGTCAACGATTCGACAGGATTTAACCATCTCCCGTTGAAATTTGCGACGCGAAAAGCGAAAGCGAAAACGGGAAGCGTCGACTTTATGTTAGAGGAGCAAAAATGGGTGGACGACAGTGCCGGTAAACGGTTTGTCGGTGACCGCAACGCTAAATCCGAACAATCCGAATTTCACTTACATTATGTATCGTTGACGGACTTATGCTCGGTGTTTGATCTGAAATTAACGTTTGACGCTAAGCAGAATACGTATTTTTTGAAGTAGTGTGGCAATCGCAGAAATCATCAAAAAGCATGAAACGCACATCAGGCTAGTCCCTGTGACGATTCATGCTTTTCATTTTAAATCACGCGAATTTTGGCGATTTTCCGTTTGCCGACTTGCACGATTGCGCCGTCGTACACCTCAAGCACCGCGTTGGCATCGTCCATCTTTTGCTCATTCACTTTGACCGCACCTTGCTGAATGCTCCGCCGCGCCTCCGATGTCGACTGTTGCAATCCAAGCGTCACCAACAACTGCGCCAAGCGCAAACCGCCGCTCTCTTCAACCTGAGCCGTCGTCAGTTCTAACTCTTCGATGTCGGTCGGCAAGGCACGCTGCTGAAACACCGTTTTGAAATAGTTTTGCGCCTCGTCCGCAGCCGTCTCGCCGTGGTACATCGCAACAATCGTCCATGCCAGTTTCATTTTCAAATCGCGCGGATGAAGCGTGCCAGCATCCCAACCACTTTTCATCTCGTTCAATTCCTGATTGCCAATCGACGTCGCCAACTCAAAATATTTGAGCATCAACTCGTCCGGAATCGACATCGCTTTGCCGTACATCTGGTTCGGTTCCTCATCAATCCCGATGTAGTTGCCGAGACTTTTGCTCATCTTCTGCACGCCGTCGAGCCCTTCCAGCAACGGCGTCATGATCGTCACTTGTTGCGCCTGTCCATACTCCTTTTGCAACGTGCGGCCCATCAGCAAATTAAACTTCTGGTCCGTGCCTCCAAGTTCCACGTCGCTATCAAGCGCCACCGAATCATAACCTTGCATGAGCGGGTAGAAAAACTCGTGGATACTAATCGGTTGATTGGTGCTGTACCGTTTGGAAAAGTCGTCCCGCTCCAACATGCGCGCCACCGTTACTTTTGCGGCCAGTTGCACGACTTCGGCAAAATTCAACTTGCTGAGCCATGCCGAATTGAACACGACTTCCGTGCGCTCTGGGTCTAATATTTTGAATATTTGCTTGCGATACGTCTCCGCATTGCGCTGCACATCTTCCTCAGTCAGTTGCTTGCGCGTCTCCGACTTGCCGGTCGGATCGCCGATGCGCCCCGTGAAATCACCAATCAGCAACTGCACGCGATGGCCGAACTGCTGAAATTGGCGCAACTTGTGAAGCACGACCGTATGGCCGATATGAATGTCTGGCGCTGTCGGGTCAAGCCCCAATTTTATGTTCAACGGTTGACCGCTCACAATCGACTTGGCCAACTTCGCTTTCATCTCTTCTTCCGGGACAATCTCCACGACACCGCGCGCAATCGTCTCCCACTGCAACTGCCATTCCGCCTGCTGTGCGGCGCTCAATTTCTGTTCGTTGCTCATTGCACATCCCCCTTTGACTAGTCATATATAACATACTCGCAAAGTCAAAGTCAAACGGAATAACGACTACAAACTTATGCTATAATTAGAATAGTGACTTCACAAGGAGGTCTAAGATGAACAGCCAAAAAAGACGAAAAACAATATTTCGAATCCTTATTGGAATGCTTCTGGCTGTGTTGGCGGGCGCACTGTTTGCCGCTACTGTCGTTACTGGATATGCGTTGGCGTTGCTCAAAAACGAACCAGTGCGCGAACGAGCGTTTATTTTCGATCAGATGAATAACAACGCGATGACTAGTTTCGTCTATTTCAACGACGGCACGCTCATCGGTCAACTGCGCACGGACGAGGATCGGCGGATGGCCAGTTTGAATGAAGTCCCCGATTACTTGCTCGATGCGGTGATTGCGATTGAAGACAACCATTTTTACGATCACATCGGCGTCGATATGACGGCGACTGCGCGTGCGCTTTTGCAGAAGGCGCTGAACCGTGAGGTGCAGACAGGCGGCAGTACGATTACGCAGCAGTTGGCGCGGCGTGTTTTTTTAAGTTTGGAAAAAAGTACGAGTCGCAAGGTCAAAGAAATCGTGTTGGCTTTGCGCATCGAGCGCATGATGTCGAAAGATCAGATTATGACCGCCTACTTGAATAAAATCCCGTTCGGGCAAGGAGCAAGTGGCTATAATCTGTATGGCATCAAGGCGGCCGCTAAAGGCTTGTTTGGTCATGATGATTTGCAGAAACTAAGTTTGGCGCAGGCCGCTTACCTCGCCGGCTTGCCGCAGCAACCGAGTAACTTTTCCGCCTTCACAAGCAAAGGCGAATTCAATGAAGCGAATTTTGCCCGTGCCATCGCCCGCCAGCAACTCGTGTTGAAACGCATGTTAGCCGAGGGGATGATCGAACAGCAGCAGTATGATGAGGCGCTAACGTTCGACGTGCGAAAGTCACTTGCACCACCAGAAAAAAAGGCATACACAACCTATCCATTTCTTATGATTGAAACAGAAAAAAAAGCGGCTGAAGTGCTCGTGTTGCAAAACAATCCACAAATGACGACGGTTGAGTTGCGCAAACCGGAGAATGCTGAACTGATCAAAAGTGCGCAGGAGCAGATTTTGCGCAGCGGTTACCGGATTCACACGACGATCGACAAGAGTGTGTATGATTTGATGCAACAAATCGCCAAAAATCCGAAAAACTTCACGCCAGACAGCAAGACGAAAGGCATCGAACAAATCGGCGCCATCATGCTCGATAACCGCACCGGAGCGATTGTCGGGATGATGGAGGGGCGCGATTTTTACAAAGAACAGCTGAACCATGCGACGCAAGCGATTCGCCAGCCTGGCTCGACGATGAAGCCGATTGCTGCCTTTTTGCCGGCGCTCGAACAAGGCTTGATTCAACCGGCATCGGTCATTGACGATGTGCCTTTGTTATTGGAGAATGGCCGCGAGGGTGTGCATATTCCGGAAAACCACGACCGCAAGTTTCACGGTTTAATCACGGCGCGGCATGCACTCAATCAGTCGTATAACATTCCTGCGCTCAAAATTTTTCTCAACATGGTGGGCATTGAAAACGCATGGGACTTTGCGCGCAAACTCGGTATCACGACGCTCGTTGAACAAGACAAGTATGCGCAGACCGGTGTGCTCGGTGGCTTGACGAATGGCGTCACTCTAGAGGAGTTGACGAACGCCTATTCGACGGCCGGCAATCAAGGGATGTTCAACGATGCCTTTTTGATTGACAAAATTGAGACGGCAGATGGTGAAGTTCTCTATCAGCATAAGACTGTGCCGCGCCGTATGTTTTCCGAAGAAACAGCGTTTCTGATGACGGACATGCTGCGCACGGTCGTCACGGAAGGGACCGGCGGAAGCATTAAACGTGATTTCAAGTATTATAACCGCGTGCCGATTGTGGGCAAGACCGGTTCGACGCAAGACGATGCCGACGCTTGGTTCATCGGTTACTCTCCTGATGTGACGCTCGGCGTTTGGGCTGGCTACGACCAACCGAAATTCAAATTGACACGTGGTAGCGGCACGCAACGAGCAAAAAAAATATGGGCGCAAGTGATGAACGAAACGTATGAGCAACGGCGTGAGTTATTCATTGGCAAGCAATTCGTGCAACCGGAAAACGTAGTCAAATCAGCCGTCTCGCGCCTGTCCGGCAAGTTGCCGAACGAACATGTGCTTGAAGATGGTTATGTAGTGAGTGACTGGTTCAATAAGTCTTACTTGCCGACGGAACAAGACCGAACCTACTTGCCGGTCAAAACAATCACCCACAAAGATGCCACTTATCTTGCGAATGAGCAGACACCTGCCGACTTGGTCGACCAATCGGCATATGTACGGCGCGCTGAATCGCTCACGCCGCTATTCGACAAATTGCGAGCACTCGGCAAAATGAACGAACGTTACTATCCACTTGATATGAAGTTGATGGCGCCGAGCAAAACCGATCCGCGTTTGGATGACGGTTCCGCACCGGCGCCTGCGACTGCGCTCCGCTGGAAAGAGGCGGGTGTGCAAATTCAGATTGAATTCGAGCCGAGCACGAGTCCCGATGTTGTCGGCTACCGCCTATATCGGAGCGATATCAATCCGCTTGATTTCAAACAAGTTGGGAACTCACTGCTAGTCGGCATGCCTACAATCATTACCGATCCGAATCCGTACCGCGAGGGACCGGCTGTATATACAGTGGCAACCGTCGATGTCGTCGGCAAGGAATCGATGAGCAGCGAATTGACGATTGGCGGCGATTAATCTTAACTTTTCGACTAATCTTCGATGGTCGACAAGTCGCCCGTCGGCAAGTTCAATTCCCACGCCTTGAGGACGCGGCGCATAATTTTGCCGCTACGTGTTTTCGGCAACTTTTCGATAAAGTCAATTTCGCGCGGTGCAGCATGGGCGGCCAGTCCTTCCTTGACGAATCGCGCGATTTCTGTTTTTAGTTCCTCTGATGGCTCGAAGCCTTGGCGGAGCGAGATGAACGCCTTCACGATTTCACCGCGCACCGCATCCGGTTTGCCGATGACGCCGGCCTCTGCGACTGCCGGGTGCTCGACCAATTTGCTCTCTACCTCGAACGGACCAACGCGCTCACCCGCTGTGTTGATGACGTCATCGATGCGTCCTTGGAACCAAAAATAGCCATCTTCGTCCATGTATGCTGAATCGCCGGAGATGTACCACCCCGGGATGCGCATGTACTCCGCGTATTTCGCTTCATTTTTCCAAATCTGCCGCATCATCGACGGCCACGGCGTACGCAGTGCCAAATTGCCCATCGTCAATGGCGGAAGGAGATTGCCGGCATCATCGATAATCGCCGCTTCCACGCCTGGTAGCGGTTTGCCCATCGAACCCGGCTTAATCGCCATCGCTGGATAGTTGCAAATCATTTGTGCGCCCGTTTCCGTCATCCACCACGTGTCATGAATGCGCTGGCCGTACACTTTCTGCCCCCAACGAATGACTTCTGGATTGAGCGGCTCGCCTACGCTCAGTACATGACGCAGCGAACGCAAATCATGCGCTGCGACCGATTCATCACCAGCCGCCATTAACATCCGAAATGCCGTCGGTGCACTATACCAAACGGTGACCTGATACTTTTCAATCGTCCGATACCAATCTTGCGGACTGAAACGACCGCCGCGCACGACATTCGTCGCTCCGTTCAGCCACGGCGCAAAAATCCCGTAGGACGTACCAGTCACCCAACCTGGATCAGCCGTACACCAATAAATATCATCCGCTTTCAAATCGAGCACAATGCGCCCCGTCCAATATTGCTGAATCATTGCGTTATGGACATGATAAACTCCCTTCGGTTTTCCCGTTGAGCCAGATGTGTAGTGTAAAATCAAGCCGTCCTCGCGCGTCAGCCATTCGATCTCCAACTCGTCCGAAACGCTAGCGATTTCCTTATAAAAGTCGACATGTCCAGTCTCACCCGAGACGTCTTCACCGACGAGAATCACATGTTTCAAAGCGGGCAACTCGGCCACAGGCACACGCCCAAGCAACTGCGGCGTCGTGATGACAGCCACCGCTTCACTGTCAGCCATCCGATCTCTGACGGCCGTTTCCATGAACGCCTCGAACAGCGGTCCGACGATTGCGCCAATTTTCAGCGCGCCGAGCAGGCTAAAATACAGTTCTGGCAGACGCGGCATGAAAATAAACACGCGATCACCTTTGCCGATGCCTAGCTTGCGAAGCATGTTGCCGCAACGATTCGAATGAACGCGCAACTCCTCAAACGAATACTGCTCTTCGCGTGTCGTATCGCTATAGATCAAGGCGGTTTTATGTTTGCGTTCCGTCAATGTATGACGGTCAATTGCTTCATAGGCAAGATTCACTTTGCCCGTTTCATACCAAGAAAATTCGCGCTCCACCTCTGACCATGAAAAATCGGCCCTCACACTCTCGTAATTGTCCATATTTCCATCCGTCCGCTCGACGGCCATTGTTTCAAAATTCATCGTTTGCCTCCTAAAAAAATCGATTGTTCAGCGCCGAAAAGAAAGCGCTTGCTTTTCATTATAAAAAAATAAGCGTCAACGGGCAACGCTTATTTCAATTGTGCGACTATGCGATTAATGAGGCGGCTCGAACGTTCAGCTGCGAGCGGCGTGAATTCGGCAAAATTGACATGCGCCGAACCATCAGCCCGATCAGAAATCGAGCGAATGATGACGAACGGCACTTCATTAAGAAAGCAAACTTGTGCGACTGCCGCACCCTCCATCTCCGTGCAACAACCGCCTAACTGCTCATAAAACATCGCTACTTTTTCACGATCGGCGATAAACTGATCGCCCGAAAGCACCCTTCCGGCCAACGTTTGCACCGACTGCTCTTGTTCAGCGGCGAGGCGTGCCAAGCGAACCAATTCCGCATCGGCTGCAAACACGGAATGTTCGGCAAACGGGATGATACCGCGCGCGAATCCGAGTGCACTAACGTCCATATCGTGTTGCATGCTATCTGTGGAGATGACCAAATCGCCAATGTCCAAACGCGGATCGAGCGCACCCGCAACGCCAGTCATCATCACCGCATCGACAGCGAACTGTGAAATCAACAGTTGCGCACACATCGCGGCATTCACCTTGCCGACGCCCGATTTGCAGACGATGACCCGCTGACCGTCGAGCAAGCCTTCCGTAAAATCAATGCCGGCGTAGCGCCGAGTCGTCGAATCGAGCAATTGGCTGTGGAACTTTTCGATTTCCTCCACCATCGCACCAATCAAGCCAATTTTGTTGTATTTCGTCATGAGTGATTCCTCGCTGTAACGTAAAATTCGTGCAACTCTTTTCGTCCAACTATTTGTAGACGTGGCTGAGTGAATTACGGGTAATCACTTCATGCGATAAAATGACCCGCGTATCTTCAACCGTCTCTTTGTTGATCAGTTTGGTCAGCAATCGCATCGCAACCGCACCGAGATCGTACATTGGCTGAGCGACGGTCGTCAGTTGCGGACGAACCATCGAAGCCATGCGGATGTTGTCAATACCGACGACGGAAATATCGTGTGGCACACGCAGACCGAAATCCTGAATAGCATGAATCGCACCAATCGCCATCTCGTCTGTCGCCGTAAAGATCGCGGTCGGGCGAGGCTCTAAACCAAGGAAATACTTGGTCGCGTCGATACCTGAGTCATAACGCAAGTTGCCGATGCGCACCAATTCTTCGCGCATCTCTAAGCCGGCCGATTCAAGCGCTTTCTTATATCCGTTATAGCGCGCAAGTCCATTGTTCGTGTCTTCTAATGAACCGCAAATGAAGCCAATTTGCCGATGCCCATGATTGAGCAACAACGTAACGGCATCGTAAGCCGCTTTTTCATGATTAATATCAACTGAAGCGTATGTATTCGTCGCTTCCGAAGTCGCACAAAGCACGATTGGCACGTTCGTTGTACGGAACGCATCGCGATGCTCGTCGGTGACCGTGCCGCCCATGAAGAGCAAGCCGTCAACCTGCTTCTCCAGCAACGTATTGATGACGCGAATTTCCTTCTCTTTGCGCTTGTCCGCATTACACAAAATAATATTGTAATGGTACATGTTGGCGATATCTTCGATGCCGCGCGCTACCTCTGAGAAAAACGTGTTCGAAATATCGGGAATGACCACACCGACCGTCGTCGTTTTTTTGCTCGCCAAACCGCGCGCTACCGCATTTGGCCGGTAACCGAGCATTTCGATCGCCTCGTACACTTTCTTACGCGTCAATGGTTTGACATTCGTATTGTTATTCACTACTCGTGAAACCGTTGCCATAGAAACGCCTGCTTCTCTGGCTACATCATAAATGGTAACTGTCATAAGACATACCTCCAATCTGAAATACATTGCTATCATACGACAAAAAAATGAGAAATTCAACGAATTTTCAATGTTTTTTCAAATAATTTCACATTTTTTTCATAATTACTTGAAAAAAAACCGCTCTCACGAGCAGTTTTTTGTAAATTTAATGATACCACTCGTGCAATATGCGCGAATAATCGCTAATCTGATCGAGCCGGTCGTGCAACTCATCGACCCATGCCTCGTCATTGATTGACTCCGCCAAGAGCAGTAAATCTTGCAATTCATTGATGCGTAAATGTATGATTTCATTTACCGTGTTATTGTCAAATTCGGGATCCGAGGCTCTGAAAAGCAACTTTGCCAACTCATTGACATCTTGAAAATAAATCGTTTGTTTTTTCGGATTCGCGCCCAGTTGCTTCATCATATTCGACAAATGCAACTTTACCTCGCGGTGAATTTGACTATAGTGACATTCTTGGCAGGAAAAAACCGGCACACAATGAACCGTCACTTTGTTTGCGAACAAAACGGTTCTCAGCATCAAATTCATCGGTAGTCCGCAACGGCATTGCATATTCGGTATCACTCCCTTCGTCAAATGATAATATTCGACTTAAGGGGCGATATTCCTGCAAAGAAAATATGAATTTTTTGTTTTTATGAAAGTTTGGCCCTTAGTCGGTAGAAGTGAAAGTCTGCAAGTTCGTGTGTCACTTTCTCTTCTACCATTCGTTGGCCAGAAAACGGGCACGTTTGCCCGTTTTGCCTGAAAGTTTGGCCCCTAGTCGGTAGAAGTGAAAGTCTTCAAGTTCGTGTGTCACTTTCTCTTCTACCATTCGTCGGCCAGAAAACGGGCACGTTTGCCCGTTTTGCCTGAAAGCTTGGCCCTACTCTTTACTAGCTGCCAACGTACTCCGCCAATTTGTCGACAAACGCTTTCGTAAAAGCCGGCAAGTCTGGCGGACGACGCCCGGACACAAGGTTGCGGTCAACGACTACTTCCTCATCAATCCAAGTAGCACCGGCATTCTCCATGTCATCACGAATGCCCGGCGTTGATGTAACGGTATACCCATTCAAAATTTTCGCCGAAATCAGCACCCAACCAGCATGACAAATTTGTGCAATCGGCTTGTTCGCCTCATGGAACTCTCGCGTCAAACGCAATACGTCCGGATAGCGACGCAACTTGTCAGGCGCCCAACCGCCTGTCACATACAGCCCAATGAAGTCTTCTGACTTCACTTCATCAAACGCCAAATCAGAAACGAGCGGTACGCCATATTTGCCGATATATTTCTTTTGTTTTTCCGGACCAATCACCGTAATTTTCGCACCGGACTCGCGCAATCGCAAAATCGGATACCACATTTCCAAATCTTCAAACTCATCATCAACAAAAAACAGCACTTGTTTTCCTTGCAATTCCATCGTCGTTCCTCCTCATTGTTGTCGTTGTTTCCAAATTTGTTTTGCTTCTTCTAAAAGATTGCGGTTTTGCTCAGCCGTGCGACATGCAAGTAACTGTTCAAAAATGTGTCTGCACTCTTGTTTACGTAGTGAGCGTACCGTCTCTTTCACCTGCAACAAATGGCTAGCCGACATACTCAGTTCATGGACGCCAAGTGCAACCCATAGCGGCAATGCCAGCAATTCACTCGCCATTTCACCGCACACTGATACCGGTTTGCCATGCTCCTCCGCTGCTTTACAGACAATTGCTAGCAAACGAATCATCGCCGGATGATACGGGTCATACACATGCGCAACATGCTCGTTCATTCGATCAGCAGCCAGCATATATTGCGCCAAGTCGTTCGTGCCGATGCTGAAAAAATCGACCTCGCTCGCCAATTCAGGCATGATCAAGGCAACCGCCGGTACTTCTACCATTACGCCAAGCGGGATTTGCTCGTCAAAAGCGACTACAGCGGTGCGCAGCTCATCTTTTACCTCGGTAAGAATCCGTTTGAATTGTATAACTTCTTCAAGCGAACTGACCATCGGCATGAGTAATTTCAGTGGACCGTGTGCCGAGGCCCGCAAAATCGCGCGCAGTTGGATGCGAAGCAGCAGCGGGTGTTTAAGAGAAAAGCGAATCGCACGCAACCCAAGAAACGGATTGTCTTCCTTCGGCAAAGGCAAACACGGAGCATGTTTGTCGCCACCAATATCAATCGTGCGAATCGTCACCGGTTTGCCGGGCAACGAGGCGAGCAACTTCCGATACACGGCATACTGCTCTTCTTCATCTGGCGCACTCGCTCGTTCCATAAACAAATACTCGCTACGGTACAAACCGATGCCCGCAGCATTTTGCTCAACCGCCACATCTAGTTCATAAATCGCGCTGATGTTGGCCAACAATTCAATGACGTAGCCGTCTTCCGTTTCAGCCGAAACATTTTTTAGGCGCGATAATTTTTCTTTGTAGGTTTGAAATTGCTGCCACAAAAACTCAAACTGCAGGCGCTCTTCGTCATCCGGGTTGTGCGCGACGATTCCGCGATTGCCGTCAACCGCCAGCACATCGCCACTGCGAATCGTTTGTTCGAGTCGCTCATCGACCCTAACGACATATGGAATCCCGAGCGCACGGGCAATGATTGAAACGTGCGAGGTGCGGTTGCCATGCGTTGCCACAATCGCCTGTACTTGTTGCGGATCAAGTTGCGCCATCAAAGACGGCGAAATCTCACTAGCAAACAAGATATACGGTTCGTCATCTGGCAGTTCTTCAGTTTTTTGCCCGAGAATATTGCGCGTCAAACGATTGCCAATATCACGCAAATCTTGCGCCCGCTCACGCATGTACTCATCTTCCATCTTTTCGAACATCTGCTGAAAATGATTGATCACTTCGCGCACTGCATGCAACGCCGATTTTTTTTGTTGCTCGACCAGTAGTTTCAATTCATTGTGAATGAGTGGGTCGTCTAAAATCGTTAGATGGGCATCAAAAATCCACATCTCATCTGCGCTCAAATACTTGTTCTGCTCGCGAATCTTTTTAATTTCACGGCGCGATTCATCCATCGCTTGTTGCAGTTTTCGCCATTCCGTAACACTGTCTGCTGGTGCATATTCGAGCTCGTAATGTCCGATTTGGGTTTCGCGCAGTACGAACGCTTTGTTGACAGCAATTCCTTGTGAGACCCCAATTCCTTTATACATCGCGATCACCACCGTCCGCTTCATCATGAAGTTGCAAGGTGAGCACAATTTGCTTGCCGGCTTTCACTTCTCGATATGGCGACAACGTCTGCGCAGCGATGCGATTGCTGTTCACAACCGTCATCACTATGCATGCAGAAGCCGCTTGTTGACGCACCGCCTCAAGGTCAAAGCGAATCAGTGCTTGACCTGGGCGAACGACTTGTTGTTCAGCAACCAGCGATTCAAAGCCTTGACCATTCATTTTCACCGTATCGATGCCAATGTGTAGCAACAGGTTTAAACCGTCGTCCGTGGTCATCGTCAGGGCGTGAGCGGTCGGAAATATTTTTTTAATGACCCCGCCGATCGGCGCGACCAACATACCTTGTTCAGGCATGACGGCAATCCCCTCGCCGAGAATTTTTTTCGAAAATACCTCATCCGGTACATCTGCAAGTGGCATCAACTGGCCATTAGCTGGAGCTACGAACGAAGCCGTCTGCGAGTCATGTTTCATCCATTCCATCATCTGATCGCGGATCAATTCAGCATATGTGCCGAAGACGATCTGCACATTGCCACCTCCGAGTCGAATGACACCCATCGCACCAAGGCGAGTCAAGCCGTCCGCATCAAGCAGACGCTCTTGTTTCAAGGTCAGTCGCAAACGCGTGATGCACGCCTCGATACGGACAATGTTGTCTTTGCCGCCGAGCGAATTGAGAATGAGCGGCGCATGATCAACGACTTGTTCCCCACTATCCTGTGGCAACAAAATTTCGCCTCGACCTGGCGTGCGCAATTTGAAACGGCGGATTGCAAAGCGAAACAGCAAATAATAGAGAACGCCATATGCAGCGCCAATCGGTAAAATCAGCCAGCCGTTGTTCGACAAGTGAAAGTTAAGGACAAAATCAATTGCACCCGCAGAGAATGCGAAACCGTGCTGGATATCGAGTGCGGCACATACCCACATCATCGAGCCTGCGAGCAAAGCGTGAATGACGAACAACCACGGAGCGATGAACACGAACGCAAATTCAATCGGTTCGGTCACACCGGTGAGCAACGAGGCTAGCGCCGCCGTGATGAAAATTTTGCTGATGTGTGCCCGTGCCTCCTTGCGCGCCTCATGAATCATAGCCAGTGCAATCGCTGGCACGGCAAACATCATCAGCGGATACATGCCCGCCATGTACAGACCAGCCTCGGGATCGCCGGCAAAAAAGCGCGGCATATCGCCGTACAAGATTTGTCCGTCCGGCTGTTCAAAGGAACCAACTTGAAACCATGTGAAGTTGTTGAGGATGTGATGCAGACCGAGCGGCACAAGCAGCCGATGGACTGTGCCATAAAGAAACGAGCCGAAGCCGCCTAACTCAATCAGCAATCGCCCCGTCGATTCAAGTGCAGACTGCAAAAATGGACCAATCCAAATGAGCACGAGCGACAACACGAGCGAAGCGAGCGCCATCATGAACGGGGCAAAGCGGGGACCACCGAAAAACTGTACCGATTCAGGAAACTTCAAATGTTTGCACAGATGGTAGCAAAAGGCGGCGAGCACCCCAAACAGGATGCCGCCGGCAACGCCAAGTTCCAGTGTATCTACGACCAGGTGTTCAAAAATAAAATAGCCGACGAGTGCGGCCAGTCCCGCCATCCCCGCGCTTTCGGTTAAACCGAGCGCAACTCCGATGGCAAAAATATACGGCAAATGTTGCAAAATAGCGGTCGCAGCATCAGCGAAAAACAGACTGACCTCGGCCATCCCCCACTGTTGCCAGGGAATCGCAGCAAGACATAGCAAAACCGCCACCGCTGGCAGCGAAATCATCGGCAACATCAGCGCCCGTCCAAATTGTTGCAGGCCTCCCATCCAGTTCATGTCGGTCGGCCCCCTTTCTTTATCTTGAATATCGTGCGACCAGCTGTTTCAGGTTATGTGCAGCCAGTTTAACGTCT
>CANHCR010000004.1 GCA_947459205.1 Caryophanales bacterium | reverse complement strand
CATCGAAAACGGTTGGGCAACGAGCACTCTCCATTTTTGCGGGACCGTTCATGAACTTTATCCTTGCCTTTCTCTTGTTCATGTGTGTTGTTTTATTGCTTGGTCAAGCCAAAAATGTGAAATTGTCTCATGTTGAACCTGGGATGCCCGCTGCGACTGCTGGAATGAAAGTGAACGATATCGTGCTCGAAATCGACGGAGAAACAATCGGATCGGATAACATCAAGTTATCCGATGCAATTGCGGATTCTGCGAATCGCGAGATGACCTGGCTCGTTGATCGTGAAGGGCAAAATGTAACGGTTCAAGTGACACCGAAGTATGTTGAGGGTGCACCGCGTGTCGGAGTAATTATTGGTGCAGATCGGCGCTCGGCAACGTTTGGCGAAGCGATTACTGGCGCCTGGGACTACACCGTGTATGTAACCAAACTGATTTTTGAAGGTTTCAAAAGACTAATTCTCGGACAATTTGCCTGGGAGGATGTCGGTGGTCCTGTTCGTACAGTGAGTGTGACGGTCGAAGCGGCAAAGGCTGGCTTTCCGCAACTTGTATATTGGGCTGCCATACTTAGCTTGTATCTAGGAATCTTTAATTTGTTGCCGATTCCCGCATTAGATGGAAGCAGGCTCATATTCCTTGCCATCGAATTTGTGCGCGGTAAACCGGTTGAACCGCGAAAAGAGAGTATGGTACATTTCATCGGTTTTGCCATGCTGATGGGATTAATGTTAGTTGTCACTTATCATGACATTGCGAGATTTTTCAAATGATCGATTGAAGGGGAATGAAGATGTCTAAAGACAAAGATTTTGTTCGTGAGATTACACGACAAGGCGAAGATTTTTCGCGTTGGTATATCGACGTCATTAAAAAAGCAGATTTGATGGATTATTCACCAGTACGCGGATGTATCGTTTTTAAACCCGATGGATTTGAAATTTGGGAAAATTGTCAGCGTGAACTTGATGCCAAGTTTAAAGCGACCGGGCATCGAAACGCATATTTTCCAATGTTTATTCCAGAAAGTTTCTTTCAAAAAGAGAAAGAACATGTCGAAGGCTTTAATCCAGAATTACCTTGGGTAACAGAAGCTGGCGGTGAGCCTTTAGAAGAAAAATTGGCGATTCGACCTACTTCTGAAACAATGATTGGACATATGTATTCGAAATGGATTCAGTCGTACCGTGACTTACCGTTACTTATTAATCAGTGGGC
This sequence comes from Caryophanales bacterium, assembly GCA_947459205.1. Lineage (GTDB taxonomy): Bacteria > Bacillota > Bacilli > Paenibacillales > CANHCR01 > CANHCR01. The sequence continues at coordinate 96,226 of CANHCR010000004.1, read as the reverse complement.
GAATGTCGTCAGATGGGAAAAAAGAACGTTACCTTTTTTGCGTACGTCTGAATTTTTGTGGCAAGAAGGGCACACCGCACATGAAGATGAAACGGATGCGCGTAAAGAAACGATGCAGATGTTGGACATCTATCGTGATTTTGTAGAAAACTTTTTAGCAATCCCTGTCATTGTAGGACAAAAGACAAAGTCAGAGAAATTTGCGGGTGCCGTAGATACATTCTCAATCGAAGCGATGATGAAGGATGGACGTGCTGTGCAAGCTGGTACCTCTCACTATTTGGGTACAAATTTTGCGCAAGCATTTGAGATTAAATTTTTGGACCGTGAAAATACATTGCAATTCGCGCACACTACTTCTTGGGGAGTAAGCACCCGTCTCATCGGCGCTTTAATCATGGTGCATGGTGATGACCGCGGCCTTGCTTTGCCGCCTAAGGTAGCACCAGTACAAGCGGTAATTATCCCGATTGGTCCTGCCAAATTCCGTGATGCCGTCAATGCTCGTGCATACGAGTTGTTGTCTGAGTTAAAAACTGCAGGCATTCGAGTCCGAATTGATGATCGTCCAGACGTCACTCCTGGTTGGAAATTCAACGAGTATGAGATGCGAGGTGTTCCGCTACGCATTGAAATTGGACCTCGTGATATGGAAAATGGACAAGTTGTATTTGTATCGAGAAATGCTACTGAAAAACGAACAGTTGCCCAATCTGATTTGGTTTTTGAAGTCAATGACACGCTAGTGAATATTCAAAACGAAATGTTTTCACAAGCAAAACGTTTTATGGAGGAGCATAGCAAAGAAGTCTCAACTTTTGACGAACTCAAAGCGATGTTCGAATATAAACGAGGTTTTGCTCATACAGGTTGGTGCGGTGCTCTCGAGTGTGAGAAAAAAGTAAAGGAAGAGACAGGCGCGACTAGTCGTAACATTCCGTTTCAACCGTTAAGCACTCAAAAATGTTGCGTGGTTTGTGGTCAACCTGCAGTACATCAGGTTGTGTTTGCGAGAGCGTATTAATCATTTTCAAAATTGCTTGCAAGGTGGTGATGAATAATGTTACATCCAGAAAATCGGGAACGGTACGAGCTGTTACTTAAATATTTGGAACTTCCTTTTGACTCGATTGAGCGTTATTTCTCACACATGCAAATGGAAAAATTGATTTGTTCGGCGACCGACAATCGATGGACGTTTGTACTCTCGGCAGATGAATTGTTACCGTCAGAGTCGTATCGTACGTTTTTGCTTCATGCAGCGGAAAAATTTAAAAATATTGCCGTTGTAAGTTGCAATATTCGATTTCGGGATACGGTACAAATCGAACAAATCGCTGAAGAGTATTGGTCGTTTTGTGTCGATCACATTCGCGCAGCACAACCTTCGATCAACGGATTGCTGAAAAATTCAAAAATCAAATGTACCCATTCCACGCTTACAGTCGCAGTCACTGATGAAGTCAATCTAGAAATAGCGAAACAAAAAGACATCGGACGTCATATTCGGTCGTTTTATGCCGATCATTTTTTTAAACATATCGACGTCGGATTTGAAATTGCGGCAGATCGTTCTGAAGCAATGGAGCGATTTGTGCAACAGGTGGAAATGGAGCAACAACAATTTGTCGAAGAGGCGAAAGCAGTTCCGCAAGTTGATGTAAAAACGGTTAGTGATCCTGATTTGAAATTGATGCTCGGTTATGAAATTAAGGACAAACCAATTCCATTGAACACGATTACCGAAGAAGAGAAAAAGGTGACGGTGCAAGGGCTTGTATTCGGCCTGAGCGAAACTGTGACAAAGAATGGCACGACCATCTTTCAGTTTATTCTTACTGACTTTACCGATAGCATTCAGGTCAAATCATTTATCAAAAACAAAGATGATCTTAAAGTAATGAAGTTGCTTCAAAATGATATGTGGCTATTGGTTCGCGGAAAAATCGAGTATGATCGTTTTGGTCCACCTGACAAAAAACCGGAATTACATCTGATCCCTAGTGATTTGATTCGCATCGAACCGACTGAAACTGAACGGATTGATCAAGCTCCAGAAAAGCGTGTAGAATTTCATCTCCACACGGTGATGAGCACCATGGATGCAGTGACTCATATCAGTGATTACATTCAAACGGCAATTAAGTGGGGGCATGATGCAATTGCCATCACTGATCACGGTGGTGTGCAAGGGTTCCCCGAAGCGATGAAGCACTCAAAGGGGAAAAATCTTAAGATTATTTATGGCCTCGAGGCGAATGTGTTGAATGAACCGATGCCGGTTGTAATTCAACCGAAATCCGTACAACTTGCCGAAGAGACTTATGTGATTTTTGACATCGAAACAACAAGTTTATCCGTCACAAACGGTGAAATCATCGAAATTGCTGGCGTGAAGATGAAAAATGGTGAAATTCTTGAACGATTTGCAAGTTTGGTGAAACCAAATTCGTTCATTCCAGATAAAATCACGGAAATTACGAAAATTACGAATGATATGGTCGCAGATTCTCCTGCCATTGAACAGGTACTACCTGAATTTATGGCATTCGTCGGCGAATGTACGCTTGTTGCTCACAATGCGCGGTTTGATTTAGGATTTATCAAAGAATGGACAAAAAAACTCGGATTGGCTCAACCGCAGCAAGCAATTATCGACACACTAGAGATGGCGCGTACGTTTCTCCAAAAGGAAATGCGCCAGTTTAACCTCAAAGCACTAAGCGATCGTTTTCACGTCGAATTGAAAGGTCATCACCGTGCACTCGACGACTGTGTGGCTACGGGCCATATTTTCTTTCATTTGCTTGCACTCGCAGAAAAAAACAACGTGCATAACATAACTGACTTTGACCAGCAGAATACGGATCGTTTAATGCAAACGAGACCGTTTCACTGCACAATCTATGCGCAAAATCGAGTCGGTTTGAAAAACTTATATAAACTTGTTTCCATGTCTCATACTCAATTTTTCAAAAAAGTACCGTGTATACCTAAACGGAAATTGACTGCGTATCGCGAGGGACTCATCGTTTTGTCAGGGTGTGAAAAAGGTGAGTTTTTTGAAACAGTACTGAATAAATCAATCGAAGAAGCAGAGCAAGTTGCACAGTTTTATGATGCGTTGGAAGTGCAACCATTAACGACTTATCAGCATCTTATTGAAAAGGGTTTAGTGAATAGCGAGCAGGCAATTAAGGATGCTCTTATGAAAATTGTCGAAATCGGGAAAAAATTAGACATTCCTGTTGTGGCTACCGGGAATGTACATTACTTGCATCCGCGCAATAAAATTAATCGTGAAATCATCATTAATGGGATTGTAGGGCATAATCCGCTTCGTGACGTCCAACTTCCAGATGTACATTATCGCACGACAGAGGAAATGTTAGACGAATTCGCTTTTTTGGGAGAGCAAACGGCTTACGAAATCGTCGTACGCCAAACGCGACTTCTTAGTGAACGATTTGAATCTTATCCGCTCTTTCCTAAAGAATTGTTCACACCGCATATTGAGGGGGCAGAATCTGAAATTCGTGACACATGTTATCAAACTGCCAAATCACTATATGGTGATCCATTACCTGATATCGTGGTCAAACGTCTTGAAAAAGAACTCGTTCCAATCATCCAATATGGATTTTCTGCGAACTATTTGATTTCGCAACGTTTAGTCAAAAAGTCAAATGAGAACGGTTATTTGGTTGGTTCACGTGGTTCGGTAGGCTCTTCGATTGTCGCCATGATGTTAGGTATTTCGGAAGTGAACCCACTTCCACCACATTATTTATGCGGAACTTGTAAACATAGCGAATGGTATGAGGATGGCTCTGTTGCCAACGGATTTGATTTAGCTGACAAATCTTGCCCAAAATGTGGAACTACTATGAAAGGTCACGGTCATGATATCCCTTTTGAAACGTTTCTAGGGTTTAAAGGCGATAAAACGCCCGATATTGACTTGAATTTCTCTGGTCATTATCAGGCTCATGCCCATAACTACACACGAGTTCTGTTTGGCGAAAAGAACGTATTCCGCGCCGGTACTGTCGGTAGCATCAAGGATCGTACAGCGTTCGGTTACGTTAAGAACTTCGCTGAAGAAAAATCAAAAACATGGCGAAATGCTGAGATTATAAGAATCGCTAACGGATGCACGGGAGTAAAAAGAAGTACGGGTCAACATCCAGGCGGCATTATTGTCGTCCCTGATACGATTGAAGTAGAAGACATTACACCGGTACAGTACCCGGCGGATTCGCAAACTGCTGAATGGAAAACCACTCATTTCGATTACCATTCATTCGAAGATAATTTGTTAAAACTTGATATTCTTGGTCACGACGACCCGACGATGATGTACATGTTGCAAAAATCAACGGGCGTTGATCCGCTTATGATACCAATGAATGATCAGAAAGTGTTGAGCATATTTAGTTCTACGGAAGCACTTGGGGTCAGACCAGAACAAATTCGAAGTACAGTTGGGACATACGGTATTCCCGAAATGGGAACGAAGTTTGTTCGGCAAATGCTTGAAGAAACAGCGCCGCAAACATTTTCTGATCTAATCCAAATTTCAGGCTTATCACACGGTACAGATGTATGGTTAGGTAATGCCCAAGAATTAATCCGCAACCGTACCTGTACGATTAAAACCGTGATTGGTTGTCGAGACGAAATTATGTTGTATTTGATTTACAAAGCGGGCATGGATGCAAGTTTGGCTTTTCAAATTACCGAGAGTGTGCGGAAAGGAAAAGGCGTTAGGCCAGAATGGAAAGACGCCATGAAGGAGCATAAAGTTCCGCAATGGTACATTGACTCTTGCGAGAAAATCAAGTACATGTTCCCGAAAGCGCACGCCGCCGCATATGTCATTTCTGCGGTGCGAACCGCATTTTATAAAATTTACTATCCGTTACACTTCTATGCGGCCTACTTCTCAATTAGGGTTAAAGATTTTGAACTTGATACGATGCGTGCGGGATACAAGGCGATTACCAAACGTCACGAAGAACTAGGTGCTACTTTTAATCAACTTTCTGATGTTGAAAAAAATATCTTTCACACGTTAGAAATGTCGCTTGAGATGACAGCGCGCGGCTACTCGTTCAGTAATATTGATTTGTATCAATCAAAAGCGAATGAATTTGTGATGTCGGGAACAACATTAATCCCACCGTTTTCTGCACTAGCTGGATGTGGTGAGACTGTGGCTCAATCGATGGAAGAGGCGAAAAAAAGCGGCGAATTTTTATCGATTGATGATTTTCAAACTCGTAGTAAATGTTCCAAAAAAGTTGTCGATTTGCTCAAAGATTCCGGATGTTTTCAAGGGTTACCAGAGAGCAATCAATTGAGTTTATTTGATGAATGGTGACTTGATTAATGTATAGGATTCATGGTATAGTATAAGAGTGTGACTATTGTACTGGTTATACACGTTATTTGTTGATATGCTTCAGCTTCTAAGAGTGGGGAAACCCGCTCTTTGTATTTTTTTAACGATTTTATGAAAGTGAATCGGAGGGAATGTGTTGCGGACGAAGCAAATCGCAGAACTTGTCGCGGAAATAGTCGAACCGTTTTTAGAACAGCATTCGTTTGAACTGGTCGATGTTGAGTACGTAAAAGAGGGTAGTAATTGGTACTTGAGAGTGTATGTCGATAAGGAAAACGGGATTGATGTCGAAGATTGTGGTCTGATCAGTCAATTTCTTAGCGCAAAATTGGACGAGACGGATCCAATCGTGAATGCCTACTTTTTAGAGGTCTCATCACCTGGAGCAGAACGTCCATTAAAAAAACCTGAGGATTTTCTAAAAGCAATCGAACAACATGTTTTTATTGGCACCTACGAACCGATTGATGGTTTGAAAGAATTTGAAGGCACGCTCACATCATATGATGAGCAAACGCTGTCCGTCAAAGTTGGAAAAAAGTCTCACCAAATTCCGCTTGAAAAAATTGCTTTGGCACGGTTGGCGATCAAGTTTTAATAAATTTGCAAGTATGAACTCAGAAAAGGAGGAGTGAGTTTTCGATGAATAAGCAGTTTATCGATGCTCTTGACGAGATTGTAAAAGACAAAGGGGTATCAAAAGACACAATGATTAGCGCAATAGAGCAAGCGCTAATTTCTAGTTTCAAAAAGAATCAAAATCAAGCTCAAAACGTCCGTGTGACGATTGACCGTACGACGGGACTCATTCAAGTATTTGCTAAGAAATTAGTCGTAGAGGAAGTTACAAGCCCGAATAACGAAATTTCTTTAGCGAGAGCACGTGATTTGAACGAGAATTATGAAATTGGTGATATGTACGAAGAGGAAGTCGCGCCCGAAAATTTAGGTCGTATTGCTGTGCAAACCGCGAAGCAAGTGATCACGCAAAAACTACGCGAGGCAGAGCGTGATATGATCTACAATGATTTTATCGATCGAGAGGACGAAATATTGACTGGCGTTATTCAACGTCAAGATGCTCGAAATTTTTATATTGAACTTGGTAAAGTCGATGGCGTTTTGCCGTTTACTGAACTTCTACCGCAAGATCAACTCAAGCAGGGCGATTACGTTAAGGTTTACATTACCAAAGTTGATAATTTGTCGAAAGGTCCGCAAATTTCACTTTCTCGATCTCACCCTGGTTTGTTAAAACGTCTATTCGAACTTGAGGTACCAGAGATCAATAGTGGCATCGTGCAAATTATGTCAGTCGCGCGCGAAGCAGGCCAACGTTCGAAAATAGCAGTTCACTCACATCAAGTCGAAGTTGATCCCGTTGGTTCATGTGTTGGACCAAAAGGGTTGCGCGTACAAAACATAGTGAACGAGCTGCGCGGCGAAAAAATCGATATCGTACGTTATTCAGATGATATTAGAGTGTACGTTGCAAACTCACTCAGTCCTTCCAAAGTTGTCAGTGTCACAATTTACGAAGATGAAAAAATGGCGCGCGTCATTGTTCCTGATAATCAACTGTCACTAGCAATTGGGATTAAAGGGCAGAATGCTCGCCTAGCAGCCAAACTTACGGGTTGGAAAATCGACATTAAGAGTGAATCACAAGCAGAAGAGGAATTGAACTGAAATGAAAGAACGGAAAGTTCCTTTGCGTAAATGCATCGGTTGTCAGGAGATGCTAGGCAAGAAAACACTGATTCGAATTGTTCGCTCTCCAGAAGGTGAAGTTACCGTTGATTTGACAGGCAAAAAGCCTGGACGTGGCGCCTATATGTGTGGCAGTGCCGATTGCTTTCGGCATACTCGCAAATCAAGAGGTTTAGAACGTGCTTTGAATACAACCGTGACACCCGAACTGTATGAACTGTTGGAACAACAAATAAAAAAGGTGATGGACAATGCATGAAAAGTTATGTTCATTGCTTGGGCTTGCAATGCGTGCTGGAAAAATCAAACACGGTGAAGATGCAGTATTACAGGCCGTACGTAGTGAACAGGCAAAATTGGTGATGCTTGCGAATGATGCTTCTGACGCTACATTCAAAAAAATGAACGATAAATGTTCGTATTATCATGTTAAACTTCATCAGATTTCCGATCGTGCAACACTAGGTCGTTGCATCGGCAAAGAAGCGCGCGTATCGATAGCGGTTATTGATGAGGGGTTTGCCAAGTCCATGTCGAAATGGCTTGATACAGAAAATGAGGTGGATCATATTGAAAAAAGAAAAGGATAATAAATTTAGAGTATATGATTATGCGAATCAATTGGGGATGAACAGCAAAGAGATCATCACGATTTTGAATCGTATGAATATCCCTATTAAAAATCATATGAGTGTCATGGAAGATGAGATGGTGCAAAAAGTCGAACAGTATTTCGCTAACATACGTGCGAACGCTACGGGGCGACCTGCAACTCCGGCGAAACCTGCTCCGCAAGCACAACCTGCACCTGCAGCGACGACGAGTGCTACTGAAGCGTCAAATAGTCCTTCGCCAACTCAAAATGCTCAAACACAAGCGCAACAGCCGAAAGCGCAGAACCACGAACAAAAACAACAACAACAAAAGAACCAACCGCCAAAAGCAAAATTAGATTTACGTTCAAGCTCAGAATTGACGAATTCAGCTGCATCTTCAGTTGATAAATCGATCGAGCAACGTCTTGAGAAAAATAGCAAGATAGAAGAACTTGTAGGTACCATTCAGCCAGATGGTCAACGCGGTAACTTCAAGAAGAACAAGGCAAACAATAAGCGCTTTGAAGATAATAAAAATAAAGGTCAAAGCGCACCTTTAAAACGCCCGCAACACGGGAAAGGCAGGTACTTCCAACCAGAGCCTCCGAAAAAAGAAAAAGTTGATACATCGCCAAAGAAAATCATTGTCCGTGGCACAATGACAGTTGGTGAACTTGCGCGTGCAATGCACAAGGAGTCATCCGAAGTCATCAAGAAATTGCTCTTCTTAGGTGTAATGGCTACAATCAATCAGGAACTTGAACTTGAAGCAATCGGATTGGTCGCTCAAGACTTTAACGTCGAAGTTGATTTCAGAATTCCTGTCGAAGAAGATAATTTTGAAACCATCGAAGAGAAGGACGAACAAGAAGATTTGCTCGAACGACCGCCAGTCGTAACAATCATGGGACACGTAGACCATGGTAAAACAACGTTGCTAGATGCGATCCGCCACACGAACGTGACGGAAGGCGAAGCAGGCGGTATTACCCAGCATATCGGTGCATATCAAGTGGAAATCAAGAGCAAGAAAATCACGTTTCTTGATACGCCGGGCCATGCTGCATTCACCACGATGCGTGCGCGCGGTGCAAAGGTAACCGATATTACAATTCTTGTTGTTGCAGCGGATGACGGCGTTATGCCACAAACAGTAGAAGCGATTAGTCATGCGAAAGCTGCCAATGTTCCGATTATTGTTGCTGTTAATAAAATTGACAAACCCGACGCAAATCCTGACAAGATTAAGCAAGAATTAACGGAATACGGACTTGTACCTGAGGAGTGGGGCGGCGAAAACATTTTCGTTAACATTTCCGCAAAACAACGTATGGGTCTTGAAGATTTACTCGAGATGATTTTGCTTGTCGCTGAAGTACAAGAGCTACGTGCGAATCCGAACAAACGTGCTAGAGGTACGGTGATTGAGGCCGAACTTGACAAGGGTCGCGGTCCGGTGGCGCGGATTCTGATTCAGAACGGAACATTAAAAGTTGGTGATGCTTTCGTTGCTGGTGTATGTTTCGGGCGCGTTCGTGCCATGGTAAATGATAAGGGGCGTCGCATCAAAGAAGCCGGTCCATCGACTCCAATCGAGATTACTGGTCTGACCGAAGTGCCACTAGCGGGCGATCCGTTCATTGTCTTCGAAGACGAGCGTAAGGCGCGTCAAATTGCTGATAATCGTGCTGTAAAATTGCGTCAATCTGCGATGGGCGCCAATGTACGCGTCACGCTTGATGATCTTTATAAGCACATTAAAGATGGAGAAATGAAAGATCTAAACGTCATTATTAAAGGTGATGTTCAAGGTTCAGTCGAGGCACTCAAAGGATCACTCGAGAAAATCGAAGTTGAAGGCGTGCGCGTCAAAATACTACATCAAGGCGTTGGTGCGGTTACCGAGTCCGATATCATTTTGGCATCCGCATCGAATGCGATTATCATTGGGTTCAATGTACGTCCTGAACCTGCTGCGCTTGTAACAGCCGAACAGGAGAAAGTAGACATTCGCTTGCACCGCATCATTTATAAAGTAATCGAAGAGATTGAAGCAGCAATGAAAGGCATGCTTGATCCTGAGTACAAAGAAGTGGTGATCGGTCAAGTCGAAGTGCGTAATATTTTCAAAATTAGTAAAATCGGTACGATTGCCGGTTGTATGGTGACGAACGGAAAAATTATCCGTTCCGCCGAAGTACGTCTCGTGCGTAACGGTATCGTCGTTTTCGAAGGAAAAATCGATTCCCTCAAACGTTTTAAGGATGACGTGAAAGAAGTTGCACAAGGTTACGAGTGCGGGATTTCGCTTGAGAAGTATGATGACATTAAAGAAGGAGACGTCATCGAGGCGTTTGTAATGGAAACCGTAGAGAGGTGATCCCGATGGCAAAAATAAGAGTTAACCGAGTAGCAGAAGAAATTAAAAAAGAACTGAGTTATATGTTACAGTCAGGATTGAAAGATCCGCGGATTGGTTTTGTCACTGTGACTGGCGTTGAAGTAACAAATGATTTTTCACAAGCCAAAGTCTACGTAAGTGTGTTTGGTGATGAGGAAAAACGCAACGATTCGCTGAAAGCATTGGCAAGTGCAGCTGGTTTTTTGCGTTCGGAATTAGGGAAGAAAATTCGTATCCGCCAAATCCCTGAACTGCTTTTCAAAATCGATTCATCGATTGATTATGGTCAAAAAATCGAGCAAATCTTGAATCGGATCAACGAGGAGAAAAAATAATGGAGTCGACGCAATCGCTTAATTCTTCATTAGAGGAAGCAAAACGATTCATTGAATTGAACGATGATTTTCTTGTTATTTCTCATATCAATCCAGATGGTGATGCGGCGAGTTCCACCTGCGCGATGGGGTGGTTGTTAAACAAGTTAGGAAAACGGTATGTGATGGCGAATATGGATACTATGCCGACGCGTTTTTCTTATTTGACCGGAATTGAGAACGTCCAACTTCTGCAGGGATTACAAAAATACGAACCATTTAACCATGTGATTTCTGTTGATTGTGCTGATTTTTATCGTTTCGGTGAATTGAATACTGTGTTTCACGAACAAGCAAAATTATTGAACGTTGACCATCATGCGACGAACAGTCATTTTGGTTCTAGCAATTTAGTCGACGTCACTGCCGCTGCTACCGCTCAAGTGATGTATTCATTAATCAACTATATGAATATTGAACTTGATCTCGATATCGCTAAATGTTTATACACTGGACTGCTAACTGACACTGGTGGATTTCGCTACCAGAATACAACACCGAAAGTGTTGGAGATTGCTTCCGTATTACTATCGCACGGAGTAAGTCCGACTGAAATTGCGCGCATTGCACTCGAGACCATTACGCCTTCACATGTTGCGATGCTACAATGTTCATTAAATACACTGTCATTTCACGATTCAAAAAAAATAGCATGGATCATCGCCTCTGCGAACGATTTAATGCTAACTGGTGCAACTGCTGATGACTTGGATGGCATTGTACGTTATCCGGTCAACATTAGCGGCGTAGAGGTTGGTTTGCTTTTTAAACAATTGTCTGAACGTTCATTTAAAGTAAGTTTGCGCTCAAATGACTTTGTCAACGTCTCGCAAGTCGCTGCTTTATTTGGTGGCGGTGGTCATATTCGTGCTGCTGGTTGCACGGTTGAGGGTGATTTGCACGAGGTAATCGCACGTGTCGTTAGTGCCTGTGAGAAGGCGCTCCTATGAGTTATGAAGGGATACTGCCCGTTCATAAACCTGAAAACTACACATCTCATGATGTGGTTGCAAAGCTGCGGCGAATTTTAGGGCTGAAACGGATTGGACATACAGGGACGCTTGATCCGCTGGTTACAGGTGTATTACCGGTTTGTTTAGGTCGTGCAACTCGCGTCGCAGAATATGTGCAGGATTTGCCGAAAGAATATGAGGCGCAACTTACTGTAGGTTTTTCTACAGACACCGAGGATATTAGTGGCGTTATTGTAGATAAGGTTGAGCCGTTACATTTGAGTCTGGATGACGATCAAATCAAGGGTGCGTTGTCAAAATATATAGGCGAGATTTCTCAAATTCCGCCGATGTATTCTGCTGTCAAAGTGAATGGGCAGAAACTGTATCAACTCGCTCGTGCTGGAGTGGAAATTGAACGTCCAGCTCGTACGGTCAACATTTATCGTTTAGCCTTTCTCGGGCGAAGTGTGAGCGATGAAGGATATCCTGTAATCACGGTTCGTGTTCTTTGCTCGAAAGGCACGTACATCCGCACGTTGTGCTCAGATATCGGGAAATCCCTTGGTTACCCAGCTGTGATGTCAAACTTGATACGTACTTCATCTGGTGGATTTACACTTTCACAAGCTGTACACCTAGAGGAAATCGAGAGATTGCATCAGGCCGCTGATCTGCATCAACACATCATCTCTGCCGATATAGCGATTCAGCATTATCCTGCATGTCATTTTGATGAACAAAAAAGCAGACAATTGCGTTGCGGATTAAGTGTTGAATATGCTGCTTCACATCAGTTCGCGGATGGAAATATTGTCCGCGGCTATGATGAACGCGGCTCATTCATCGGAGTGCTGACTTGGAACAATCAACGAGAGCAACTCGTTCCCCATAAAATATGGTCACAAGCATGACCCTTAATGAGTTAGGTGTGAGATACATTTGCAACTGATACGGTTACAATATCCATTTCAAAAAACAGATTATCCAGCACAAGTGTTAGCAATCGGAGACTTTGACGGAGTCCATCTTGGGCATCGTAAAGTGATTGGACAAGCGGTGAATACTGCTCGCGAAGCAGGAGTCGCTTCGGCAATTATGACTTTCGATCCGCATCCACGCGAAGTGTTAGGGCAACAAAAATATGAATGTTTGTTGACGCCATTCCCGCACAAACTACAATTGCTTGCTGGATTAGATGTCGATTACTTGTATGTTGTTTCATTTGATGAGACGTTCGCTGCTATATCGCCAGAACAATTTATCAACGAAATTCTATATTCAATGAACCTGCATACGGTGGTCATCGGCTTTGATTTTACGTTTGGCCATCGCGGGAAAGGGAATGCCGAATTATTGCGGAATGCAAAATCGCTTTCGTTTTCAGTACAAGTCGTCGAACCTCATCTCTTTGCCACTGAAAAAGTAAGCAGTACGAGGATACGTCAGTTGCTTGCTGAGGGGGATGTCGCTTCCATACCCGCTCTTCTTGGGAGACATTACGATTTGATTGGTGTCGTGCGTCACGGTGATGGGAGAGGGAGGAAAATCGGATTCCCGACCGCGAACCTTGAACTGGATGGAAGTTATATCTTTCCAAAACTTGGCGTGTATGCTGTATATGCTAGCGTTAATGGCAGTCGTTATCCAGCAGTTGTTAATATCGGTGTGCGACCAACTTTTCTTGTAGAACCGGTAGTCGCAAATGTTGAAGTTCATTTGCTAGATTTTGATGGTGATTTATACAATGACACGATGTCGATTGAGCTCGTTCAGTTTTTACGAACGGAGCAAAAGTTTAACGGTGTGGATCAGTTGATTGCACAAATTCATCGTGATATTGAACAGACTCGTCAAATATTTTCAGTGGAATCATAAAGCTTAGTTTACTTTATAAAATCGATTTGTTATACTATTCGAGGTGAACCGTAGCTTGGATTTTCGACACTCCGACGAACTTCTCAGCTGCCGGGGATTCAATATAATACAAGGAGGTGATAAGGATGGCGCTTACACAAGAACGCAAACAAGAACTAATCGAGCAATATAAGGTGCATGAATCTGACACCGGTTCTCCTGAAGTTCAAATTGCTATCCTTACCGAAAACATCAACAACCTGAACAGCCACTTGCGCACGCACAAGAAAGATCATCATTCTCGTCGCGGATTGCTCAAAATGGTTGGTCAACGTCGTAACTTGTTGTCTTATTTGAAAAATAAAGACATCACTCGTTACCGTACGCTCGTTGATAAACTTGGTCTTCGTCGTTAACATTCGCTGTTAACAAAACATGTAAAGCAACTGAGTGGCTTGTGCATGGGTCAGCAAATCGGCTGCCTACACCGTACACTTAGTTGCTTTTATTGTATATCGTTATTTTAAGCAAGGACAAAGGAGGATTCACATGCAGCAACGTGTAGAAATGAACTTAGCAGGGCGCCCGTTTGTAATTGAAACAGGTCAAATTGCTAAGCTTGCCAATGGCGCAGTGACTGTCCGTTATGGCGACACCGTCGTCTTATGTACCGTAACCGCATCGAAAGATCCGAAGGATTTAGATTTTTTTCCGCTGACTGTCAACTATGAGGAAAGACTTTATGCAGTTGGTAAAATACCGGGTGGCTTTATTAAGCGTGAAGGTCGACCGAGCGAGAAAGCGATTCTTGCTAGCCGTTTGACCGACCGACCGATTCGTCCGTTGTTTCCAGAAGGATTTCGTAATGATGTACAAATCGTAAACATTGTGATGTCCGTCGATCAAGATTGCTCTTCAGAAATCGCTGCGCTCATCGGCACTTCGGCTGCACTTTCAATCAGTGACGTGCCATTTAATGGCCCAGTTGGTGGTGTTGTTGTAGGACGCGTAGACGGCGAATTTATTATTAACCCAACCGTGGCACAAGCAGAAGTGAGCGAGTTAAAACTCGTCGTCGCAGGTACCAAAGATGCCATCATGATGGTTGAAGCCGAGGCGAATCAATTGCCAGAGGATGTCATTTTGGAAGCAATCATGTTCGGTCACGACGAAATCAAAAACATCGTTGCTACACAAGAGCAACTTGTCGCTCTATGCGGTAAAGAGAAGATGGCAGTGAAACTGCATGAGGTGGATCACACAGTCGACGAAACTGTTCGTTCGTACTGCCAAGGAGACCTCGTTAATGCTGTGAAAATTGTCGAAAAACAGGCGCGCCAAGATGCAATCGATGAAATTCAAGCGAATGCAGTCGCCCATTTCACTCAACAATATGCGGACAAGCCTGAATTGATGAAAGGTGTCAAAGAAGTATTGTACGATATTGTCAAAGAAGAAGTGCGCCGTTTGATTACGCATGATAAAGTACGTCCTGACGGTCGCGGACTTTCTGAAATCCGTCCGATTGAATGTGATACATCGTTATTGCCGCGTACACACGGATCTGGTTTGTTTACACGCGGACAAACACAGGCACTAAGCGTTTGTACACTAGGTGCGCTTGGCGATGTGCAAATTCTCGACGGACTCGGTCTTGAAGAGACCAAACGTTTCATGCATCATTATAATTTCCCGCCGTTTAGCGTCGGCGAAGCACGCCCGCTTCGTCCGCCGGGCAGACGAGAAATCGGACACGGTGCGTTGGGTGAACGGGCGATTGAAGCCGTCATCCCTGACGAAGTGGACTTCCCTTACACAATCCGCCTCGTATCTGAGGTTTTGGAGTCAAACGGCTCAAGTTCTCAAGCGTCCATCTGTGCCAGCATACTTGCATTAATGGATGCAGGTGTGCCGATCAAAGCGCCGGTTGCCGGCATCGCAATGGGATTGATTAAAGATGGAGAACAATTCTCTATCTTATCCGACATCCAAGGCATGGAGGATCATCTCGGCGACATGGATTTCAAAGTTGCTGGAACTGATAAGGGTGTAACTGCTGTACAAATGGATATCAAAATTGACGGCATCAATCGCTCGATTTTACAGCAGGCATTGGAACAAGCGCGCATCGGCAGACTGCACATCTTAGGAAAAATGCTATCGCGAATCAATAAGCCTCGCGAAACACTTTCACCTTATGCACCGAAGATTGTCACCATCCAAATCAACCCTGATAAAATTCGTGATGTCATCGGTACAGGTGGTAAAGTCATCAATAAAATTATCGAGGATACCGGCGTGAAAATTGACATCCAGCAGGATGGCCGCGTATTTATTGCCTCGACTGATCATGAAGCGAATGAACGCGCACGTGGAATTATTGAGGGAATCGTTAAAGAAGTTGCAGTCGGTGAGATTTATAGTGGTAAAGTCATGGGAATCCAAGATTTTGGCTGCTTCGTTGAATTTTTACCGGGCAAACAAGCTTTGTGCCGTCTTCGTAATTTGACTGAGGACCGCAATGCAAAGACAGCAGATGTCGTAGAAATGGGACAAGTACTGACTGTGAAAGTCATTAAAATTGATGATCAAGGCAAAATCGAACTTTCACATAAAGACGCTTTAAAATAACTACATACCGGCACCCGCCGGTTTTTTTATTGCGAAAATAATCGTTTCCATTCTGACAAACTCCCCTAAAGCATACGATGATATGACACGTATATTAAGATGCGAAACGGGAGTTGAAATCAATGCGAAAGTTTATACTGAGTGTGGCGATTGCTATTATCTTTTGTAGTTGCATGATTTGGCTTATCGGAACGAATGAAGCGGAACGAAATAGCACAGCAATGAGTTCCGCGGGTGCGATAAGTGAACTGCAACAAGTGGTCAAACAAAGGGCGACCCAAGTATATGTGAAGCCCATTGAACCACGAATTGACCGTGTTTGGAAATTAATTCCCGGACTGAACGGTCGCATGTTAGAAGAACAAAAAACAATCAACGCTTCAAAAGTCAGTTGGCAACATTCGAAAGAATTGAATGAAATATACCGCACACTAACTCCGCTCCAACCACTTGAGTCGTTACCTCCGGCACCGATTTATCGCGCAAACCCAGAGAAACTTGCAGTCGCATTCATGGTGAACGTAGCTTGGGGGAACGAACACATTCCGCATATGTTAGAAACGTTCCGCGTGAAACAAGCAAAAGCGACATTTTTTTTAGACGGAAGTTGGTTGTCGAAAAATGCTGAACTAGCAAAGCGGATGATGAAGGCAGGTCACGAATTGTCGAACCATGGATATTCGCACAAGAATATGAGTCAGTTATCCAATGAACTGGCAAATGGTGAAATCGTAAAAACTGAAAGATTATTAAATGAACTCGGCGTCAAAAATCGACTGTTTGCACCGCCATCTGGTGACTTTGATGATGATACGGTCGCTATTGCCCGCAAACATAATTTACTCACCATTCTATGGACAGTCGATACGGTTGATTGGAAACGTCCGCCTGCTCAACAAATCATTTCGAAGGTGCGTAAAGAATTAACTCCAGGTGCGCTTGTACTTATGCATCCAACCGCAAGCACTGCTCAAGCGTTGCCGCAATTAATCGACGATGCTCGGGAACGCGGTTTCACAATCGACACCGTGTCGCGCACGATTTCCCCGAATCGTATGCAGTTTGTTGAGTGAATCGCTTTTTATTGGTAAACTATGAATGTAAGCAATCATCCGGAGGTCATCGAGTGAACATTTATAAATTATCAAACGGCATTTCCGTTGTATCCGAACACATTCCTTCCACTCGGTCTGTGTCTTTTGGAATTTGGGTGAAAGCTGGTTCTCGCAATGAGACAAGCGTCACAAACGGCATTACACATTTAATTGAACATATGCTTTTTAAAGGGACGAGCAAGTATAGCGCGAACGAAATTGCCAACATTTTTGACGGTTTAGGCGGCAATATCAATGCGTTTACTAGCAAAGAAAATACGTGCTACTACTTTGTAGTTTTAGATCAACATTTGCCAAAAGCACTTGAAGTACTGGCTGATATGTTTTTTCATTCTTTGTTTGATGCAGAAGAACTCGAGAAAGAAAAAAATGTCGTGTACGAAGAAATTGCAATGTATGACGACACACCTGATGACCACGTGCACGACTTGATTGCATCCGCTG
The DNA here is from genome assembly GCA_947459205.1 of Caryophanales bacterium. Lineage (GTDB taxonomy): Bacteria > Bacillota > Bacilli > Paenibacillales > CANHCR01 > CANHCR01. The sequence continues at coordinate 78,741 of CANHCR010000004.1, read as the reverse complement.
CTTTTTCAGAGCATTCGCTCGCATATCCGATCTTAGGTGATATCGAACGGTTACAATCGTTCCAATCGAACGATTTGCATAACTATATGAAAACACATTATTCTTTGTCGAATATTGTCATTAGCATCGCTGGTAACATCAGCGACGATTTGCCACAGTTGTTGGAGCAACATTTTGCTTTTTACCAAAATCAAGGTGAAGTTACGAGGCTAACAACGCCAACTTTTCAGGGTGGCGTGATGTTCCGCCAAAAGCAAACGGAACAACACCATCTATGTCTTGCTTTGCCAGGCATACCGCTTGGCGATCAGAAAACGTATAGCATGAGTGTTCTCAACAATATTATCGGCGGCGGAATGAGTTCTAGACTGTTTCAAGAAATTCGCGAGAAACGAGGCCTCGCATATTCGGTATACTCTTATCATGGAGCGTATTCGGACAGCGGCATGTTCGTTATATATGCAGGCACAGTACCGAAGCAATCGTCATTATTGCTTGATGTCACGATGGATGTGCTCTCACAAATTGCAAGCAACGGCGTACGCGAGGACGAGTTAGCGCGCACGAAAGAACAACTGAAAGGGAATTTCATACTTTCATCCGAAAGCTCGAGCAGTCGTATGCATCGCATGGGACGCAACGAATTAATGCTCGGTAAACATCTCAGCATGGACGAGGTGTTGAAAAAACTAGAAAATGTTACGTTAGATGATATCACCGAATTGTCAGCACATCTATTTTCACAACCGTTTGCGATTGCGATGGTTGGCAATGACGACCAAGCACTTCAATCTTTCAGGAGGGATCAACTTGTCTTATCTCGTTAAAATTCAACGCTTACCTGGTTATGAAGATATTCTGTTGCCGACAAAAATGACACAATTGGCAGCAGGATTCGATATTCACGCCGCTGTTTCTGAACCTGTTGTGATTCAACCAGGAGAACGAAAACTGATTTCAAGCGGTTTCGCAATGGAGTTGCCACCAAATTTGGAGGCGCAAATCAGACCGCGTAGTGGGTGGGCTATCAAACATGGCATTACCGCTTTGAACTCGCCTGGAACGATTGATGCTGATTACCGTGGAGAAGTAAAAGTGATTTTGATTAACCATGGTCAAGAGCCGTTTATCATTCAAAGGAATGATCGCATCGCACAAATGGTAATTCAGGAAGTATTGGACGTGCAGTTTGAAGAAGTGGCGCAGTTGACGAGTACCGATCGCGGTGAGGGCGGATTCGGTTCGACGAACGAGAAAAAGTAAAACGTTCTTGCATCAATATTCACCGTCTGCTACACGTGTGCATAGACTACATCACACGTTGGTAGGGAGGTGCAACAATGATGCTTACTGGACTTTATGTGATGGTGGTTGGCGGCGATGAACGTCAACTTGAGGTCATTCGTCGTTTGCATGAATTGGATGCGTTCGTAAAAGCTGTTGGTTTCGAACTTGAACATGAACGTACGAGCGAGATCTTAAAAGTGCCGCTTACTGTGGAAGAATGTGCGAGTGTCGATATACTCGTCATGCCGGTAACGGGTATGAGCGAAACCGGGGAAGTTGAAGCGAAATATGCGAAACATCCACTATTCATCCGCCCGCAACATATCGGCGCTTTGCCAACACACGCCAAAGTTTACACTGGTTTTGCCAGTGATGCGATGCGCTTGATGTGCGATCATGCGAATGTGACATTTGTTGAGTTGTTGAAACGAAATGATTTAGCGATTTTCAACTCGATTCCGACTGCTGAAGGCGCAGTGGCGATGGCGATTGAACATACGAATGTCACCATACATGGCTCCGAAGTTGTCGTGCTCGGATTTGGCAGGGTAGGCATGACGTTGGCGCGATTGTTAAAAGCGATGGGGGCAAAAGTGCACACAGGAGTTCGCTTTCCTGAACAGTTTGCGCGTGCTTATGAGATGGGGCTAAACCCATTCTACACAGTCGATTGGTTGGAGCAGTTGGACAGTATCGACTTGCTTTTTAATACAATTCCGTCTATGATAGTCACAGCAAAGGTAATTGCCGCCATGAGTCAACAAACAGTCATTATCGATTTGGCGACGAAACCTGGAGGAACGGACTTTCGCTTCGCGGAGAAGCGTCAAATAAAGGCTTTACAAGCACCCGGTCTGCCCGGAATTGTTGCGCCCAAAACAGCAGGGAATATGTTTGCTTCCACGCTGTGCCAACTCATTTCCGAAGATATGGAGGCTTCGTTGCCTTGAGCATTGATTTGAGCGGACGCAACATTGGCTTTGCCTTGACAGGATCGCATTGTACGTTTTCTGAAGTGATTCCCGAAATTCAACGTTTATGTTATGCAGGCGCGACAGTAACGCCGATTATTTCTAATACCATTGTGCATACAGATACACGTTTTGGAACGAGTGCGCATTGGCAAGATGAACTGTATACTGTAACAGGCAAACAACCGATTTCTACAATCGCTGAAGCAGAACCGCTTGGACCCGCGAAGACGTTTGATGCGTTGATTATCGCACCTTGCACGGGCAATACGCTGAGCAAACTGGCTAATGCATTAACTGATAATGCGGTGTTAATGGCGGCCAAGGCACAAATGCGTAATCAGCGACCGGTGATCGTTGCTATTTCGACGAATGATGGTCTCGGTTTGAATGCTGCCAATTTGGCGAAATTATTAGCGGCGAAATATATGTATTTTGTGCCTTTCGGGCAAGACGCTCCCGAACAAAAACCGAATTCTCTTGTGGCAAGAATGAATTTAATCGCAGAAACATGCGTTCAAGCATTACTGGGTCGGCAATTGCAACCGGTGCTTATTGAACGTTATCAATATTAAACTGAAGACGAAGGAGAAATGTACATGTCAGGCCAACAAAAACTGTTTAACGTAGCTGTTGTAGGGGCTACGGGCGCAGTCGGTGAGCAAATCATTCGTTTGCTCGAAGAGCGTAATTTCCCAATTGATGAGTTAAAATTGTTAGCTTCCGGTCGTTCCGCTGGAAAAACAGTTAAATTTAAGGGGAAAGATGTTGTCATTCAAGAAGCGACGCCGGATTGTTTTGCCGGCGTACATATTGCCTTGTTTAGTGCGGGTGGCGACATAAGCCGCGAACTGGCTCCTCATGCGGTTCGTGCTGGTGTTGTATGTATCGATAATACCAATGCGTTTCGGATGGATCCCGATACTCCGCTTGTCGTTCCTGAAGTAAATGCAGAGCAAATCGCGAACCACAAGGGAATCATAGCGAATCCTAACTGTTCGACGATTCAAATGGTTGCAGCACTGAAGCCCTTGCATGACCGTTATGGCATTCGTAAAATTATTGTTTCGACATATCAAGCGGTTTCTGGAGCAGGTGCGAAAGCGATTGACGAAATGCTGCGTCAAACGAAAGAAGTGCTTGCAGGGAATGATGCGAAGCCAGATATTTTGCCTGTAGGATCACTTCCTGTCAAACATCAAATCGCGTTTAATGCGATTCCGCAAATCGATAAATTCCAAGATAATGGTTTCACGCTTGAAGAAATGAAAATGATTCGTGAAACACAAAAAATTATGGGTGATGACTCGATTGAAGTGACAGCGACTTGTGTTAGAATTCCCGTCGTAAACGGTCACTCTGAGTCTGTATTTGTTGAATTCCATAATGATATTGATTTGGCTGAAGTGAATACTTTGCTTGCTAACGCCCCTGGGGTAACGCTTGTTGATGATTTGCCAAACCAGCAATATCCGCTTGCATCTGATGCGTCCGGTAAATTGGACGTATTTGTTGGTCGTGTTCGCAAGGATCTGTACAACGATAATGCACTTAATATGTGGATTGTGTCTGATAATTTGTTGAAAGGTGCTGCATGGAATGCAGTGCAAATCGCAGAAACATTTACGAAGTAATTTTTTTGATCGTTTGGGGAGGTTTTTCGTTTGAGTTTCGGACGTTTGATTACTGCACTTGTCACGCCGTTTGATTCGCAATTGCAGGTTGATTATGATCGTTTTAAGCAACTGATAGATTATGTCATTGAACAACAAGCTGCAGATGCAATCGTCGTTTGTGGTACAACGGGCGAATCGCCGACTTTGAGCGAAGATGAAAAATCCGAAATGTTCCACCGTGCGGTGCAATATGCGAACAAGCGTTGTAAAGTGATTGCCGGAACGGGTAGTTACGATACGAAACATGCGGTGCACACTACACAACTCGCGGAATCTGCAGGTGTTGACGGTGCTCTTGTTGTTGCACCTTATTATAATCGTCCAGGCCAAGAAGGCATTTATTTGCATTTCAAAACCATTGCAGAAAACTCTTCGTTACCGATCATGCTGTATAACATCCCCTCTAGAACGGGAATTAATATTGACGTAAACACTACCGTTCGTTTGGCACAAATACCGAATATCGTTTCCACCAAGGAGTCGAGTGGTGATTTGGACCAAATGGCAGAGATTATTGCCGCCACTGATGAATCGTTCACTTTGTATAGTGGCGATGACAATCTTACGTTGCCAGTTTTGGCGATTGGCGGGTACGGAGTTGTCAGTGTCGCAAGTCACGTGATTGGTAATGAAATTAAACAAATGATTGATGCATACATTCAAGGTCGAATATTGAATGCATCTAAGTTACACCAAAAATTATTGCCTATATTTAAAGGGTTGTTCCAATGCCCGCATAGAGTTCCAAATCCTGTACCTGTGAAATACGCTTTGAAATTACATGGCGTTGATGTGGGTGGCGTACGACTGCCACTCGTAGAATGTACTGGTGAAGAACGACTTTTTTTAGAAAAACTGTTTGAAGCAAAAGTCAAAGTATAGATTTTTGCCCCGGTTTATCTAAGCGACCATTGTGGACACCCGTCTATTTTCAGACTGGGAGGTCTATTTCTTTTGGCAAAATACAACAAAAATAAAGTTTCAATTTTCGCATTAGGTGGAGTTGGCGAGATCGGTAAGAACATGTACGTCGTCCAATGTGGTGATGACATTGTGGTGATCGATGCGGGATTAAAATTTCCCGAAGAAGAAATGCTTGGCATTGACATCGTCATTCCGGACATCACTTACTTGTTAGACAACAAGGATAAAGTACGAGGTATTGTGATCACGCACGGACATGAAGATCACATTGGCGGACTTCCTTATGTATTAAAGCAATTGAATGTACCGATTTATGCGACGCGCTTAACGCTCGGTTTAATCGAAGGTAAGTTGCGTGAACATGGTCTATTGAATGACACTAAGCGTTATACGATTCATGCAGATTCCGAAATTCGTCTTGGTAAATTGGATATCACATTCTTCAAAACGAATCATAGTATACCGGATTCCGTTGGTGTGTGTGTGGATACACCTGAAGGTGTCATCGTCCATACAGGTGATTTTAAATTTGACCATACACCGGTGAATAACCAATATGCTGACTTGCAACGAATGGCTGCGATTGGCGAGCGTGGCGTACTCTGTTTGTTATCAGACAGTACCAATGCTGAACGTCCTGGTTTTACACCTTCTGAGGCGCTTGTCGGACGAGCATTAAAAGAAGTGTTTCATAAAGCCGACCAACGTGTGATTGTTGCTACGTTCGCATCGAACATACATCGCATTCAACAAGTCATTGATGCCGCTGAAGAAACAGGAAGAAAATTAACGGTGATCGGTAGAAGTATGGAAAATGTCGTTAACATTTCTGAAGAGTTGGGCTATTTAAAAATCCCAAAAGGGATGCTGATCGAACCGGAAGCGGTGCATAGTTTACCTGCCAATCGTGTAGTCATTTTGTCGACGGGCAGTCAAGGTGAGCCAATGTCAGCTCTTTCAAAAATGGCGCGCAACACGCATAAGCGTGCAGAGGTGTTGCCGGGTGATACGGTCATTATTGCCGCTACACCAATCCCTGGTAATGAAAAATATGTGGGAAGAATCGTCGATGACTTGTATCGTTTAGGTGCGAATGTGATTCACGGCGGGGGTAGTTCGGGCGTGCATGTCTCCGGACATGGTTCTCAAGAAGAACTGAAATTAATGCTCAATTTGATGAAACCGCAATATTTTATGCCGGTTCACGGTGAGTATCGAATGCAACGCAATCACGCTAGGTTGGCGGAAGCGGTTGGCATTGAACCAGGGAACATATTTATTTGTGATATTGGCGACGTAGTTGAGATCGAAAATGGTGAGGCTCGCAAAGCCGGGAAAGTGCCGACTGGTAACGTTTTGATTGATGGGCTTGGCGTTGGAGATGTCGGGAATATTGTATTGCGTGATCGTAAATTGCTGTCGCAAGACGGTATTCTCGTTGTTGTCGTGACATTGAATAAAGAAACGCGCGCCGTTCTTTCTGGACCGGATATCATATCACGTGGTTTCGTCTATGTTCGCGAATCAGAGCCGCTAATGGACGAAGCAACGAAATTGGTCGCTGCGACATTAAGTAAGTTTAATGGCGAGCAAGTGGTAGAGTGGTCATTCATGAAAAATCAAATCCGTGATGCTTTAAACAAATTTTTATATGAACAAACTCGTAGACGTCCGATGATCTTACCGATTATTATGGAAGTATAAACAATCGAACTGCCTTAATGATTTAAGGCAGTTTTTGTTTCATTAGCAAAGGGGAGGAGCTAGGATGGCACGAAAAAAGAAAAAGGAAACTGCACGGACATTCATTTTTTTTGAGGTCATCGGGATTATTATCATTGCTTTATCTATTATTTCCCTAACATTAGAAGATAGCCTGGTTGCGAGTGTGTTGACTTACATAAATCGTTTTTTCATGGGGAATTTAAATTTCATCATTCCGCTAATTTTCATTTATGTCGGATTGTACACAATGATTAAACGTGCTTGGCCGCTAGGATGGACGCGCCGCAGAAGCGGTGTATTTATGCTGATTAGCACAGCATTACTTTATTTTCACATGTCTTTTTTCGACAAATTATATCCAGATGGTTCACATAGTTCCGCAGATATTTTCTCTGAGTCGTTTACGGCTGTCTTAAGTGGAAGTCCGCTCGAAAGTGATCTCGGCGGTGGTATCATCGGTGGCATTTTGTATGCTATATCTTACTTATTGTTTGGCAATGTCGGCTCTTACATGTTAATGTTCTCGATGTTGCTCGTTAGCATCATCCTTATTTTTAATGTCTCATACGTCGATTTAGGACTTTGGGTTAAGTCTTTTCTCGCTTCAAAAAAAGCGAAAGAGGAAGACAAATCACCTAAGTCAATCAAGCAAAAACAACCTTCTGTTGTCGTCACAGAACCTAGTGATGATGATGAACAATCAGAGGCACAAAAGCCAGAAACTTCCTGGATGAAAAAGTTGTTTCAAAAACCAGAAAACAGCGATAGTGTGAGTACAACTGTCGAAGTAGTTCCGGAAGTTGTGACGCCTCCTGAGACAGTCATTATTCGTGATTTTACAGAGCAACCGATTGATACTGAAGTTGTTGAACCTGAAATTGAGTTTCCTGTAAAGCAACTTGAATTGCCATTATATTCGTTGCCAAATTTTCAACTGCTTACTAAACCTTCCGCACAAGGTAAATCACCTGAACAAACGGATATGATGGGCAATGCCCGTAAATTAGAAAAAACGCTCGAGAGTTTTGGAGTAAAAGCAAAAGTGATAGAGGTTCACCGCGGTCCTGCCGTCACTCGTTATGAGTTGCAACCTGATGTAGGCGTAAAAGTATCGAGAATCGTCAGTTTGACGGATGATATTGCATTGGCTCTCGCCGCCAAAGATATTCGCATGGAGGCGCCAATTCCAGGCAAGTCTGCAATTGGTATTGAAGTGCCAAACTCAGAGGTAGCGGTTGTCACAATGCGTGAGGTGATGGAGAGTTCGGCTTTTCATGAATCAAACGCGAAGTTGACGATTGCTTTTGGTCGCGACATTTCTGGTCAACCAATCGTTGGTAACTTGGCGAAAATGCCTCACTTACTTGTCGCAGGCGCCACTGGTTCAGGCAAATCGGTTTGTATTAATGGCATCATCATCAGCATTTTATACAAGGCTAAACCAGATGAAGTGAAGTTTCTGATGGTCGACCCGAAAATGGTTGAACTTAATATGTATAATGGCATCCCGCATCTATTGGCGCCAGTGGTTACCGACCCTAGGAGGGCGTCGTTAGCGCTGAAAAAAGTTGTCGTAGAGATGGAAAAACGGTATGAGTTATTTTCGAAAACGGGGACACGCAATATCGAAGGTTACAATGCTTTAGTGCAAGCCCATGCTGCTGAACAGCCGGATGTGACTCCTTTGCCTTACATTGTCGTGATTGTCGATGAACTTGCCGATCTGATGATGGTTGCTGCCAGTGATGTAGAAGATTCAATTTGTCGACTTGCGCAAATGGCGCGTGCTGCCGGCATTCATTTGATTATTGCAACCCAACGTCCGTCCGTAGATGTCATCACGGGCGTTATCAAGGCGAATATTCCTTCTCGGATTGCGTTCGGCGTATCCTCGCAAATTGATTCGCGAACGATTCTTGATACTGGTGGTGCTGAGAAATTACTCGGTCGTGGTGATATGCTATATATGCCAGTCGGATCGAATAAACCAGTGCGTGTTCAAGGCGCTTTTTTATCGGACAAAGAAGTGGAGGCAGTCGTTGAATTTTGTAAAAATCAAGAGCAGGCGGTTTATCAAGAGGATTTGGTGCCTGAAGTAGAAGAGTCTGCCGATCAACCTGATGACTTTGAAGATGATTTGTTTGAGCAGGCGGTCATGATCGTTTTAGAAGGCAAGCAGGCATCCGTGTCCTATTTGCAACGTCGTTTAAGGATTGGATATACCCGAGCTGCACGTTTAGTCGATATGATGGAGGCACGGTCGATTGTCGGACCATACGAAGGTAGCAAACCGCGTGAAGTTCTCATTACAATCGATCAATTTATGCAATCGCGCAACAAATGATACTCGATGAATAACGGCTTGTCATTTTCTACATACTACGACTAAAAATCGTATGATGAAGGGATGACAAGTAATGTCTGTGAATAACCGTATTCGCTTATTAGTAGCGGTGTTTTGTTCGATTGTGTTCGTTGTAATGCTTATTCAATTCACATTCAATCGTTCTGTTGAAGAAGTTGCTGTGGAGACGTTTAGCAGTAGTCCAATTAAGTACGGAGCTACCAATGCAGATGTTCGCGAATTACAAGGGCGATTAAAATTCTTAGGGTATTTTAAAGGGAATGTTGACGGTACGTTCGGGTGGCAAACATTGCAGGCATTAAAAACGTTTCAAACTCGTTTTGGCTTGAAGGCCGATGGAGTAGCAGGCGCCAAAACAAAATTAAAGTTATGGCAGGCGACGAAAAATTGGCGACCGCAGGCGGTTCCAACTACAGTTTCGGCGAAAATGACGGGCAGCGCGAATCATGCCGGATTATCTGCTAATGATTTGAAATTGATGGCTAATGCGGTTTACGGTGAATCGCGCGGCGAACCGTACGTCGGTCAGGTTGCAGTGGCTGCAGTCATATTGAATCGCTTAGAGTCAGCCAGTTTTCCGAAAACCATTTCAGGCATTATTTTTCAACCAGGCGCTTTCACAGCGGTTGCTGACGGTCAAATTTGGCTTACACCGAATGACACTGCACGAAAGGCTGTTCAAGATGCCATTAATGGGTTTGATCCTAGTGGTGGAGCAATTTATTATTTTAATCCCGAAACTGCAACGTCAAAGTGGATTTGGACAAGACCACAAATTTTACAAATTGGTAAACATATTTTCTGTAATTGATTGGAGGGGCATGGGGAATCATGGAGAATAGTTTATTTCAAGTGGCGATGTTCGGAAAACTTCGTGTCCATGTGTTAGCAACTGAACAATTCAAAACCACGACGTTATCTTTATATGCCGGCGTTCCGTTGCGAGAGCAGACTGTGACGCCGGTTTCACTCATTGCACATATCATGCGAAGAGTGAATGCTCGATATCCAAGACCAGAATTGTTCAAACAAAAACTAGAAGAACTGTATGGTGCGATATTCGCGGTAGACGTCGACAAACGGGGAACATATCAAGTGGTTGATGTGACCATGGATGTGATTGCAGATGAATATGTCGCAAACGATTCAGAAAAGTCGTTATTGAGCGAGGCCCTTCGATTTTTAATGGATTGCATCGCATATCCTGCAGTTGATAAACATGGATTCATCGCCCAGTATGTTACGGAAGAGAAACGAACGATTGAGCAGAAACTTCTTGCTGTAAAAAATGATAAAGCGCAATATGCAGCAAAACGTTGTATTGAAACGATCTGTGAATCGCATCCTTATCGATTTAGTGCGCAAGGAATTTTGGAACAATTAGAGCATTGGGACGGCGCGAACTTAGCCGATTTTTATCATCGTTGGCTTGAAGAGGCTATATTTGATTTGTTCGTTGTCGGAAACACTGACATGGAGCAAGTGTTACACTTACTTGCCAATGTCGAGAGCGGAATGTTTAAAGCAACTGAAAAAAAGATGAACGATTATAAAATTGCGACTCCTTTTTCATCTAGTAAACAAGAGAAAAATGTCGAGGAGCGAATGGATGTTGGTCAGGGAAAACTCAATGTTGGACTTACCACATCGATTTCTTCTGTTCATGCAGACTATCCAATTTTTCAGGTGTACAACGGAGTGCTAGGCGGATTCGCTCATTCGAAATTGTTTACTACGGTGCGGGAAAAACACAGTCTTGCTTATTATGCTTCGTCTCGTCCAGTTGACGGTGTGTTGGGAATGTATATGATTCAGGCGGGTATCGATGTATCGAAGAAGGATCAGGCGCTTAAAATTATTCGCGAACAGTTGGAAGAGATGCGCGCAGGCAATATTTCAGAACTTGAATTACAACAAACGAAGGCTTTGCTTATCAATTCTTATCGAGCGCTCGCCGATTCTCCTTATGAGCTTGTTTCTTATGGATTTCGACAACGCTTCACGGGCTCTAATAAATTACCAGTCCAATGGTTGGACATCATTAAACATGTAACAGTCGCTGATATTCGACGTGTAGCACAAACGGTTGCGATTGATACAATCTATTTCTTGCGGGATGGAGGTGAGTCAAATGATAGCCAAACAGTATGAGAAAGTAAACGAGACACTATATTCCGAAACGTTAGCGAATGGTCTGCAAGTATTCGTATTGCCCAAAACAGGATTTACGAAAACGTTCGTCACATTTACGACCAAATTTGGTTCACTTGATAATCATTATCGAATTTCTGAAGGCGAAGACATATTAGTTCCTGATGGTATCGCTCATTTTTTGGAACACAAAATGTTTGCCGAACCAGACGGTGATGTATTCACCAAATTCGCTGCAAACGGCGCTTCGGCAAATGCTTTCACCTCATTTGATCGCACTGCATATTTGTTTTCGTGTACCGATCATCTATACGAAAATCTTGATATTTTACTTGATTTCGTACAAAATCCGTATTTCACACAAGCGAATGTAGATAAAGAACGAGGAATTATTGATCAAGAAATTGCCATGTATCAAGATAATCCAGATTGGCGGCTATATTTTGAGTTGTTGGCGGCACTATTCGTCCAATCACCGATGAATATCGATATTATCGGCACATCTGCAACGATCGCACAAATTACTCCGCAGTCACTTTATGACTGCTATCATGCATTTTATCACTCGTCGAATATGTGTCTTTTTGCAATCGGCGCCATTGAGCCACAGGCTTTTTTTGATCGCATAAAGTTGAATCAAGCACGAAAAACATTTCCGCCAAAACCTGATTTGATACGAATCATTCCTGAGGAACCTGAACATGTTGCAAAACCGTGGAGACAGATTGAATTGCCGGTGAGTGAGCCGAAATGTCTTATTGGATTTAAAGAATTGCACAATGAGCGTCTTGAAGGTATCGAATTATTAAAGCGAGAATGTGCTTTGCAAATTATGTTTCAGTTACTTTTTGCACCGAGCTCAACAATTTACCAAACCCTTTACTCAGAACAACTCATTCATTCGAATTTTTCATCGAGCATCACGGTAAAAAATGATTTGACATATTCAATGATGGGTGGTGATACGCCTGACCCTGATAAGCTAGTCGCCCGAATTTTTGAATTGGTCGAACAATATTTCGACAGTACCGCGGATCGACTGGGATTTGAACGGATGAAACGAAAAGCGATTGGTGCGTTCGTTCGAATGTTTAATTCGCCGTCTGCGATTGCGAGTCAATTTACTGCTTATCATTTTCAGAACAGTGATTTTTTTGAACTGCTCGCTGCGTACGAGACTGTAAATTTTGACGAGAGTTTGGAGATTGTCAGGAATCATTTGAATCACAAACGTCACGCCGTATGTGTCGTGCGAGATGGAGTGAACAAGAATGGGATGGGATAAACCGACGCTTGAATGGAATGTGCTGATTACGGGGGCTTCTTCAGGGATTGGTGCTGCGATTGCTCGCCGCTTTGCTTCTTGCGGTTGCACAGTCATTATCAATTATCGAAACTCACACGAAAAAGCCGAGCAAGTCGCAAACGATTGTAATCGTTTGGGCGGTACAGCAATATTGTTGGCATGCGACATAAGTGTAGCGGAGCAAGTTGAACAGATGTACAACACGTTGACTGCGATGCATCGACTACCTGACGTTATCGTTAACAATGCCGGGATTAGCCACTTCGGATTGCTTACTGATACGGATGAGAGTGATTGGGACAGAATATTTTCAACCAACGTAAAATCCTCATTTTTATTAGCTAAACAATTTACGCCACACATGGTCAATCAAAAATATGGCCGGATGATTAACATCTCATCGGTTTGGGGAATAAGTGGTGCGTCGTGTGAAGTCGCATACGCTGCAAGTAAAGGTGCATTAAATGCGTTTACGAAATCATTAGCTCGCGAACTTGCACCGTCAGAAATTACAGTAAACGCTGTCGCACCCGGGATGGTTGACACAGAAATGAATGCACGTTTAACAGACGATGAGTATCAGCAACTCGTCAATGACATTCCAGCAGGACGAACTGCAACCCCTGATGAGATTGCTGCACTCGTATACTTTCTCGCAACGCCTGAATCAGCCTATATCAATGGTCAAATTATCAGTCCGAACGGTGCCTGGCTGACATAATTCATGATGATGAATATTCCTCCTTTTAATGAGCATACTAAAAGGGCAAGTCAGTTATGAATAAGGAGGAAATATTGCATGAGTGTATTGGATACTTTCGAACAATGGAAAAGTTTTCTTGGTAAACGTGTTGAACAAGCGAAAAAAACCGGAATGAGTGAAGAAACAATTGCTGGTTTAGCCTATCAATTAGGCGACTATTTGGCGGGTGAGATTGACCCGAAAAATCGCGAAGAACGTCTGTTGAAAGAACTTTGGGAGTCAGGTAGCGATGAAGAACAAAAAGTGTTGGCGCGACTCATGGTGCGCTTGGTAGAGCAACACTAAGTGAATCAGTTTTCATTAATTTTACAATCCCCCGAATGAAAGGGGGATTTTTTTATAATTATGTGCTATAATGTGTGGTGGCATTCTCATACTCATCGTAAAGTGGGCGAGAAGAATGAAACAAAATACATGGTATTTGGAGTATAGAATACATAACAACAGACCCGGTTTGTTGGGCGATATCGCATCAATGTTAGGTATGCTACAAATCAATATTTTGACGATCAACGGTGTACAAGACCAAACACGGGGGCTTCTTCTGCAGACAGATGACACCGAAAAGATTGAGATTCTCGAGAAGATGCTTGGCAAAATCGAGCATATCACGTTGAACAAACTGCGTGCTCCGACTTTGCTCGACCGCTTAGCTGTTCGCCATGGTCGATACATTGAGGGTGACTCCGATGACCGTAACACATTCCGTTTCACTCGTGATCAACTGGGTATTCTCGTTGATTTTCTTGGGCATGTTTTTATGCAAAAAGGACACTTACTCGTGGGTTTACGTGGCATGCCACGCGTCGGTAAAACAGAATCAATCATTGCCGGAAGCGTTTGTTCGCAAAAAAAATGGACATTTGTTTCCTCGACATTTCTTCGCCAAACGGTGCGTAGTCAGTTGAACGATGACGAATGGAACGATCAAAACGTTTTCATCATTGATGGCATCATGTCAACCATTCGCTCGAATGAACGACATCATCATTTGATTAACAAATTGATGGAATTTCCGGCCGTCAAGGTGATTGAACATCCGGACATTTTTGTGCGAGAATCAGAGTATCAACTTTCTGATTTCCATTACATCGTAGAACTGCGTAACTCACCTGACGAAGAAATTGTAATCGACACGTTCGCTCAACCTTTTGACGAACATATGTCATTTTAATCTTGATGTTGGAGGTGTAATGCTTGTTACATTTAGGTAGTTTTTTACGACAAGCAAGAGAAGAGAAAGGCTTATCCCTTGAGGATATGCAAGAATTGACGAAAATCAAAACGACGTATTTGCAAGCGATTGAACAGGGTAAGTACGAAGAGTTGCCCGGATTGTTTTATGTGAAAGCATTCGTGAAAACGTATTGTGAGGCGCTCAACCTGCCTGCAAATGAAGTCATGGAAATTTATGAGGCCGATTTGCCTGGCGGAAAACACAAGCCTCCGACTGACGATGAATCGATTGAATCGAATGGCGATACTTCAAAAAGTAAATCATTCCTCGAAAAATGGGGGTCCAGTCTCGTTATTTGGTCGGCAGCAATCGCTGTGTTACTTGCGGTTTATTACTTGGTCACGAGCGGTGACGAGCCTAAAGATGTTGTCGAAAAGGAACAAGTCGAGGATACGGCAAAGTCGGATGTCGAAGCTAAAACAAAAGCTGACGCTGAAGCCAAAGCAAAGGCTGACGCTGAAGCCAAAGCAAAGGCTGACGCTGAAGCCAAAGCTAAAGCGGATGCTGAAGCCAAGGCAAAGGCTGATGCTGAAGCCAAGGCAAAAGCGGATGCAATTGAAAAAGCAAAGGCACCTAACCAAGATGTACAACTGCTATCCCAGGGGCGAAAAATATTTGCATACTCCATCAATAAATCCAATAAAATCACGATGGAATTGACAGCAACAAACGGCGACTGTTATCTTCATTATGGGCCATCATCAAATAAGAATGAAATTGAAAAATCGACCACTTTGTCAGCCGGTCAAAGTGTTACATGGGAATATAATGAGAGTACATTGTTGCGCGTTGGAGCAATGGAGAATTTACAACTCAAAGTGAACGGTCAACCGATTGATCTGTCAGGATACATTGGTGTTCGCTCGCTTACATTTGAACTGAAATAGGAGGTTTCACATGAGTAGCGAAGCTTCTTTCGATATTGTATCTAAGTTTGATATGCAGGAAATGACGAATGCAATCACACAAGCGGAAAAAGAAATCGACACCCGGTTTGATTTCAAAGGTAGCAAAAGCAGTATTTCTCTAGAAAAAGAAGTGCTAGTTATCGTTTCGGACGATGAGTATAAATTAAAAAGTGTGCTCGATATTCTCCAAGGAAAGATGACCAAACGTGGCCTTTCAATTAAGAATTTGGAGTATGGAAAAATCGAACCTGCCGCATCAAGCACGGTCCGTCAACGAATTACGCTAAAGCAAGGGATCGACCAAGAACATGCGAAAAAGATTAACGTATTGATTCGCGATTCAAAATTAAAAGTGAAAAGCCAAATTCAAGGTGATCAAATCCGAGTAAGTGGTAAAAGTAGAGATGATTTGCAACAAGTCATTAAGTTACTTCGAGAAGCTGATTTGTCACTTGATTTACAGTTTGTTAATTATAGATAAAAGAAATATACACAATGCGGAGGACAGGATGACGGAGAGAGTAAAAGTAGTGACGCTTGGTTGCGAGAAAAATCTCGTCGATTCAGAAATTATGTCCGGTTTGATTGATGAACGCGGTTATCAACTGGTTGATGATCAACAAGATGCGACAGTGATTATCGTCAACACATGCGGATTCATTGATGCTGCGAAAGAAGAGTCCATCAATACAATTTTGGATTTGGCAGAACTGAAAGAAACTGCACAACTGAAGGCACTGATTGTATCAGGATGTCTCACTCAACGATATAAAGAGCAACTGCTTGAAGAGATGCCAGAAATTGATGGCATTGTTGGTACTGGTGATTTTCATAACATTAATGCGATTATTGATGAGGCGTTAGCAGGAAAAAAACCGATTATGGTTGGCAATCCTGTGTTTTCTTATGAGCAAATTCTGCCACGTAAAGTTTCAACCCCGCGCTATTCTGCCTTTGTGAAAATTGCGGAAGGTTGTGACAATGCCTGTACGTTTTGTAGTATTCCGATCATGAGAGGCAAGTTCCGCAGTCGAAGTATGGAATCGATTGTTGCAGAAGTTACACAATTGGCTAACCAAGGTGTTCGCGAAATTAGTCTCATTGCGCAGGATTCTACAAACTATGGCACCGATCTTTATGAACATTTTATGTTGCCGACATTGCTCCAAAAAGTCAGCGAAGTTGAGGGGATTGCTTGGGTTCGATTGCACTATGCTTATCCAGGATTTTTCACTGACGAACTAATTGAAATGATGGCGACGAATCCGAAAATTTGCAAGTATATCGACATGCCGTTGCAACATAGTGAGGATGCGATTTTACGGCGTATGCGTCGACCAGGGCGTCAAAAAGATGTGCGTGAACTGATTGCCAAAATTCGCGGACGTATACCGGATGTTGCGATTCGCACATCGATTATCGTCGGATTTCCAGGTGAGACAGAGCAAGATTTTGAAAACTTAAAGCAGTTCGTGCAAGATATGAAGTTCGATCGTCTCGGCGTTTTCACTTATTCTCAAGAAGAAGATACACCGGCAGCACGTCTACCAGACCAAGTGGATGACGATATCAAAGAATACCGGGCGAACACGCTTATGGAAGTACAACGAGAAGTCGCAAAAGAAATGAATGGCAAGCGAATTGGCAAAATCATTGATGTGCTTGTCGAACGTTATGACGGTCGCAACGATGTTTATATCGGGCGCTCCCAATACGATGCGCCTGAAATTGATGGTGAAGTGTTCGTTGCTAATGCCGCGGCAAGCATCGGTGAAGTCATTCCAGTAAAAATTACGCATTCTTTTGAATATGACTTATCAGGAGAGGGTGTATCGCTTTGAACTTAGCTAATCGGATTACATTGGCGCGAATCATCCTTGTGCCAATCATCATGTTTTTCTTGCTCGTTAACTTGAATTTCGATCCGATTCAAATTCCTGCGATTGATTTTGAAATTACCTACAATCAAATTATTGCTACGTTAATTTTTATTATTGCGGCGAGCACCGACGGGTTAGATGGTTATATTGCCCGTAAACGGAAAATGGTGACCACACTCGGAAAGTTGCTCGATCCACTCGCCGATAAATTCCTCGTCACAGCTGTTTTGATTTCACTAGTAGAAATGGATAAGATTCCAGCGATTATTGCGATCATTATTATCAGTCGAGAGTTTGCGGTGACAGGTTTGCGGATGGTAGCCCTTTCAGATGGAAAAGTGATCGCTGCCAGCAAGTGGGGGAAATGGAAAACCGGCGTGCAAATTACAGCGATCATTGCACTCCTCATCAATAATTTTCCTTTTTACTTCATTAATATTCCGTTTGATATCATCATTAGCTGGATTGCTGCGATTATTACCATTTATTCTGGAATCGATTATTTCAACAAAAATAAAGATGTCATTAGCTTTGATCAATAAAACAATAGTGTTTTCACTATTGTTTTTTTGTATGATTGGCTTTGGCGTTGAAAGGTGATCCATTTGAAAACAGAAATCATTACGATTGGCACTGAGATTTTACTCGGTGAAATCGTCAATACGAATGCTCAATATTTAGCTGAGCAGTGTGCGAATGTAGGTTTGGATGTGTATTTTCAAACTGTCGTTGGCGACAATAAGACACGTTTCATTCATGCGTTAGAAATCGCTGCTCAACGAGCGAAAGTGATTGTCTGCACAGGCGGTTTGGGACCAACAGATGATGATTTAACAAAAGAGTCGCTCGCTGAATACTTGGACGAAGCGCTCGAATATGATGATGCGGCGAAAACGAAAATCGAGCATTTTTTTACGAATCGGAATGTTTTCATGCCACCAAATAATTTAAAGCAAGCGCTGCGTATTTCCGGAGACGAAGCCTGCTCACTCGCCAATGACAATGGATTGGCTATTGGTTGTGCTATTCATAAAAATGGTTGCTATTTTATTCTGTTACCCGGTCCGCCGAGAGAAATGAAACTGATGTTCCAATCTTACGCCGTTCCTTGGATTCTGCAAAAGGCTACCGGCTTGCAACGGTTAGAAAGTAAAATGCTCTGTTTTGCCGGAATCGGAGAATCATCAGTTGCCGAAATGCTACATGATTTAATTAAAAACCAAACAGATCCTTCCATTGCGACTTATGCGAAGGAAGGCGAAGTATTAGTGCGCATCGCGTCCAAAAATGTTAATCAAATCGCTCCAATTGAAGCACAAATCAAACAGCGTCTAACCGAATATTTATATGCAGAACAAGAACGTACGCTCGAACAAGTGTTAATTGAGCGATGTTTAGAGAAAAAAATACGGATTGCAGTAGCTGAAAGTTGTACCGGCGGCCTGTTATCGCAACTTATTACATCGGTACCAGGTTCATCTGCGGTACTACATTCAGCAGTAGTCGCTTACACTAACGAAGCAAAACAAGATTTATTAAATATTACCAGAAGTTTACTTGAAGGAGAACATGCTCCTGGAGCAATCAGTGAACAGACCGCTACACAAATGGCAGAAAACATGCTTAAACAATGCGGCGTTGATTACACAGTCGCGGTGACAGGTGTTGCTGGTCCTGGAGAAAGTGAAGGGAAACCTGTTGGACTTGTATATATAGCTGTTGCAGGGAATGGAAAATCGACAGAGGTGTATGAATATCGTACGGGGGGCACGAGGTCGATCGTCCAAATTAGAGCGGCGAAATACGCATTGTTTAAATTGTGTCAAAAAATCTAATTTTTGGTATATAAATTGAAATATACGAATATTTGTTCGTGAAATTGCTTGATTTTTTTGTTGTTACGTTTATAATTAGATTATGAAGTACATTTACAACAAAAAGGAAGTGGATCGTTTGGCAGACCGTCGCGCCGCATTAGAAATGGCATTACGTCAAATTGAAAAGCAATTCGGTAAAGGTTCCATTATGAAATTAGGAGAGTCCGCACAAAACATGGTTGAAGTCAGTTCTAGCGGTTGTCTTTCTTTAGACATTGCGTTGGGTATTGGCGGTTTTCCTAAGGGTAGAATTATCGAAATTTATGGTCCAGAGTCATCTGGTAAAACGACAGTTGCATTGCACGCAATCGCCGAAGTACAAAAAAATGGTGGACAAGCTGCTTTTATTGATGCAGAACACGCGCTTGATCCTGTATATGCAAAGAATTTAGGTGTTAATATAGACGAGTTGCTCCTTTCTCAACCAGACACAGGTGAGCAAGCGTTGGAAATTGGTGAGGCGCTCGTTCGAAGTGGCGCTGTCGATATTATCGTAGTTGATTCGGTTGCTGCACTCGTTCCTAAAGCAGAAATTGAAGGAGACATGGGGGACGCACACGTCGGTTTACAAGCGAGATTGATGTCACAAGCGCTCCGCAAGTTGTCTGGAGCGATTAGCAAGTCAAAAACGATTGCGATTTTTATTAATCAGTTGCGCGAAAAAGTCGGCATTATGTTCGGTAATCCTGAAGTTACGCCTGGTGGACGGGCTTTGAAGTTTTACTCTTCTGTTCGTCTAGATGTGCGCCGTGTGGAAACCATTAAACAAGGAAACGACATGGTAGGTAACCGTACTCGGATTAAAGTCGTAAAAAACAAAGTAGCGCCTCCTTTCAAACAAGCAGATATTGACATCATGTATGGTGAAGGAATATCAAGAGAAGGTAGTATTGTAGATTTGGCTACTGAACTAGATATTATTAACAAAAGCGGTGCTTGGTATTCGTTTGACAACGAACGTCTCGGACAAGGGCGAGAAAATGCAAAGCAATTTCTTAAAGATCAACCGAAAATCGCTTCTGCTATCGAGAAACGAGTGCGTGAAATGTGTCAAATTCAACCTGGTCAAAACAACACTACTACTGAGTCAGATGAAGATGACGATTTTAACGAAGACGACTTGTAATTTTTTTAAATGATGATTCTGGTTGGCGCTCGATTGTTGCGAGCGCCTTTTTTTGAAGGTGATGACAATTAGCGATGAAACTACAAACTATAATATGGCTTACAAACGGGCAATGAAATATTTGGCAGTCAGTCCGAAGACAACAACAGAACTCGTACAATATTTGATGAAAAGTGGGGTTCAGAACTCGATAGCAGAGTCAATCATTATCGCATTTACCGAAAAAGGATGGTTGAACGATTTAACGTATAGTCAAAGGTTTATCGAAAAAGCATTCCATGAAAAGAAAAAGGGAAGGCTATGGATTGAACAAGCGCTCTTGAGAAAAGGGATAAATGAAGATGTAGTAAATGTCGCTTTCACTGAATATGAGGATATGGATACTTTTGTAGAAGTGGATGAGGCGCTGAACTTTGCCAGAAACGCCATTTTATCCAATCGATTTAAGTCAGGAAACATTTTGCAAAAATTATTTCAAACGCTAAGTAGAAGAGGGTACTCTCAAGAAACCATCGAGCGTGTTTTTCGTGAACTCAACCTTGATTTATCTTGACAACCTTCTTTTATAACAAGTAAGATGAACTTATGCGTATAAAAACGCATACATTTTTATTTGCTCTGAATCGAAATAAAAAAGAATAACCCAAGCTAATCCTTGGAGAAACAACGAGGAGGTGAAAAGATGATTTGGTTGATTGGCATCTTGATTGGTCTCGTTGGCGGAGTTGCTGCTGCTTGGATGTTTTTTTCTGTGAAAAGTTCGGATGCGCTGACAAAAATTAAATCTGCCAATGATGAAGCGACGAAAATAATTGAACTTGCGAAAAAGGAAGTAGATTCTCTTCGTAAAGAAACATTACTAGAAGCAAGAGTTGAAGCAGATCGTTACAAAGCTGAACAAGAACGCGATTTGAAAGAACTTCGCGGAGAAGTTCAGGCTGAAAAACGGGATTTAAAGTCAGAAAAAGAGTCGATTGAAAAACAGAAGAAAGCATTAGAAACAAAGCGTGAGCAGTTAGACAAAGACGAGTCTCGAATTCAAGAAATGTCTCAACAAGCGGAAGAAATCCAAAAACGTCAGTTAGAAGAGTTAGAGCGTATTTCGGGTTTGACGACTGATGAAGCAAAGCAATTAATATTGAGCAATGTCGAACAAGAAGTTCGTCACGATGCGGCTTTGCTTATCAAACGTATTGAGAGTCAGGCAAAAGAAGAAGCCGACAAAAAAGCTCGCGATATAATCGTTCAAGCTGTTCAACGATGCGCTGCAGATCATGTCGCTGAAACGACAGTTTCTGTTGTTACGTTGCCGAACGACGAAATGAAGGGTCGTATTATCGGACGAGAAGGAAGAAACATTCGTACATTAGAGACACTTACCGGTATTGATTTGATTATTGATGACACACCGGAAGCGGTAATTTTGTCCAGTTTTGATCCTATTCGTCGCGAGATTGCGAGAACGTCACTCGAAAAACTAGTTGCGGACGGTAGAATTCATCCTGCAAGAATTGAAGAGATGGTCGAAAAATCTCGAAAAGAAGTGGATGAGCGTATTCGTGAATACGGGGAACAGGCTTCATTTGAATGTGGCGTTATGAATTTGCATCCGGACTTGATCAAGATTTTAGGACGTTTGAAGTACCGGACAAGTTATGGTCAAAACGTATTAAAACATTCACTTGAAGTTGCTTATCTGACAGGATTGATGGCTTCTGAACTTGGCGAGGACGTAAAGCTCGCACGTCGCGCTGGCTTGTTGCATGATATCGGCAAAGCGCTTGATCATGAAGTCGAGGGATCTCACGTTGAGATTGGTGTCGAACTTGCTAAGAAGTACAAGGAACATCCTGTTGTGGTAAACAGCATTGCATCCCATCATGGTGATTGCGAAGCGACATCTGTCATTGCGATTTTGGTTGGTGCCGCAGACGCACTTTCTGCTGCTCGACCGGGTGCTCGTCGTGAGACAATCGAAACATACATCAAACGTCTGCAAAAACTCGAAGAGATTTCAGAGTCGTTTGCCGGCGTTGATCGTTGTTTTGCGATTCAAGCGGGACGCGAAGTTCGCGTTATGGTACATCCTGATCAGATTGATGATACGGATTCCTACCGTCTTGCGAGAGATATCACAAAACGGATTGAAAGCGAACTGGATTATCCAGGGCATATTAAAGTCACGGTCATTCGTGAAACAAGAGCGGTTGATTACGCAAAATAGCATCAAGTGGCCATTCGTGGCCACTTTTTGTTTGAAAGGATTTCTCATGTTACGAATATTATTTATTGGAGATATTGTAGGCGCTGTCGGTCGTAAAGCCCTCAAAGAGGAGTTGCCAAAATTAATAAGTGAACATCGTCCGGATGTCATTATCGCCAATGGTGAAAATGTCGCTGCCGGCAAGGGGATCACCAAAGTATTGGCGAATGAATTGTTCGGCATGGGCATTCATTTGTTGACGATGGGAAATCATACTTGGGATCAAAAAGACATTTTCGATTTCATCGATGATGAACAGCGCATCGTCAGACCTGCTAACTTCCCAGAAGGTGTGCCAGGTAAGGGATTTATTACTTTGAAAATAAAAGGACATGAACTGACAATTATCAACTTGCAAGGACGCACCTTTATGCCTGCCATTGATTGTCCGTTTCGTTCTGTTGATCAAATTTTAAGACAAGTACGATCTAAATTTATATTTGTTGATTTCCATGCCGAAGCGACATCAGAAAAACTAGCGATGGGTTGGTACTTAGACGGACGCGTATCCGCGATGGTTGGAACACATACGCATGTTCAGACGAATGATTCACGAATTTTTTCGCAAGGAACAGCATATATTACTGATGTAGGGATGACCGGACCATTCGACGGCATATTGGGTGTGCAAAAGGAAATTGTGATTCAACGTTTTCTTAAACAGTTGCCAGCACGGTTCACAATTGATGAAGGAAAGTATCAATTGAATGCGGTGTGCATAGACCTGAAAACGGACGGAAGTGCAGCGAAAATCACACCAATCATGATTCACGAATAAAAAGCAGGAATTTTCAAACTTCTCTCGAATACTTATATTATATTGCTATTGTCATTATAGAGGGGGTCGTTATTATGGAGGTATTAAAGGTATCAGCGAAGTCGAATCCGAACTCGGTTGCAGGAGCTCTGGCAGGTGTTTTACGTGAAAAAGGAGCCGCAGAACTTCAGGCTATCGGGGCAGGCGCAATTAATCAAGCGATTAAGGCAGTGGCCATTGCGCGAGGGTTTGTTGCTCCGGGAGGGATCGACCTGATTTGTATTCCTGCATTTACCGACATCCAAATTGACGGCGAAGATCGTACGGCGATCAAACTCATAGTAGAACCTCGAAACTGATATGTTAAATCCTGTTTATTCATTAAACAGGATTTTATTTTATCCATTTGTATTTTCATCTATTGAAACGGCGGTGTTGGTTTGAAAATCATCGACGGTCATTGCGACGTCTTATGGAAGATGGATGAACATCCTAGCATTCATTTCAATGATGATACACTACTTCACGTCACCTATGATCGAATGCGAGAACATCAAGTGTATCTGCAAAATTTCGCGATATTTGTCGAACCACAAAATGGTGAAGCGCTGGATATGAATCGCATACGTAGGAATCTCGATACGTTTCGTCAGCGGATTATAGTTCCACATGATTTGACTGTTGTTCGCTCAAACAAAGATTTACTTCGCTTGCATGAGTATGGTGGGATAGGCGCTATCCTGAGTGTTGAAGGTTGTGACTGTCTCCAAACTCCGGCGTCTGATGTAGTAGAACTTTACGAATCCGGTATACGCATTATTAGCCTCACATGGAATTACTCGAATTGGGCGGCCGACGGTTGTTATGGAAGCGAACATTGCGGATTGTCAGAGAAAGGTAAACATTTTGTAAACATTTGCAATCAACTCGGAATGATACTCGATGTGTCGCATTTGAGCGATCAATCGTTCTCTCAACTAGCAGAAATTAGTAATAAACCGTTTGTCGCCACTCATAGTAATTGC
This sequence comes from Caryophanales bacterium, assembly GCA_947459205.1. Taxonomy (GTDB): domain Bacteria; phylum Bacillota; class Bacilli; order Paenibacillales; family CANHCR01; genus CANHCR01. Next base: position 54,500 of record CANHCR010000004.1, on the reverse strand, counting down.
CGTGCAATTTGCGAACATCCGCGAAACTTATCCGATGCACAGATCAAATCGATCATTAACAGCAGGGGAGTCATTGGCTTAAATTTAGTGCCGATGTTTGTAGATACTCATAAACCCGATATATCTGCTTTTTTGCAACACTATGAACATCTATGCGAGTTAGGCGGAGCTAAGCATGTCGCCCTTGGAACTGATTTTGACGGCGTCGATAAAACGATTCACGGCTTGGAGAATAGTGCGAAATTGCATGTGCTCTCCGAATGGATGACGCAACGATACGGGGATGAACGCACAAATGACTTCTTTTATCACAATTGGTTTCATTTCTTGAGCGAAAACCTCCCGTGAATCAATCTAATTTCGATATCAATTTCATCTAATTATACTATTTTCAATCTTCGTGAAAACCCTTGCATTTTGCATCCGAAAATCATATTATTAAGTTTAGCGTATTGCGAAAATGTCATGGAATTGTTAAATCCTAGAGGAGATGACGTTGTGATCAGTCAGTTATCATGGAAAATCGGTGGACAACAAGGCGAGGGGGTCGAAAGTACCGATCGTATTTTTTCAACCGCTTTGAATCGTCTCGGCTATTACCTTTACGGTTATCGCCATTTTTCTTCGCGTATTAAAGGTGGGCACACTAACAACAAGATTCGTATTAGCACCAAACCGATTCGTGCGATTTCAGACGATCTTGATATTCTTGTCGCATTTGACCAAGAGACAATCGATCTCAACTATCGCGAACTCCGTAAGGGTGGCGTAATTGTTGCTGATGCAAAATTTTCGCCAACCGTACCTGAACCTTCCGAGCTTCGTCTGTTCTCGGTTCCATTTACTCAAATTGCCGATGAACTCGGAACTTCACTTTACAAGAATATGGTTGCTTCTGGTGCTTCATGGGCTTTGCTTGGATTGCCAATCGATGTATTCAACAAAGCGGTTGAAGAAGAATATGGTCGTAAAGGACAAGCAGTCGTGCAAAAGAACATTGAGGCGGTCCGTCTCGGTGCGGAGTTTGTCATTTCGCTAGCAGGAGGCCCGTTGCCTGATTTTCAGTTGGAACCTTCTGACGGCAAAGCAAAGTTGTTCATGATCGGTAATGACGCGATTGCTTTGGGTGCATTGGCAGGTGGATGCCGTTTCATGCCGGCTTATCCAATTACACCAGCTTCCGAAATTATGGAGTATTTGATTAAAAAATTACCAAAATACGGCGGCACAGTTATTCAAACGGAAGACGAAATCGCTGCTATTAATATGGCGATTGGTGCAAACTATGCAGGCGTACGTGCGATGACCGCATCAGCAGGACCTGGTTTATCGTTGATGGTCGAAGCAATCGGTCTTGCCGGCATGACTGAAACGCCAGTTGTAATCGTTGATACACAACGCGGTGGTCCAAGTACAGGTTTGCCTACCAAACAAGAGCAAAGCGACATTTTTGCATTGATTTACGGAACACATGGTGAAATTCCAAAAATCGTACTTGCACCTAGTACCATCGAAGAATGTTTTTACGATGCGATTGAGGCATTCAACTTGTCGGAACAATATCAGTGCCCGGTTATTTTGGTTACTGACTTGCAACTTTCACTTGGTAAACAAACCGCTGAAGAACTTGATTTCAAGCGCACCAAAATTAATCGTGGCAAACTTCAGACTGGCGAATTGCCGACACTTGAAGAAAATAGCCTGTTCAAGAGATACGGTTTCTCAGAAGATGGCGTCTCTCAGCGCGTTATTCCTGGTGAAAAAGGTGGCATCCATCATGTTACGGGTGTTGAGCATGACGAAGTGGGTCGCCCATCCGAAAATGCTTTGAACCGCCAAAAAATGATGGATAAACGTTTGGGCAAACTTAACCATGTCAAAGTGACGAACCCAATCGTTGTTGATGCACTGCACAAAGCGCCAGATTTACTCATCGTCGATATGAATTCGCTCGGCGGAACTGTAGATGAAGCGCGCGGTCGCTTAGACATCGATGGTATAACGTCTAATCACATTACAGTGCGCTTGCTTCATCCATTCCCAACGGCCGAAATTGCACCTTATATCGCGGCAGCTAAGAAAGTTGTAGTCGTCGAGAATAACGCAACTGGACAGTTGGCAAATTTACTCAAACTTAATGTTGGTCACAGCGATAAAATCGCAAATGTTTTAAAATACGACGGCAATCCGTTTTTGCCTCATGAAATTCACAGCAAGTGCAAAGAACTTCATAAACAACCTGTAAAGGAGCTGGTATAGGTGGCTACAGTCAAAGATTTTCGTAACAACGTAAAACCGAACTGGTGTCCCGGTTGTGGCGATTTTTCTGTGCAAGCAGCAATCCAAAGAGCTTGTGCGAGCGTAGGCTTAGAGCCTGAAGAAGTAGCGGTCATTTCGGGTATCGGTTGCTCCGGCCGAATCTCTGGTTACATCAATGCATACGGTTATCATGGTGTTCACGGTCGTTCATTGCCAATTGCACAAGGTGTGAAAATGGCGAATCGTGAGTTAACGGTCATCGCGGCAGGTGGAGACGGCGACGGTTTCGCAATCGGCATGGGGCATACGGTTCATGCCATTCGTAGAAACATGGATATTACCTACATCGTCATGGATAACCAAATTTATGGTCTGACGAAAGGTCAAACGTCTCCGCGTAGTTCGGTTGGATTCAAAACAAAAAGCACGCCGGACGGATCGGTTGAGACAGCACTTTCTCCTTTGGAAGTTGCAATCTCGTCTGGTGCGACATTTGTTGCTCAATCATTCTCTTCGAATATTAATCAAATGACAGCGATTATTGAAGCGGCGATTCGACATAAAGGTTTCTCGTTTGTTAACATCTTCAGTCCATGCGTTACATTTAACAAAATTAACACGTACGAATGGTTCAAAGAGCACATTGTCGATGTTAGCGAATTTGGCGATTATGATAATACAAGCCGTATTCAAGCGATGACAAAAATCATGGAAACAGAAGGTATGTTAACTGGTATCATATATGTAAATGATTCGAAACCAAGTTACGAATCGCTCGTTCCAGGTTTCAAAGAAGAAGCGCTTGCCAAACAATCATTAGAAATCAGCGCAGAAGATTTCAATAAACTAGTTGCCGATTTTCGGTAATCGCATGAAAAAGACATATGGAATTCCGTATGTCTTTCTTTTTTCACCAACACAATCAGAGGTGAATCATCGTATGCATGTCCCTGTCGCAGTCTCAGCGCGGCACATACACTTATCACAAGCGGATGTAGAACAATTATTTGGTGAAGGATATGAACTAACACCGTTAAGGGCATTGTCGCAGTACGGTCAGTTTGCTGCGAATGAAACGTTAGTTATAAAAACAGAGCGTTCGCAATTTGATACCGTTCGTGTCGTTGGACCTGTTCGGCGGCGCACACAGGTTGAAATCTCACGAACGGATGCAATTCGACTCGGCATTAAACCGCCTGTTCGAATTTCAGGAGATTTACTACATTCGCCTGGCATCACACTCATTGGTCCTGCAGGATCAATTGAACTGGCTGAGGGCGTTATCATCGCAGCTCGTCATGTTCATATGTCACCAGAAGTGGCTGCGCAACTGGGAGTCAAGGAGCGGCAAACAATCAGCGTTCGCATCAACGGACCGCGACCACTTACGCTTGAGAGAGTGCATGCGCGAATTTCACCGCTTTTTACACTCGAAATGCATATCGATACGGACGACGCCAATGCAGTAGGCATGGAGAGCAACACAATCGGTCAGATTGTTGAAGTTCAATGTAATGAAAAGGATGACATGGTATGACAAAAAAACAAGAGAAGGATTATGCACAATATTTTCAAGCGCCATCACTCAAAGAGGCGAAATCGCGCGGTAAAGAAGAAATTCATGTATTATACGATAGTGGCATTCCAGACGACATGAAACGTTTTGGTGAGGGCAAAACATACTTGTTGCAAACGTATGGCTGTCAAATGAACGAGCATGATTCGGAAACGATTGCCGGATTGCTTGAGGCAATGGGCTATGAGGCGACCGACGATCGCCGTTCGGCAGATGTGATTTTGCTCAATACTTGTGCGATTCGTGAAAATGCCGAGGACAAAGTGTTCGGTGAACTCGGCCATCTAAAAACATTGAAACGTGAACATCCAAACTTGGTTCTCGGTGTGTGCGGTTGTATGTCACAAGAAGAATCGGTTGTCAACAAAATTACAAAAAAATACGGATTCGTTGATCTGATTTTTGGTACACACAACATTCATCGCCTGCCACATTTGTTGAAGGATGCTACGTTTAGCAAAGAAATGGTCGTCGAAGTGTGGTCGAAAGAGGGCGACATTGTCGAAAATTTGCCGAAAAAACGCGAAGGCATGCGCGCTTGGGTCAACATTATGTATGGTTGCGATAAATTTTGCACGTATTGTATCGTACCTTATACTCGCGGTAAAGAGCGTAGCCGATTACCGGAAGATGTAATCGCCGAAATTCGCGACATTGCCCGTCAAGGTTTTACAGAAATTACTTTGCTCGGACAGAACGTCAACGCATACGGCAAAGATTTTGAGGGCCGAGAGTACACATTTGCTGATTTACTTGCTGACGTGCAAAAAATCGACATTCCACGCGTTCGTTTCACAACATCGCATCCACGTGATTTTGATGATCATTTGATTGCGGTGCTTGCTGAGCGCGGCAACATGGTAGAACACATTCACTTGCCGGTACAGTCGGGAAGTAGCGAAATTTTGAAGCAGATGGGGCGTAAATATTCACGCGAACATTATTTGCAATTGGTTCGTAAAATTAAAACTGCCATCCCTGATGTGGTGCTAACAACGGATATTATCGTTGGCTTCCCAGGTGAGACGGAGGAGCAGTTTGCTGAGACCTTATCGCTGTACGACGAGGTGGAGTTCGCCTCCGCATTCACTTTTATTTACTCGCCGCGCGAGGGCACGCCAGCAGCGGGCATGCAAGACGATGTGCCTGTCGAAGTGAAAAAGGAACGACTTAATCGGCTCAATGAATTTGTCTCTAAATATAGCTTGAAAGACAATCAACGCTATGCCGATCAAATAATCGAAGTGTTAGTGGAGGGTGTCAGCAAAACAAATGAGCAGATGTTAAGCGGTCGTTCTCGCACCAACAAACTCATTCACTTTGCTGGCAATGCTTCCTTGACTGGCAAGTTGGTACAAGTCAAAGTTACAGGCGTACAAACGTTTTTACTTAAGGGTGAGTTGGTCGCTAGCGACCACCACAATTATCAGGAGGTGTAACGTAAATGGGGGAACATCATCACGGAGAAGGTTGCGCAGTACCTGTCATTGATCATGCGACAGCTATCGTTCGTTCCGATATTTTAGCGAAAACACACGAACTAGCGAACATGATCATGACATCACGCGAAGTCGAGTTCTATCGTCAAGCTGAGCAAAAAATTAATGAAAATGAGCGTGTACAAGGACTCATTTCGCTCATCAAAAAACGACAAAAAGAAGCGGTCGCTTTTGAGTCGTTTCAAAATCAAAAAATGGTCGAAAAAATCGAAGGGGAAATCGTTACTTTGCAAGATGAACTCGATTCGATTCCGATTGTCGTTGAATTTCAACAAGCGCAACAAGACATTAACGATTTGTTACAACTGATCATGAGAGTCATCACTGATTCAGTTTCGGAAAAATTAAACGTTGAGAACGGTGCCGATTCTCCGGTTAACCGCAGCACGTGCAGCGACTAATTTAAATTTTCAAAAGCCCATTTCTGGGCTTTTTTTATGAAAAGGATGAGAAACTTTGACATACAAAAGACAAAAACTTTTGTTTCTGCTCTTACCGACAATCGTCATTGGCATTTGGGAATTTGTTCGACATGATTTTGAAATTCCATATCTTTCCCACGAACTTGGTCACGTACTAGGCGCAGTGCTTGTGTTTCTTCTGACCGTTCCTGTTCTCCGCTCTTTATTCGCAAAAATGGAACATTATCAGCAGGAACTGAATGAAGCGCAACTCAAACAGAAAGTTCACCAGGAACGAGAAAACATGGCACGCCAGCTTCATGACGGTATCGCCCAATCGTTGTTTTTTTTATCCGTTAAACTTGAACAAATCGAGCGTCAACCTAACTTTACAAAGACGGACCATCTCGACGAAGTGAGGCGAACTGTTCGCCATATGCATGAGGATGTACGAACCGTCATTTGTCATCTAATGGAAGACATCTCTACTGGCGCTGACAACGAACGACAAATTTCGCAACTTGTTCATGAGATTTGCACTGAGTCTGGAATGAAAACGCTGTTCAATTGGAACCTTCCGACTGATGCCTTGGATGCGCGCCAATATCGCGAACTGTACGCTTGCATCCGTGAAGCTTTGACGAATGTTCGCAAACATGCCGATGCGAAACACGTCGAGATTGCTGCCGATGTTGTTGACATGAGATGGTTCGTTACGATCTCCGATGACGGAAAAGGATTCGGCGACTCCACGTGGAACGCAGTTAATTGCTTCGGCCTAAAAATAATGAATGAGCGCGCGGAAGAGATGGGATGGGTACTGTCACTCGAGCGCATCGGTCAGCGTACCGTTTTAAAAATTATTGGTGGTGAGTTCAAAAATGGACCAAGTCATTAACGTCGTCATCATCGACGATCACAAATTGGCGCGTCAGGGAATGCGCGAAATCGTATCGCTCGAAGATAGCTTTCGTGTGATTGCAGAGGGAAAAAACGGAGAGGATGCGTTACAACTCGCAGAAGCACTGCAACCACATCTTATGTTGATTGATATTGAGATGCCAGGAATGGATGGATTAGAAGCGACGCGCTTGATTAAAATGCATCATCCCGCAATCAAAATCGTAATTGTCACGGTTTCAGATGACGTTTCTAATTTGTTTGAAGCAATTAAGCGAGGTGCACAAGGGTATCTGCTTAAAAATTTGCAACCAGCATCATGGCTTGAATATTTGCGGGCAATTGCCGATGATGAAACGCCGATGTCCAAACAACTCGCGGGGAAAATGATTGCCGAATTTCAATCGATGCATGAAAAGTCAAATCAAGATGAGCAACATTCGCCGTTAACTGAACGTGAAAGAGAAATATTGGAATGGGTAGCAAAAGGGAAAACAAATCGCGAAATTTCCGAATTGCTTTACATTTCTGAGAACACCGTGAAAAATCACTTGAAAAATATTTTACAAAAATTGCACATGCAAAACCGAGTCCAGTTAACACGTTATGCGATAAAAATGAAATTTTTGTGAACATTTTATTTGAATAAGAGTAAATTCATGCTATAATGAAAGCGTTTCAATTTAGATTTTTTTTAAAAAGGAGGAGCACGTTGCAAACTTACAGCGACGTCACAATTTATGATTCGAAAACCACTAAGAGAAATTTTGAGCGAAGCAAAGAATATCGTTTTTTTTGGCGGTGCTGGAACATCAACTGAAAGCAACATTCCGGATTTTCGCTCTGTCAACGGACTCTACCAAGCGAACAGCGATTTCCCTTATCCTCCTGAGCAAATTCTCAGCCGCAGTTTTTTCATTAAGCACACCGCTGATTTTTACAAGTACTATCGAAAAAATATGATTTATTTAGAGGCACAACCGAACGATGCCCATTTTTCACTGGTAGAATTGGAAAAGCGCGGACAATTAAAAGCAATCATCACACAAAATATTGACGGTCTCCATCAATCCGCGGGAAGTACAAATGTACTTGAATTGCACGGCTCGATTCACCGCAATTACTGTATGCGTTGCGACACATTGTATGACGTGCGCTTCATTACCAAACACAAAAAAGGCATTCCCACATGCGAACGTTGCGGTGGCATCGTCAAGCCTGATGTCACACTTTACGAAGAGCAACTAAACATGGAAATGTTCGATAAAGCAAAGCGCTATATATTGGACGCTGATTTGCTGATTATCGCTGGCACCTCGCTCAGCGTGCAACCTGCAGCGAGCCTTGTCAATTATTATCAAGGTGAACACGTTGTCATTATCAATCATACCGAAACGAATTGCGACGGTATCGCTACGTATTTGATTCGCGACTCGATTGGTAGTGTATTAAACCAATGGGTGAATGAGGTTGTGCCATCATGAAATACGATCCTGCTTTAAAAAATAGATTGGCCCGTGTGGAAGGGCAAATTCGTGGCATCATCAAAATGCTGGACAACGAAAACGATTGCCGTGAAATCGCAACCCAGTTGTCTGCGGTTCGTAGTGCAGTCGATAAGACATTGGCACATATCGTCGCCGCTAATTTAGAACAGTGTATTATTAAAGAATACGAAAATGGCGGTAACACTTCTGAGATTGTACAGCAGGCAATTGAGCTTCTAGTAAAAAGTCGCTAACCATGAACGGTGCAAAAGGGTAAAATCGGACAGCGAATTGGTCGGCGTATTACTGGCAAAATCCTCGGCAAATTACTGGGACGCTTTTTCAAATAATTTGAATATCTGATACCAAATGAAACACGCACTTCATCACACATGCGGATGATTGTTGCGTGTTTTATCGATTTAACAAGAGTAAACGCATATGATATAATGGATTTTGAAAAAAAATATCACTTTTTTTTAATGATAATCATTCTAAATATAGAATTTCAGAATGATTTCGTGTAAAATTATGATTGTGTTGTTGTATAACGAAAGGAGCTCAGACATGGTAACATTACCGAAGGTAAACGAACTAGGCTTTTTCGAGATACGTCTCGAATCAATTGGTGGTTTGGGCGCCAATTTGGCAGGGAAAATGCTCGCTGAAGCGGGCGTTATGGGGATCGGCTTAAATGGAGTAAGCTTTTCTTCGTACGGTTCAGAAAAGAAAGGTTCTCCGGTTAAAGCCTTTATTCGTTTTTGTGACATGGAGACACGTATTCGTGATACGTCTCCGATTGAACGACCTCATGTCGTCGGTATTTTTCATGAAGCGCTGGCGAAAACGATTAACGTTGTCAGCGGAATTTACGAGGATAGCATCGTGCTCGTTAATTCAACCAAGTCACCAGAAGTATTGAAGGAAAATTTGAAACTGAAAGCGGGCATAATAGCCGTTGTCGATGCGACTGGTATCTCGCTCGACGAGAAGAACCGCGTCAACATGGCGATGCTCGGTGCACTTTTCAGATTATGTCCGTTTCTTGATGCAGAATTCATGAAAGGTGTCATTCGCAAGTCACTCGAGAAAAAGTATCCGAATGCCGTACAACCAGCGTTGAATACATTCGAGCGTGGCTACAACGAAGTAGCGTTTCATGAGTTCAAATTGCCGTCTGGAGACGCGATGCCAGAATTTGTTCGCCATGACACACCAGTACTCGGTTATGAAACACAACCGCTTGGCGGTTTGGTTATCAATCCGGGCAACAGTATCTTGAAAGATCTCAGCATCTCGCGTGCCGGGATGATGCCTGATTTTGATGATGCGAAATGTATTCATTGTGCGGCGTGTGACAACGTATGTCCTGACTTTTGTTTCGTTTGGGATGAACTGCCTGACAAAAAAGGTCGCCCACAAATGTTCCTGCAAGGCATCGATTACCAATATTGCAAAGGCTGTTTAAAATGTGTTCAAGCTTGTCCGACGGAAGCGCTCACCGATTTGCGCGAGACTGATGGATATGCAGACGAACATCGCGTACCACATCGTTTTGATTTGGCTACGAACTAATCTTCATAGAGAAAGGGTGGAATCTACATGGCAATTGAATTTGAAAAAGCGGTACCGAATCAAGGTACAATCGAACAACGCATGGTTTATGAGTCAGGTAATGAGATGGCTGCTTATGCTGCTCATCAAATCAATTACCACATCATGGGTTACTTTCCGATTTCGCCTTCTACAGAGGTTGCGCAATTTCTAGACCTGATGAAGGCACAAGGGCAACATGATGTTGTATTGATCCCAGCAGACGGCGAACACGGTTCTGCAGGGGTTTGTTACGGGGCTTCAACTGCAGGCGGTCGCGTATTTAACGCAACGAGTGCAAACGGTTATTTATACATGATTGAGCAAATGCCAGTTCAATCGGGTACGCGTTTCCCGATGGTCATGAACTTGGTATGTCGCTCGGTTTCGGGTCCGTTGGACATCCACGGTGACCATTCTGACTTGTATTATGCATTGAATACGGGCTGGCCAATTCTTATGTGTCGTGACCCGCAAGCGGTTTACGATATGAACATTATGGCAATCAAATTGGCGGAAGATCCGCAAGTTCGTTTGCCGGTCATTGTGGCATCAGACGGCTATTTTACATCGCACCAAAAACGCCGCGTAATGACGTTCAAAAACAAAGAAGATGTTTGGAATTACATTGGACAACAGCCGCCGGAAGGCTACCCAGATGTATTGGACCGCGACAATCCGATTACGGTTGGTCCTTACATGAATGAACCAGATTACATCAACAACTGTTACCAACAGTCACAAGCGATGTACCGTGCTGAAGAGGTATTCGAGCGCATTTCCCAAGAATACACTGCTTTGACTGGTCGCGATTATCCGATTCTTGATTTGTATCGTATGGAAGATGCAGAAGTTGCTGTATTTTTGATGAACTCTGCGTCAGAAATTATTAAAGACGTTGTTGACCAATTGCGCGAGCAGGGGATTAAAGCCGGTTCGATTGCACCGAACATTATTCGTCCATTCCCGCAAAAACAAATTGCTGAAGCGTTGAAAAACGTGAAAGCAGTAACAGTAGGCGATCGTGCTGACTCGTATGGTGGTCATGGCGGTAATATGGTGAACGAGATTAAAGCTGCCTTGTTTACACACGGCAATTCCAACACGATGGTCATCAGCCGTATTTACGGTTTGGGTGGTAAAGAGTTCTACGCGGAAGATGGACATAACTTGTTTAAGTTTGCGATCGAAGCGGTTGAAAAAGGCAAAGTAGAAGTTGCTTATGACTACTATGGTCATACTCCTGGTGACCCTGATAAAGCGCCGAAACGCGTACTCAACCCGATCAAATACGAAGAGTTGAAAACCGGTTTGATCACTGTTACACCAGATGAAACAACAGGTAAGGTGAACGTGAAAATTCCACCGCTTCGTGCATTAACGAAGAAACCGAAACGTATTGCCCCTGGACATGGTGCATGCCCAGGTTGCGGTATTTTCTCTGGTTTGGAATTGTTCTTTAAAGGCATCGAGGGCGATATCGTCGCCTTGTTCCACACTGGTTGTGCGATGGTTGTAACGACTGGATACCCTTATTCCGCACATAAACAAACGTATATCCATAACTTATTCAATAACGGCGCTGCAACATTGTCCGGTGTTGTCGAAATGTTTTGGGAGCGTAAACGCCGCGGTGAACTTGACAAGTATAACTTGAAGGACGACTTCACGTTTGTCATGATCACTGGTGACGGTGGTATGGACATCGGTATGGGGCCTGCAATCGGGGCTGCGCTCAGAAATCACAAAATGATCATCCTTGAGTACGATAATGAAGGATATATGAACACTGGCGCTCAGTTGTCGTATTCGACGCCTATGGGACATCGTACATCGACTTCGAATGTTGGTAAAGCACAAGGCGGTAAATTGTTCCACCATAAGGATACAGCGCAAATTATGGCGGCTACACACATTCCGTATGTATTTACTGGATCGGAATCGGTTCCGCAAGATTTGGTCAAAAAAGCAGCGAAAGCTCAATGGTATGCACAAAACTATGGTATGGTATATGGCAAAATCTTGATCACATGTCCATTGAACTGGTTGTCCGACGATCAAGAGGGAACAAACATCGTCAGTGCTGCCGTCGAGTCTTGCTTCTTCCCGTTATATGAGATTGAGCTTGGCAAAACGACCATCACATACGATCCAGAAGCAAAAGGCAAACGCGTGCCAGTTGCTGATTGGCTGAAAACGATGGGCAAAACAAAACATATGAACAAACCGGAATATGCTGATTCCTTGAAATCTTTTGAGGATGAAGTAGATCGTCGTTGGCAACGTCTCAAAGCGATGCACGATCATCCAGTATTGTAATTCGGTAGGATACCATGCCGATTGTTTTGAAACATCACCAGACTTCTCAAATTTACACTTGTAACCTTATTAACGGATACAGACTTGAGTACTACGGAACGAAATTTTGGGATGACATGGACAAAGCGAATGAACAAGTGGAGGAGTTCTTGCAAATGATGGGTGACGATCCACAAGATTGGGAATTGTATGAAATCGAAGAGAGCAAGATGAAAATCTTCAACGTCCGCTTAAAAAATGACCCAAAAAACGAACTATACCTCGATGATGCAGGAAGACCAATAATAAAACGAGTAGAGTAGATAACGAAAGAAACAGCGTGTCATTGCGACACGCTGTTTTTTTCATTCATAAATCCAAATTCGACGATTCGATTTTCAACTTTTTGCATTCGAACGTATTCATTTTCTTTTAATTCAGGACGAAAGTAGCCGTACAAGTATGATGCTTCAATGAAATCCAACGAAGGGTAGCAGACTACTTCTTGATTGGTGAACGGGTTATCGAGAATGATTTGCCACTCACCGCTGCGCTGGTCTGCAGGGATGCGTGAAAAAACGCTGTTTTTGTAGCGGGTGGTAGCTTCAAATTGCTCCCATATACTTTGCCAGTGCGGACTGAATACAATCGGTTTCGGAAACAATTGCTGCGCTTTTGCAACCAGCTCCAATATATATTGACCTTCCTGCTCGTCATAATGGCGAATCGCGTCACGAAACCCATCGATGAACTTGCTGAATCGACTGTAACCAGCGGCGTTCATCTCTTGTTGAAAATGGTCCAGTTCAGCACCCGATGAAGTGCGAAACTGCTCATATAATTCCTTTTCCATGCGAATTCTCCTTTTTCGTAGTGCGAACTTCCTACATTACTTTATCACATTTTTTGCATATTTCCAAAATACGAAGGGCACAATAGCACCATGAAAATCAAGATATTCTATGAGCGAGTAAACAACGACGATAAGTTGAATTATCAAATCGAAATGATTTTTGGGCTCATTCGCAAACAAAATGATGTGCAAGCGCTGAAAGTCAACGAGGATCAAACTATGTCTGCCGATGCGAAAAGCAAAACCGTCAGTTTTGCCGAGTATTTGCGACTATACAAAAGTTATAGTGACTGCCATCAGAGCACAGCAGGAATAGCTTCTTTGTTGCGATACGTTCGTCATGCAGTCAATGTAGAACGATTTCATTGGCAAACGTATATCGGCATTCATACTGCACCGACGACAGCGATTGGCGCCGCCTGCTTACTCACGCTGAAATCAATAGTAAAATTGTATATCGAAACGCAAACATCAAGTGAGGACGGGAGTCATCAATTTGAAGTCATTCCAGCATATCAATTCTATTTGTTGGCAACTCGACTACAAGTAGTAATAGAGATTAAGCCAATCAGCTCTTTCATCATCGGACTTCGATTCATTTTGTTGCTGATTATGAATCCAAAATCAATACAGTCTTGGTTCAATCTAATAAAAACGCTCCGGCAATGGAACCGGAGCGAAACTGCTTAATCTTTTTTGAAATTGTTCCGTTTCAACTGTAATAAATTGATGGAACGGATTAGTTTGATCTGATCACCGGTTGTGATGTTGAATTTAACAGCGTATGAGTAAATACCGTCTGTAATTTTCTCGCGCCGAACCACTTGTCCTTTAAGTAAATGCTCGACATCAAGCTTAATGGCAAACTGGACATTCACTTTCTTGCCATGCGGGAAATCTAAATTCGATTGAAAATTCATCCCGCTACCGCTGATGTTCATTACCTTAAACTCGTGTAGACTGAACCCTGGCGTCAATTCATCATCAATCCACAAACCGCGTAAGTCAATGTGTACGGGATCGTAAAAATTGTGTCTGTACAACTCTCTTTCTTTTGGCATGGGATAAAACTCACTCCTACATTGAATTAATACTTTTCTATAATCTGTATAAAGTATACCACATGTATAAACAAAATGAAAGAAATTAAGAGCAGTTTCATAAATAAATCATTATTTTCACAATTCTTTCATAAATTGCGTCCGATAATATATATTATGTTAACTAATTTTAGTGTTATGATAATCGTTACTTAAACTGCTCAGCGAACAGCCACTCGACGGCTGCCGGAAAACGCAGTGCCCACGCTGTTTCGTTGTGTTCCGCATTGTCTTCAATTACATAGCGTACGTCGACGTCCGTGACGAATCCTTTGCTTTGTAGCAACTGATACATTCGTTCATTAGAACCCGAATAGATCGCAGGAAAATGAGCCAATTTCGAATTGCTCGTTTCATTGGTGCCAATATCCATATAAATACGTTGACCAGCTGATTTTGGTTGCATTTCGATATAAGCAGCCAATTCTTTTTCTTCAAAGAAAACCGCCGTCGAACAGGCCAAAACCTTGCCGAACACATCTCCATACACAAATGCAGCGGATATCGATATGTAACCGCCCATCGAACTGCCACCGATCAGCGTATTCTCCTTTTCATTTTGCGTCCGATAATGTTTATCGATATATGGTTTAATCGTGTGCACAATACAATCTAGGTATGCAAAGCCATCTCCGCCTACCCGTTGCTCGTGCGATGCTTTTTCTAAATACTGCTTGACAATCTCGCTTTCCCACGGCGAATATTCGTGATAACGTCCTATTCCCTCGCGGTTGTTGTCGATTCCAACGACGATAAAACCGGGATGTCTGCCCTGCTCCACCCACTCGTCGATAGTAGTGGCAATATCCCAACACATACCGTAAGAAGAGGTTTGCTTCTCAAATAAATTTTGCCCATCATGCATATAGAGCACGGGATATTGCACATCACTCTGCTCGTATCCTGGCGGCAAATAAATGCGCAGAGTCCGCAATGCATTTAATTCGGGCAAGAAAAAATTATGCAAATAAACGATTTGTCCTTTGAATGCTTGACCTTCGCTCGTCGACTCATGGCGCTCTAACATTTGTAATATCTCTGCATAACCGAGACGTTCGGCCAAACGTACAGCCGACATCCCGCGTCCATCATTCAATGAAGCATCTGCTCTGAAATCAAGCAGCATTTGCACCATATTGATATCATAGTTTTCGACTGCTTGGTGAAGAGCCGTCTGCCCATTTTTTTGCCGTGCATTTGCGTCTGCGCCAGCCTGCAGCAATGTAAGCACGACCGCTGACCGCTTCGCCGCTGTCGCCGCGTGTAAGGCCGTATTTTGCAAATGATTTTGTGAGACTGCTTCGATATGAGCCCCACGTTCAAGCAACAATGACACGGCTTCACTTGCACCGAAAAACGCCGCCAAATGGAGCGGTGTCCAACCGTCAAAACTATACACACCAATCAGCAGTGGCTCATAATCAAGCAACCAGCGCACGGATTGATCATCACCGAGCGCAGCGGCCTCGTGAATCGTAACGGTAATGCCCTTGTCTAACAGATAATCGACAATCTCCATGCGTCCGTTATAAAGCGCCGCAATCAGTGGACTCTCCCCCGATTCCGCCGTTTGCTCGAGTAAGTCCGGCTCACGATACAGCAACTTTCTAAATTCATCAAAATTACCGTCTCTAGCATATCCAACGAGTGTTTCGATCAAGTGTATTCCCCCTTCTCTCTCTATGATGATTGAAACACATTCGAAGTGCAACAATCAAGTTTAAAGCAAAAACCGGCCATTTCCATGACCGGTCGTGTGATCGAACGAATACAAATGATTATGCTGGATTTGGTTCTACTGGATCAGCTTCTGTTCCTGGCACTATGTCGTAAATCCGCCAAACACCATTCTTTTGCTTTTTCACTTTATAAATGTAACTGTTTGTTGTCGGTATAAAATCTTGTACGTCTGGTTTGCTTCGAGTCAACGTCACTCCAACCTCCGCTTGCCCATCCACAAGTTCTAATACACCGATGTCATCGATTTCGTACGTGTATTTTTCTTCTAACTCAGCAGTAGCCGATTCAATCAATTGCTTGTACTCCCACGCATTCGAATCGTGCGTCTTTGTGATCGCTTCAATATTTTGCTCTACAAAATAATTCAAGTTAAGCAATACAGCAAATGTGCTTTGTTCCTTTTCTGGTGCTACGGAAATCAAATTGAATTCGCGATCGAACACCACATCATATTCGAAAATTTTAACTGTAGTACGTAGCGGCAACCATGCGACGTTATTCACAATTCGAGGTGCAACACTCAATAACACGTCTTCTTCATTAACGATTGCTGTCGAATTACCAATCGTAAATTTAACTTGGTAATCGTCATTTTTTGCAGTAATTTCGCGGGTTTTAGCATTATAATGAACATTCAATTCATACTTATTTAGCAGAACGCGTGCTGGTAAAAAAGTGATGCCCTTTTCAATTACAGGTTGTGCTGTTATTTCAAGCGGTTCATTGTTAAAAAAGATTGTAGGGAGAGTGTTGTTCGCTAAAGCAAGGGGTGCAATCGCCGATGTCAACATTGCGACGATCAATACTGTAAGAAAATATTTTCTCATTGTGTTGTCTCCTATTTCGCGTAAATTTTATCGAAAATACCACCGTCGTTAAAATGTTTTCTTTGTGTGCGATCCCAACCTCCGAAGTCACGAATCGTTACAAGAGGAATTTGTTTGAATTGTTTCGAAAACTCTCTAGCAACTTGCGGATCAGTTGGTCTATAAAAATGTTTTGCAATAAGTCGTTGCGCTTCTTTGGAGTACAGATAGTCAAGGTATGCGGTCGCTACTTCACGAGTTTTCTTTCTCTCAACATTTCTTGTGACCACAGCGACCGGCGGCTCAGCAAGGATACTTATTGATGGAGTGACGATTTCATAATCGCTTCCGTATTGTTTTTTTACTAAATACGCTTCATTTTCCCAAGAGATGAACACATCACCGATTTTGTTTTGTACGAACGTTGTTGTCGAACCGCGTGCTCCTGTATCTAAAACAGGAACGTTTTTGTATAACTTACCAACAAACTCTTGTGCTTTCGCTTCACTATTTTTGTTCTGCTTTAATGCGTAGGCCCAAGCTGCGAGGTAATTCCAACGAGCACCACCTGACGTTTTAGGATTCGGTGTAATGACCCCAACTCCCGGTCTAATCAAATCATTCCAATCTTTGATGTTCTTCGGATTGCCTTTTCGAACGATGAATACGATAGTCGATGTGTATGGTGAACTGTTGCGCGGCAATGTTTTTTCCCATCCTTTTTTGATTAAACCGCGTTTTTCAATTTCGGTGATATCCTGTGATAGCGCGAGTGTTACGACGTCTGCACGCAACCCGTCAATAACTGAACGAGCTTGTTTCGCGGATCCCCCGTGTGACTGTTTAACGGTAACTTTTTGATTTTTCTTTTTCAGCCAGTGACGGGCAAAAGATTTATTGTATTCCTCATAAAATTCACGAGTCGGATCATACGAGACGTTCAAAAGTTCAATGTCGTTCGTTTTCTTTTTGAAGAATGAGAATGCAAGTGCATTTGCTGAAAATGCGGAAAGCAATAGCGCGATACTCAGCGACAATAATAAAATTCTTTTCATGTGTTTCTCTCCTTTGTGATTTCGATGAATTCTGTTTCGATTTCATTGAGCTCTTGATGAAATGAAACAGCACTTCTTACATTTCGAATTATAAATCATATAATTCCGATAAGTCAAGTAGGAATTAAAATAAAATTTTTATTAAAGTTAAAAATTGAATTCGTCTTTTATTGTTGGTAAACTTAAATTTAGATTTCACATCAAATTGGAGGAACGAATATGTTGTTTTTACTCAGAAAAATTGCACTGCTTTTATGTATTATTTTAATGGCAAGCAGCGTACTGGTCGCTTGTTCAAACGATGACAATCAGGTGGAGATTTTAAATGTTTCCTATGATCCAACTCGGGAATTTTACCAAGAATACAACGAAGCATTTGCAAAGTATTGGTTACAACAAAAAAATCAAAAGGTTGAAATCAAACAATCTCACGGAGGGTCTGGCAAACAAAGTCGTTCTGTGGCAGACGGTATCAAAGCAGACGTTGTGACTTTAGCCCTTGGTTATGATATTGATGCGATTGCACAAAAAGGTTTAGTCAATAAGGGATGGGCATCAAAATATGAAAACAACAGTACACCATATTATTCAACCATCGTGTTTTTGGTGCGCAAGGGAAACCCGAAAAATATCAAAGATTGGGATGACTTAATCAAACCCGGAATTGAAGTGATTACACCAAATCCTAAAACTTCGGGTGGTGCTCGTTGGAATTACTTGGCTGCATATGGTTATGCACAGCAATTGAACAATAATGACGAACAAAAAGCAAAAGAGTTTGTGCAAAAGTTGTATAAAAATGTTAAGGTGCTAGATGCAGGCGCGCGTGCATCGACGACGACTTTCGTAGAACGGCAAATTGGAGATATTCTAATCTCGTGGGAAAATGAAGCACTAATGGCTGTTAAGGAATTAGGTTCTGAAAAGTTTGAAATTGTGAATCCTTCGATTAGCATTTCAGCAGAACCACCGGTTGCGGTCGTTGACAAAGTGGTTGATGACAAAGGGACACGTGAAGTCGCCACCGCTTACCTAAGTTACCTCTATTCTGATGAAGGTCAGGAAATCATCGCTAAACATTATTTTAGACCGCGTAATGAGACTGTATTAGCAAAATACAAAGTGAATTACCCGGATTTAAAACTGATTACAATCGAGGAATTCGGTGGATGGACAGAAGCACAGAAAAAGCATTTTGATGACGGCGGTTTCTTCGACCAGATTTATTCCGAATAGAATCGCAATAAAAAAAGGGATTCGATACCGAAGATTTCGGATATCGAATCCCTTTCGTTTTTTGATTAAATGATAACCGGCATCGGATCTTCTTTAAGACGGTTTTCGATGATAACTGTTTGGTTATCGTTAAATGCGTACATACGATGAATAAGTAATAAAACCTCATCGCCCACACGCAGTTGTTCTTTTTCTAGTGAACGAAACGCATAAAATATATGATTGCCGACTTGCACTTCGATTTCCCAGTTAGAACCACGGAAAAACACATTTTTCACAACCGCTTTTTGCGCGGCAGAAGCGAAATTAATTTCTCCTGGCTTTCCTAAATCCATGAATTCAGGACGAACAACTGCTCGTGTAGACCCGATTTCATGATCAAATCCTTTCAGTTCGTGGAAGTTTTCGATGATTGTTGATTGTCCAATAAAACTAGCAACAAACGGAGTATGTGGATTTTTATAGATTTCAATCGGAGAACCCATCTGCTCGAGTTTCCCTTGGTTGATAATCAGAATTTCATTCGCAACTTCAACTGCTTCATCCTGATCATGCGTGACGAAAATACTCGTGATGCCGATTTTCGCAATCGTTTCAGCGAGCCATGAGCGAAGTTCTTTTCGCACTTTTGCATCAATTGCGGCGAATGGTTCATCAAGCAATAAAAGAGAAGGTTGCGGCGCCAAAGCGCGAGCAAAAGCGACGCGTTGGCGTTGTCCTCCGGAAAGTTGATGTGGCAAACGATTCTCTAATCCGCTTAAACCGGTTAATTCAATAAGTTCAAATACACGGTCTTTTACTTTTTGTTTCGGCCATTTTTTGACTTCAAGCCCGAATGCAATGTTTTGAAAGACGGTCATATGGCGAAACAACGCATAGTTTTGAAAGACAAATCCAATCCCTCGGTCTTGCGGAAGCACTTCATTCACACGTTGTCCATCAAAGTAGATATCTCCTGAATCGGCGTATTCCAAACCTGCCAAAATACGTAGTATCGTAGTTTTTCCGCCGCCACTCGGACCGAGAAGACCAATCAACTTCCCCTTCTCAATCGTAAAACTCACGTCGTTTACCGCGGAAAATGACCCGAATTTTTTATTAATATTTTTGACTTCAATATAACTGTTAGCCATGATGATCCACCTCTTGCATCTGTGATTGTTGTTGATGAGTTTTCCACTCGATAAAACTTTTAACAATGATCGTTAACAATGCGATAAAGACAAGCAACGATGATACGGCGAAGGCTGCCGTAAATTGATACTCATTGTACAAAATTTCAACATGTAACGGAAGAGTGTTCGTCTCACCACGAATATGTCCGGACACAACAGAAACGGCTCCGAATTCACCGATTGCTCGTGCATTACAAAGAATCATTCCGTACAAAAGCCCCCATTTGATATTCGGGAATGTGACGCGCCAAAAAATTTTCCAGCCCGATGCACCCAAAGATGCGGCAGCTTCCTCTTCCTGAATTCCCTGTGCTTGCATAAGCGGAATCAATTCGCGTGCAATAAACGGAAACGTAACGAACATCGTCGCCAACACGATACCCGGTAAAGCGAAAATGATTTGGATATTATAACTTTCAAACCACGCGCCAAGTGCACTGTTAGTTCCAAGCAATAGAATAAAAATAAGACCGGATATAACAGGTGATACAGCAAACGGTACATCAATCAGTGAGATGAGGAAGTTTTTTCCTCTGAACTGAAATTTCGTGATAGCCCAAGCAGCACAAATCCCGAAAAACGAATTTAAGGGAACGGTGATTACAGCGACTGTAATCGTCAGCAATAATGCGGACATCGCATCAGGTTCAACAATCGATTCTAGGTACAATCCGATTCCATTTTTTAATGATTCGAAAAGCACAATGATTAAGGGCAGTAACACAATCGAACATAGAAAAATGATAGATATCGCAATTAAAATCCATTTCACAATTTTCGGTTCACTTATATGTGGCGGTCGCAAGTCTCCACCCGAACCCGCTTTTTTTGTGACAATCCCTGCCATAATTCAACCTCTTCCTTATAGCGATGTTTTGTTTGACTTTGCTTGAATAATATTGATTAACAATAAGATTGCAAATGAAATAATTAGCATCACCAGCGCAATGGCCGTCGCGCCTGCATAATCATATTGCTCCAATTTTGTCATAATCAGAAGCGGTGCGATTTCCGTTTTAAACGGCATGTTTCCAGAGATAAATACTACTGATCCATATTCCCCAACTCCGCGTGCAAAAGCGAGTGCAAATCCAGTCAATAGAGCTGGTATTAATTGTGGGAAAATGACGCGAAAAAAAGTGCGCAGACGGGAAGCGCCAAGAATCACGGCTGCCTCTTCGACTTCTTTGTCTAATTCTTGAATAATCGGCTGAACCGTACGCACGACAAAAGGTAAGCCGATAAACATTAATGCAATCGTAATCCCGATTTGCGTGTAAGCTATTTGAATGTCGAATGGTTCAAAGAATCGCCCGATCCATCCGTTCGGTGCATACAGTGCGGTAAGTGCAATCCCTGCAACAGCTGTCGGTAAAGCGAATGGCAAATCAATCAAATTATCGAAAAAACGTTTGCCCCAAAATGAATAACGTTCCAATGCCCACGCTACGATAAAACCAAAAACTAAGTTCAAGAAGGCGGCAACGAGTGCACACAAGAAACTCACCTTAAACGAGGCAATGACACGGTCACTTGTTACTGTTTCCCAAAAATCTAGCCATGACATTCCTAAAGTGTTCCATACAACACCAGAAAGCGGGATCAATACAATCAGACTTAAATATAAAACTGTAAAGCCGAACGTTCTTCGAAAACCGGGCAAAACATTACGTTTACCAAAGAAAAACAATGTAGTTACCTTCCTTCGAGCAATATTTAAATACCATTAATTCCGACAATATTAGTTGGTTTTAGTTTATAATAAATGTGTTCATTACATTTGTCAAGTTTCTTAAGCCATAATCAACTTATACCCAACACCGCGAATCGCTTCGATTTTGACGCTCTCGCCCGCCTGCTCGATCTTTTTGCGAAGCGAACTGACATGGACATCAACGGTCCGCTGATCGCCGAAATAGTCGTAGCCCCACACGCGATTCATCAAGTCATCGCGCGAGAAGATACGCCCCGGTTGTTCGTAAAGGCATAACAGAATTTGAAACTCTTTTGGCCTTAGCGGAATCAGTTCCGTTTTATAATACACTTCATACTTTTCTGGAAAGACGGTTAACGTCCCGATGTTAAGTTGTTTGACTTGCTGCGTTTGGATATTCAGTTCAGGCGATCGACGCAACACTGCGGAAATACGAGCCAATAATTCGCCGACACCAAACGGCTTGATCATATAATCGTCAGCACCATTCATCAGTCCCTGCACAATCTCCTCTTCCGAATTGCGCGCTGTCACCATGATTATTGGCAATTTCATGCCCATCCGACGCACGCTCGCCAAGATTTGAAAGCCGTCACTGCCTGGAAGCATCACGTCGAGCAACATCATATCGTAATCGCCGCGTTGCAACTCTTGTAGCGCCTGTGAACCATCGGTCAAAATCGTCGTGAGATACCCTTCTTTTTTCAAATTGTATGAAATGAGCGTAGCAATCGTCTGTTCGTCTTCGATAATTAGAATGTGCTGCTGCTTCAACTCGGACATCTGCAACCCTCCCAAATCTTAATCGCCGCGGTTCAGCAATACGATTGACCCATATGGCAAAACCTTAAGCGTGCCATGCAAAATCAAATCGTCTTGCTCAATAAATTCTTCACCGAATTCAATCCGCCACAAGCCAAAATGCGGCAATTGCACCTCAATTGGATGCCAGTTTGCGTTATGCAAAACGTACAAATCTTTCGCCACATCGCCGTTGGCATGGTTGCGCAATGTAAATGCTACACTGTTTGCTGGCGCTTGTTCAAACACTAGATGTTCGCGAATAAGCGATGCCTTTCGCATACGGAAAGCGGCATGATTTTTTCGAAGCTGAATCAGTCTGCGAATGAAATTGACTTCACGCGAAAATTGGGCGCATCGTTGCCAGTCCATTTGATTGATATGAGTCGGCGATTTGTAACTGTTCTCATCGCCATGCTTCGTACGCATGAACTCTTGCCCTGCATGAAGAAACGGTATACCTTGCGATGTCAACACAATCGCAGAACAAAGCATATGGATTTTGCGACGCGTCATCTCGTCCAAATGAGCGCTTGTCAACGATAATTTGTCCCACAGCGTGTGGTTATCGTGTGCTTCGACATAATTGACGCACTGGTCCGGTTCATGCGCGTACGAGCGCAAATGCTCCTGATACTGCACGCCAGCGACGATGCCACGCTTCACATCGTGCTCCAAACCACTGCGACCGCTCGCGAAACCTGGTTCGCGCAAGTTGAACGTACTGCCTTTGAGCGTATCGCGAAGGCCATCATTGAAATGTGCAATGCGCGGCATTTGCCAAGCATTATGTTGCGTCGCCTTATAGCGACCATCCAATTCCGTCGGAATGTCCCAACCTTCACCGAGCATAATGATCGACGGATCAATCTCATCAAGTCGAGTGCGAATTTCATTCATTGTCTCAATATCATGCAATCCCATCAGGTCAAAACGGAAGCCATCCAATTTGTATTCACTCGCCCAATAGACGACCGACTCAACGATAAATTTACGCACCATTTTTCGCTCCGATGCGACATCATTACCGCAACCAGAACCGTTAGACAAACTGCCGTCTTGACGGTAGCGATAATAGTAGCCTGGCACCAATTTCATGAAACTGTGACGATACGCATCGTAAACATGGTTGTAGACGACGTCCATAATGACGCGCATTTCTTGCTCATGAATCGTCTGAATGAGCGTTTTCAGTTCTTTAATTCTCGTTGCCGGCGTGTATGGATCGGTCGCATAAGAACCTTCCGGCGCATTATAGTTTTTCGGATCGTAACCCCAATTGTAACTCGCATCAGGGTTCGTCTCATCAACGCTGTCCGTACTATAGTCATAAATCGGCAGAAATTGAATATGCGTAATGCCAAGCTCTTTGATATGCTCCAGACCCGTTCGCACCAAATTCGGTCCGCGCGTGCCCATCTCCGCCGCCCCGAGAAACTTACCGCGATGTTCGGCGCCGCTATATGAATGAGCCGTCAAATCACGCACGTGCACCTCGTAAATGACAGCATCAACTGGCGCTGAAAACGGCACTCGTTCGTCATTCCAACCTTGCGGATTCGTCTCGCTCATGTCAATAATGGCACCACGATCACCGTTTACCCCAACCGCTCTTGCATACGGGTCAACCGCCTCATGCCATTGCTCAGCAATTTGCACTTTATAGGTATAAAAGTAGCCTTTCAAATCACGATAGAGAATCGCCGTCCATGTGCCCTTCTCACCGCGTTTCATCGCCACTTCGACGACTGACGCACCGTCCCACGTATCATAAATAAGTAACGTAGCCTGGCTTGCTGTTGGCGCCCATAAGCGAAAAAACGCGCGATTCGCCGTATAATCGCAGCCCAAATCATCGCCGTCATAGAAGTACGTATCGTCAAATGCCTTGGAGTGAACGGACAAACCGTTAACGATGCGCGGATCACCGAACGAAATCGCATAATTGATATCTTTTTGTACAGCCATTCTGCATACGCTCCCGCCATTAATATCTATAACCTTAAGTATATAACAATATAAATTTCAATGACAATAAATGTTGTCCAATTCTAACGAAAAAAACCGCATGTTTTGGCTTTTGGCCGGACATTGCGGTTTTGAATCAAATTTGAAATTACATGAATCGGCTGTTTTTCTCGCGGACAATCCACTCTAATGTTTGATGTTGAACGATTTCGTCCTTCATCGCATCGAGTCCGATATAAAGTGCCGTCTCCAATACTTCATCCGATTTTCTGAGTTGATATTTACCGTATAGCGGATAATGCGCAGCAATCCAGTCTGCATCTTGGCAAATTAATTGCCATTTTTGAGTATCTAAGTTGAATGGAGTGATCATCGAATGCATCTCCTTTCATAAAATGGTTACAATAAACATTATGCGTATTTTAAAAGCGATGTAAATTTTTTGATATATACAAATTTATAATTTTCACCGCAGCATATTGTTTGTTCATAAATTTTTCAAAAAGCGTACGATATATATGGTACAATCATTGCAAAGGGTGATGACGATGATGCCACAACAAATCATATTCGATTTAGACGATACGCTGATTCATTGCAACAAATATTTCGAGAAGACGATGCACCAGTTTGCCAACCTCGTATCGCACTGGTTTATGCCGCATGTCGTACTCTATGACGAAGTGCGCGCCGTGCAACACCATTATGATTTGAAGGCGGTCAAAGAAAGCGGCTTCCAGCGCGACCATTTTCCGCAATCGTTTATTAAGACGTATCATCATTTTTCGAAAAAATTTAGTCGCACCCCTGTTCGACAAGAAATTTTACATCTGTGGGAACTTGGGGACAGCGTTTACCACCAGGATTTCGAGGCGTACCCAAACATGCTCGATACACTCATCGAACTGAAAGAAGCCGGTCACACGCTGCATTTGTATACGGGCGGAGAGCATGAGATTCAATATCGCAAAATTGAGAAAATGGGACTGCAGTCGTTTTTCGACGAGCGCATCTATGTCGCACGCCGAAAAGTGACCGAGTTCCTCGAGTCTGTACTCACTGAGTACAACTTTGACCGCGAGCATACGTGGATGATCGGCAATTCATTGCGAACAGACATCTTGCCGGCTTTTGAAACGGGGATTCATGCCATCTTCATTCCTGCCGAGGTGGAATGGGAATATAACCTGGTGGAGATTGACATCGAACCCCCGCGCGCATTTTTCAAACTGAGCG
Source organism: Caryophanales bacterium (assembly GCA_947459205.1). Lineage (GTDB taxonomy): Bacteria > Bacillota > Bacilli > Paenibacillales > CANHCR01 > CANHCR01. Next base: position 28,803 of record CANHCR010000004.1, on the reverse strand, counting down.
GATTAAAAGAAGTATTACCGACCATTCAGGCACACATTTCAGGCAAACAGACTCCAAAGACGCAATAATTGTAGCTTATTGGCTGGATTGATGCGTTTGGCGATGATCCATTGTGCCAGTTTCTCGGCTTCTGCGGGTTTGATTGGTTCCGCTAATATGTGAGAGAGCGCCGCGATTGTCTGTTTCACTTTCACATGACTTTGCAGGTCGGCACGAGTCAGGTTCAGCAATAACGATTTGACTTGTTGTTTGCGTGCTGGTTGTTGCATTTTCAGTTTGATGCGGCGGATGAGCGCCGGGTCGACGGTTTCCATCAAAAAACACCTCCGCATCATCGTATGCGCAAGGTGTTTTTTGGTATACACGTCAATCCAACTGAATGCCAGCGAATAACTGTTGCGATTGCAAATATTCGCGCAGTGGCAAATAATGATGCGACGTCCAAAACGTTTCGTCTGCGAGCAAGTCTGCGACGTCGTTGCGTGCTTGCTCAAGCAAGGCAAAATCTTGCAACATGTCGCCGACTCGAAACTCCGGCGCTCCGCTTTGCTTCGTGCCAAAAAAATCGCCTGCGCCACGCAGTTCCAAATCTTTACGGGCAATTTCAAAGCCGTCATTCGTAGCACACATGATGTTCATTCGCTGCACGCCAAAATCAGATGTAGGGTTGGCAACGAGTACACAATACGACTGATGCGAACCACGCCCCACTCTACCACGTAACTGATGGAGTTGTGATAGTCCGAAACGATCCGCATCGTAAATGACCATGAAAGTGGCATTTGGCACGTCGACACCGACTTCAACGACCGTTGTAGATACCAACAGTTGCACGCGGTTCTCTTTGAACTCGCGCATTACGGCATCTTTCTCTGTGTTTGACATCTTGCCATGTAATAAACCAACCGTAACTTGTGGCCAGCCTGCCGCAAGCGCTTCATACATGTCAATCGCGTTTTGCACATCCAGTTTGTCGGACTCCTCAATCAATGGACAAATCAGGTATGCCTGCCGGCCAGCATGCAATTCAGCAAGCAATTGTTGTTTCACTTCGTTGAATTTTTGTGGTTTTTGCCAACTGGTGATGATTGGTTTTCTGCCCTTCGGCAACTCATCGAGCACTGATACATCCAAGTCGCCAAATGCAGTGATCGCTAGCGTTCGCGGAATCGGCGTCGCAGTCATCGAGAGCACGTCCGGATTCAGTCCCTTACCGCGCAAAGTCGCCCGTTGGTTGACGCCAAATCGATGTTGTTCATCGGTGACGATGAGCCCAAGCTTTTTAAATTGCACTGCATCTTGGATCAGTGCATGTGTGCCGACGACGATGTGAATCAACCCGAACCGTAATCCGTCAAGAATGCCGCGACGACTGCGCTCACTCGTACTGCCAGTCAACAACTCGACAACGATGCCGTACGGTTCTAACAACGTACGGAGCGAACGAAAATGTTGCTCGGCTAAAATTTCGGTCGGCACCATCAGCACAGATTGCGCCTCAGCCACTACTACAGCATACATCGCAAAGGCAGCGACGATCGTTTTGCCTGCGCCGACATCTCCTTGTAACAAACGATTCATTGCAAATGGCTGACGCAAATCAGTCATAATCTCGCGCAACACGCGATTTTGTGCCGCCGTCAGCGCGAACGGCAAGTTATCCTTCAGCGCGCGCAACGAGTCGCCGGTGAATACGTGCGCAATCCCGTCACGCTTTCGCTTGTTGAGTGCGCGAAACGCCTGCATGCGCAGTTGATAAAAGAAAAATTCTTCATAAATGAGACGCTGCTGTGCCTCTGCCAGCGTTTGCCGGTCATCTGGCTTATGGACTTGCGCAATTGCTATTTGAGCAGATGGAAAGGAGTTCCTCTCGATAATCGATTCGGGCAATGTTTCATGAAGTTGTGAAGCATACTGTTCAACAACAGTTTCAGCTAATGCTCGCAACCATTTCTGCTGCAAACCGGCAACCGTCGAATAGACTGGTGTCAATCCGCCATCTGCCACCGAACCGACAGCGACGCTCATCGAGTGTTCGGCGACATTAATCTGCCGATATTTCGCATCCCATTTGCCTGTCATCACAAACTCACGACCAATCTGCAAATGGTCTTTGACATAAGCCCGGTTGAACCATACTGCATTGATCAACGCACCATCGACTTCAACGCGACACCGCAGCATTGTTTTGCCACCCTTTAGATAGCGCACATCGGGGCTGGCAACCACTTTCGCAAGCACGGTAATGCGATCGCCGTCAGCCGCAAAAAACAGCGATTTTACCGATAAGTCCTCATAGCGAAACGGAAAATGATACAACAAATCACGCACGCTAACCAATCCGAGCATCTCCAACTGCTCCGCTTTCTTTGCCGTTACCCCTTTGATTGAACGCAACGAAATAGCATGAAGATCGATCATTGTGAATTATTGCACCGCACTTGCAGGGAACATGACAACTGCTAGCGCACCAGGGCCGACGTGCGTACCGATCACCGGTCCGATTGAAGCGTATTCAACTGAAGAGGTTTGAAACTCCGAGTTGATGTCGGCCGCCAATTGTTGTGCGCTCTCTAGTGCTTTTGAATGCAATACCGTCACATCGACTGCTTGTCCGTCAAAATCAGCAGCAAACAAATCGCGGATTTTCTTAAGCGCATTTTTTTGCCCGCGCACACGCTCAACAGGCGCAACCAAACCTTCCCCATCTACCGTCAAAATAGGTTTAATGTTCAATAATGAGCCAATGAACGCAGACGCTTTGCCAATCCGCCCACCGCGTTGCAGAAACTCAAGTGTATCTACAACAAAATACAAGCGCACCGAAGCGCGAAGCGTTTTGAAAAGTTCCAGACATTGCTCAACCGTTGCCCCAACAGCAGCCTTTTTTGCGAGTTCAATCGCAATACGCCCCAAAGCATAAACAACGGACTTGCTGTCAACAACAGTCACGCGGCTCGCCTGATCATCACTGAGCATCGTCTTCGCGATTTCCGCCGCCTGCGCCGTGCCGCTTAATTTTGCCGACACATGTAAAGAAATGATATGCACTTCTTCGTCAGCTAGCAATCTGCGATACACTTCCTCAAACTCGAACGGTGCAGGTTGTGAAGTGGTCGGAAACACACCGGAATTCGCAAGTTTGTGATAAAACGTTTCGATGTCGATATCTACACCGTCAAGATACGTCTGCTCGCCGAACATCACCTTTAGTGGCACGACTTCAATTCCGTATTGCGCAGCAATTTCTTTAGACAAATCCGATGTACTGTCCGTTACAATTTTTATTTTCATTGATATATTCTCCTTTTTTTTACTCAGCGGCTAGTAAAAGTTGATAAACAGGTTGTCCGCCTAGATAATGTTCGATCTCAAGGTCGCCATACGTTTGCGTGAGCGTATCGAGCAGTGTTTGCACAAATTGAGGTGACGCATCCTCGCCGCTGTACACGGTCAGCATAAAGTGCTCGTCACTAATCATCTTTTCCACCAAAGCGAGTGCCGCCTGATGTGCGTCTTCATGTGCGACGACTAAACGATTGTTATGCAGTCCGATAAAATCATTCGTTTTGATGGTCAGTCCATCCAGATCGGTGTCGCGCACAGCAATCGTCAGCGCCCCACTTTGCACCTGATCAAATGTCGCCAACATGTTTTGTTCGTTATGTTCCGCTGATTGTTCGGCTTGAAAAGCGACGAGAGCGGCGACCCCCTGTTGCATCGATTTGCTCGGCAAGACAATCACCTTGCGAGTGCTCATCTCCGCAGCCTGGCGCGCCGCCATAATCACATTCGAATTGTTCGGCAAGATGAAAATCGTCTCGGCCTGTAAGCGGTCGCAGGCAGTCAAAAATTGCTCGGCACTCGGATTCATCGACTGACCGCCGGATATGACTTGATCTGCGCCGAGACTTTTGAACAATTGAGCCATGCCGTCACCCGCCGCAACTGCTATCACTCCATACGGTTTCTGAACGGCTGTCGACGTACTGACGATTTCTTCATGCTGAAGACGCATGTTGTCGATTTTGATGCGCTCCAATTCGCCGTATTTCGCGGCCTCATTCAGTACGTGACCCGGCCACTCCGCATGGATATGTACTTTTACGAGCGACTCATCAGCAACGACAAGCAACGAATCGCCGAATGGCTCCAATGCGTTGCGGAAGTTTTGTTCATCAAACGGACACGCTTTCAACTTATCTGCGGAGAGGCGAATCATAAACTCTGTACAATAGCCGTACTCAATGTCGCCGCTTGAAAAATGAACTTGTGCCATCTCGTGCATAGCAGGCTGTACATTGACAGCGGTCGTTTCGTAATCAATCGCCAAGGATGTATCACCGTTCAATGCACGCAACATCCCTTCGTAGACAACCAGCAAGCCTTTACCGCCCGCATCGACGACACCCGCCTGTTTGAGCACGGGCAACATATCCGGTGTTTTGTTGAGCGTTTCACGCGCTTTTTCTATGACTGCCTGCATGAATTCAGGGAAACTAGAGATTTCGTTGGCGTGCGCCAAGGCAAACCGTGCCGATTCTCTTGCAACCGTCAAAATCGTACCTTCAGTCGGGCGTTGAATGACTCGATAGGCCATATCGACGCCATACTGCATCGCTGCCGCCATATCAACCGTAGTCATCGTCTGCATTTTCTCGATGTACTTGCAAAATCCGCGGAACAATTGCGACAGGATGACGCCTGAATTCCCGCGTGCACCGATCATCAAACCACGCGAGACGACTTGTCCGATGGCTCCAAGTTCAACGGCATTGCTTTTGTTCATTTCCGTAACTGCCGCCTGCCAGGTCAAATTCATGTTCGTCCCTGTGTCGCCGTCAGGAACGGGAAACACATTGAGCGCATTGATGGCCTCAATCTGCGCTTGCAAATGGGCGCCACCGACAGCGATCAACTGTCTAAAAAGAGCGCCGTCCATCCGTTCGATTGTCAATCTACTATCCCCTCTCCGTTTAAATGAAAACGTTTTACGAATACACTCTTTTATTTTACACGATATTGTGAAAAAATGCTTGTTAATGTGAGTGCGTGTATGCTATGATATGAATTGTGTGTAACACGGCAATATGCAGAGGAGGTGCGGAATAATGGCACGCAGATGTTTTATTACTGGTAAATCCAAAAGTTCAGGTAACCATGTTTCTCATGCGAACAACAAAACTCGTCGTACTTGGGGAGTAAACGTACAACGTGTACGCATTCTTGTAGATGGCAAACCGAAACGCGTTTACGTCAGCACGCGCGCACTCAAATCGGGTAAAGTTACTCGAGTGTAGTTCAATTTCGAACGTATACAAAAAAAGCACCTTAGGGTGCTTTTTTTGTTGCGGTTTTATGTTTGACGATGTAAAGACGATTACTGCTGCTTGTTTTTATCCATCGAGGCGATAAAAGCTTTGACGATGCCACCAAAAAACTTCGGCAATTTGAACGTGTAAAATTTCATGAACATCACTCCTCACGAGTTTTTGCAGCTTTATTGACTTGCCGAGCGTAACCGACTGATCGCATTCGCGCGATTGGGCTGTCTAAAGACGGCATGCCCTGCAACCAGCACATCAGCGCCGGCAGCAATCACCTCTGACGCAGTCTGCTCGTTAATGCCGCCATCAACTTCAATGTGCAGTCCGGAATGGTGCGCTTGCCGCCAAGCAGATGCCGCGCGAATTTTATCGAGCGTAGAAGGGATAAAAGATTGTCCGCCGAAACCAGGATTGACGGTCATGATGAGCAAAAGATCAATATCAGCAAGAATCGGTTCAATCGCTTGCAGTGGCGTAGCTGGATTTATCGCTACACCGGCTTTCACACCGCGCTCTTTTATACTATGCACGGTACGGTGTAAATGTGTGCATGCTTCATAATGAACCGTCAAAATATCACTGCCAGCTTGACAGAAAGCATCTATATAGCGGTCAGGATCAGCAATCATCAAGTGGACGTCGAGCGTCAGCTGTGTAGTCTTGCGCAGCGCATCTACGACGAGCGGACCAATCGTGATGTTCGGTACGAACTGACCATCCATCACATCGACGTGGATCCAGTCTGCTCCTGCCTGAGCGACGTCGTCAATCTCTTCTCCTAAACGGGCAAAATCAGCAGACAGTATCGAGGGTGCGATTCGAATCATCGATTAGTACCTCCTCTTCATTTCTTTGATTTCGTTATAAAAATGTTTATAACTTTCATATCGCGAGGGTGCGATTCGTCCAGCATCAAGCGCATCGCGTACCGCACATGAAGGTTCGTGCAAATGTGAACATCCGCGAAATTTACATCCATCCTGAAGTTCCGCCATTTCGAAAAAGTGCTCCGCCAATTGATCGACGCTCAATCCAAAAAAATCAAGTTGACTGAACCCCGGGGTATCCGCAATGTATCCATCATCACCAAACGGATGCAATTCTACATGTCTGGTCGTATGTTTGCCGCGGCCAAGTTTTTGGCTGATTTCCTGTGTTTGCAGTTGTAAGTCAGGCGATATACGGTTAAGCAGACTGGATTTGCCGACACCCGATTGACCAGCCAACACGCTAATTTTACCTTCAAATAACGCCCGGATCCGCTCTAATGATTCGTCATCGTCGCGCGCTGTCTCGAACACTTGATATCCGATTTCCGTGTACGTTCGCTTGAGTTGTTCCCACTCTTGACGCGCATCATCGTCTTCACTTGCTAGCAAGTCGCATTTGCTAAAAATGATGTGCGTAGTCAGGTCTGCTTGTGCGGTATGGACCAAAAACTTATCAAGCAACTGTTGATTCGGATTCGGTTCTCTAGCAGAAAAGACAAGCAACACTTGATCTACGTTGGCAATCGGCGGTCTGACAAGTTCATTTTTTCGTTCATGGACCTCTAGCACATAGCCGCTGCCATTCGCTCCATATTCAAAGGATACATGATCGCCGACTAATGGGCTGATGCCTTTCAACTTAAATTGTCCGCGGGCTCTGCATTCGACAATCTCGGATTGCTCGCTTTTCACATAATAAAACCCGCTAAGCGCTTTAACGATGATTCCATTCGCCATAAACGTCTCCTGCTTTAATTTGCATAATTGACATTGCGATAATCGACCAGTTGTCCGTCGCGATAAATTTCAATCAAGCCATTTTTATCAGGAGACAAGACGACTTTGACTGGATAAGTAGTCGTTTGTGTGATGCTTCTTGTGCCCCATTCGATGTTGTCACCGCGCGCATCGGAATAGATGATTTTGATTTCTGTAGCGACATTTTCACCTGAAGGCTCGACCGTCAAATCGATCACTTCGACGCGAGCATCGGCTGGATAACCGCTGCTTACATATATCGTTAACTCGTTCCCTTCAGCGACAATTTCGTCCGGTTGGAATGGTTTTTGTTCAAATACGACACCTTTTTCATACTTGAAACTTGGTTGCAGCACCACACCATTTTCAGCCAATTTCAATTTGTTTTTGGTGATAATGGAAACAGCCTCCGCCTGACTGATACCGAGTAAATTCGGCATTTGGAACGTCTTTTTGCCGCTGCTTACCGTTAGTTTTACGACTGATTTTTCGACTTTAAATTCTTCGTTGGCAATCGGATTTTGGTTAATGACAGTCCCTGCGGGTGCTTCGTTTTCTTCATTCTCAATGACAATCTGCTCATCCGTAAATCCAAGCACCTTCAAATTGGCCTTCGTCTCGTCAAGTGACTTTCCAATATAACTAGCCATCGAGAGCATTTCAGCGCCTCTGCTTACATAAAGCGTAATTTGCGATTTTACCTTTACGTTCATGTCGCGCGGTTCTTGTCGAACGACCACATCTTTGTCCACATCGGGATCGAAAATCGTCACTCTTTTCGGCACAAGACCGACGTCGCGAAGTTTGGTTTCTGCATCTTCGACAAATAATTTTTCGACGATGGGCACACGCACTTCATCAACGATAAACAGTCCGCGCACGAGTTCAAACCCTAACCACATCAATAGAAAACAAGCGGCCAACACACCGCCCCAAATGGCTGGACGCACCCATTTCTTTTCTTCTTCCTGCAAATCGCTGCTAAATTCGCCGACTGGCTCCAACGGTGCATCGGATTCATCGCGCGGCTTCTTAATATACGGTCGCTTGGGCGGGGTATGAATGATCTCACCGCCGGGACCGAAGCGAATATCGTCCTTAATAGCTGGAATGACGCGCGTCTCATCGAAATCATGATCGTTGTCGACAAATAGCAATTTTGACTCGTGAATTCGTTCTGCGGATAGACATGAACTTAAATCGGCAATCAAATCGCTGGCGCGATCATGTCGTTCCGCCGGATTTTTGCGAAGCAACCTTAGGATGATATTCTCCAATGATTGCGGGATGAGCGGGTTCAGCACGCGTGGTTCAACAAACGGTTGTTGGAGGTGCATGAGCGCCACACTAATGGGGCTCTCACCAGTGAACGGCAGTTTCCCCGTCACCATTTGGTAGATCACAATACCGAGCGAATATAGGTCGGACTGTTCAGAAACATGAATCCCTTTGGCGTGTTCTGGCGAAAAGTAATGTACGGAGCCGACGACCGAACCGGTTTGTGTAATCGTTGAAGATGTAGCCGCTCTAGCGATACCGAAATCGGTCACCTTAATACGTCCGTTTTTGCCGAGCAAGATGTTGTGCGGCTTAATATCGCGATGAACGATTTGGTTTTGGTGTGCATGTTCTAAAGCTTCGCCAATCTGTTCGGCGATGCGGACCGCTTCGTCCACTTGCAACGGCGCATGTTCGCTGATCCATTCATTTAAATTTTGTCCATCGACGTACTCCATGACGATGTAATGAATATCATTTTGAAAGCCAACATCGTAAATGCTAACAATATTCGGGTGCGAAATCGACGCGGCAGATTGAGCCTCACGTTGAAAACGACGCACAAATTCCTGATCGTGTATGTACTGTTTGCGCAATATTTTAATCGCTACGTGACGGTTTAAAAGCAGATCTTGCGCCTTGAAAACGAGCGCCATGCCGCCACCGCCGATTTGCGAAAGAATTTCATATCGGCCATCCAATTGTTTGCCTATCACGATTCCTCACTCCCTTTCTCATTTGCATGAAACATGAGCACCGCGGTAATGTTATCATCGCCGCCCGCCTCGTTTGCCTCTGCAACCAACTGCTGAACGAGTTCTTCAGCAGGCAACGCTTGTGAGACGATTTCCACAAGGCGCGGATCACTCAACATGTTGCTCAGTCCATCGCTACAAAGCAGAGCGCAATCGCCGCGATTCCATGCGAATTGGTTCACTTCAATCTCGACGAACGAATCGGTTCCGAGCGCACGCAAGATGATATTCCGCTTCGGATGAAACCGTGCTTCTTCAGCCGTTATAATGCCTTGGTTGACGAGATTTTGAACATGCGAATGATCGCTTGTGACAGCGACAATCTGTCCTTCGCGAATCAAATACAAGCGGCTATCGCCTACGTGTGCGACATATAAATGTTCGTCGACAATCACTGCAACAACGATCGTCGTGCCCATCCCAATCATCGATGAGTGCTTCAAAGAATAATCGTAAATTCGATCGTTCGCAGATTCGACCGCTTCGTACAAACTTTCACGTACATCTGCGTGCGCTTCGTTAAGTTTCGCCAACAATCGTTCGTGAACAACGTCAATCGCCATCGTGCTGGCAATATCACCCGCGCGATGACCGCCCATACCGTCAGCAACAATCGCAAATGCGCGTCCATCATCATACGTATGAACGGAGTAACTGTCTTCATTCATTTGACGAATTTTACCGATGTCCGTGAGACCGACCGCGATCATTTGCCCGCCCCCTTTTGCGTTTCCATATGTTGCGCACGAAGTTGCCCGCAGGCAGCGGCAATATCGCTTCCATGTTCGCGACGAATCGTCGTGTTCACTTGCGCCTCATCCAAAATGCGCTTAAATGCAAAAATGTCATTGCGCGAAGTACGCTCATAGTTTCGCTCCGGCACATAGTTAACCGGAATCAAGTTGACGTGACAGAGCATCCCCTTTAGTAACTCGCCCAACTCTTTGGCGTGTTCCGGACGATCATTCACTTTATTAATCAATGCGTATTCAAAAGTGATTCTGCGACCTGTGCGGGCAATGTAATATTTGCACGCTTCAAGTAAATCTATAAATGGAAAGCGGCGATTGACCGGCATCAATTTCGAACGCAGTTCATCATTAGGTGCATGGATGGAAATCGCCAAATTGATTTGTGTGTCATAGTCGGCAAAGCGATAAATGTTAGGCACTATCCCGCTCGTCGAGACCGTAATATGGCGTTGTCCAATTCGAAGCCCCTTATCATGATTGACAGTCAACATAAAATCCATCGTTGCATCAAAGTTTTCAAACGGTTCGCCAATCCCCATCACGACAATACTGCTCACGCGGCTATCTGTTTCATCCAGCGCCTTTTGTGCCATCACGACTTGTGCCGTAATCTCACCAGCCGTCAGATCACGCTTCAGACCTCCGAGCGTCGAAGCGCAAAAAGTGCAACCGATACGACAGCCGACTTGCGTGGTAACACATACGCTATGACCGTAGTTGTGTTTCATAATGACGGTCTCAATCGCGTGACCATCATGCACCTTGAACAAAAATTTGATTGTCCCGTCGCTCGAATTTTGTCTAGTAATCTCTGTTAACGCGGAAAAATGAAACGACTGCTCCAACTTCTCGCGCAGTGACTTCGACAAATTCAGCATGTCAGCAAACGAATGCACGCGCTTCACATACACCCACTGAAAAATTTGTTCCGCGCGAAATTTGGCTTCGCCTTGCGACTCCAGCCAATCTTGTAATTTTGCAAATGTTAGGTCATAAATTAGTGGTTTCATTCGCTCACCTGTCGTATGTTTATCTCTTGATTATCTCTATATATTAACACAATATTAACACAGAAGCGGAAAATACGCTCTGTCACTATATTCTTCGTAAACGAGCAATAAAAAAACCATCACTGTCATATTCGTGCGGTAATATTTTAATGCATCCGAGCGTTTTATCAACATTGTTACGGAGCGCTTCGGGAAAGCTGCTCGGAAAATCAGGACTCGCGAGGAAGTGCGGATGCTTGCGCAAAAAATTAGCGATGACTTGCTCGTTTTCAGCGCGGTTCAATGTGCAAGTGCTATAAACCAGAATGCCGCCACTTTTCAACAATGGCGCAACGGACTCGAGCAACGTTTGCTGAAGTTTGACGATGGCTTGAAGATCCGCTTCCGTTTTTCGCCATTTCAAATCTGGTTTGCGCCGAATCACACCAAACCCTGAACACGGAGCATCGAGCAATATCCGGTCAAACGTTTGATCTTTGAAGCGATCGCGAAGTTTCGTTGCATCGGCCGTAACTGTCTCAACACTCGATAGTCGCAAACGTTTCGTTTGATCGGCGATCAAGTTTTTCTTGTGTGGATGGACATCGACAGCGACGACTGCACCCTTATCCTTCATTTTTTCGGCGATATGCGTCGTTTTCCCGCCTGGCGCTGCACAGCAGTCAAGGACTTTCATGCTTTGGGAGGCATCGAGCGCTTCTGCAACCATCATCGAACTCTCATCCTGAATCGTGCACCATCCGTTGCGAAACCAATCACTATCCGCAAGGTTGCCCGCGCGTTCGATGACGATTCCATCATTTGACAAGCATGAAGCCGTGGCGTGTAACGAGCGATCTTGCATTTGCTTAAGCATCGCATCACGATTTGTTTTCATTTGGTTGACACGCACACTCGTTTTCGCAGGTCGCAATTGCGCCGCGCAGATCTGTTCCGTTACCGATTCGCCGTATTGCGCTAACCACATAGCGACCAACCACAGCGGATAAGAGTAAAGGTGACTGATGCGCTCAGCGGCGTTTTTGTGAATCGAGCCGTTCAACCATTCTGACTTCCTGCGAATCGCATTACGCAGCACACCATTCACCAGTTTCGCTATACCAAGATGACCGCGTTTTTTGGCAATTTGAACTGCCGTGTTGACGATTGCATGATCTGGCACACGGTCGAGAAATAGCATCTGATACAAACTGAGACGCAAGCAAGCACGTAACCAAGGGGAGAATGAAGAAATGCCACGTTCTATCAATGTGTTCAAGACATGATCGATCGTCAACTGCCTTTGCACCGTACCGTATACGATTTCCGTGAGCAACGCAGCATCACGCGAATCGAGCGCTTGTTTGTCCAACATTTGGCGCAACAACAAGTTACTATAAGCCCCTTGCTGTTCGATTTTTACCAAAGCATCTAACGCAAGTTCACGCGTCTTCATCCGCATCCCCCTTTCTTCGCTTTTACTCGAATATTGTACCTGCTTGCAAGTGTTTGCCGCGAACATAATCGGCTGCAGGCATGGCTTTTTTTCCAGCCGGCTGAATTATGGTAATCCGCACCGCCCCGTCTCCCGAGCGCACGACGATTCCTGTAGCATCACAGCCAATGATCGTTCCAGCAGCCATTCCCTCATGAAGCGGCGACAACTTATCTAAGGCCTCGACTTTATAAATTTTATATAATTCGCCATCGCACATCGTAAATGCTATTGGCCAAGGGTGCAATCCGCGCACTTGGTTGCAAATCTGTAATGTTGTTTGCGACCAGTCAATGCGTTCATCTTCTCTTTGAATGTTCCTTGCGAACGTTGCGAGCGAAGCGTCCTGTGGTTCGGCAATCAATTCGCCCCGTAAAAAAGCAGGCAACATTTCAACTAACAACCGTGCGCCAGCGGCACTTAACTTATCGTGCATCGTACCGTTATCGTCAGTCGCCGTTATTTCGAGTTTCGTCTGCGCCAACATATCACCCGTATCGAGTCCGCGCTCCATGTACATAATGGTTACGCCGCTGAACGTTTCACCGTCCATGATCGCATGTTGAATCGGTGCGCCGCCGCGGTATTTGGGGAGCAGTGATGCATGCACATTGATACAGCGATATTTCGGCATATTCAATAACGCCTCGGGTAAAATTTGACCATATGCAGCCGTGACGATTAACTCGGGTTGCCATGCACAAATCGGTTCGAGCGCTTCCGGTATTTTCAATGACTCTGGCTGATATACGGGAATGCCATGCGCTTCTGCGGCTACCTTGACCGGCGGCGGCGTCAGTTCGCGTTTGCGCCCCTTAGGACGGTCGGGTTGACTGACCACACCTCTGACTGTATAACCGGCTTGGAGCAAAGCCTCCAAACAAGGCACCGCAAATGCTGGCGTGCCCATAAACACAATGTTCATCGACGCGGTCCCTCGTTTCGACGACGTGCGTTCGGATCGTATAGATTCGTGGCCAAATCAGTGAAAAGGATGCCATTCAAATGATCGATTTCATGTTGCAGGGCGCGCGCCATCAATTCTTCACCGACCAATTCGAACGGATTCCCTTCGCGATCGAGCGCCTTCACGCGCACTTTGAAAGCACGCTTCACTTCACCGTTCAGGTTCGGGATACTCAAACACCCCTCCGCACCGACTTGTTCGCCTTCTTTTTCGACGATTTCGGGGTTGATCATTTCTACAAGTCCGTGCTCATCGCCGACATCAACGACAATCACACGTTTAGAAATTCCGATTTGCGGTGCAGCCAATCCGACACCGTCGGCATCGTACATCGTATCCGCCATGTCGGTCAGTAATTTATGAATATTCGGGGTAATTTTCGAAACGGGGTTCGCCACCTCGCGCAACACCGGATCGGGATCTTTGACAATAATGCGCAACGCCATCGCTGCTTACCTCCTGTTAACTTGTTTTACATCATATTTTGCGGGTCAAAATCGACACTAACCGTCACTTTTTCTGATTGTATCCAACTTTCCATCTGTTTCGCTATACGATGCATCAATTCTTTTAATGACAAATCACCACTATATTTTACCATGCAATGATAACGATATCTATCCTTCAATTTGGCGATTGGCGCTTTGACGGGTCCCAATACTTGAAACGACGAATGTGTAGAGATCTCAGCGCCGACCGTTCGCAAATATTGAGCGAGTGCGTCTGATGCGCGCATGAGCAAGCCTTCGTTCTCGTGCGACAATGTGAACAATAGCAGTCGACAAAATGGCGGATAGGACAAGGATTGGCGATACTTCAATTCACGATCGACGAATCCATCGTAGTTATGCGTGCCAGCTTGGATGATGCTGTAATGTTCGGGGTTATACGTTTGAATAACGACTTCGCCTGTTTTTTCCGCACGTCCCGCTCGTCCTGCAAGCTGCGTCAGCAGTTGAAAGGTCTTTTCGGCCGCACGGAAGTCCGGCATGTTCAATATCGTATCGGCGGTAATCACACCGGCCAGCGTCACATTGGCGAAGTCGAGCCCCTTACTGATCATTTGCGTGCCAAGAAGCACATCTGCCTCGCCTGCAGCGAATGACTGTAGCAAACGTTCATGACTGCCTTTTTTGCTGGTCGTATCGACGTCCATCCGAATGACGCGAATGCCAGGGAACAGTTGCAGCAACTCTGCCTCAATTTTTTGTGTGCCTGTACCGTAAAAGCGGATATTGCCACTGCCGCAAGCCGGACATTGGCCTGGAACTTGTTGGCGGTAATCGCAATAATGACAATGCATCGCATGACCCTTTTGATGATAGGTCAAGGCGATTTCACAGTGCGGGCATTGGCACACATGTCCACACTCACGGCAAATCACGAACGTCGAGTAACCGCGTCGATTGAGCAGCAAAATGATTTGTTCGCGGCGTTGGATGCGGTCTTGCACAGCCTCCTGCAGAGCCACGCTAAATAGCGAACGATTGCCGTTCCGTTGTTCTTCGCGCATATCGACAATTTGCACATCTGGCAATGGATTGCTGCGAGCCCGCACGCGCAACTCGTACAATTCATCTGTTCCATTGATTGCCGATGCGTAACTTTCAAGCGACGGCGTTGCTGAGCCGAGCAATAGCAGTGCATTGTTCATCGAACAGCGTTGACGAGCAACATCACGCGTCACATATTTCGGACTTTCCTCTTGTTTGTATGACGACTCGTGCTCCTCGTCGATGACAACAAGGCCAAGGTTGGCAAACGGTGCAAATACAGCTGAACGCGCCCCCACCGCCACTTTCACTTGACCGCGGCGAATTTTTCGCCACTCATCGTATCGTTCACCATCGGAAAGCCGGCTGTGCAAAACGGCCACCAAGTCTCCGAAGCGACTTTTGAATCGTTCTACCATCTGCGGCGTGAGCGCAATTTCCGGCACAAGTACGATTGCGTCACGTCCTTCATCCAAACAGACCTGGATCAACTGCAAATACACTTCCGTTTTGCCGCTGCCGGTCACCCCTTTTAGCAGACAAGTGCGGTGCCGCTTGGCTTGCAAGTGTGCAGCCATGCCATCAAATGCGACTTGCTGTTCAGGATTAAGCGGCAACGGTTGCGTTGCTGGGAAATGACGATGTGCGAACGGGTTGCGATATCGTTCTCGCTCCTCGATTTTCAATATCCCGCGTTGCACAAGCGTTTTCACTGTCGTTTGTTGAATTTGTAAATGCTCACATAGTTGTTGCAGCGGTTGATCGCTCCAGTCGTCATCCGCACAATAGGCTAGCAATTTTCGTAATTGTATAGCATTGCTTCGTGTTTGCTCCCATGCTGCGCGGCACGTTTGCGCATCACAAGTCCGCAGAACATAGCGAACGTTACGTGTTTGCTGACGATCGGATAGATGCTGACGATCGGTGACAATGCCCCGTTGGATCAACTGATTCAAAATTTCCAAAGCATCAGGAATCTGTAACAGCAAGTTGCTCATCGTTGGTTGTTTGCGTTTGCGAATCCAATCCATCACTCGCTGCTCATCGCCATCGACGAACATTTGCGCATCAAGTTCTTGTTCGTTGACCGCAAGCAGTTGTTCGTAACGGGCCTTGAGCGCTTTTGGCAACATGGCATATAACGATGCGATGCGCGGACAAAAATAGCGGTCACTGAGCCATTTGGAGAGTGTCACCAATTCTTCCGTAAGTGCAGGTTGGACATCTGGCACATCTTTAATTGCTTTCAATTTTGCCGCATCAATCTCACTGTAATCTGTAAAATCGATGATAATCCCTTGCAGAAGTCGGCCGGCAAAGGGCACAGAGACACGACTGCCGATTTTCGCAACTGCTTGCAGATGTTGCGGCAATTCATAGGTGAATGCGCGATTCGTTTGTCGAGCGGGTACATCAACAATCACTTGTGCGTATCGATTCATGCGTCCATTCCTTTTTCATCTGCAATCAAATCGAGCAATTGTTCTGCCAGTTGCATTTTTGTTGTAACTGACGATTCGAATAGGAGTCCGTTTCTTGTGAACACGGACACTTGATTGGAGTCGGAAGAAAAGCCTACATCCGCTTGGCTGACATCGTTAGCAATCAACATGTGACATTGTTTGCGTTGCAGTTTGGCTAGCGCATGCTCGTGCAAACGCTCCGTTTCAGCAGCGAATCCGACCAAATAGGCAGACAAACCCGCCGCGCCCAGTTCGCTCAAAATATCAGGATTTTTAACAAGCTCGATGGTCCAACTATCGCCCTCTTTTTTTCGTTTCTGTTCATGTACAGTTGCCGCCCGATAATCTGCGATTGCCGCACACATGATGATTACATCTGCGATTTCAGAGCGTTCAAGCACTGCATCACGCATTTGCAAAGCAGTCTCGACACTTGTGACTTTGATGCGCGGATGAATTGGTGGTTCGGCGGTCGTAACTAACTCGACGTCAGCACCGAGTCGAGCAGCGACCAACGCTAACGAATGCCCCATCTTACCGGAGGAACGGTTGCCGATGTAGCGTACAGGATCAATCGCCTCACGTGTGCCGCCTGCTGTAATCAACATTTTCACACCTTTGAAACGCGTCTGCCTGCGAAACCAGTGATCGACCGCATTGAATATTTCTTCAGGTTCCGCAAGTCTACCACGCCCAACATAGCCGCACGCCAATTGTCCGACGCCCGAATCGATGAACTGCACGCCGCGTGCTGTCAACGTAGCGATATTGTGCTGAACGACCGCTTGCTCGAGCATATGACCGTTCATTGCCGGCGCAATCATCGTCGGCGCTGTACACGCAAGCCACGTCGTGAGCAACATATCATCGGCGATGCCATTTGCCATTTTGCCAAGCACGTTCGCTGTAGCCGGTACAACCAAAAACAAGTCGGCACGGTCAGCCAAATCAATATGGCTAATAACCGAGGGGTTATCCTCGGCGAACGTATCCATATATACACGATTTCGCGTGAGCGCTTGAAAAGTCAGGGGCGTCACAAATTTCGTCGCGTTCACTGACATCAGCACATGCACATCAGCACCCGCTTGCGTCAAGCGACTGGCAAGCGCCGCCGCTTTGTAAACGGCTATACCTCCGGTGACGCCGAGCAGTATCGTTTTTCCTTGCAAAACCATTCACCTCCGACTTCGGGCTAAGATTCCATAAATAACGGCCATCTTTCATAAAAAAAGAACAACCTTGCGGTTGTCTTATGATTTATTCGTCTTGCTGTGGCGAAATCAAAATTTTGCCGGCATGAATTTCTTCGAGTGCAATCCCGACGGGTTTGTGCGATTTCACTCTCTTAATAAGTGGCGATTCCTCTTCTTTACCAAGCTCACGCGCGCGCTTTGCAGCACCAACTACCAGCGAATACTTGCTGTCCACGTGTTGCAATAAGACGTCAATCGATGGATTTAACATGATACATTCACCTCATTCATCCATTTTTTTATTTTCGACAATATCCGATCTTTACGCAAATGTTCAGCCGTGATGATCGATTGGATTTTTTCACAGGCAACCTCGACTTGATCGTTGACTACCGCGTAATCGTATTCTTCAAGCAACTTGATCTCATCGCCAGCTAACTTCATCCGCCGGCGAATCGTTTCATCATCCTCTGTTCCGCGGTTGACGATGCGATTGCGTAACTCTTCTAGTGACGGAGGCATCAAAAACAAAAACACACCTTGCGGGAATTGTTTTTTTACTTGCATCGCGCCTTGCACTTCAATCTCAAGAATGACATCGCGCCCATCGGCCAAAGTGTCTTCCACGAATTGCAGCGGCGTGCCATAAAAATTGCCGGCGTATTCTGCCCACTCCAATAATTTGTTGGTGGCAATCATTTCTTGAAATTGCTCTTTCGATTTGAAAAAGTAATTGACGCCTTCTACCTCACCTGTTCGCGGTTGACGAGTGGTAGCAGAGACCGAGTACACCAGTTTTTCCATCTTTTTACGGAGTGCGCTACAAACAGTTCCTTTGCCGACACCCGAGGGTCCCGACAAAACAAGCAACAGTCCGCGTTCAGCATCATTCGAAAACGTGTTATTCGTCATGGTCGTCATCCTTGTTACTTAATCGATGGGCGACAGTTTCTGGCTGAACCGCTGACAAAATCACATGGTCGCTATCTGTAATGATGACCGCTCTTGTGCGTCTGCCGTACGTCGCGTCTATCAACATGTGCCGGTCACGCGCTTCCTGAATGATGCGCTTAATTGGCGCTGATTCCGGACTGACAATCGAAATGATGCGGTTAGCCGATACGATGTTACCGAAACCGATATTAATTAATTTAATCGCCATATAAAAGCCTCCTACAAACTACGCACCGTTAACAAGTGGTGTTATCATCATACCGAATTTATCGCATTCGTACAAGTTATATTGTCAGCGAGTCAGTCTGACTGCGCACGTAATTCGTCAATTGTACGGACATATCGAAGTGCAAAAACGGCGTGATCAAATAAATACCGTTAAAATGCTGAATCGTGACATCAAGCAACTCTTTTGCAATTTCCGTGCCGACACGCCTGCCTTCTTCCCCTTCAAGACCGGCCATCCGTTTACGCACTTCATCGGACAATTCAATGCCAGGCACTTCATTGTGCAAATATTCGGCGTTTCTGCCATTCGCGAGAGGCATCACACCGATAAAAATTGGAATTGACAAATGTTTCGTTAAATCGTGTAACCGCTCAATCAGTCGCGCGTCATAAATCGGCTGCGTCATCACATAATCGGCACCACAAGCGACTTTCCGTTCTAAACGCTCCACTGCTTTTTCGAGATGGCGAACGTTCGGATTGAATGCGGCACCGATCACAAAATTCGCTTTTTGCTTCATTTGTTTGCCGGAGAATGCATAACCGTCGTTCAACTGTTTGATCAGGCGAATCACTTCGAAAGAAGTCAACTCGTAGACGTTTTTTGAACCTGGCAAGTCGCCGAATTTGGCGGGATCACCAGTCACCGCAAGTACGTGATTGATGCCGAGCGCATGCAAGCCCATTAAGTGCGACTGCGTGCCAATCAGATTGCGATCGCGGCACGTAACATGAAGCAATGGTCTGACGCCATATTGTTGTTTGACCAGTTGTCCGACTGCCAAATTGCTCATGCGTGTCATCGCCAGTGAATTGTCCGCCATCGTTAATGCATCGACACCTGCCGCCTGCAACGCTTCGGCGCCGCGCATGAAACGGGAAACGTCCAAGTCTCGCGGCGGGTCCAATTCGACGATAATCGTATGTCTTGATTTCACAAAGTCAACAATCGACGGTTCAGTATGTACGGGCTCGTTCGGCACTTGCTTGTCCGCCTCATTGACGATAATATCCACCGTTTGTGCTCGCTTATCGCTCACTGCCTCCCAACTCGGCACCGAAAGTCCCTGCACTGACTCAGCAATCGCGCGAATGTGTTCCGGTGTTGTACCGCAGCAACCACCAATAATCCTGGTACCTAAATGAATGAATGATTCTGTTTTCTCTGCAAAATAGGCAGGTGTCGCGTTGTAAACGTAACGACCGTCAACATAGTCAGGAAATCCGGCATTCGGGAAAACGGAGAAAGGCAAATTCGTGCGTTGCGCGATTTTTTCTAGCGCACGCAAAATGCCGACTGGTCCGCTCCGGCAGTTCAGGCCGACCAAATCAGCGCCTGCCTCGTGCAACGTCGCAAAAGCTTCGTTTAAGTGAACCCCGTCCTGCGTATGTTCGTCATGGTCAAGCGCAAACTGACAAATGATCGTTTTCTCAGAAATGCTGCGCGCCATTTTCACCGCCTGTAAAAGTTCGTAAAAATGCGAGAAACTTTCAAATAGAAAACCGTCGATCTCCGTCGCCGCCAAAATTTCGATATGTTCACGAAGAGCTTCACTCAATTGCTTGTTTTGCTTCGAGTCACCGCGTGCACCATGCGTCGAACCAATCGCTCCGACAACGTATGCATCCGCACCAACCGCACGCTTCGCAAGTTCCACGCCAGTTCGGTTAATCTCCACCACTTGCTCCGCCAAACCATAAGCACTCAACTTTTGCCGATTGGCAGCAAACGTATTCGTTTCGATGATACGCGCACCCGCCTCATAATAAGCGCGATGCACGTTGGCGATGACATCCGGTTGCGAGAGATTCAATTCTTCGTATGAGATGCCCGACGGAAAGCCCGTTTGATATAAATAAGTGCCCATCGCACCGTCGCCGACGAGTATTTTTTCTTGTATGATGTCGCGCAATTGCTTTTTCACAGGCACATTCAGCCCTCCCGCACTAAATCAGATCCATCAGTTAAATCAGTTCGCCGCTAAACACTTCGGCCGCCGGACCGCTCATGTAGACACGATCATCCGCTTCATCCCACTCGATGAACAAATCTCCACCCTTAAGCGAAACCGTCACCGCGCGCTCAGTGTAGCCATTCAGATAAGAACTAACTGCCGTCGCACACGCCCCCGTGCCGCACGCCAAAGTCGGCCCCGCACCGCGCTCCCATACACGCATATCAACATGCGAACGTGAACGTACAGTAGCAAACTCAACATTGATTTTGCGCGGGAACAACGCATGTACCTCAAGCGGCGCCCCCCACTTCGCCAAATCGATCGTCGGCGCATCATCAACATAAATAACACAATGCGGATTGCCCATCGAAACAGCCGTAAACTCAAATGCTTGTCCATTCACAGAAACCGGATGCTTTAGCACCCGTTCACTGTCGATTGTTGTCGGAATATCTAAACCATTCAAAATCGGACGCCCCATATCGACGCGCACCGTCTGCACTTTACCATGTTCAACTTTCAACTGAACGTTTTGCACACCCGCACCGATCGTTTCAATGGAAATGTCCTCGTTCGAAGTGTGCTGATGATCATAGACATATTTGGCGACACAACGTATCGCATTGCCGCATTGTTCCGCCTCGGATCCGTCAGAATTGATGATTCTCATCATAAAGTCAGCACGTTGCGACGGCAAAATATAAACAAGTCCATCTGCTCCGATGCCAAAATTGCGATCGCAAAGTTGAATCGCCAGTTGGTCGACACCTTGCGGTAATTGTTGTTCTCCATAAACGACGACAAAATCATTACCCAAGCCATGCATTTTCGTAAATTTCATGATTGCACCCTTCTCTATTTGATGACCAATACAATACTAATAGTTTAATGCCAAGCACCGCTCAACGCAACACTTAGCAAGCATTAGCGCAACACTTGCGTGCTTCGTTTACCAAACAGACTGCCTGCACCGAAAATCAACGTCGGCAAAGCGGCCATCACAAGCACGAGCATCCAATCGCGCACACTCAAATTGACAGTATGAAAAATCGGTTGCATGAAGTCGATGTAAATGACGCCGATTAGTAGCGCCACGGAACTAAACACAGCGACCACCAAATACTTGTTTTCGAGAAGGTTGCGGTGAAAAATAGAGCGCGAACTGCGGCAATCGAACACGTGGATCAATTGTGCCATCACGAGTGTGGCGAAGGCGACGGTTTGCGCCTGTGGCAAATGTTGTGTCGCTTGATAAGTCAATGCAAAGGCTGCGAGCGTGCAAACACCGATTGCGACCCCGCGACTAATGATTTTCCAGCCAAGGCGGCGAGCAAATACGTTTTCGCGCGGCGGGCGCGGGGCGCGACGCATCAGATCTTCCTCCGCTTGATCGACGCCAAGTGCCATCGCTGGCAAACCGTCCGTCACTAAATTCACCCACAAAATTTGAATCGGCACGAGCGGCATCGGCATCCCCATCAACATCGCCAACATCATCGTCATCATCTCGCCGACGTTTGACGCCAGCAAGTAGCGGATAAACTTGCGGATGTTATCGTAAATGTTGCGTCCCTCTTCGATGGCGGCAACAATTGTCGAAAAGTTGTCATTGGATAGCACAAGTGACGACGCTTCTTTTGCGACATCGGTACCGCTCTTCCCCATCGCGATTCCAATATCGGCGGCTTTGATCGCAGGCGCATCGTTCACCCCGTCACCAGTCATCGCAACGATGTGTCCACGTTTTTGCAGCGCCTTGACGATGCGCATTTTGTGCTCGGGAGCGACGCGCGCGAATACGGCCACCTTATCTACCGCCGACTCGAGTTCGCGATCGGACAGTTGCTCCAATTGCGCACCTGTCATCGAAAGGTCTTGTTTTTTCATCAGTCCGAGTTGACTCGCAATCGCTTCGGCAGTCGTGCGATGATCGCCGGTAATCATGATGGTTCGGATGCCCGCTTGCGCGCACGTTTCGATAGCTGGTTTCGCCTCGGCACGTGGCGGGTCAATCATGCCGATGAGTCCGACAAATACGAGTTGCTGTTCCAAAATATCTGGATTTAATGAAGTCGTACTAGTCGCACCATATTGATGATCCAATGGCCGATAGGCAACGCCGAGCACTCGCAATGCTTCGCCGGCCAGCGACTCGTTGGCATTCATCACCTGTTGTCTGACTGCGCTACTCAGCGGACGAACCGCATCTGCAGCACAATAATGAGTGCAACAATCGAGCAATAATTCTGGTGCGCCTTTGCAAAACAACTCATGGTGCGGTTGTTTCGCATCTTCGATTTTGACGACGACCGACATTTTTTTGCGTTCGCTATCAAACGGAATTTCCGCTACACGAGTAATGTTATGAGATGCAGCGGGTGCGGTTTTGCTCCAATGTAACAATGCGAGTTCGGTCGCATCCCCTTCTTCACGTTGTTCGTCAGCGATGGCATTGTTGCAGTGTTTGGCGATTGTCGCCATTTTATCCGCCATGCCAAGTTGCCACGTTTTCATCACCGTCATCCGATTTTGCGTAAGCGTGCCAGTTTTGTCGGAACAGATGACAGTCGCACTACCTAGCGTTTCAACCGATGGTAATTTGCGCACAATCGCTTTTCGCCGAATCATCCGCTGTACACCTAATGCGAGCGCCACGGTGACAATCGCAGGCAACCCCTCAGGAATCGCCGCTACTGCAAGACTTACACCGGCCAATATCATTTGATATACAGGTTGACCATGGACAACGCCGGCCATGACGACGATGACCGTCAGTGCCAATGCAATAAAAATTAAGATTTTTCCGAGTTGTGCGAGTTTTTGTTGAAGCGGTGTTTCTTGTGTAGCGGCCGATTGGATAAGCGTTGCAATATGTCCCATCTCCGTATTCATTCCTGTTTCAACGACCACCGCTCGCCCACTGCCGCGCGTCAACATCGTGCCCATGAACGCCATATTTTTACGATCGCCAACCGATAAGTTCGACTCTTGAATGGGGTCAAGTTGTTTGCGGACAGCATTCGATTCACCGGTAAGCGGCGATTCATCGACGTGCACATCATACCCTTCAATCCAACGTGCATCAGCTGGGACACGGTCGCCTGCTTCTAAGTAGATGACGTCGCCTGGCACCAATGCCGATGCTGGTACCGTCGAGCGGGTCGCATCGCGTAGCACCTTTGCTTGAGGCGCAGACATTTTTTTGAGCGCCGCCAACGATTTTTCAGCGCGATATTCTTGAAGCACACCGAGAATTCCGTTGAGCAACATGATGGCAGCGATTGTGAGCGCATCGATATGTTCGCCGAGCATCGCCGAAACGACGGTCGCAACGAGCAAGACGAGCACCATAAAGTCTTTATACTGATCGATGAACATTGCGAGCAGTGACTTCTGTTTTGCTTCTCGCAGTTCGTTGCTTCCTGTTTGCAGGCGAATTTCACTTGCTTGCTGTTCACTCAATCCGCGATGTGCGTCGCTTTGTGTCTTGCTGAGAACTTCTGCTACACTGTATGTATGCCAATGTTGCATAATATTCGCCCCTTCGGTGTTAGTCATGACTGTTCACGGTCAATATATGCTTGACCCGCGGTCGCTATCACTGACACTCCGTTGTCGAAAGGATGAAACGTATGGATGGAATCGCTATGTATGCGCTGGTTGACGAGTTGCAATCGATCGCAGGTGCGAAAATCAGCAAAATTCACCAACCGAATGAACACGAATTAGTGTGGCAGTTACGTCACAATGGAAAAAATATAAAGTTCATCTTGTCCGCGCACCCCGTCTATGCGCGAGTCCACATCACTGCTCGACATTTCACGAATCCTGTCGAACCGCCGATGTTCTGCATGCTGATGCGCAAACATTTAGAAGGTGGCGTCGTCGAGTCGATAGCGCAGGTTTCATTAGAACGGATCATTCATATTGATGTCAAACATTATGATGA
This sequence comes from Caryophanales bacterium, assembly GCA_947459205.1. Lineage (GTDB taxonomy): Bacteria > Bacillota > Bacilli > Paenibacillales > CANHCR01 > CANHCR01. The sequence continues at coordinate 4,251 of CANHCR010000004.1, read as the reverse complement.
ACTCGGCGATTTGCGGCGCAAACGGGTCATCGTCGAATGGATGGGCAGACATAGCAACGTTATTTTGTTTGATCCAGACCGCGAGATCATTATTGACGGATTGCACCATGTCACTCCGTCTCTCAGTAGTTATCGCGTAATTATGCCAGGCTTCAGTTATACGCCGCCGCCGATTCAGGACAAGTTGAACCTGCTTGAAAGCAACGAGTCGGAATGGCGTAGTGTGCTGAGCGAAGACGTCACAAGCCGCAATATTCTTCAACATTTTTTAGGATTCAGCCCACTGCTCGCTGGCGTCGTAACTGATGAGACGAGTAGCGAACGAACAATCGAACAACTTCATCATTTGAAGCAGGCATTGATAGCGAAAACATGGACACCCGCTGTTTACGAGTCGCCAAAATCGTTTATCCACAGCATGTCGATGCCTTCCTATTTTGCGAGCGAGCGAACGTTTACATCGATGTCTGAAGCGATCGACTACTTTTACGGCGAGCGGGCTGAGCGCGATGCGTTGCGCCAAAAATGCGCTGATCTCATTCGTTTTGTGCAAAACGAGCGCCAAAAAAACGACAGCAAACTGATCAAACTGAACGAAACGTTGCGCGATTCTGATCAAGCGGATGATTATCGCATTCGCGGCGAATTGTTGACTGCATCGCTCCATACCGTGAAGCGCGGTGATGCCACCGCCCACGTGTTGAACTATTACGATGAACAGCAAGCACTCATTGAGATTGAACTCGATCCGATGCTGACGCCTGCAGAGAATGCACAAAAATATTTTCGCAAATACACGAAACTTAAAAATAGCGCGGTCGCAGTCGCAGCGCAGATTGCCCATTGTGTTGCAGAAATCGACTATTTAAACCGGCTCCATCATCAACTGGAGCAGATCGACTGGGCAGAAATCGATGACATTCGTGAGGAGTTAATCGAACAAGGATACCTGCGCAATCGTCAGCGTAGCAAACATCGAAAAAAGCAGAAAAAGGACGAAAAACCGAACATTTTGTCATGTCGTTCGAGCGAAGGAATCACCATATGGGTCGGCAAAAACAATCGTCAAAATGACTTTTTGACATGCAAATTAGCGGACAACCACGATACTTGGTTGCACACGAAAGACATCCCTGGTTCTCATGTAGTCATTCATGGCAAACAGTTCAGCGAACAAACATTAAAAGAGGCTGCACATTTAGCTGCATACTACAGCCAGGCGCGAGCCTCAAGTCAAGTTCCGGTTGATTATACATTGATTCGCCACGTGCATAAACCGAGCGGCGCCAAACCGGGATATGTGATTTACGAGCAACAAAAGACGGTTTATGTTACGCCTGACGGTCAGTTCGTCAATTCATTACTTTCAGGTTCTCCTTTGGTTGGTCGATAAGAAACTTCACGCAACACAAAGAATAGAATCACAGAACATGCGGCAACGTAGAGCATACCTGAAAATGGAAGATTGATGGTGAACGCATCCAGCACCCAACTGACGACCGTAGGAATGGTCAAACTGAATCCGGCAATCACCCAAAGTCTGCCGAACGGGAGTTTCGTCTGCAGCGATGCGTTAAGCGCCAGTCCAATCAGTGCCATGATGAATGAAATAAACAGGATTTTGAAAAATTCGAACAAATAAACAAAGAAAATCGCACCGATGATCAGCAACCAAGTCAAATTGGCGAACAAATCAACCCATTCAAGCAGCATACTTTTCGAAAATTCAAAACCGCCAAGGTCCTGATACTTGACTTGTTGCTCTCTTGTGCCGTCGTACATGATGATACGGTCTTTCAAAATCGCCAGATCGGCTTTTTCTGCCGCTACTTTCTCTTCGTTGAAAGCGCCTGTTGTGTCGAAGATAAACACACCACCATCAAATTGTTTCACCAAAGGTTCCGTCGCATCAGAGGTAAGCACGTTATTTTTCAATTGAAATTCAGGCACATCTTTGCTCTTCATGAACGTTTGGAAGTTGTCTACCGTTGTATTGATGACCACGGATGTAGAGATAAATGAAGGAATCAGACAAATTAAAATCAAAAATGACAAAAAGGCCAACAATTTTCGCTTCTTTTCGCCAACAAAATCGGCAATCTGCTTCGGTGATAATAAACTGACGACAAAAATTCTCCAAATACTCATTTCTTACTCTCCCTCATTCGTATGTTTAAGTGTTTCTGCCAATTGAAGTATGTAGCGTTTGAGCGGATCGTGCAAATCCGCTCGCGCCAAAGCAAATTCGATCGACGCTTGCATATAGCCAAACTTGTCTCCGGTATCATAACGTTTGCCGCGTATCGGATATGCAACCATCCGTTTTTGTCGGTTCATTTCTCGAAGCGCATCGGTCAATTGAATTTCACCCTTAGACCCCGGTTGTACACGCTCCAAATATTCGAAAATTTGCGGTTCGATAATGTATCTACCGATAATCGCCATGTTGCTAGGCGCTTGCTCGCGCTTCGGTTTTTCGATCAAATCAATAACTGAGTGGTCGACGTCGCTATGTACAATTCCATATTTATGGACGTCATCCCAAGGCACTTGTTGAACCGCCACTACAGATGTTTGGTACGCCTCATACAAGCTCATCATTTCCTTTAATGCAGGCGGTTCCGCACGGACAATGTCATCGCCGAGCAAGACAGCAAACGGCTCATTGCCGATAAACTTGCGCGCACAGTAAATGGCATGTCCCAAACCCAACGCTTGTTTTTGTCTTATGTAATGAATATCTATCAAATTGGAAATCTTCAAAATCTCATCCAAATAATCGAGTTTATGCTGACTTTCGAGGAACGCTTCGAGTTCAGGAGAGCGGTCAAAATGATCCTCAATCGCTCGTTTGTTTTTGCCAGTGACGATGATGACATCTTCGATGCCAGATGCGACTGCCTCTTCGATGATGTACTGAATCGACGGCTTATCAACGATGGGCAACATTTCTTTCGGTTGTGCTTTCGTGGCTGGCAAAAAGCGCGTCCCCATCCCTGCAGCAGGAATAATTGCTTTACGAATTTTCAAGTTGCAGCCTCCTACTTCGTTAGATCCCTTGTTGTTAGATTAAATGTTATTGTCGTAAAAAATGCAGAAATGTTTGGGCCGCGAGCGGAAGTAGCGCCGACCGATGGACTGCAGAATAAAAATGACGATCAATTTTGCAGCCCGCAATTTCTCGTGTCGTCAGTAATCCGAGTGCAAGTTCATGATCAATTGTCGATCTCGAAATGATCGAAATGCCAAGTCCAGCTTGTACGCCCGATTTGATGGCGCCGGTACTAGCTAGTTCCATTGTCACCCGCAAACGTTCAGCATCTACCCCTGCTAGCTGCAGGCGCTCCTCGATGACTTGGCGAGTGCCCGACCCTTTTTCACGCAAAATAAATGGATGTTGGAGTACATCCTCTAAAGTGATGCGTGGCAATTGTGCAAGTTCATGACCTGGCGGATAGATTAATACCAGTTCATCATGCAACACAGGCTCAGTGACGATATCCGGATGATGGACCGGCGCTTCGACCAACGCAAATCCGATTTGATGATTGAGCAACCCTTCCACGAGTTGCGACGTGTTGACCACCCGCAACTGAATCGTAATGTCTGGATGTTGCTTACTGAACATCCCTAGAAATCGCGGCAAGACGTACTCGCCAATCGTCAAACTTGCGCCGAACGCCAATTGTCCCTTCAAGTTTTCCATATATGCTGACATGCCCGTTACCGCGCGTTGCATAAATTGCAAACTTTCTTTTGCATATGGCAAGAGCGCAATGCCGGAATCGGTCAACTCCACTTTGCGCGGTGAGCGCACGAATAATTTCGTTCCGAAAAATTCTTCTAAAGCCTGCACCTGCATCGTGACGGCTGGTTGCGTCATATGTAGCGCCTGTGCAGCCACAGAAAAACTGCCTTTTTCAGCGACAGTATAAAAAATGTGCAACTGATGGAACGTGAGTGCCAAACGTTACACCACCTTAAACTTGTGATTGTTCTGCAATCTTGTTGCCGCTATAGTCGGTGCGGAGTTCATGACGGAACGAGCGTTCAGCCGTTTTTACATAAGGAAGTTTGACAACTTTGCGGATGGTTTCCTCCACTTGTGATTCGTTCACATACAAGACTGCATAACGCATTTTTCGTGAAACATAATGGATGATGCCATGCTGTTCAAGCGCTTTTGCGCGCTTGTAATCACGCAACCAGACTACGATGCCGGCGCGTGGAGTAACGGAAAACATAATCGAT
>CANHCR010000003.1 GCA_947459205.1 Caryophanales bacterium | reverse complement strand
GTGGACGATCAACAGCTATACTGTCACGTTTGAAACAGACGGCGGCAGCGCAGTTGACGAGCAATCCGTTGAGTACGACAGTTCCGTAACTGAACCGACAGAGCCTGAGAAAGTGGGCTACACGTTTGCCGGCTGGTATGCGGATGCAGACCTGACGATTCCGTATGACATGGGTACGCCTGTAACGGGAGACCTGACGCTCTACGCGAAGTGGAAGATCAACAGCTACACGGTAAGCTTCGAGACCGATGGTGGTACTGCAATTGATGAGCAATCCGTTGAGTACGATGCAACAGTAAGCGAACCTGCAGAGCCTGAGAAAGTGGGCTACACGTTTGCCGGCTGGTATGCGGATGCGGATCTCACGATTCCGTACGACATAGGTACGCCTGTAACGGGAGACCTGACGCTCTATGCTCAGTGGGAGATTAACTTCTACACTGTTACGTTTGAGATGGATGGTGGTACTGCTGTTGATGAACAAGTCATCGAGTATGAGGGGATTATAAGTGAACCGACAGATTTGGAGAAGGTAGGGTACACGTTTGCCGGCTGGTATGCGGATGCGGATTTCACAATGCCGTATGATATGAATTCACCGGTCACGGAAGAACTCACGCTCTATGCGAAGTGGGAGATTATCTACTTCGTCGTCAACTTTGAGACCGACGGCGGCAGCGCAGTTGATGAGCAATCCGTTGAGTATGAAGGTACAGTAATTAATCCGCTGACACCGAAGAAAGCAGGCTACACGTTTGCCGGTTGGTACGCGGACGCTGACTTGACAATGCCGTACGACATGGACGCACCGGTGACGGGCGACCTGACGCTCTACGCGAAGTGGAAGGTCAACCGCATTTCAGTTGTCATATCAGGTGGCGAAAAGGTAATTACGAAAGTTTCCAAACCTAAGATTAGTGGTCAGGCTGTTGCACCAGATGGTACCATCGTGAAGATTACGATTAGTAATCAAACGCTCACTGCCAAAGTAACAGCTGGCAAATGGTCAGCTACTTTAGCCAAAGCAATGAAAGACGGAATATATGTTGTTAGAGCAACGATTACAGACAATGAAGGTAGAAAGTTTAGTGACACTCAAACAATCATTATTGAAAATGTTAAGCCGATTATTAAATTGGTTGGTGGCACAGAAACCTCTACAGAGACACTTAAACCTAAGATTGTTGGTACTACTAACATTCGTGATGGCAAGTTGATTACTGTCAATGTTTGCGGACAAATGTTATCGTCAAAAATTGTCAATGGTAAGTGGACTGTGTTTGTTGCTAATCCGCTGAAAGTAGGCGTTTGTAACATTAGAGTCATGTCAACAACGGATGCAGGAACGAAAGTAAGTGTAACGCAGAAGTTGATTGTCTATACTCCGGAAATTTTGATTCATAATTCATACATTTCAGGCCTTAAAGGAGATTTATTCGGACCTAATCAAAGTGTCACACGCGCTGCTTTAGCAACGTTCTTGAACAGATTGATTAATCAACAGTCGAAAAAACCTCCGATGAAGAAGACTGCGATAAAGTATTCTGATCTAAAGAAATCGGAATGGTATTATTCCAACATTCAGGCAGTCATAAATTATGGTTTGATGACCGGATTTGCCGATGGTACTTTTAGGCCAAACGCGCTGGTTAAACGTAGTGAAATGAAATCAATTGTTTTGAAGTATATTGCGGTTATGCAAAAGGCACACGGCCCTTACCAATCGGTTGTTTGCAACAAATGTCGTAGTAACTTCCATTTGACTGAAGTCAAGAAGTTTTTGAAGGACCAAAGAATGACGGGAACTCCGCGTATTTTTACAACTCAAACAATGACACGTGCGGAAGTTGTAATCGTCATGAATCGTTTGTTCGCAAGAGGACCTCTTACTCAGTTGAAATTAAAGTCTTGGAAGGATGTTCCGTTGTCACACTGGGCATATTATGAGATTCAAGAGGCATCGCGTGACCACAGAACAAAACGATTAAAAACCGATAAAGAGTAAGTTTGCTTGATTTAAAATCGTCCGGTTCAGTAAGATTGTTTGCTGAACCGGCACATGAATGGAATACTAGGAATCCGAGCACCAAAATCAAATTGGTGTTCGGATTTTTTTGTTTGATAGGGAATTTGATAGGGAAAAAGTAGTGCACGTCATTGAGAAGATTACAAAATTGCTTGACAATGATAACGATTCTCATTATCATTGTAATCGTGATAAAAATGAGGAGGATTAATTATGAATCAAAATGTTTTGCGAGTTCTCGCAGCATTATCGTTGTTATTGTCGATTTTATTAGTAGTTGGATGCACGTCCGAGGAGAAAACTGCCGATCAAGGTGCGGACAAAACGAAGGAAGCACAGTCCGTGAATCTTTACACGGATCGCCATTATGAAGCGGATCAAAAGATTTTTGACGCGTTCACGAAAGAAACGGGCATTAATGTCAATGTGGTCAGTGCGAAATCAGATGAAATTTTGGAACGCTTGATTCGCGAAGGTGAGAATACGCAAGCGGACTTACTATACACTACGGATGCTGGCCGACTTGGTCTTGCAAAAAGTAAAGGGATGCTGTCGCCGGTCACCAGTGACAAGCTGACGAAAAACATTCCCGCAAACTTAAGAGATGTCGATAACGAATGGTTTGGCTTGACTGTCCGAGCAAGGGTGCTTGTTTACTCTAAGGATCGTGTAAATCCGAAAGATTTGTCGACGTACGAGGATTTGGCGAATCCGAAGTGGAAAGGGAAAGTGCTTGTCAGACCATCGTCCAACATATATAACCAATCGCTCGTTGCTTCGTTTCTCGAATTGAAGGGTGAAGCGGACACGAAAAAATGGGCGGAAGGGCTCGTAGACAACATGGCGCGTGAACCAAAAGGGAACGATCGCGATCAGGCGACGGCAGTTGCCGCAGGTACGGGTGATATCGCAATCATGAATACGTACTATATTGGTTTGATGTTGAATTCCGCAAATCCTGAAGAGGTGGAAGTAGCGAAAAAAGTAGGCGTATTTTTCCCGAATCAGCAGACAACTGGTACGCACGTCAATGTAAGCGGTGCGGGTGTCACAAAACATGCAAAAAACGAAGAAAATGCAATCAAGTTGCTTGAATACTTGAGCGAAGTTGATGCGCAAAAATTGCTCGCGGATTCCAACTACGAGTATCCTGCAAATGAAGCGGTCGAGCCGGCTGAGTTGCTGAAGTCTTGGGGAGAGTTCAAGAGACAAGATGTGAATTTGAGCAAATTAGGTGAAAATAACGCTCGTGCTGTAATATTGTTAAATGAGGTTGGCTGGAAATAGTATGGGGGAATAAGATTGAACCATTCAAGGAAGTTTCAGTTTTTTCGCAACGGTTGGGGAATCGGCAGCACCATCATCATGTTGATGGTGCTTTTCCCGTCCATGTTTATATTGAGCGGATTGATTACTCCCGCCAGTGAAAACTGGACCCACATTACCAAGTACTTATTGACGGACTATATTTTGAATTCGACGATTCTCGTCTTGACGAGTGCCATTTTGGCTACCGTAATCGGTGTGTCGCTTGCCTGGCTCATTGCTGCCTATGAGTTTCCGTTTCGCACGGCTCTCAAATTTCTGCTCATGTTGCCGTTGGCCATTCCGCCGTATATCGCGGCCTACACTTATAATGGTCTGCTGAATTATACTGGGGTCATTCAGACGTTTCTTAGAAACCACTTCGACATCCAGGTCAGTCAACAACTATTCGACATCATGAATATGAGAGGCGCCATTTTTATATTTGCTTTATGTTTGTTTCCATACGTTTATTTGATCACCGCTTCGTATCTCGAAAAGCAGTCGGCGGCGATGATTGAGAGTGCGAGAATGCTCGGCAAAGGAAGTTTTGAAATCTTTTTTCGAGTCGTCATTCCGCTCGCCCGCGTTGCCATTGTGGGCGGAGGAAGCCTTGTGGCGTTAGAAGTGCTGAGCGATTATGGCGTTGTCAAATATTTCGGCATCGAGACGTTTTCGGTCAGTATTTTCACGGTTTGGTTTGGTATAGCAGATGTGGACGCAGCGTTGAAACTTTCGGGTGTGATGATGCTGTTTGTGATGTGCATCTTATTGTTGGAAAAGTGGTTGCGGGGGCGAAGAAAGTATGCGCCATCGACTACGAAAGCGAAACCCTTGAAGCGGATTGCCTTGACAGGTGCTAAGAAATGGATTGCCTTTTCCTTTTGCCTGACCGTATTCGCCTTCAGTTTCTTGATTCCAGTGTTGCAGTTGCTTCACTGGGCGTATCTGTCGTTTGATCGATTGGATGCAACCGTGCTTGCAGGGGCGGTCGCAAATTCATTCGTGACTACGGTGGTCGCAGCGGTTCCGATTGTGATTGCAGCCATTATTGTGGCAAATTTCAATCGCTCACGCAGCGGCTTTTGGTCTTCGTTATTTGCGAGAATGATGTCGCTCGCCTATTCTATTCCAGGAAGCGTCGTCGCAATCGGTGTGATTACGTTATTTGTTGCAGTGGAGAGACAGTTGGCGGGCGTATTTCTGAGCGGCACCATTTTAATGCTCGTGTTTGCTTATTTTGTGCGATTTCTTGCCATCGGCTATAATTCAATTGAGACAGGTTTTGAAAAGTTGGGGAAAAAGTACACCGAAGCAGGCCGTACAATAGGGTATGGAATGACGCAAACGTTTTTCAAGATTGATTTGCCGTTAATTAAACCGGCCGTTGTCGCCGCATTCATTTTGGTATTTATCGACATCATGAAGGAATTGCCGTTGACTTTAATTTTGCGACCTTTTAATTACCATACGTTAGCAACGAAAACGTTTGAATACGCGAGTGATGAGATGATTCACGAAGCTGCGATTTCTGCCTTGCTTATCATCAGTCTTTGCTTCGTTTCCATTCTATTATTGAATCGTTTGACCAATCGGGGGAATGCCTAATGTATATTTCGATGAAACAAGTCTGTTTTCGCTATGAGGGCTCGAAGCGCAAATTGCTCGACAATTTTCATTTGTCGGTAGAAAAAGGTGCGCGCGTGTGCATTTTGGGCGAGAGTGGAAGTGGCAAAAGCACTGTCTTGCGACTGTTAGCGGGGCTTGAGATGCCTGAATCTGGTGTCATTGAAATGGATCAGCGCGTGTTAGTCGATGATAAACAAATGGTTTACCCCGAGCATCGCGGCATCGGCATGGTGTTTCAAGATTACGCATTGTTTCCGCATATGACGGTATCTCAAAATATTACGTTTGGCTTGAAGGGTAAGAGTAAGGCGGAGAAGCAGGAATTGTTGGACGAAATGCTCGATTTGGTCGATTTGCACGCGTTTTGCAAACGATATCCGCACGAACTCAGTGGCGGTCAGCAACAACGGGTCGCAATTGCTCGTGCGCTCATTTTGAAGCCGAAACTATTATTGCTGGATGAGCCACTATCGAATTTGGATGAGTCTTTGAAAGAGAAAATTCGCCCGGAATTGAAAGCCATTTTAGATCGCGCGAAGATAACCACCATTTTCGTGACGCATGATAAAAACGATTGCGTTCAGTTGGCCGATTACATTGTTGTGATGAACCAAGGGTGTGTCACGCGTTGCGGGTTGTTGGATGAAGTGCTTATTCGCCGGCCGGCACAAGTCGAATTTGACTTGGTTACGTGATTTTGCTATCATAATAAAAAAATTCAATGATAGACGCGTGATACGGAGTTTGAATGATAACCTGTTCGGCAAGCTGATTTGCACAAAGTCAGATTGAGGGACGGTCGATTCACCAAAAACCGGATTACAGTAAATCGATATACTTGATTAGTGATAATCACGTTATATCGATTTTTTTATGGAATTGATGAGAAGGCAGATCTTTAAATGGACGATGTTCAGTTGAAGATAAACCGGCATTCGTATGCAACGATTTTTGTTGCAAGCGTGTGTCGGTTTTATTTATTAAGGGGGTGAAGCGACGGTGAACGAATTCCATCCGTACCGCAATAAAACAGCGGTGCTGACAACAATACACGGCAAACAAGAGGTGATCGCCCCTATTTTTCAAGACACGCTCGGAGTGTCATTGATTGTTCCAGAAAGTGTAGATACGGATGTACTGGGAACATTTAGCGGCGAGATCGAACGGCAACACTCGATGTTGGAGACATTGCGATTAAAAGTCGAATTGGGCATGAATCGGTTGAATAGCAATCTGGGTGTTGGTACGGAGGCGAGTTTCGGACCGGATCCGTTTATTCCGTTTGCGCCGCTCCATTTGGAGATGATATTGTGGCGTGATTTGGAACGAGGCATTGAGGTATTGGAGCAAGTGCGAACGAATGATACCAATTATGAACACCTTCGGTTCAAGCGAGTAACTGAATTTGATGAAGAATTGGAATCCTATCTTCGCCGCGTGCAGTTTCCATCCCATAAGTTGATTGTGTTGCCGAATGCGCGTGGCGGTCAAAACAAGATTTTTAAAGGGATCGGAGACCGAGTAGAACTACAGGAAGCAGTGAAGAATTGTGCGGGACAATCGGCGGATGGCATGGCGCTGATTCAAACGGATATGCGAGCGATGATGAATCCGACCCGATTAAAAGTCATCGGCGAATCGGCGATGCGATTGGCCAATCGATTAGCCCATTTATGTGAGCGTTGCGGTTGTCCAGGCTGGGGATTGGTGGAATTGGTCCGAGGATCTCCGTGTGATTGGTGTGGCCGACCGACGAATCAAGTGTGGGCGGAGGTTCACGGCTGTTCGTCATGTGCGCATCGTCTGAAACATGTTCGTAAGGACGGGGGGCAAACGGCATCGCCTGCATTTTGCGATTGGTGTAATCCGTAAGTGCCATAAATAGATAAACATTGAGGGGGAGAAGCGTGATGAATTGTTGGGTATGTGGTGGTCACGGTCATGTGATTAAGGAAGAGGATGCGGCGAAAATGAGACAACTTGAGAGTGAAGCTTTTAGAGAAAAACGGGTACCGCAAGACATAACGGTTTGTCACTATTGTGCAGGCAGTGGCTTTATCGATATCGAGGAATAAAACCTAGAAGAGGAGAGCGTTTCAATGGATAAAGATTTAAGAATTCGCAGCATTGTTATCAGTGAGGGAGAGAATCGTGCGCCGAATCGAGCGATGTTGCGTGCCGTGGGATTTACTGATGAGGATTTCAAAAAGCCGATGATCGGCATAGCGAGCACTTGGAGTGAGGTGACTCCGTGCAACATCCATATCGATGAGTTGGCGAGGGCGGCAAAAAAAGGTGCCCACGAAGCAGGTGGCGCACCGATGATTTTTAACACGATTACGGTTTCGGACGGCATTTCGATGGGGCATGAAGGCATGCGCTACTCGCTGCCGAGCCGAGAAATTATTGCCGATTCGATTGAAACGGTCGTCGGTGCGGAACGTTTGGATGGCGTGGTAGCAATTGGTGGCTGTGATAAAAACATGCCGGGTTGTCTGATTGCAATCGGCCGCATGAATTTGCCGGCAGTGTTTGTTTATGGCGGAACGATTTCTGCGGGCAAATCTTCAGACGGTAAAGATTTGGATATCGTCTCGGTGTTTGAGGCAGTCGGTCAGTATACGGCAGGGCAAATTGATCGGCAAAAATTGCATGAGATTGAATGTTCGGCGTGTCCAGGTGCCGGATCGTGCGGCGGGATGTACACGGCGAATTCGATGGCGACAGCGATTGAAGCGTTAGGCATGAGTTTGCCGGGCAGTGCGTCCAATCCGGCGACATCTGCGAAAAAAGTCGAAGATGCACAGTTGGCGGGGCAAGCCGTGTTGAGTTTGTTGGAAAAAGGGATTTACCCGAAACAGATCATGACGAAAGAAGCGTTCGAAAATGCGATTACCGTCATCATGGCGCTCGGTGGCTCGACCAATGCGTTCCTGCATTTGTTGGCAATCGCTCATGCTGTCGATGTGCCGCTAAGTTTGGATGATTTCGAGCGGATTCGCAAACGCGTTCCGCACATCGCCGATTTAAAACCGAGCGGCCGATATGTCATGGAAGATTTGTACAGAGTAGGCGGTGTGACGGGTGTGATGAAGTTGTTGCTCGAGGCAGGATTGCTGCATGGCGATTGTTTGACAGTAACCGGTCGAACGCTGGCTGAAAATTTGGCCGACGAGCCACCTTTGCAAGAAGGTCAGACAATCATCCGCCCGCTTGATCAACCGCTGCGTGCTACAGGCCCGCTCTATGTGTTGAAAGGAAATCTCGCCCCAGATGGTTCGGTGGCCAAAATGTCTGGCCTCAAGATTACAAAAATGGTCGGACCGGCGCGGGTGTTTGATTCGGAAGAAGAGGCAACGAAAGCGGTTGTCGAGGACCAAATCAAACCTGGGGATATTGTCGTCATCCGCTATGCCGGACCTAAGGGTGGACCGGGGATGTCGGAAATGCTCTCGATCACAGCGATTATTATTGGCAAAGGATTGGGTTCCGACGTCGGCCTCATTACGGACGGTCGTTTCTCGGGCGGAACACACGGGTTGGTCGTCGGACACATTTCACCTGAAGCGCAAGTAGGCGGTCCGATTGCACTCATTCAAGACGGTGATGTCATCACGATTGACAGTGAGAATCAAGAACTGTCTGTAGCCTTAACTGAGCAACAATTTGCAGAACGCAGACAACAGTGGGCGGAACCGCCTCTTAGGTATAAGCGAGGTATTTTGAATAAATATGCAAGACTTGTTTCCTCGGCATCGCGCGGCGCAGTTACTGACTAAAAAAAGAGAAAGAGGGAGATAAGGATGGTAAAAACACCAATTACTGTTGCATACGGAGACGGTATCGGACCAGAAATTATGACGGCCACACTGGATATTTTTGATGCGGCAGGTGCACAACTCGAGATCGAAACGATTGAAATTGGTGAAAAAGTATATTTGCGCGGAGGGAGCAGCGGCATCGAAGCCGATGCGTGGGAATCGTTGCGCAGAACGAAAGTGTTTTTAAAAGCACCGATTACGACACCGCAGGGCGGAGGATTTAAAAGTCTGAATGTAACGACCCGTAAAGCGCTTGGACTGTACGCGAATGTGCGTCCGGCAGTGTCGTATGCACCATTTGTCGAAACCAAACACCCGCTTATGAACGTGGTGATTGTCCGTGAGAATGAAGAAGATTTGTATGCTGGTATCGAACATCGGCAAACACAAGACGTTTATCAATGTCTGAAAGTGGTGAGCCGCCCCGGCACTGAAAAAATTGTCCGTTATGCATTTGAATATGCACGTAGTAACGGGCGTAAAAAAGTCACATGTTTCGTCAAAGATAACATTATGAAGTTTACGGACGGTTTGTTCACAAAGGTGTTTGAAGAGATTGGAGTAGAATATCCAGAAATTGAAAAAGAACATTGGATTGTTGATATCGGAGCGGCGAAATTGGCCGACAATCCTTCCCAATTCGACGTGATAGTCATGCCGAACTTATACGGTGATATTTTGTCAGACGTGGCGGCACAAATTTCTGGTTCGGTCGGTTTGGCGGGATCCGCGAATATTGGTGAACAGTGCGCGATGTTTGAGGCGATACATGGGTCGGCACCGCGCCGTGCAGGACAAAACCTCGCTAACCCGTCCGGTTTGCTTCTTGGTGCGGTGATGATGCTTCAGCATATCGGGCAACCAGATGTCGCGACAAAGGTTCATAATGCTTGGTTGAAGACGTTGGAAGACGGCATTCACACATATGACATTTATCGTGAAGGTACAAGTAAAGAAAAGGTCGGAACGAAAGAGTTTGCTCAAGCGGTCATCGCCCGTCTCGGACAAACGCCACAAACGCTGCCGGCAGTTGAGTATAAAGAGACGCAGGCTTTGAAGGTTGAGGCGAAGCCATCCATTGATCAGAAAAAAGAGTTGGTCGGTGTGGACATATTCGTCAACTGGAAGGACGGGGCTCCGAAAGATTTGGGCAGCGTACTCGAAACGTTCACGTCTAGCAAACTCGGATTAAAAGTGATTACCAATCGCGGCGTTAAAGTGTTCCCAGATGGATTCCCTGAAACATTCTGTACCGATCACTGGCGTTGCAGATTTTTGACGACGGATGGATCACCTATTAACCATGGGCAAATCATTGATTTATATACTCAAATGACGAACGCTGGTTATGATTGTATAAAGACAGAAAACTTATACACTTTCGATGGTGTTGCCGGTTATTCTGCAGTGCATGGATAAGTATGAAAAGAAGCCGTGACCGGTTATGGTCGCGGCTTTTTTGGTCCATTGGTCTTTATGAATATCAAAAGTAATGGTCGTTTGTTGTGAACCGTTTTCGTCGAAGAGTTTCAATGCAACTTTCGAACTGAATGTTACATTTTCTTCTTTGAGAAATTGCGATGAGATCGCTCATTTTCAACATTGACAAATGACGAGCGAACAAGCAAACTATTTTTATGAAAATAATTTGCCGACACCGCTCATTTGTAGTCTTCACGGACATGTTCGCGCTCTTCGCGGTAGCGAATCCCAGTCATATCGGCGATGGTCGGATCGGGATAATCGAGGTCTTTGGTGTGATCGCTTTTATGCGAAACGATGTCGACCCAAAGTGCATTCGCTCTGCCGACGATTAAGCCGATTCCAAGCAACACCGGTAACATCAAGTAGAAGGGAACCTTTCCAGGCATGAGTAGGAATAGCAGTGCCGGGTACCCGACGACAAGAAAAAGCGAAAATCCAAAGTAAATCCAATCGAATTTTGTTAGTCTCATCACACATCCACTCCTTTGTTTCAGTTTATCACAGATTGCACAGCTGCAGGAGGAAAAATGACATGGATTTGTTTTTCTCAGTCGCCGATACCGCGGAATGGCTTCGTTCATTCGGGATATGGGCCGTAATTGCAAGTGTGACGATCGGCGTACTGATCAGCATCATCGGTGTCATTCCGCCAGTGTTTTTGACGGCTGCCAATGCGGTCGTGTTCGGTATTTGGCCAGGCTTTCTTATTTCACTTTGCACGGAAATCATCGGTGCATCGGTATCGTATTGGGTGTATCGCAGTTTGCTGAACAAAGCAGAGAATACGAATTTTTTGCGAAACAAGCCGGCATTCAACCCGCGTCAATGGCGTTGGATTGATCGTTTGAAGACCGTTAGTCGTCGGCGCCGTGCACTGTTGTTACTGATTGCCTTCATGACGCCGTTCATGCCCTCGCCGCTCATTACGTTTGCCGCAGCTACGGTGAAGGCGAAATTTCTCGATTTTGCGTTCGTAGCAGCCGTCGGTAAAATGCCGTCAATTGCTTTGGAGACAGTCATCGGTCACGATTTACTGTTTCTGTCTGACAATTGGCCGCGACTTATCATCGCCGGCCTCATGTTAGTTGTTTTGGTATTGCTAATGCGCAGAACGACAAATAATCAATAAAGCTTAACTACATTTATTAGTGGAGGTACCATTATGTTGCTGAAAAAAATTTCGCTTTGGATGTTAGCGCTTACGCTTGTCATTAGCGTATTGCCATTGAGCACCGCACATGCTTCGACAAAGGCGATTCCTGATGCCGCGTTGGAGCGCGCAATCAAGAAGGAACTCGGGATGACGGAAACTGTGACGCGCGTCGATCTGTTATTTTTGACGAAATTAAACGTGTCTGGAGAAAATGTACGCTCGTTGAGCGGTTTGCAGTTTGCCACCAACTTAACCTCGTTGAACGTCAGTAACAATGCGATTCGCGATATTTCACCGCTTGCCAATATGCGCAATTTGACGCAATTGGACGTCTCGGGCAACCAGATTCGCGGGCTTTGTCCGACGGTTGGGCGCTTGACTGAATTGACGTTATTGAATGCTGCAGACAATATGATCGATAGTGTGAGCTGTTTCGACAAATTGCCAAAGCTTCAACGTTTGCAATTGAGTGACAATCTGATTTCTGACATTGGACCGCTAGCCTTGTTCGAGGGCAAACATATCGAGCTCGCGGACAACGAAATTGTAGACTTAACGCCGGCGGAAGCTTGGGAAAACGTCACCCACGTTTACTTGGCGAACAATCCGCTCGACAAAAGCAACGACCCAATCATTTTCACGATGCGTCGTGCGGGTGTGCATGTTGATTTGGAAAATGCGTATAGCATACAGGTGTTGATTGGCAAGGAGCGGCTAGCATTCAACGTTGCGCCGTTCCAAGCGAGTGGTACAACGCTAGTCGAGTTCCGCCCGATTTTCACGAAACTTGGCTTGAAGATACAATACGATGCCACTACGAAAACGATCACTGGCAGTAAGCCGGGCTTAAATGTGGTGCTGAAAATCGGCAACCGCTTCGCTACCGTCAACGGTCAATTCCGGAGTTTAAATTTGGCGCCACAAATCAACAAAGCTGTGACGATGGTGCCGCTGCGGTTTGTTGCCGAGGCGTCCGGTCAGGAAGTGAGCTGGAACGCATTCACGCGTACGATTTTTATCGGTTCGCAGGCAGAACAAATCTTGCGCACGATGGAAAAAACAAAGGAATATTACACGACTTATAATGTGCAAGCTTACAAAAGTTTGTATGACAATACGTTCCTCCGTTACTTTGAACTGGATCAAGAATTGTACACGTTCTATGATTCTTTGTTGCAACTCAATGCGACGTTCGACAAGACGGTCGAAGCGCTAGAAATCACCGAAATGAAGCCAGGTCAAGCGGTCGTGCAGTCGGTGACGACGGTTACTGTAACCGCCAGCGAAGAAACGATTGGCGAAGTGCCGCGACCGGTCACGCATAACGTTGTGACGACATTGCGCAAGTCGAACAATGGCCTGTGGCTAATTGTCGATGAGAAGAAGACGATTGTCACAGAGCCTGTCAATCCGACGGAATAAACTTCATACCATGCATTTTCACGAGCTTTCTGCGGATTCGCGTCGCTTGAAAATGCAGATAAATTCGATATAATGATAGATGGTGTTTATTCGTTCGTATCTTATATTGATAGGAGTTTGACAGATGGAAAAAGTATTGATTTTCGGACACAAAAACCCGGACACAGATTCGATTTGCTCGGCGCTTGCCTACGCAGATTTGAAGACAAAAAGCGGCGCGAATGTCGAGGCGGTTCGCCTCGGTTCGATTAGCAGCGAGACGCAATTCGTGCTTGACACGTTCAAAGCGGAAGCGCCGCGTTTGGTTGAGACGGTTGCCAGTGAGACAAGTAAGGTCATCTTGGTCGACCACAACGAGCGTCAACAAAGTGTCAGCGATATCGCTGACGTAATCGTGACAGAGGTTATCGATCATCATCGTATCGCCAACTTCGAAACGAGCGGTCCGCTCTACTATCGTGCCGAACCGGTCGGTTGTACGGCGACGATTTTGTTGAAAATGTACAAAGAAAAAGGGATAGCGGTCAGTCAGCAAGTGGCAGGTTTGATGCTTTCGGCGATCATTTCCGACACGTTGCTGCTTAAGTCCCCAACTTGTACGGCGGAAGATGTTGCGGCGGCGCATGAACTTGCGGACACCGCTGGCGTCAAATTGGAAACGTACGGTTTGGACATGCTCAAAGCGGGTGCCAGTTTGCTCGACAAATCGATTTCGCAATTGATCTCGATGGATTCGAAAGAGTTTTCGATGGGCGCTTCCAAAGTAGAAATTGCGCAAGTGAATGCCGTTGACGTCAATGATGTGTTGGCGCGTCAAGACGAGTTGGAGGTGGCGCTGAACGAAATCATCGCAGCCAAAGGGCTTGATTTGTTCTTGTTTGTCGTTACTGACATTTTGAACAACGATTCGGTAGGCGTTGCGCTCGGCAGCAAAGCAGCGTTCGTGGAAGCAGCGTACAATACGAAACTAGAGAACAACCGTGCCGTGTTGAAGGGCGTCGTGTCGCGCAAATCGCAGATCGTGCCGGTATTGACAGACACGTTCAACAAAGGCTGATTGTAGCTCATTTGCTTAGTTGACTGAGCATTATCCTGTGCTTATAATGAAAGCATAAACGCATAGCACAAAGCGATGATCGAAGATATGGAGTGTTCGCCTGACTGCGACAGAGAACGGGAGACTAGGCTGGAATCTCTCGGCAGCACATGAATGGCTTTACCCCTTCGTAGTAGTTGTACCGAACGCGTGACTTTTCACGTTAGTAAGTCAACCGGGCGCATCCCGATACCGATGCATCATGAGCGATTGTCGGTTGGCAATCGGAATGAGGGTGGAACCACGAGATGAGACGCTCGTCCCTTTTTTGGGGCGGGCGTTTTTGTGTTTTAATGAGTCATTGATTAAACAATTTTTGGAGGGAACGAGATGAGTGTGCAAGTAAAATTGCCAGACGGAGCGGTCCGTGAGGTAGCAAAAGGGACGACGATTGAAGAGTTCGTTGGTTCGATTAGCAGCAGTTTGAAAAAAAATGCGATTGCAGGTAAGGTGGACGGCAAGGTCGTTGATCTGTCCTATGTTTTGGAAGGCGATGCCGATGTGGAAATCGTTACTTTGGAATCGAAAGACGGTCTCGAAGTGTATCGCCACAGTACGGCCCATCTGATGGCACAAGCGATCAAGCGTGTGTTCAAGGATACTAATGTACAGTTGGGGATTGGACCAGTCATTGAAGATGGTTTTTACTATGATATCGACATCGAGCGCCCGCTGACGCCAGACGATCTCGGCGCAATTGAAAAAGAAATGGAGCGCATTACGCAAGAGAATTTGGCGATTGTTCGCAAAGTCGTGTCACGTGAGGAAGCGGTGGCGACGTTTAGCGAAATTGGCGACCAGTACAAGTTGGAACTGATTCGCGATTTGCCGGCGGAGTCGGTCATCACGATTTACGAGCAGGGTGAGTTTTTTGACTTGTGCCGCGGTCCGCATTTGCCATCGACCGGCCGCATTAAAGCGTTCAAATTGCTGACGGTGGCGGGTGCATACTGGCGAGGCAATTCGAATAACAAAATGTTGCAGCGCGTATACGGCACGGCGTTTCCGAAGAAAGCGCAACTGGATGAGCATCTGCACATTTTGGAGGAGGCGAAAAAGCGCGACCATCGCAAACTCGGCAAAGAGTTGGGGTTGTATATGTTCTCCGGGGAAGCGCCGGGCATGCCGTTTTATTTGCCGAAGGGGATGCTGATCCGCAACGAGCTGGAGGCGTATTCGCGCGGTCTGCAGATCGAGCGTGAATATGATGAAGTGCGCACGCCGTTTATTATGAACCAGCGCCTTTGGGAGCAGTCCGGTCACTGGGACCACTATCATGAAAATATGTATTTTACCGATGTTGATGAAACGAAATTTGCGCTCAAGCCGATGAACTGTCCGGGGCATATGTTAATCTATAAAAACACACTCCATTCGTATCGCGATTTGCCGATTCGTATTGCTGAGTTCGGGCAAGTCCATCGCCACGAGATGTCGGGTGCGTTGAACGGGATGATGCGAGTGCGTACGTTCTGCCAGGATGATGCACATATCTTCGTCCGTCCCGATCAAATCGAGGATGAAATTCGCAACGTCATTCAACTAATTGATACCATCTATAGCGTCTTCGGCTTCAACTATCGCATTGAGTTGTCGACGCGTCCGGAAGATTCGATGGGCTCGGAGGTATTGTGGACGCAGGCGGAGACGGCGCTGCAGAACGTGCTCGACGGACTCGGTGTGCAATACCGCGTGAATGAAGGTGACGGCGCATTTTATGGTCCGAAAATTGACTTCCACATTACCGATGCGCTCAAACGTAGCTGGCAATGTGCGACGATTCAGCTCGATTTCCAAATGCCAGAGAAGTTCGATTTGAACTATGTTGGTGAAGATAATGTGAAACATCGTCCGGTCGTCATTCACCGTGCAGTGTACGGTTCGATTGACCGCTTTATCGGCATTTTGACCGAGCATTTCGCGGGGGCGTTCCCACTTTGGCTGTCGCCGGTGCAAGCGCGCTTGTTGCCGATCGCAGCGCCACACGTGGAGTACGCGGTGAAAGTGAAGGCGCAGTTGGAGGCGATTGGTGTTCGCGTTGAACTGGATGATCGCAATGAGAAAATCGGTTACAAAATCCGCGAGGCGCAGCTTGAGAAAATTCCGTACATGTTCGTCATCGGTGATCAAGAGGCGGCGTCTGACTCGCTAGCGGTCCGCAAACGCGGTGCCGGTGATATCGGCGTCAAATCGGTCGATGCGCTGCTCGCGACGTTGAGCGAAGAGATTCGCACGAAAGCCATTTAATAGATTAGCAAACGATACTTCTATATTTGCACGTTTAAACTCTTCTTTTGTCGACCAAACTTGTTGACGAAAGGGGAGTTTTTTATGAGATTAATGAGTATGAAAAAAGTTTCGCTACTGATGCTGTTTGGCTTGCCACTATTGTGGTGGTTCATGAATGAGCAGGCCGGGTCGCAAATGACACAAGTGACGAAGCTGCAACTGGTTGAAGCGATGGAGAAACGAGAATTCAAGCTCGTCAAAGAGCAATTAAATCCTAAGGAAGTGCCATCACGACCTGAGACAGAGCCGTTGCGTCACATGGAGGTGACAGCCACCGGCTACACGGCAGGATACGAGTCGACCGGCAAACAGCCGTCGCATCCGCAGTATGGGATTACATATTCTGGTGTGAAGGTGCGGCGCGCGCTCTACTCGACCATCGCCGCTGACATTCGCGTGTTTCCTATCGGTACGATTTTGTATATTCCGGATTATGGATATGGCGTGGTCGCTGATACCGGTTCTGCAATTAAAGGGCGGAAAATCGACTTGTATTTTGAGACGGTCGAGCAAGTGTATGAACAATGGGGCAAGAAAAACGTGAAAGTACAAGTGATTCGTGTCGGTGACGGTACGTTGGATGAGCGAAAAATGGCACGATTAAACGATGCTTTGTAAGTTTTTTTGACAAAAGTATTTCCAAAACGGTTGCCATGCTGTATAATGAATGTAATGTTAAAAATCATTACATGAAAAGATAGGTGATGTTTCATGGAAACAGCAGTAGTAAAGGCGATCTCACAAGAGAGAAATAAAACAGCGAAAACAGCCGATGTTCACTTGTTTTTGGAGTTGTTCATTGCAAAACGTGAAAGCCAAATCGCGGAAATCGAACTCGTCGTCAGTCGTTATGAGAAGAAACGTCACACGGAAGAGCGCGCAAGCCAAAGTTTTACTGGTATTCGCAAGTTCTTTAGTGGCAAAAAACCGGACCATCACTTGGCTGTCGAATATATTCACTATGTGAAAAAGCCAATGGAACAAGTTCGGATGTTGCGTGCCGAGATTGAAACGGCGAAAGAAATGATGGAACAAGCGAACCAAGCTGACATTTTGGCGATGTTCGCTGCGGTCGAGGCTGCTAACTAATTCCGACTGATTTTAATGATCGATATAACACTTCTGTTGCTTGCCCTTGGGTTGAGACAACGGAAGTGTTTTTTGTTATCTGTCGAAGCATATACTTAATTCAGAGGTGAATGAAATGAGTGAATATGCAAAGCTGGCAAAGGTTGAGGTGAAGGCGCGAGGTCGCGGCATGCAGGCGCGGGTGCGTTTGCCGGATAAAGTGAAGTTTACCTCGGACAGCGGCAATTTTATCAATTTTTATTGCGGAATGGGGCAGTACGAATGCGGTCTCTCTACAGCAGTTGGCAGACCAGGATGGCGCTGGTTTGTCAACTCGCTTGGCGGTGAGGGGAATGGCGGGGGCACGTTTGGTGAATTTCAGAATGGCGAGCAAGTGACGATCAAACTTACGCTCAACAACGCAACGGGGCAGACGGAGTTTTGGGTGAACGGCCATTGTAAATATGTGTTTTCGCGCCGTTGGTCGGAACAGACCGGATTCGACAACTGTCGTTTTATTTTTGGGGCGCTGACGGCACAATATAATGGTCAAACGTTGCCGCCTTGGGGCAGTTGGCATACGCTCGCTGTGGCAAACTCACTGATGTATAAAGATGCTGCCAAAGTGTGGCGACCGCTTGAACGATCCGTTGCAACAGTGTCGGCATTTCACTGGCCGAGCGGGGTGCAATGTCCGGACCCGCAGGACTACATGGTGCACGACGAGACGCTCAATTGCGGGGCTGTCTCGGCTGAACTTTGGTGCAATTAATTAACGACTAAGGGCCGAACTTTCAATAAAAAACTGCGGCGATGCGCATGGGCGCACAACCGCAGTTTTATTTGTATGACCGACTCAAAGCTTTATTTTTTGGAGTTTAAGTTCTCGGGCGGCGAAGATAGTTGGTCTAAATCGAGAAAGCCTTCTTCGCGACTGTATGCAGGAACACCGTGAGTACCGATGTCAAGTCCCACTAACTCCTCGTCGCGTGATACACGCACGGAAGTAATCAGATTGATCAGTTTGAACGCTATAAAAGTGGCAATGAAGCCGAAAGCGCACAGCACGAGCAAACCGAGTGCTTGGACGCCGAGTAACGACCAATCCCCCGACTCGATTAAGCCAAGTTTCTTGTTCGCGCCAACTTCAGTGACAGCAAACACGCCAACTGCCAACGTACCGATAATTCCGCTAATCCCGTGAACAGGGAATGCGCCGACTGGATCGTCAATGTTCATTTTTTCCAACCATTCAGTGGCGAGCACCATGCAAATGCCGCTAATCACACCGATGATGATGGCTGCTGTACTTGAAACGAACGCGCAACCTGCGGTGATACCGACAAGACCAGCGAGTGCGCCGTTGATTGTCATTGGCGGATCTGCTTTTTTGTAGCGAACCCATGTGAACAAAATGACGGCTACGCAACCAGCTGCGGACGACAAGAGTGTTGTCATCGCGATGTGGCCAATCATTGCATTCGTAGCAGATAAAGTCGAGCCAGCGTTGAAACCGAACCAACCGAACCACAAGATGAACGCTCCGACGGAAGCGAGCGGCAAGTTTGATGGCGGAACAACATTGGCGCTACGATCTTTGTTGAACTTTCCAAGACGTGGACCGAGTACAATGGCAGCTGCAAGCGCCGCGAAACCGCCGAGACCGTGGATGACTGCCGAACCGGCAAAATCGACCATGCCGAGTGATCCGAGCCAACCGCCGTCACTCCAAACCCAGTGACCAGCAACCGGATAAATAAGACCGGTCATGACGATGATGAATAGTACATATGCAAGAAACTGAATGCGTTCCGCGACGGCTCCTGACACAATGGAGATGACTGCGATGACGAACGCGCACTGGAATACCCAGAACGTTTCGATCGTAATGTTTAGTGCCAAGTAATTCGTGATGTGTGAAAGGTCGCCGTTGAGCGCAAAACCGTTTGTGCCAATCAGTCCGCCGGCATCTTTCCCCCACATAAGTGCAAAACCGAACAAGAAAAACACGAGTGCGCCGAATGCGATATCGGCAAAAATTTTCATGATAATACTGACGGCGTTTTTCTGGCGAACGAACCCAGCCTCGAGCAAGGCGAATCCACCCTCCATCAGTAGAATCATGGCTGCCGTTAGGACGATCCAAATCGTATCCATTCCGGCTGTTAGGGAAGCAACTTGTTGTCCCATTTGTTCCATGATGTAATCTCCTCTCACATGTAAATTATGACGATTCATTATATAGCGAATGCGGAAAAATAGTCAACATCTTGTGTGATTTTTTCTCACATATTTATAGAGGGGTTATAAAGTTGACATGTATAAAAAGTTGAAATGGGAGGAAAACTATCAGAAAAACATAGAAAGTGGGCTGTTTATGGAGAAAATGTCGTCGTATCTTACAGGTCGTCATGTTAAGTTTGTGGATTGTCAACAATGTTTGAAAACGTTGAAATTTGTTGACGGCGGTGGCTGGGAGTATGATCATGGTTTTTTTGACCGCGTATTGGATGAGCAGCACACGTTGTTTTTGCGGTTGCCGTTTCGCGTAGAAATCGGCCGTTTGGATGTCGAGGAAACGTTGCAAGACACGGTCATTGTGTTTGATGAACCGTTCGTTCTGCTCCATTTATACCAAGAGGGGAATGACGATACGGCTAAGGCGCGGATTGTGGCGGCCCCTTTTGACCAGTTTCAAGCACCGATAGATCGCGATGCACCTTTGCAACGCGAGCAGATCGAAAGCGCGCGCGATGCTTTGGTCGAAACGGAGCGAGCACTTAACAAATTTTTTAACTTGACTTAAACTGGATTTAAGGTGTTTTTAAGTTTCTGATGGCAAAATGAAACCATTAAGATTTTAGGGGGAGTCTCACATGTATGATTCAGATGATCGTGATCGTCGCAGTTCTCACTATTACTCTTACGGACCTTACAGTTCGCGCAGGGAGGGGGAAGGTGACGCCGAACCTGTAGATAGTAGTGAAGTGGAAATGGTGCCGCCTCGTGCGGTGCGACCATATTACTCATCTTCAGCTGCAAACAAATCGTGGTTCGGCTCACGTTTTTGGTCATTTATATTCGGAGCGCTGATTGTCGCGGGGTTGATGTTCGCTGCGGATGCTACGAATTTATTTTCAGGTGACGAACAATCTTTGACGCCACTATCTGAAGTGGGAGAGGTAGAGAACGGTGCTGATGTTCAAACGGCGAACGTCCGCACGTTAAATAACACATCTTCAAGTAGCGATGCTGGCGGAGTCGTCAGACCGGCAGACATTGCAAGCATAGTCGAGCGAACGAATAATGCCGTCGTCAAAATCGAAACGACAGTAAAGCAAAATTCGATGTTTGATAATCCGCTATTTAATGATCCGTTTTTCGAGCGTTTCTTCGGTGATGATTTTGGCGGCGGAGAACAGCAAGGTGGCATGGGATCGGGCTTTATTTTTGAAAAGAGTGGATACATTTTGACTAATGAGCATGTCGTTCATGGCGCAGACAAAATTTTTGTTAAGTTAGAAGGATCGGACAAAAAATATCCAGCAAAATTGCTTGGCAGTGCTTATGAAATGGATCTGGCCGTTCTAAAAATAGAGGGCACGAAAGATTTCCCTACGCTAAAGATGGGCAATTCGGACGCTGCAAAAGTCGGTGATTGGGTGATCGCAATCGGCAATCCGTACGGATTTGAACATACCGTAACGGTCGGCGTACTTAGTGCTAAAGGACGTCCGATTTCGATTCCGGATGAAAAGGGCACGCGCAACTTTAAAAATTTGCTGCAGACGGATGCCTCCATCAATCCAGGGAATTCCGGGGGACCTTTGTTGAACCTTAGAGGAGAAGTCATCGGCATCAACACTGCTGTTAGTGCACAAGCGCAAGGTATTGGGTTTGCAATCCCGACATCGACTGTGAACGGCGTACTGGATGCTTTGAAGAAGAACACAAAAATCGTTAAGGCATACATGGGTGTGCGCTTGATGGATATCGACAAATCGTGGGTTTCGGAACTCGGATTGCGAAGTGCTGAGGGATCGATCATCATGCAGGTCGAGAGCAACAGTCCGGCCGCACGCGCAGGATTAGAACCATATGATGTCGTGACGTCTATGAACGGGAAAAGCGTGAAAAACACGAAAGAATTGCAAGATGCGATTCAAGCGCGAAAACCTGGTGAGCGCGTCAATTTAGTCATTATGCGTGACGGTAAACGCTGGTCGGCGAGCATAACGCTTGGTAAAATGGAAATGGGAATCGGCAGTCGATAGAAATCATGTAAAGGCTGTGTCCGCTAGATTGGACGCAGCCTTTTTTCACTTTTCAAGCGATTTTTTGTTAAGATGGTCTCGTGGGGGTTAAAAGCTGATGCGACACAAAATTTTGGTTATCGATGATGATGAAAAAATAACCTCGATGTTGAAGCGATCGCTTGCTTTTGAGGGATACTCGGTCGCTACCGCACCGAACGGACAGACCGGTATTCAAATGTTTGCTAGTGATGAACCAGATTTGCTTGTGCTTGATCTGATGATGCCGATTATCGATGGTTGGGAAGTGTGCAAACGGATCCGTGCAGCGGGCAGCAAAACGCCGATACTCATGCTTACCGCACGAGACGAGGTGCAGGATCGGGTAAAAGGGTTGGATAGTGGAGCAGATGATTATTTGGTCAAGCCGTTCGCGCTTGAAGAACTGCTGGCGCGTGTGCGAGCATTGCTGCGACGGAACGTGAGCAAAGACGACCGTCAACATATTTTACTTCGCTACGCAGATTTAGTGGTGGATGTGGATGCGCGTGCCGTGACACGTGGCGGTCGGCGTATCGAATTAACGACCAAAGAATTCGAGTTGCTGTTGTTATTCATGCAAAATCCGAACCGTGTGCTGAGTCGCGATTATATCATGGATAAAATTTGGGGGTTCGATTATAGCGGCGAATCGAATGTGTTAGAGGTGTACGTCGCTACTTTGCGTCAAAAAACAGAGGACTTTACCCATGTTCGTTTAATTCAAACGATTCGCGGTGTTGGTTATGTATTGCGCGGAGAGCAGGTGTGAAATGTCGATACGGTTGAAACTGACTTTTTGGTATACCGGTATTTTAGCGCTTGTTTTTTTATTGTTCGGCATCACTCTTTACTTTTTCTTGTCATATTCACTGTTTAACGAGCAAAGAGGGGAACTGAAAGCTTACGGCGAACAAGTGAACGATGCTGTGCGACTCGTTAATTTCTTCGGATTCATGCGAATCGAGTTGCCAGATTTGGATGCTTTTCAATCTTCAGGGACGTTTCTGCAAGCAATCAATGTGGAGAATCGTGAAGTGACGACATCTTCTAATCTAATGGGCAGAGAGATGCCGTTTGCGCCCGATGTATTGGACAAAATGCGAAACGAAGCAAAAGGGTTTTATGAGACAATGGAACTGAATGATTATTCGTTTCTTGTTTACTATCAACCGTTATCATTCGATGGTACATTAGTAGGCGTCTTGCAAGTGTCGCGAATCGTCGATGATACCGAGCAATTTTTACAAAACATACGCATCATTCTCGTGTTTGCCGGGCTATTTACAATCGGATTGGCGGCAAGTGTGGGTTGGTTTTTGGCGCGTAAAACATTGCAACCGATTGAACATGTCATTGAGGCGACACGTCGCATCCAAAATAGTGATGATTTAAGCACAAAAATTTCGTACGCGGGTCCTGCCGACGAAATCGGACGCTTGACTGACACCATCAACGGTATGTTAACAAGGATTCGTCAAAGTTACTACGAACTTGCTGAGTCGATCCATGCACAGCGCCGATTTGTTGCCGACGCCTCGCATGAACTGCGAACGCCGCTAACGACGATTCGTGGAAATGTTGATTTGCTGCGTAAGATTTGGTCACAGTCGACAACCGAAGATGACCATGACAGCAAACAATCACAAATTGAACTGACGAACGAGGCTTTAAGCGACATCGCTGCAGAGGCGGAACGGATGACGCGTCTTGTCAACGACATGCTCATTCTTGCACGTGCTGATGCCGGTGCAGAAATGAAGCGTGAGCCGCTGCCTATGGCTTCTTTAATGGATGATGTCGTGCGGAAAGCCAGCTATTTTCCGCGCCAAGTAAATTGGCAAATTGGTGATTTGACAGCGCTCCTTGATGTGTATGTGAGTGGTAATCGTGATTATTTGCAGCAATTATTTTTTATTTTTATCGAAAATGCCTTCAAATACACACAAGAAGGCAGTGTTTCGCTTGACGCTCAGCGTTCTGATGGGCAAATCGGGATACGCATTTCAGATAGCGGTATCGGATTAGATAAAGAGGAAATTCCACTCATTTTTGAACGCTTCTATCGTGCTGATCCGTCGCGAGGCAGATTCGCCGGCACTGGTCTCGGTTTGTCGATTGCGCGCCGCATCATTGATGAGCATGATGGTTCTGTTGAAGTGATGAGTAGTAAGGGTGAAGGGACGACATTCATAATATGGCTGCCACTTTGTGAGGCTCCTTTGGCTGTTGAAAGTGAGATGCGTTATAATGAAGTCGATGAACAAGACAAAACTTAACCGAATGCGAGGCGAATGGCATGCAAGTAGTAAAAATATCACCACGGGGATATTGTTACGGAGTTGTAGATGCGATGATGTTGGCGTTACAAACGGCGAAAAATGAGAACATGCCGCGGCCGATTTATATTTTAGGGATGATCGTGCACAATCAGCATGTCACTGATGCCTTCGAAAAAGAGGGAATCATTACGCTGGATGGTCCGAATCGTTTGGAGATTTTAGACAAAGTGGAGCAGGGGACGGTTATTTTTACCGCGCATGGTGTGTCGCCGGAAGTCCGGCAGCGTGCAGAAGTGAAAGGTTTAACGGTCGTCGATGCGACTTGCCCGGACGTTACGAAGACGCATGATTTGATTCGTGCCAAGACGGCGGAAGGGTACAAAGTCATTTATATTGGCAAACAAGGACACCCAGAGCCGGAGGGAGCAATTGGCGTTGCCCCAAATGATGTTTTTTTGATTGAGACGGAAGCTGACATTGACACGCTCGGAACAATCGGCAATAAAATCCTCATCACCAACCAAACGACGATGAGCCAGTGGGACATCCGCCACATTATGAACAAACTGCAGGAGAAGTACCCGAACGCCGAGGTTCACAATGAGATTTGTTTGGCGACGCAAGTAAGGCAAGAAGCGGTCGCGAATCAAGCGGGTGAAGCGCAACTTGTGTTGGTGGTCGGAGATCCGCGCAGCAACAATTCGAATCGGTTGGCACAGGTGTCGGAAGAAATTGCAGGCGTGAAAGCGTATCGCATCTCTGACGTTTCGGAAATTGATATCGAATGGCTGAAACCGATTGAACGTGTAGCGATTACTTCTGGGGCGTCGACACCGACGACGTTGACTAAAGAAGTGATTGATTATGTCACTCAATTTGATGCATCCGATCCGCAGACGTGGCCGATTCGTCGCACGATTAATATGGCGAAACTTTTGCCAGTCGTGAAATGATTCATGCGACGACTTGACAGAAGTTTCTTGAATCTGTATAATCGCTTTAGTGGATAAAAGCATAAAAGCGTGTAAGCGTCGAAGTGTTTAAGTGAGCCACCTTAAAAATAATTTTCATTATGTAGGAGTGTGTAGTAATGATTGCCATTTTGTCCCCATCAACACCGGATGAGCGCATCCAAGAAATTGTACAATTTATTGAAAAACATGAACTGCAAGCACATGTCTCGAAAGGCATGGAGCGTACCGTTATTGGTATCATTGGCCAATTTAGCCCATCCTTCGGTGAGCAAGTTCGTCAGTTGAAAGGTGTGGAAAACGTCGTGCGTATTTCGAAATCATACAAATTAGCGAGCCGTGATTTTCATCCTGACAATACGGTTATCGATTGGAAAGGCGTAAAAATCGGCGGTGATGACCTCGTCATCATGGGCGGACCTTGTGCTGTTGAAACACCTGAACAAATCGATGAAATCGCACGTCTAGTTAAAGCTGCTGGCGGTCAAGTATTGCGTGGCGGAGCATTCAAACCGCGCACAGGCCCATACGCTTTCCAAGGTGTTGGCGTCGAAGGTTTGAAAATGATGAAAGAAGCTGGCGACAAACACGGATTGCTTACCATCACTGAGGTAATGACGCCTGAGTATGTAGATATTTGTGCAGAATACGCTGATATCATGCAAGTTGGTACGCGGAACATGCAAAACTTTGATTTGCTTCGCAAACTGGGCACGATTAAAAACCCTGTATTGTTGAAGCGCGGATTCTCTGCAACTTATGATGAATTCTTGAATGCAGCGGAGTACATCCTAGCGGGTGGAAATCCGAATGTTATGCTCTGCGAGCGCGGCATCCGCACGTTCGAAACGTACACTCGCAACACACTTGATTTGGCTGCGATTCCGTCGTTGAAAACGCTCAGCCATTTGCCAGTCATTTCGGATCCAAGCCATGGTACTGGCAGACGTGAATTGGTTGAAAGCATGTCCAAAGCATCGGTTATGGCTGGTGCAGACGGTTTGATCGTTGAAATGCACACAGACCCTGACAATTCGATGACGGGTGACGGCGTTCAATCGTTATATCCAGATCAGTTTGCGAAATTGTTGCATGAACTTGAGCAAATCGCGCCGTTTGCTGGCAAGAAATTTGACACGAAAAAAGTGCCTCTGAACGTATAATCGTCACAAAAGTTTATCATTTATACAATAATCGACCTGTTCACAAGTGAATTGTGAGCGGGTTTTTCTTATTGTTAGTTTACCTCACATAAATTTAAAAAATACCTTACATTCGACTTGACTTAGCTATACACAACCTATATAATTTCGAATTAGTTAGTGAAACTTGAACATTCAAGTTCAAAATTACAAAAATGTTCGGAAAACGGAGGGAAATTAGCATGTCAGTAGAAAAAGTGTTGAAGTTAATCAAGGACGAAGGCATTCAGTGGGTGGATTTTCGCTTTGTCGACCTTTCCGGTCGTGCGCACCACATCTCCTTGCCTGCAACTGAAGTTGAAGAGAGCACGTTCGAAATCGGTGTAGCGTTTGACGGTTCCTCAATCCCAGGTTTCAAAGGTATTGAAGAGTCCGACATGGTTATGTTGCCGGACACTGAGTCGGTGTACATCGATCCATTTACAGCTCACCCAACATTGATCGTTATGTGTAACATCCATACGCCAGAAGGCGAGAGATATGACCGCGATCCACGCGGTATCGCGCAAAAAGCAGAAGAGTATTTGCAAACGACAGGCATCGGTTCGGATGCATACTTTGCCCCAGAGTCCGAATTCTTCATTTTCGACGATGTTCGTTATGAGAGCGGTCAAAAATCTTCCTTCTACTCCGTAGATTCCGAAGAAGCAGCTTGGAACACAGGTCGTGAAGAAGAAGGCGGCAACCTTGGTTTCAAAGTCCGCAACAAAGGCGGTTATGTACCGGTTGCACCGACTGATACACAACAAGATATTCGCAGCCAAATGTGTAACTACATGCAAGAAGCGGGCCTCCGCATCGAGCGTCATCACCACGAAGTTGCAACTGCAGGTCAAGGCGAAATCAACTTCCGTTTCAGCTCGTTGACTGAAACAGCTGATAACTTGATGAAATACAAATACATCATCCAAAACACTGCGCGCCAATATGGCAAAGTAGCAACATTCATGCCAAAGCCATTGTTCGGTGACAACGGTAGCGGTATGCACGTTCACCAAAGTATTTTCAAAGATGGCGAGCCTTTGTTCTACGAAAAAGGCAACTATGCGAACTTGAGTGAGACTGCAATGTACTACATCGGCGGTATCCTCTACCACGCGCCTGCTTTGATCGCAATCACAAACCCGAGCACGAACTCTTTCAAACGCTTGGTTCCTGGCTACGAAGCACCAGTTAACCTTGTATTCTCCAAAGGTAACCGTTCCGCTGCAGTTCGTATTCCAGTTGCTGCTGTAACACCAAAAGGTTGCCGCATCGAGTTCCGTACACCAGACTCAACAGCGAACCCTTACCTTGCGTTCGCAGCGATGTTGCTTGCAGGTTTGGACGGTATCAAAAACAAAATCGATCCGCGCGCACTTGGCTATGGTCCATTGGATACAAACATTTACGAATTGGCTGATGAAGAGAAGAAGAACATCCGCAGCGTACCAGGTTCGCTCGATGAGGCGCTTGACGCACTTGAAGCTGACTTCGAGTTCTTGCTTGCAGGCGATGTTTTCTCTAAAGACTTCATCGACAACTACATCGCATTCAAACGCGACGAAGCGAAACAAGTTTCGATCCGTGTTCATCCGCACGAATACTCGCTCTACTTCGACCTATAAGATCGAGCGAAGGCATCATACGATATATTCGGTGCACTACGCACCGTTCCAAACCCAAGACTCGGTTTGCGCCGAGTTTTGGGTTTTGGTATGATTAGGGATATTGAAATCGACGGAAGAGGTGCTTTAACTCATGACAAATCAAACACATCGCGCATACAATTTTAACGCTGGACCGGCTGGTTTGCCGCTCGCCGTACTCGAAAAGGCGCAAGCCGAGTTCACCAATTTCCAAAATGCCGGCATGTCCGTCATGGAAATGTCGCATAGAAGCGCGATTTATGAGCAAGTTAATAATGAATGCGAACAATTGTTGATGGAATTGCTTGGCGTTGAAAAAGGTTATCAAGCACTGTTCGTTCAAGGTGGTGCGAGCACGCAGTTTGCGATGGTGCCAATGAACTTTTTGCGCCCTGGAAAAGTTGCGAATTACGTGATGACAGGCGCTTGGGCGGAAAAAGCGATTCAGGAGGCGCGCTTGTTCGGCGACGTCGCGTTGGCTGCTGATCTCGTTGCTGACAACTATATGCGCATGCCGAAACCAACGGAATTTAACATTAGCGAAAATGCTGCTTATGTGCATATTACATCGAATGAGACGATTTCTGGTGCGCAGTTCAAAGAGTTCCCTGATACAGGCAACGTGCCACTCATTGCTGACATGTCGAGCGACATTTTATCGAAGCCGATTGATGTCTCCAAATTCGGTTTGATTTATGCTGGTGCTCAGAAAAACCTTGGCCCATCGGGCGTGACCGTCGTCATCATTCGCGACGATCTGCTTGAAGATTTGCCGAAAAACATTCCAACCATGCTTCGTTACGGCATTCACAGTAAAAACAAATCGCTTTACAATACGCCGCCATCTTTCTCGGTATATATGGTTAACCTCGTTCTAAAGTGGTTGAAGGAGCAAGGCGGACTAGCTGCTGTCAACCAGCGCAATGAGCAAAAAGCGCATCTGATATATGATGTCATCGACAATAGCGGTGGTTTCTACAACGGATGTGCACATGTGGATAGTCGTTCGCTAATGAATATCACGTTCCGTCTGCAGTCGGAAGAGCTAGAGAAAGCGTTCGCTAAGGCGTCTGAGCAAGCCGGTTTTGTCGGTCTGAAAGGTCATCGCAGCGTCGGCGGATTGCGCGCTTCAACATACAACGCAGTACCGCTCGAAGCATGCCAAGCGCTTCGTGATTTTATGCTCGACTTCCAAAAACAAAACGGTTAAGCGGCGATGGCGCTCCACATCGTACTGGTTGAGCCGCTCATACCGGCCAACACGGGGAATATCGCTCGCACTTGTGCAGCGACCGGCGCTCATTTGCATCTTGTCGAGCCACTTGGATTCTCGCTTGCCGACCGTTATCTCAAGCGTGCAGGACTCGACTATTGGCCGTCGGTCAATCTGCACACGCATCGTTCGTTTGCCGAACTTCAACAAGCGTTGGCAGGGCGTCGAATGTTTCTGATTGAAACGACTGGTTCACGTAGTTATTCCGAGTTCGAGTATGCTGACGAAGACGTGTTTGTGTTTGGTCAGGAGACAAAGGGCTTGTCTACGCAAATTTTAGAACAATATCCCGATACATGTATTCGCTTGCCGATGACGGGCAATGTCCGCTCGATTAACCTTTCGAATGCTGTTGCTGTCATCATTTATGAGGCGTTTCGACAACTGCAATTCCCCTCAATGACATAATATTATGTTGTCCTTTATGCAAATTGTGTAAATTGACAAAAAATTGTTGCGTTTCGTTTTATTAAAGTATAAAATATAGAAGTAGATTTATTAAGAGATTGTAAATAAAAGTAGGAAAAGGGGTGAGCAGATTGTCGATTCAACCAACCAAGTACAGACCGATTGGAATTGTCCGCCGTGTAGATCAGTTGGGCCGTATCGTACTGCCAAAATCTCTTCGCGAAAGGTATAACATGGATGTTGAGGCGCCGATTGAGATTATCGTCAGTGGCGATAATATCATTTTGGAGCGTTATCGTGAAAAATGTATTTTTTGTGGCTCAATCGAAAACGTTATTAAGTTCAAGGATAGAGACGTGTGTACTTCATGTGTCGGTCAAATGACGCAACATTCGCGCATTCAGTCGCAAATCCAGTAATCTCAAAAAAATCATGACAAAAAAAGAGACAGTTCTCAGTGAACTGTCTCTTTTTTTGCAAGTTTAGAACTTTAAATATCCGGATTTTATAAACCTTTTGTTTTGTCCTTGTTGTAGGCAGCCGTCAAAATTGCGACAAGGAACAAAACGAGCACTAACGAAGTCAAAAACAATGCCATCTCAGACACCTCCACTATTCATTAACCCTTTGTTTCATTATACTCCACAGGATGCATCGCTCGCAACACATGAGCATACTCGATCAATGCTTGCCTTCCCATATCTGTTAAGCCGTATATCCCCTTGTTGATGCGTTCAAACCAACCGTAGACGTTGCCTTGCAACACCCCCGCCACTTTGTCTTGCAACAAAGCCGCACGCAGTTGTTTCGGTGAACTTGGTCCGTTGCCCGCAATGTAATTGGCACAAAGCAAGGCGAGCTGGCGATAAGCGGTCAGCCGTTTCGTTTTATTCGTTCCGCCAACATTATAGTCGCCTCTACGAGCTTTCGTCTCGCGCACCAGCGCCGTCCGCTTTTTCTGATTTGTGCGCTGTTCGGAACGGCGCGCCGGTACTTGCTCGGTGACGAATGCACCATCTCGCAAAAACGTTACAGTCAGCAGTCCGATGCCGATCATGTGGCAAAGTTTGAGCAGTTCGCGCCAGTGCGGTTGTTGACGTTTGCTCGGTTGGGGAATGGCGACGTACACGAAGTGAGAGACGTTCAGACGGGCAACTGCCTGCAATAGCACGGTCAAATTACACGCCGATTTCAGTTCAACAATATGCACCGTATCCTCGCTGTCCAGCGCGACTAAATCGCAATGCAGCACTTCGCCACGCACAGTAAAACCGCGCGCAACAAAATGTCGTTTCACTGGTTCGTATAGATCAGACTCTTTGCGTTTCATCGCACGGGACCTCCCCGTTTGGCGGCTAAGGCCAAACTTTCATAAAAAACAGCAGTTGCGGCTGACCGAAAGGTTTGTTCGCTACTGCTGTATTTGTATATAATAATGTCATCCACTTTTAAAAAGGTAGTGAAATCATGCATCCATCGAATGAATCCGAAAGTCGTTATGAGCGCGGCTGGAACGAACTTTTACACATAACCGGCGAACAGGGCCGAGAGCGAATCGAGCAACTGCGAAGTTTTGCGCCCGACTTGTGCGACATGATTATCCGCTTCGCTTACGGAGACGTTTACGCTCGTCCAGGATTGACGTTGCAACAACGAATGATCATCACCATCACTAGTTTGTTAACACAAGGTGATACGCATCAATTGAAGGTGCATCTGCAATCGGGACTGCGCGCCGGTCTAACCAAAGACGAACTGATGGAAATCATGATCCACTGCATCCCGTACATTGGCTTTCCGCGCGTAATGGACGGTGTCACCTTACTCCAGCAAGTCGTTGAAGCGAATTAATTTTCTTTCCACTTGATGTTGCATCCAAGACTCGGTACTTGCTCCGGGTTTACAGGTTGTCCTGCAAGCAGCTGATCAAGCGCCGAACGCACATCTTTACCTGTGACTGGTTTGTCATTTTTCGGACGGGAATCATCCAATTGCCCGCGATAGACACAACCGAGTTGTTCGTCGAAAATGTAGAAATCAGGTGTGCAGGCCGCTTCATAAGCGCGCGCCACTTCCTGCGTTTCGTCATATAGATACGGAAACTGATATCCGGTCTGTTCAGCCGTCAACTTCATCTGCTCTGGTGAATCGTCCGGATATTTTTCGACATCATTCGAACTAATCGCAATGAATGCTACTCCGCGCGCCGCATAGTCAGCATATAGACGAACGAGTTCTACGTTGACGTGCTTCACATATGGGCAATGATTACAGATGAACATAATCACTGTTGCCTTGTCCGATTTCAGTTCGTTGAGCGATTGATATGTGCCAGATGTTACTTCAAGCAAGTTGAAGTCAGGCGCTAGTTTGCCAAGCGGGAACATGTTGGAATGCACAGCGACCATGATCGTTCCTCCCTAGATTACGTATAGGATTAAAATTTCATGTTTGAACTGTGGCCCGGCGACAGTTTCGCATCCGGATCAAAGTATACTTTCGCATTGTTAATGGCCGTCGGCGCTTCACCAAAACCGACCGCAATCAGTTTCAGTTTGCCTGGGTAAGTGGTGATATCACCAGCAGCAAAAATGCCTGGAATGTTCGTTTGCATGCGCGAATCGACAACGATCGAACCGCTTTGAATCTCTAATCCCCATTCAGCAATTGGGCCGAGCGAGGAGATGAAGCCGAAGTTGACGATGACCGCGTCGACATCCAAATCGAATGATTCTTTTGTTTTGCAATCGGCGATCGTCACTTTTTCGATGCGATCCGCACCGTGCAATGCGGTAATCTCTTTCGGAGTAATAACATTCACTTTGGACTTCATCAAATTTTCGACACTGTGCTCATGTGCGCGGAATTTGTCGCGACGATGGATAAGCGTCACTTGTTCAGCGATAGGCTCAAGCATCAATGCCCAGTCTACTGCGGAATCCCCGCCACCGCTGATCAACACTTTTTGACCGGCGAACGCATTCAAATCGCCGACAAAGTAGTGCAAATTCTTTTTCTCGTATTGTGCCGCTTCCGGCAACTCAAGTCTGCGCGGTTGGAATGCGCCGACGCCACCTGTGATGATGACCGATTTCGCCAAATGGCTCTGCTTGTCCGTCGTCACTTCGAACAGACGCTCTTCGATTTTTTTGACGTCGATGACTTTCTCTTCGAGGCAGGCCGTCGTCGTCGCTTTAAAGTGCGACAACTGCTCAGCCAAACGGTCGACCAGTTCTTGCGCAGTTACTTTCGGGAACCCGGCCACATCATAAATGTATTTCTCCGGATAGAGCGCTGCGAGCTGTCCGCCCAATTGCGGCATACACTCGATCAGTTTCACCGTCGCTTGACGCATACCTCCGTAAAATGCCGCGAACATGCCGGCAGGTCCGGCTCCGATAATCGCGATGTCCACTACCTCTTGGTTGTTCTGTACTTCTGTTGACACGTGAAAAACACCTCCAAATTTCGACAAAACCTTTATCCATTATAACGCTTCTGGCGCTGGAATGAAACAAAATCAACATTTTTAACAATAAAATGTGCGCAAAACTTGCTATTCGCGCTTCAACAATATATCATTCATTATATACGTTTTGTTTTACGAATGCGAATGATGGACGGCTGAGGCTTCCATTTTTTTATGAAAGTTTGGCCCTTAGTCGGCAGAAAAGAAAGTCTGTGGTGCTATGCCACTTTCATTCCTGCCAGTGGTTGGCCGCCAAACGGGCAAGCATGCCCGTTTTTTATGAATGACTTTGTGTTTTTTTTCACAAACTTTAATTATTATATCATATAAATATATTAGAGCATATAGAGAGATAAGGGTGACTGAGAAACCATGGGTAAGAAACCGAAAATCGTAATTCTTGGCGCCGGCTATGGCGGCATCGTGACTGCACAACGTCTGCAAAAGGAGTTGCACTACAACGAAGCCGAAGTAACGCTGGTTAACAAACACGTGTACCATTATATCACCACGCATTTGCACATGCCGGCAGCGGGTACGGACAGTGTCGAAAATGCGCGCGTGACGATTGACACGCTAATCGACACGAAAAAAATTCAGTTCGTCAAATCGACGATTACCGCGATCCGCCCCGAGCAGAAACAAGTTGAGTTGGAAGACGGCGTACTCGACTATGATTATTTGGTCATCTCGGTAGGCGGCGAACCAGAGACGTTCGGCATCCCTGGACTGAGTGAGCATGCGTTCAGCATCCGTTCCATCAACAGCGTGCGACTGATTCGCGAGCACATCGATTATCAATTTGCGCGTTACAAAAACGAAGTCGATCGCCCTGATTGCTTGACGTTCGTGGTTGGCGGCGCAGGATTTACTGGCGTCGAATTTGCCGGCGAGTTGGCCGATCGCGTGCCGTACTTGTGCAAAAACTTCGACGTCGATCCAACGCTCGTCAACATCATCAACATCGAGGCAGGACCGACGATTATGCCAGGCTTCGATCCCGAACTGGTCACATATGCGAAAGATGTGTTGCTTAGAAAAGGCATCTCCTTTAAGTTGGGTACAGCAATCAAAGAGTGTACCGAAGAAGGAATTCTCACTTCGGATGGCGAATTCATCAAATCGCAAACCGTCGTTTGGACGGGCGGCGTTCGCGGCAATTCGCTGCTTGCTGAAGCTGGTTTCGAGACGATGCGCAACCGTGTTAAAGTAGATCCATATTTGCGCGCACCAGGACATGACAACATTTTCATCATCGGCGATTGTTCTATCGTTCTCAATAACGATGGCAAACCATATCCACCGACGGCACAAATTACGATTCAAGAGGCGCAGGCGTGTGCGGCGAATCTGTTGAGTTTGATGCGCAATCAGTCGTTGGATACGTTCAAACCGAACTTGAAAGGTACGGTCGCTTCGCTTGGTAAAGGCGAGGCAGTTGGCGTCATCGGCAAAACGAAAATCACGGGGTTCTTGGCGTCGATCATGAAAAAAGTCATCGATTTGCGCTATTTGCTCATTATCGGGGGCATTCCTTTAGTACTGAAAAAAGGCAAGTGGTAGGAGTGACGGCAAATGAGGCATTGCAGTGTGCAGGTGCGCGGCCTACTCACGCGTGACGAGTTGGATCGCTACAACGCGCTAATTGAAGTGGGCACGTTTCTTGAATCTGTGAAGCGTCATGACTTGGCTTACACCGTGCAACAGGAAATTGATTTGCTGATTGTGCCAGCGATTGAACGCTTGAAAGACAAAGGGCGCGCGCGCGATCGTGCGACGGAAGAGTTTCTCGCGCAGCAAAAAAAAATGTCCGAGCAAGATGACTCGGACGATGACGAATAATTTAGCATGCCGAGCACTCTATGGTGTTCGGCATTATTTATGAAAGTCATACTCCTTGAAGCATTCCGCGCAAGCCGTCGTCTGCGAGCAAATGGCCGACATAGAATGCACCGAAGTCGCCGTAACGTGCGCTGACCTCGTCGAAGCGCATTTCGTAGACCAACTTTTTGAATTGCAATGAATCCTCGGCGAACAGCGTCACGCCCCACTCCCAGTCATCAAAACCGACCGAACCGGTGATAATTTGCTTCACTTTGCCGGCATACGTCCGGCCGATCATGCCGTGGTTGCGCATGAGCGTTTTGCGTTCGTCGTAACCAAGCATGTACCAATTATCGTTGCCGCTGCGTCGCTTATTCATCGGATAGAAGCAAACGTGCGCGGTTTTCGGTAAAATAGGGTAGAGGCGGCCTGCGACTTCAGGATCGGTAAGCGGATCGAATCCTGGGCGCGCCGCATAGTTGCTCAACTCCACGACAGATACATAGGAGTAAGCCGGTTTCAAGTAGTCGGCAATGCGCAACTTGTGAAACTGTGTTTTCAGCTCGTTCAAGTCGGCGATCGTCGGACGCATGTGCAACAGGAGCAAGTCGGCTTTTTGACCGGCGATGTGGTAAAAAGCGGTACTTCCTGCACGTGATTCTTCCGTCTGTCTGCAACTGCCCATAAACGCGGTAAATTCATCTAACAGTTGTTGCTGCAAAGCGGCGTCAAGCGTCCGCCAAGCTTGCCAATCGATGGTGCGAAAATCATGGTACGCATACCATCCTTCTAGGGTCGTCATCGTTTCGCTCATTGGTATCTTCTCCCGTCCGTGTGTTCAATGGTGCCACAATCATTTTA
Organism: Caryophanales bacterium; assembly: GCA_947459205.1. Classification (GTDB taxonomy): domain Bacteria; phylum Bacillota; class Bacilli; order Paenibacillales; family CANHCR01; genus CANHCR01. The sequence goes on along the minus strand of CANHCR010000003.1, from coordinate 63,411 downwards.
TGCGATTTGACGAGGCACTTCAAACTTTACACCGGCGGGTTCATTTCTTACAATGAAGAGTAGAGAGGAGAGAGCATACATGTTACCCATCATCCAGCACCTTATTGGAGCGGTGCTTATTTTTGTCCTGTTTTTCGGCATCGGATTTATCATCAACATGCTGGTCAAAACGACCTGGTTTCCGATTTGGTTTTATTTGCTTGCGGTTGTGCCGTTAGCCGTCATTTTCGGAGACTTCGATGCACTCAGTATCGATTTCTTGATATACGGTTTGGGCGGATTAGCAGGTGCAGCGCTGAGCGGCACGATCATTCGTACATTGCGCACCCAAGGTTACAAAATGTTTTAATAAGGAGGCGAACCCCGCATGCGCATCAACCAACTGCATCATTACACTGAGCATCATCGGTTTTGCGTCCATCGCGAGTTCGCGCTTAGTTCGTTGCAACAAAAAATGTTGACTGCTATGTATCAGCCGATGATCGGCCCGCTAGCCGTCAGCCTTTATCAAACGTTGCATGCCCAATTAGCACCCGATCGCACCGGCTTTTCTGCGATGGAGCAACAGCGCAAACTGTTTATGGCGATGCAAATTGCCCCGAATGAAAAGGGGCGCACGCTGCTTCTCGAGCAGACGTCGATGTTGGAAGCCGTGGGGCTCATGCAAAGTTATCGTAAGTATTTGCCGCAGACGGACGACTATGTGTTTGAGTACCGCTTACAGGCACCACTTGGTCCGCACGAGTTTTTCGAAAATGCGCATTTGACTTTGTTGCTACGCGACCGCATCGGCAAATACATGTTGTTGCTGTTGCGCGACGAACTGGTGGCGGATCAACCAGAAGAACTCGCCGACCCTGCGATTAGCAGCGAGGCGTTGTCGGTTCCTTTTTATGAGTTGTTCGAATTGAATACAAAAGTTGTCGATTTGGAATTGGAACAACTGTCGGTCGGAGGCGGTCTTCGAGAGCCGGTTAAGACGAGCGGCGTTGCCCAGCAAGAGGAAGATGGCATCCGCTACGAGCAGATCATGAGTCGCTTTCCGCGCGTGTCGGCCAATCGCTTATTTGTCGAACATTTGCGCAAACAGCCGCAGCAGATGGCGACGATTCGCTTCGTGGCGAAAAAATTTCGCTTGTCCGTGGCAGAAGTTTGTCGTTTGCTGGATGAAGACGGGGTGTTCGATGACGACGGTGAGTTGCAACTAGAACGCGTGCAGTATGTTGCAAACCTGATGTTTCGCCAAAGCAAGCGGCGTGACGAGCAACGCGAGCGACAGATACATAAGGCCACGCAGGCGGCGACCAATGAACAAGCAGTTCCACAGGAACAGTCCGTGCAGATGCAATTTTATTTGGACGTGCCGGCATTGTTTCAGGGACAATGTGACGTTCATCAATACAATCTGCTCCTGCGCAACCAGTCGTACACGCAAGTGCTACAGTTGTTTTTTCAACAGCGTGCTGTACCTGACCCGTTGCTCGACGTGTTCAGTAAGCTAGATTTAACGTATAAACTGCCCGATCAAGTGTTGAATGTGCTCATTCATTATTTGCACGTGCTCAACAAATCGTGGACGAAAGGATTCATCGAGTCGATTGCCAGCGATATTTCGGCGCGTAACATTAGCAAATATGAGCAGGCGGTTGACTATGTACGCACTCAGACGGCGGCCCGACAAGCGTCGAAAGAGGGCGGGAACACCACCGCTACTACGAATCGCGCGAGCACTGCGCAAAAAGGGCGCAAGCCGAAACTGATTGCTCAATATGAGCAAGCGAAAGAGCAACAGCAGTTAACGCCTGAAGAATTGGAAGAATTGAAGCGGATGGCCGAGGAATTGGACAAACCGAAACCGGGAGCGAATCCGGCTCGTTGAAAGGTGTGTGAGTCGTGGAATCAATTCGTGATGTATTGAGAAGCATGCCGAACGGCGATTTGTTGGCGCGGGCAGAGCAAAAATTCGCGCAACTGCTGGCGCAACCGGTAGTGAAAGATTGGCTCGCCGAGCAGTCGCAAAAGGGTTTGACTGTTGATGAGCAGATGCTTAAACCGCATATGAATAAGTTGTATCAGTTGGTGCGCGACCGCTCGAACTGTGCAAATTGCCCAGGGTTGCAAAAATGCCCGAACGATTATGCCGGTCATTATACGCAACTGGAAATGAATGAAACGGACGGTGCAGTCGATGTCAGTGAGCGCAAATTGGCATGCGACAAGCAGACGGCGCAAGTGCAAGAGCAGAAACTGAGCGCGCGGATTCGCAGTTTTCACATTGCCGAGCGGGCGCTGAATGAGGGGTATTCGGCAGGCGACATTTTGGCGCTTGATATGGAGCGAGCCAAGGCCGTTCAGCAGCTGATGAGATATATTTTGCAGACGAAGGAGCACGGTTTGCAGGCGCGTGGGCTCTATGTTTATGGACCGTTCGGCACGGGCAAAACATTTTTGCTCTGTTACATGTTGCATGAACTGGCGAAGAGCGGCTACTCAGGAGCGATTGTTTACATGCCGGATTTCGTTGAAGACGTGAAGTCGATGATTCAGGAGCCGCAGCGACTCAAAGAGACCGTAGAACTATTAAAGTCGACCGATTTACTTGTGTTTGATGACCTTGGGGCGGAAAATCTGAGCCCGTGGGTCCGAGATCATGTGTTCGGTGCGATTCTGAATGAGCGGATGGGGCGAAAACCGACCTTTTTTACGAGTAACTTTGAATTGGACAGCCTGTTGAGCCACTTCAGTTTCACGAATCGTGAAGGCGACGAAGAGCACAAAGGTCAACGTTTGATGGAACGTATCAAACCGTTTGTGGATACGGTATATGTCGGTGGTTCGAATAAGCGCAACAGCCGCGTTTTGTAACACATCTGCAACATTCTGCAATCTTTCTGCAATCTTTTTGTAAAACATATTGCATAAAAGCCCTGCTACAGTGTACATTATTACTGAATGATTACATTGTGAGGGGTTTTTTTCATGCCGTTTGTCATGATAGCAGCCACAGTCTTGTCTCCTTGGCTTGGCGTGCTCATGATTATTTTATATTTGCTCCGAAAATTTCGCGGTCAACATTGGCGCCAATTCGGTAGCAACAGTTTGACGACTGGACTTTTGCTACTCGCTATTTGGAGTACGCTGACTGCGTTGCTGCACGGGAATTGGATTAGCGTCGCGGCTTCACTTGCGATTTGGCTCTACTTGCTGATTGTCCTGTACGTGCAAGGATCGAATTGGAGCATGTTACAAATTCAACGATACGGGATTTGGGTATTCATTTGCGGTCTCGTGTCGGCAGCAATCGGTTTGTTGCAATATTTTGATGTGCTTGGACATGCCGGTAACTGGCTGCAAATTATTTTCGGTATCGGCGGGTTCGTTGACGATCCAGAGGCGCGTTTGACTGCGACGTTTGCTAATGCCAATTTGGCTGGTGCTTGGTTCGGATTGCTTAGTTTGACCGCGCTCTACTACTTTCATCACAGCGAGCAAAAAGGCTACAAAAATTTCTATCTAGTAGTCACCGTCGTGTTTTTTGTGATGTTGGTGCTAACCGGTTCGCGCGGTGCTCTGATGGGGACTGTGGTCGGTTTATTCATTTACGCCTATTTCAGTTTCAAAAAGTTGCGCATCGGGCTCACGGTGTTGTTCAGCATCGGCGTGTTGGCGGCGCTTATTCACCCGCAGATGATTCCGCGGATTAATATTTGGGATTTGTCGTTGATGGAGCGAGTGCACATTTGGAAAGTAAGTCTGCAGTTGTTTTTCGCAAATCCGATTGACGGAATCGGTCTCGCAAATATGTATTTTGTCGATACGGCAGTGACGGGCTATTACAAATTGGCTCATGCGCACAACACAATCCTTGCCTTTTTTGTTGAACTTGGTGTGATTGGCGGATTGTTGTTCTTATGGATGCACGTGTCGCTCGCCGTCTACATTTATCGCTTAAACCAGTTGGATCACCCGCTTGCTCCAATCTATATGGCGCTGTTTACCGTATTTTTCGTGCATAGCATGATTGACCATGTGATAATGACTCCGCAGGTCGGCATGCTCTACGTGTTGCTGTGTGGTTGTGTGGCGCGCACCTGGGCAGAAGTGGCGGAAGAGCGTGAACGGTTCCGGATTCGCCAAGAAGGGCAACGGTTGCTAGCGACAAATTCGGTGGAGCCAGTGGCGCCGCTGAACAGTTAGTTAAGTGCACATAAAAAAACCATCTTCACGAACAATTCGGAAGATGGTTTTGTTTTTTATGGATAGTCGTTGTGTTGTTGTATTAGCCAACAAACAGCTTGATCAGCGTTGCGATGACGCCGATTAAGAAGAAGAAGCCAAAAGAAACGGAGAAACCGATCAGCACGTCGGAAAAATCGTTGCGAGGCTCTTCGTTAATATGAAGCTCCGCTTGTGTTTGCGTTTCGTTGATTTCACTCATAAGTATTGCCTCCTTGAGTCATTCATGTGTATAGTATAGCGAATTTAGAGCGATGAGTAAAGAGAACGGTGAAAAGTGGAAAACTGCATTTTGAATATGTTATAATGCTTAAGAACATTATAATACACCGGGAGGTAATACAAATGGCGATTGTAACGATCAGTGATGCGAGTTTCAAAGCAGAAGTGGCGAGCCACGGCACTGTGTTGGTAGATTTCTGGGCACCTTGGTGCGGACCGTGCAAAATGATTGCTCCAGTGCTTGATGAGTTGGCAACTGAGCTTGGTGATGCTGTAAAAATTGGTAAGGTGAATGTTGATGACAATCCGATGTCGGCTGGCCAATACGGCGTGATGAGCATTCCGACACTTGTACTTTTCAAAGACGGTCAACCGGTTGACAAAGTAGTTGGATTCCAATCCAAAGATCAACTGAAAAACTTGATTGCAAGAGCACAATAATTGACATTGCCGGATTTCGGCCGAAAAGTTCTTTCTCAGTGATGGGGAAGAACTTTTTTTAGATTGCTGTACGTGAGGATTGCTGGAGGTTTCGATGATGAGTGATTTCCTAAAAGCGAAGTTGGCCGTATTGCCTGACAAGCCTGGTTGCTATTTGATGAAAAATGAAAACGGCGAAATCATTTATGTCGGCAAGGCGAAAGTGCTGAAAAATCGAGTCCGCTCGTATTTCACGGGCACGAATGATTTGAAGACGCAACGATTAGTCGCCGAGATTCGCGATTTCGAGTACATCGTCACGACCAATAACGTGGAGGCCCTCATTTTAGAGTGCAACCTGATCAAAAAACATAATCCGCATTACAACGTCTTGCTAAAAGATGATAAGACGTTTCCCTATATAAAAATTACGAATGAGCGCCACCCACGGCTTGAGGTGACGCGCCGTGTGCTACCGGATAAGGCCAAATATTTCGGCCCGTACCCGAACAGTGCGACTGCTTATCAGACGAAGAAATTACTCGACCGCATGGTGCCTTTGCGCAAGTGCCGCACCTTGCCAGACAAAGTCTGTTTATACTACCACATGGGGCAGTGCATTGCTCCGTGCGAGTTCGAGGTGGCGCCGCAGCAATATGAAGAGATGACGATGCAGATCGCAAGGTTTTTGAATGGTGAGCATGAGCGCATCAAACAGGAACTGCAAGAAAAAATGCTTGCAGCTGCTGAGGATTTGCATTTTGAGCAGGCGCGCGATTTGCGTGACCTGATTCGTGCGATCGAGGATTTGATGTACCGCCAAAATATTAACACGGCTGACATTGCGGATCGCGATGTGTTCGGCTATGCGGTCGAGAAAGGCTGGATGTGCGTGCAAATCATGTACATGCGTCAGGGCAAGTTGATTGAGCGCCACGCCTCGTTGTTCCCCTATTACGGTCACGAATACGCGGATTTCAGTTCATTTGTGATGCAGTATTATAGCCAAAACCCAGCGATTCCGAAGGAGATATTGCTTCCGCTTGCGCCGGCAGAGCATACGGAGGCGAGTGGTGAAGATGACGAAGATACGTTTCGCGGGGCGCTCGGCAAGTGGTTGCGTAGTGGCGTGTTGTTGCCGCAACGTGGGACGAAACGCAAAATGGTCGAAATGGCTTGTGAAAATGCGCGGGTCGCTTTGGATGAGAAATTCAAGTTGATCGCACGAGATGAGCAACGGACGACGCTGGCGCTGCAGGAGTTGGCGGAGTTGCTCGGCATTGGTGACATTCGGCGGATTGACGCCTTCGATAACTCGAACATTCAGGGCACGAATCCGGTGTCGGCTATGGTCGTGTTCGTCGACGGCAAACCGCAACGGAGCGAGTATCGCAAATATACAATCCGCACCGTCAGTGGCGCGAATGACGTGGAGACGATGCGCGAAGTGATTCGGCGCCGTTACGAGCGGGCACTCAAAGAGCGTCTGACGCTGCCGGAACTGATTGTGGTGGACGGTGGCAAGGCGCAAATTAGCGCGGCTGTGGATGTCTTAGAAAATGAACTCGGAATCGATATTCCCGTGTGCGGTTTGGCGAAAGACGAAAAACACCGAACGGCGCAACTTTTCAGCGGTGAGCCGCCGCAACTGGTGCCCGTTGCACGTGATAGTCAGCCTTTTTATTTGCTACAACGCATCCAAGACGAGGTGCATCGCTTCGCACTCGAATTCCATCGTGCCAAACGCAGCAAATCGATGACTTATTCGCAGTTGGATGACATTCCAGGCATCGGCGAGCAGCGTCGCAAAAAACTGTTGCAACATTTTGGCTCGCTGAAAAAAATTCGTGAGGCCTCGGTTGAACAGTTTCGACAACTCGGCATCGGCGATAAATTGGCACGTCAGATTTTGAACGCATTAAAAAAAGATTGAGATTTTAGGCGTACAGGAGTATAATTTTGGCGATTATACTACGGAAATGCCGACAAATGAGGTGGCACGCCATGCGCTATCGTTCGCACTGGTTAACTCGTGTTTCACCGCCGAAAGTGCTGATTTTTGGATTTTTGGCGATTATTTTTATTGGTTCCTTGTTGCTCTGGATGCCATGGTCGCACCAGGACGGTGTCGACGTGTCCTACATGGATGCGTTGTTCACCGCGACTTCTGCTACGTGTGTAACAGGTTTGGTCGTCGTTGATACAGGGACGACCTACTCGGTTTTCGGACAATTGGTCATCTTGGTGCTGATCCAAATCGGCGGTCTCGGCTTCATGACCTTTTCGACATTGTTTGCGATCGCCATCAAACGAAAAATTTCTCACCAAGAGCGCTTGTTGTTGCAAGAGGCGTTCAATCAAGATACGTCCGAAGGCATCCTGCGGCTGATTCAGAAAGTCGTCATTTACGCGTTCGTAATAGAGGCAGTAGGGGCAATTCTCTTGACGATGGCGTGGGCGGGGGAATTGGGTGCTGTTCGTGCTTTTTATTACGGCATCTTTCATTCCGTATCCCTATTCAACAATGCCGGATTCGATTTGTTCGGGCAAATAAGCGGACCGTTCTCCGGCTTTACAAGCATGGTCCATGATCATTTCATTACTGTTGTCGCAGGCGGACTGGTCATCTTAGGTGGCATTGGATTCCTCGTCATCTCCGAACTGCTCGATTACCGACAACGGCGTCGGGTTTCATTGCATACGAAAGTCGTGCTTTACACGACAGGCTGGTTGATTCTTGCTGGTATGGTGATGTTGTTCATATTTGAATTTGCAAATATGCGTACGATGGGATCACTCAGCTTAGTTGATAAACTGCATGCTTCATTTTTTCAAGCAGTCATCCCGCGTACGGCCGGTGTCAATACGATTGATATATCGCAGATGGTGCAGGCGAGCCAATTTTTATTGATCATGCTGATGTTCATCGGTGCTGCACCGGGCTCCACAGGTGGCGGTGTAAAAGTAACCTCTTTTGCGACGATGATTGGTGCGGTGATAGCGATGATGCGTGGCAAAGAAGAAGTGACGATGTTTCACTACCACATCGCCCGCGAACGCGTGTACAAGGCAGTGACTGTGACATTCGTATCATTGACGATGATCTTGCTCATCGCGATGTTCCTCTCGGTGGTTGAACATAAGCAGCCGTTTTTAGATATTCTTTTTGAAACGACTTCTGCATTTGCGACTGTTGGTCTGACACTTGGCGTGACGCCAGAACTTTCGACCGTCGGCAAGATTATCATTTGTGCGACGATGTATATCGGGCGTCTCGGTCCGCTAACGCTCACCTATTGGCTGACGACAGATAGAAGGCCGGTCAAACGATACTATCCTGAGGGCAAAATTATTATTTAGAGAGGGCGGTAAACATGCAGAACAAACGATTTCTGGTCATCGGACTTGGACGCTTCGGTTCCGCGCTGGCCCTGAAACTGAAACAACTTGGTTGTTACGTGTTCGGAGTAGATTCAAGCACGGATTTAGTGAACGAATTTTCGCACAAACTAAATCAGACGATGGGCGGCGACACGACGAACGACGACTTTGTTCGTTCGCTCGACGTTCATACCTACGACATCGTCGTGCTGGCGATCGGCACGAACGTCCCAGCCAGCGTCATGAGTGCGGTGATATTGAAAGACTTTAAAGCGAAAAAAATTGTCGCTAAAGCGTTGACTGAGGCGCACTCTAAGTTGCTTGAGAAAATCGGCGTTGAGACAATCGTGTATCCTGAAAAAGAGGCGGGCGAACGTTTGGCCAACCAACTCGTCTCTCCGAATTTGCTCGAACTGATTGAACTGTCGCCGATCTATCGGGTGGCGGAAATCTCCGTGCCGCGCAAATTCGATGGCTATACCATCGCGCGCATCAACCCTGGCGGTAAATACAACGTCAACATCGTCGCCGTTAACCGCTACCTCAACTCCAACGACCTGATCATTGCCCCGAAAGCTGACGTCGGTCTGCGTCAAAACGACCGTCTCGTCGTCATCGGCAATAAAGAGAATATAGACCGCTTTGAGAGGGAGGTTATCGACAAGGATTAAACAAGCCCCTCTCAAAGCGGTCGGAGCAATCGTCCCGATTGCGACAATCACAAGTCGACCGTTTTGAGCGGAACACATCAAAGCGGTCAGAGCAATCGTTCTGATTGCGACAGTCACAAGTCGACCGTTTTGAGCGGAACACATCAAAACGGTCAGAGCAATCGTTCCGATTGCGACAGTCACAAGTCGACCGTTTTGAGCGGAACACATCAAAACGGTCAGAGCAATCGTTCCGATTGCGACAGTCACATATTGTCGTAGCGACCTGTGGGCTGCTACGACGGTGCAGGCGAGAAGTCATTGACAAAGACTAACTCGTTCAAAGCGGTCGGAGCATCTTTCTAACTTTTCTAACATTGATGTGTTAGAAAAGTTAGATTTGTGTTAGAATTAATTAGGGAATGAAAAACGATAGCTGTTCGGAGGGAATCTCATGAAGTATCGTGAAGACGAGCGAACGGAACTCAAACGAGAATGGACCGACGACATTAAGAAAGAAATCATCGCTTTTGCCAACACAGAAAGCGGAACGCTGATCATCGGTGTTGATGATTCAGGCTCGGTAGTCGGTGTCATGAACGCTGTCGAGGTGCAACTTCGTTTGACGAATATGCTTCGTGATGCGATAAAACCGGATATTACGATGTTCGTCTCGAGCGAAATCGGCAACATTGATGGGACGGATGTATTATTCGTAAATGTGCAGCAGGGTACGCATCGACCCTATTATTTGTCGGCAAAAGGATTGACTTCTGCTGGTGTATATGTTCGGCAAGGCACATCAAGTTCACCAGCGTCGGATGCACACATACGCAAAATGATTTTGGAAACAGATGGTGATCAGTTTGAGTTGCGCAGATCATTGCAACAGGAACTTACATTTGATTATACAGAAGCGGAGTTTCGCAAACGCAACTTGGAATTTACAGTGAAACAACATGTGACATTGGGATTGGTCGCCGCTTCGCCGAGGACGTATTCTAATGTGGCCTTTCTATTGTCTGACCAGTGCAGTTTTACGACGAAGGTTGCGATTTTTCAAGGCACGACAAAAGAAGTGTTTAAAGACAGGCGCGAGTTTGGCGGTTCGCTTCTGAAACAATTGAATGACGTGTATGAATTCATTAATTTGAACAACCATGTTCGAGCGGAGATCTCAGGTTTATTACGCATTGATCGTCGAGATGTGCCTGAGGTAGCAGTGCGTGAAGCGTTGCTGAATGCGATGGTGCATCGCGAGTATGGATTGAGCAGTAGTACGTTGATCAGCATTTTGGACGATCGTATCGAGTTTGTTTCAGTGGGTGGATTGGTTGCGGGTCTAACACTTGAGGATATTCAGTTGGGCGTATCTGTGTGTCGCAATGAAAAGTTGGCAGCCATTTTTTATCGTTTGAAATTGATTGAAGCGTATGGGACTGGGATAACCAAAATATTCGATAGTTATCGTGATGCTTTGGTCAAACCGACAATCGCGCAATCAGAAAATGCGTTTCGCATCACGTTGCCGAATGTGAATGCGATTCAAACAGAGAACTTGATTCTTGAGATGGCTCGCCAAAAATCGCTGATTTCGCGGAGAGACGTGCAGGATATGTTGGGAATTTCACAGACAAAAGCAGGACAATTGTTGCGTGATTTGGTAGAGCGCAACTTGCTGAATGCGGTTGGCGCAGGCAGGAATACTGGTTACGTTATCGTCTGACTTACATGCCAATCGAATGACTTATAACTCAACTACCCGCAAATACTTGCCGCGAGATGGCGACAAACTGTTTGCTTGCATGGTTCAGTTGCTCATCTTCTAAATAGATAAGTGAAGTCTCGCGCACGGTCCGATTCAGTTCTGGCAGTTCGATGATTACCAAGCCATTTTGCTCGAGCATCGTCGCGTGCATGTACGATTTCGGCAGGAGCGTCGCCACACGGAATGTCGACACGAGGCGGATCATCGCCTCAAAGGAGTCGATCTCCATTTTCACCTGCGGAAAAATCCCGTAGCGCTGGAACATTTCGTCCATCAGCACTCGGTAGAGCGAACCGCTCGAAAACAAAATCATCGGTAAGCGGTTCAAGTCGTTGATTGTCACCGATTTCGCCGTCAACGGATGGTTGTATGGTACGACCAATTCCAAGTGATCGGCAAATAAAGGTAGGCATTGCAGGTCAGGTTGGTCAATCGTCGTGGCAATCAGTCCGATGTCCACTTTCTTTTCACGAACGAACGACACAATTTCGTGTGTCTTGCCAGTCACGACTTTGATCTCATGATGAGCATGGATGTCTGTGAACGCGCCAATCAGCTCGGGTAACGTCGATTGCAGCGTTGTCAGGCTGGCGCCTATCGTGATTTGGCTCTGTTGCTCATCGCGATACATGCGCAGATCAAGCAAAAACTGTTGTTCCAACGACTGTAGCGACTTCAGGCGCTCGTAACAAAGTTGCCCGACGCGCGTCAACTCCAACTTTTTGCCGATTCGCTGAAAAAGTTGCACGCCGAGTGTCTCCTCGAGCTTCTGAATTTTTCGCGACAAGGCCGGCTGCGAAAGGTGCAAATGAGCCGCTGCTTTGTTCATGCTCTGCTGCTCGACAATCGCGAGAAACGCGATGTAACCATCGTTCATTGAGACCATCGTCCCCTTATGCAAAAAAAGTATAACTTTTAATACTTAAATTTTGTTTTCATTATAAGCGAAAACGTTGTAAAATAAAAATATGTCACATTGAGGAGGATTTCACTACATGACCGGCAATTCCTATTATTATCGTAAGTTGCACTCCCTCTTGGGGGTCATTCCGGTGGGCATGTTCCTGCTGGAGCATATGTACACCAACTTTCTCGCGACCATCAGTCCTGAGCGCTACCAACAGCAAGTCGCATGGCTGACGGGTTTGCCATTGGTGTTGCTATTGGAAATTTTTCTGATCTGGTTACCGTTGCTCTATCACGGTGTATACGGCTTGTACGTCGCCTTCCAAGCGCGCAACAATCCGACTAGCTACAGCTTCTTCCGCAACCAAATGTTCATTTGGCAACGAATTACTGGTGTCATCACCTTTTTATTCGTCGTTTGGCACTTCGCGGAGACGCGCCTGCAAGTGGCGCTCGGTAATGTTGAAAAAGATCAACTCGGCGCACTCATCCACGATATTTTATCGAACCCGATTGCGCTTGCTGTGTACGTGATTGCTGTCATCGCGGCATCGTTCCACTTCTGCAACGGCATGTGGGCATTTCTCGTTAGCTGGGGCATCACGGTCGGACCGAAGGCACAGCGCATTTCCACTTATGTTTGGATGGGCGCGTTCGTCATCATGAGTAGCATGTTCGTCGCTGCACTTATTGCTTTTTCGGGCGATGAATTTCAAGGCAACATCGGCTTGCTGTTGAACAGTTTGTTGGGTTAGGGAGGAGAAGACACGATGGCTAAGTCAAAAGTAATTGTCGTCGGCGGAGGACTCGCCGGCTTAATGGCTACGATCAAAGTGGCAGAGACAGGTACGCCTGTCGAACTGTTTTCACTTGTTCCCGTCAAACGTTCACACTCTGTGTGTGCGCAGGGCGGTATTAACGGCGCGGTAAATACAAAAGGTGAGGGTGACTCGCCTTGGGAGCATTTTGACGATACTGTGTATGGTGGCGACTTTCTCGCCCATCAACCGCCTGTCAAGGCGATGTGTGAAGCGGCGCCAGGCATTATCCATTTGATGGACCGGATGGGCGTCATGTTCAACCGTACGCCGGAAGGTTTGCTCGATTTCCGTCGGTTCGGTGGGACGAAGCATGCGCGGACGGCATTTGCAGGCGCGACGACAGGGCAGCAGTTGCTATACGCGCTCGACGAGCAGGTACGTCGCTGGGAAGCGGCTGGCTTGGTGACGAAGCATGAGCATTGGGAGTTCCTGTCTGCGGTCATCGATGACGAGGGCATATGCCGCGGCATTTCCGCACAAAACTTGCGTTCGATGGAAGTCGTGACATTCGCAGCCGATGCGGTCATTCTTGCAACAGGTGGTCCCGGCATTATTTTTGGAAAATCGACCAACTCGGTCATCAATACGGGTACGGCTGCGAGTGCAGTCTACCAGCAGGGTGTACAATACGGGAACGGCGAGTTCATCCAAATTCATCCGACGGCAATTCCGGGAGACGACAAACTGCGTCTAATGTCGGAATCTGCACGCGGCGAAGGCGGTCGCGTATGGACGTACAAAGACGGCAAACCGTGGTATTTCCTCGAAGAGAAGTATCCAGCATACGGAAACCTCGTGCCGCGCGACATTGCGACGCGCGAAATTTTCAGCGTCTGTGTTGACCAAAAACTCGGCGTCAACGGCGAGAACATGGTTTACCTCGACTTGTCGCATAAGGATCCGCGCGAATTGGATGTCAAGCTCGGCGGCATCATGGAAATTTACGAAAAGTTCATGGGAGACGATCCGCGCAAGATTCCGATGAAAATCTTCCCTGCTGTCCACTACTCGATGGGTGGTTTGTGGGTCGACTATAACCAAATGACGAACATTCCAGGACTATTCGCAGCTGGTGAGTGTGATTACCAGTACCACGGCGCTAACCGACTTGGAGCGAACTCGTTGCTTTCCTCGATTTTTGGCGGCATGGTCGCTGGACCGAAGGCGATTGAGTACGTCAAAGGGCTCGGCAAGTCGGCATCCGATGTGAGCAGTACAGTGTTCGAGCAAGAGAAAAACAAGCAAGTTGAGAAATACGAGAGCATTCTCAAACTGGACGGTACGGAGAACGCGTACGTGCTTCACAAAGAACTTGGCGAGTACATGCTCAACAACTGCACGGTCGTTCGCTACAACAACAAGTTGAAAGAAACGGATGACAAAATTGTTGAGTTGATGGAGCGCTACAAGAAGATCAACATTAACGATACGGCGAAGTGGAACAATGCTGGCGCGGCGTTTACTCGCCAGTTGTGGAACATGTTTGAATTGGGTCGCGTGATGGTCGTTGGCGCGTTGCTTCGCGATGAGAGTCGCGGCGCCCACTTCAAGCCAGAGTTTCCTGAGCGTAACGACGAGAAGTATATGAAATCGACGATTGCTACCTATACGGCAAACGGACCACAAATTACGTACGAAGATATTGATGTGTCCTTGATTGCACCGCGTAAACGTGACTACACGACCGACAAGAAGAAGGGGGCCTCCTAAGATGTCTCAACAAACGATTAAATTTGTCGTGCAACGCCAAGATTCGCCGGAGACGAAGCCGTATACGGAAGAGTTCGAAATTCCGTATCGCCCGAACATGAACGTCATCAGCGCACTCATGGAAGTGCAGCGCAATCCGCTCAACGCAAAGGGTGGCAAGACGACGCCGGTATGCTGGGAGTCGAACTGTTTGGAAGAAGTGTGCGGTGCGTGCTCGATGGTCATCAATGGCAAACCGCGCCAAGCGTGTACTGCTTTGGTTGACAAATTGGAGCAGCCGATTCGTCTTGAGCCGATGAACACCTTCCCTGTCGTGCGTGACTTGGTGATTGATCGCCAACGTATGTTCGATGGCTTGAAAAAAGTGAAGGCATGGATTCCGATTGACGGTACGTATGATCTCGGACCAGGTCCGCGGATGGCAGAAGCGAAACGTCAGTGGGCATATGAACTGTCCAAATGTATGACGTGCGGCGTATGTGTTGAGGCTTGCCCGAACGTTAACGAGAAGACCGACTTTATCGGTCCTTACGCGATCTCGCAAGTTCGTTTGTTCAATGCTCACCCGACCGGTGAACTGAACAAAGACGAGCGTACGGCGACATTGATGGAAGATGGCGGCATCGAAGGTTGTGGCAACTCACAAAACTGCGTGAAAGTATGTCCGAAGGGCATTCCGCTGACTACCTCGATTGCTGCGATGAATATGGAAACGACCAAACTGATGTTCAAAAAGTGGTTTACGTCCTAGGACACTGTGATAAACGAAACCTCCCATTGCGATTTCGATTCGAAAATCGCCGCGGGAGGTTTTTTTGTGAATGTTTAGTTTTCAGCCAATTTATTCGTATCGCTTTGCCATATCTAAAATGATTGACTTTATTTTTTCGCGTAATTCGAGTGGTTCCAAAACCTCTACCCAATCACGTTCCGACAAAATCCAGAAGATCGCCCCATCCTCGTTCATCACTTCGAATTCGAAGGTGCTCGATTGCTTCGTTTTGTCAATGAGTGTATGCACAGGGAACTTGTCCTCAAAATACGAAACGACGTGCGATTGCATGCGCAACTTGATTTTGATGCTTTGTTCACCGCTATACATTTTGGCCGACTTGTTGGCATACTCGCCTGCTTTGAAATAATCAGCACCGTGCTGTGGTACGCTGAATTTCACGTCGGTCCAGTCCATGTTGACGATGCGGTCAATCCGTAAATTCAGGCGTAAATCATCGCTCGGATCTTTGTGCATTGTGCGCACGACGACATAAAAGTAGCCCTCATCGAAGACAATCGAAAATGGCGCGATTCGCAGGTGACGCTTGTCTGATTTCGCTGTGACATACGTAATATCGAGCGCCGTCTGCGAAATAATACTCTCCAAAAGTATGTCGATGCTAGGTAGCAACGGGTCATTCGTGCGCGGGTGGTAGTGAAATTGAAAGCTGGCAATCATCCGCTTGAGACGAATTTGTGACTCTTTGGAAATCAGTTTGCCGAACGTCTCCTCCATCTGCTTCATTTCCTCGCGACTGAGTGTTCGACTGCCATGCAACACAGAAAGAATGGCAAAAATTTGCTCTGGTCGGATGTGCTCCGCACGACGTGCCTCATACTTTTTTTCATGATGGCGATAAATCAACTCGATCCCTTCTGCGGCGAGCGATTCGCGAATCATACCGATATCACGTTTGATCGTTTCGCGATGCTTACCGTACTCTTGTGACAACTCATCAATCGAATACGTTTCGCCATTCTTTAATGCCTGCGTAATTTTCAAAATTCTTTGCATCGAATTCATCGGTAGGCCAACACTCCCTAGTTATCTTTCGGAAAAAATAAGATTACTAAATTATACCTTGAAATATTGGACATTAACTGTCCATAAGAGTCTGATATTCTAATTGAAAAATAAATAGAATTTATATACAAATCCGTACCATTGTGGTGTAAAATGGGAAATAAAGAATCGATAACTAAAGAAGGGGGTGGATGATCATCGAAATGGAGTCGGGGCAGTTGAAGACGATTCGGATTTTGCAAATTTTTGAGCGACTCATTCAGCGTCAAGTGATTAACAAACGAGCGCTTGCCGAGGAGTTTCAAGTAAGTGATAAATCGATTCAACGAGATATCGAGGATTTACGCACATATTTATCGGAATTTTATAAGCATCAAAATGATATTGCCATCGTCTACAGCGACCAAAAGAAAGGTTATCAGTTGCAGTCCGACGATCGTTATTTAATAACTCACATGGATATTTTGGTGTTGGCCAAGGTGTTGCTGGAGAGCCGCGCATTTCCTAAGGAGGAATTGTCCCGCATACTCGATAAATTGATTGAGCAGGCACCAGGCGAGCATCGCAAACATATTCGCGAAATGATCAAAAACGAGTTGTTTTTGTACATACCAGTGCGGCACAACCAACCGCTATTCGCAAAAATGTGGGATTTGAGTTTTGCCGTCCGTGAGCGGCGCCTAGTGCAGATGAACTATTTGCGCGTGAATGAGCAACAGCCGGTGTCGATGAACGTGCAGCCGCTTGGACTGATATTTTCCGATTATTATTTTTATTTGGTTGCTTATATTGAAGGGGTGGAGCGCGACTACCCAGCAACGTTTCGCATTGATCGGATTGCCGATTATGCGGTAAGTGGCGATCGGTTCCATGTTTCGGAGCGCAGTCGTTTTCAAGAGGGGATTTTTCGCCAACAGGTGCAGTTCATGCAGACTGGCAAGTTGATGAAAATCAAGTTCCGCTTTTGGAATAAGTCGCTGGAGTCGATTCTCGATCGATTGCCAAATGCGAAGGTGACGATGGACGGCGAGGTGGCGCTGATCGAGGCGGAAGTGTTCGGCAAAGGCATCATGATGTGGTTACTCGGCCAAGGAGCGAACGTCGAGGTGCTTGGCCCACCTGAGTTCCGCGAGGAAATAGCCGAGACGGCAAGGCGAATGGCGAGCATCTACGGTGTGTGATAACGTTCATAACGGTCGGACTCCAGAACGGGAGTGACGGCCGTTTCTTCATATTTGGCGCTAGCGAACGGTGTGGTGCGGGTGCTGCTGCGCAACAGAAGCGGTGCAGCCGTTAGCATCGCGAGATTCGGAAAGAGCGTAAAATGACCGAGCGGACAACCAGGCAACGATTGTGGGTCGGCATAATTTTTCTCAAGATATGTACCACAAACTGGGCAGAAACGAAAATCCACATTCATCGCACCTTTCTCGTTCATCGAACTTTCTAAAAAACGATACAGTACATATGTATGCGGATTGTGCGGGAAATATGCATGCTTGTCAGAGGCGCACGAGCACGAGGCCAATGAATAGCAAAAGTACGGCGGCGATTTGCAAGCGCGTCAATGTTTCGCGGAAAAATACAATGGCACCAAGCGCGATGACGAGGCTGTTGGCGGCAAAAATCGGGGCGATGATGTTCGCCGGACCGATTTCGAGCGCCATCGCGTACAATTGCAGGCCACCATAAGAGCAGCAACCGGCGAGCAAGCCCCAACGTATGCCAATCAGCGCAGTGCTACGCTGTTCGCTGATGTCGGGTATATCCGCGACAGTTAAACGGCCTCGCCGCATGATGGAAGCTCCGAACCATATGAGCGATAGCAAATAGCCGATGAACAGCACGGCAGCGTTTGACAGTTCGAGTTCGCTCGTCACTTTCAGGCCGCCATTGCGGAAGGTGAATAAGGCAATCGAAAATACAATGAGCGCGAACCACGTTTTTTCGCGGATGGTCAGCGGTTCGCCTGGACGCAGCGAGACGAGCGCAATCGCACCAAGTAGCAGGGCGATGCCCGTCCACTGAAAGCCATTGACCGATTCGCCGTACCAAAATGTAGCGAGCAGAATGACAAGCACAATATTCATGTTGGTAAACAGCGAGGTGAGGCTGGCAGGTCCATAATCTAGTGCGCGCATCCAGATGAGATTGCCCCAAGCGGAGCCAGCACCGATGATCAGTCCGCCGAGCCAAAGTTGCCAGCTGTACCAGGACTCAGGTGGCGTGAAGAAACTATGGACGAAAAAACCGACCGCGCCCGCTGCATACAATCCGAACAATAAATGTCGAGTGCTGCCACCAGCGGCCTGGCTAGCCTTCATAAACAAACCAGCCGCACCGAACACGAGCGCACTGAGCACGGCAAGCACAAACCACATCGGCGATCAACGCCTCCTTTATTTAACGGACGCTTCTTTTTGACGCAAAAACTCACGTCCATACTCGCCGTGATTGTGGATGCGCGCCAGTTCCGTTTGAATCGTCGAATGCCAAATGCCATACTTTTCCTTGAGCATTTCGTTGATGCCGAGAATGATGCATGCCGGCTGGATGTTTTCACTCACAAATACATGGGCAGTCAGCGAGTAATGTTCAGTAGAAATCGCCCACAGATGTAGTTCGTGAACATCTTCAACACCTTCGATTTTCCCGATTTCACCGCGTATTTCCTCCAAATCAAACGACTCCGGCACCGACTCCATTAGAATCAGATACGACTCGCGGACAATGCGCGCCCCGCCGGTGAAGATGATTGCGCCAATTACGAGGCTGATGATTGGATCGAAAAACAACAAGCCGGTGAAGTAGATGATGATGGCGGACATGATGACACCGATCGAACTTAGTAGGTCGCCGATGAAATGCCAAAGCGCACTTTGGATGTTCAAATTTTTCTCTTCCTTCATGCTGCGGCTCAGCACGAACGTGAGCACGATATTGACAATGAGACCGATGACGGCAATCGTCAGCATCAGTCGCAGATCAATCGGCTCGGGGTTGATCATCCGCCGGATTCCTTCGATAAAAATCCCGACGGAGATGATGATGAGCGTCAAGCCGTTGAGGAACGAAGCGATTATTTCGAAACGGAGAAAACCGAACGTGTATTTCGAGTTGGACGGACGACGCGCCATGTAGATGGCGATCATGCTCAATCCGAGCGCGAACACATCGGAAATCATATGCGCCGAGTCGGAGAGTAGCGCCAGCGAGTTGGAAACGATACCACCGATCACTTCGACGATCGTGAAAAATAGTGTGAGCAGGAGTGTCACCCAAAGCGTTTTCATACTTTTCGACTGCTGTTTGCTGTGAGCTAAATGGTGAAAATCTGACATTGTCATCACCTCATGAGATTGATTTGCTAATACATATTATTCCGAACCGAGAAATTGCGATTCAGGCATGCCTTTCAAGTCATTGAGAAACTGTTTAGTCGCCGAATTGATGTAGCGTCCTGATTTGTAGACGACCGCGACCGGGTGCGTAATTTCCAGTTCGCTGAGAGGCACGATGGAAAGCGTGCCGCGCCGCAGTTCGGCTACTACCGATAGTTTGGAGATGATGGCCGCGCCAAGATTTAATTCAACCATGCGCTTCACCTCTTCGCTGCTCGATAATTCCATAATAATCGATGGCTGCAACTGGATGCGCTCAAACACTTGCTCGGCAAAGCGTCGCCCCGCTGTTTCCGGCGAAAGCATGATGAATGGCACATTGCGCAAATCATCGGCGGTGGCGAGTGTGCGCCGTGCGAGCGGATGTCTGGGCGAAACGACTAGTTCAAACGTGTCAAAATATAAAATCGAACTTTGCAAGTTGGCGTTTTTCTCGAGCAGATAGCCGATACCGACATCAATCGTACCATTTTCGACGTTGGTCATGATTTGCGTCGACGGCATCGAATGAATCGTCGTTTTGATGAGCGGAAATTGATTCTGTACATAGGAAAGCACGCGCGGCAAAATTTGCATCGCGATTGACGTGGTGGTGCCAATGTGAATGTGCCCTTGTGGCTTTTGTTGGATATCCTCAAGCCGTTGTTTGAGCTGCTCAACATGTTCGAGAATGTGCCCCGCCTCTTCGGCAAAAATATGACCGGCCTCCGTCAAACTGATTGGTTGATGGCGGATGATGAGCGGCGTTTTGAGTTCTTCTTCGAGATTGCGGATTTGGGCGGAGACGGCCGGTTGCGTGAGATTGAGCAACTCCGCTGTTCTGCGAAAACTCATCGTTTTGACAATCGTCAGAAACGTTTCCAATTGACTCATGTTCATAAAAAGGCAGCACCTCCCATCTATAGATTTATTTTATCACAACGAATTTGGTTATAAAACATTTTTTCGAGAGTGCGAATAAAAGGTCGTTCCTTTGAAATTGTGGGCGATTGTGAAATAATAAAGGTAAGAGCGATTGAGTGCGAAGGAGCGGATGACTGTGGATTGGCGTGGGAAAGTGGACTGGCGCGGGAAAGTGGTGGTCGTGACCGGAGCCTCAAGCGGGGTGGGTGCAGAAACGGTATTCATGGCGGCACGGCGCGGGGCGATTCCTGTGTTGTTGGCGCGTAATGTGGAAAAAATGGCGGACATCTCGCGAAACATTCCGACTGAGCACATGGTGCTGCCGCTTGATGTGAGTGATGCATTTGCGGTCGAGCGTGCGTTTGCAGTGATTCATGAGAAGTATGGGCACATCGATGTGCTTGTCAATAATGCCGGTTTCGGCGTGTTTGAGTGGTTCAAGGACATGCCGCTGCATGAGTTCAGTGAGATGATGAACGTGAATTATATGGGCATTGTCCATTGCACGAAGGCTGCTTTGCCGGGGATGTTGACGCGCGGGAGCGGTCATATCGTTAATGTCGCTTCGGTGGCGGGTAAGTTGGTGACGAAAAAGGCAGTCGGTTATGCAGCGACGAAACATGCGGTCATCGGTTTCAGCAATGCGCTGCGGATGGAACTGCGCGGCACAGGCGTCGGGTTGTCGACCGTCAACCCAGGACCGATTGCGACCAACTTTTTTGACCGTGCCGATCCGAGCGGACAATACTTGGCCAATTTACGCAAAATGGGCGGTGTGATGCTGACCGCTCATCAGGTGGCAGAGCAAATTTTTCGTGCTGTCGAACAAAAGCGCGCAGAAATTACGATGCCGTGGTTTGCGGCGTTTGGCGTGAAAGTGGCGCAACTGTTCCCGCGCTTTTTTGAGCGTTTGACGGAGCGGTTGCTCGACAAAAAATAAATTCCTTATTTTGGGTGGGGCGATTGTATCAATTAGGTCAACATTTTTGCATCTACCTAAAAAGGTAATTTACTGCCTAATGTTCGACCTTACTGCCTAATCAAAGTGTTTAACTTGCTACTACTAGAGGTTAAATTGGCAGAAACAGAACGAATTAAGCAGGAAAAATGCAAAATAGGCAGATAGTAAAATCATGCATGTATGTAAGTTTTCGATCGAACGGTGTTCAACTTAATATAAAAATTGAGGAGAGAAGATAAATGACGGAGAACGGAAATCGCGAGCAAGGGCAACCATCAGCTGAGCGTGCGCTTTCGCTGGCCGAGTTGCTTGGCGCTGATGCTGAGCAAACGCCTTGGCTACGTAATTTGCAAACGCGCAAGGTCGTACAAGCTTCGCCGGTGCAGCAGGCATCGATTCCGCATGTGCTCGCGGGTCGTGATGTGCTCGTCCAGTCACAGACGGGCAGCGGCAAGACGTATGCCTATTTGTTGCCGATTTTGCAACGTTTGCGGGCGGATTTGAAGCAACCGCAGGCGGCGGTCATCGTGCCGACACGTGAGTTGGCGATGCAAGTGTTTCGCGAGTTGCAAATGTTGCTCGAAGGCAGTGAATTGCGGGCGGAGGCGCTAGCGGGCGGTGCGGATTTGCAACGGCAAGTGGAGAAGTTGCGCCTGCATCCGCAAATCGTCGTCGGTACGCCGGGGCGGTTGGTTGAGTTGATTTCGAAGCGTAAGTTGCGCATGCACGACGTGAAAATGATTGTCGTCGATGAGGCGGACCAGCTGCTTAAGCAAGGTTTTCAAAAGGATGTGGAGCAGATAATCAAAAGCACGCTGCGCGAGCGCCAATTGCTATTCTTTTCGGCGACGCTTGGCAAAGAGGTGCGTGCTATGGCAGATCGCTCGATGCGCGAACCGCAGCTCATCGAGGTGGAAGCAGCGAGCAAGACCGTCGCCCAGTTACAACAGTTTGTCATTTATGTTGATGAGCGCGACAAAATTGATGCGTTACGTCGCTTGACCCACGCGCTGACACCGAAGGCAGCCTTGCTATTCGTTAATGATACGCATGAGATTGGTGAGATTGTCGCGAAGCTGCAATATGTCGGACTATCGGTGGCAGCGATTTATGCTGACCAAGGCAAGCAGGAGCGGGCTGATGTGATGCGTCGGTTTCGTGAAGGCAAGTTGCTACTGCTCGTTTCAACCGATGTAGCGGCACGCGGGCTTGATTTTCCAGACGTCGACCTCGTCGTCAACTACGATTTGCCTGACACTGAGGAACATTATGTGCACCGCGTCGGTCGCACGGCGCGCATGGGGCGGAGCGGGACGGCGGTTTCCTTGGCGACGGATTATCAGCGCAAGGCTGTCGAACGATATGGCAGAAGGTTGAGTGCGGAAATTAGCGAACGCGTATTACTGCGTGGTCAGTTGTTGGCGCCAAGAAGTCGAAGGGGGAAATCGTAATGTATAAAAAAAATAGTTTTATTATTTTGTCCGTTCTGTTTTTGTTGGCAACGATGCTTTACGGTTGTGGGAATCAGAATGAAGAAACTAAGAATGAAGGAACTAAAAATGAAAGTAAGCAGCAAGAAGAACAAAAACTTACTGACCCAGTAGCAGAGTACAAAGGCGGTACTGTCAAAAAGGCAGATTTCGAGAAGTTTTTACAAGTACAGCGGTTCATGAATCCGAAATTCGAGGAACAAGAAGCTCGACAGGGATTTCTGAGAAGTCAATTGGTCACTTTTATTTTTTATCAGGTGTCCACTGAAAAACTTGAAAAACCGACGCCGGCCGATGATCCGTTTATGTTGAAATTGTTGTCACAATTGGAAGGTGGAATTAACAAACAGTATGGAGCCAACGGTTTTGCTAATCGACTCAAGCAATTCGGGCTTGTGAAAGCGGATGTGCTTAATTTTTATCTGCAATACAACAACACAGTGGAATATGTCAAAAGCAAGCTGACAGATGCCGATTTGAGGGCTGAATACAATCGCAAGGTGGATGCAAATGAGATGAACAAAACAGTTGCAACCGTCAGTCACATTTTGATTGGTGTAGACGAAAAACAGCCAAAAGGTCGAAAAAAGGCAGATGCACTCAAACGAGCGCAAGAGGTGTTGACGAAATTGAAAGCAGGCGGTAAATTTGCAACACTGGCAAAACAGTATTCGGATGATGCGGGTTCGAAAAAAAATGGCGGTACTTATGTTGATGCCGATGTCGAGAATTGGGTACCGGCGTTAAAAAAAGCGGTGCAGGATGTGCCTCTGAATACGTTGAGCGAACCTGTAGAAACGAAGTTGGGATATCATATTATCTTGGTTAGCAAACGATCTTCGGTGCGCAAGACGTTCAACGAAGCAAAAGTTACATTGGAACAACCGGCATGGGAACGGAAATATCGTGAGGTCATTGACCAAGAGATTGTACCGAGTATCGTACGTAGCAACCTAAAGTAGATGGAGGCGTGTCAAATTGTACAACTCTTTGGCAGCATGTATTGCAGATTTAGAAAAGCAGGGACAGTTGTTGCGAATCTGTGAGGAAGTCGATCCGCATCTGGAAATGGCGGCGATTCAACTAAAAATGTACGAGGCAGGCGGACCGACGATTTTGTTTGAAAAGGTGAAAGGCAGTCGCTATCCCGCGGTGTCCAACTTGTTTGGCACGGTTGAACGCAGTGAGTTTATGTTTCGCAAAACGTGGAATGCCGTGCAACAGGCGATTGCACTGCGCAACAATCCGCTGGCGGCGCTTAAACGACCGTTTCAGCAGATTGGCACTGCGCTAGCGGCGTACAAGGCGCTACCGCAAAAGTTATCGCCTTCGGCCGTGCGTTCACTTTTTGATGAAATTCAAATTTCTGACTTGCCGCTTATTAAAAACTGGCCAGATGACGGCGGTGCGTTCGTCACGTTGCCGCAAGTGTACAGTGAAGATCCGCTTAAGCCAGGCATCATGAATGCGAATTTAGGGATGTATCGCGTGCAGTTGAGCGGCAATGACTATGAACTGAACAAAGAAATCGGCATTCATTATCAAATTCACCGCGGCATCGGTGTTCATCAGGCGGCGGCTAATCGTTTGGGGCAACCGCTGAAAGTGAGCGTGTTCGTTGGAGGTCCGCCGGCCCACACATTGGCGGCGGTGATGCCGTTGCCGGAAGGTTTGAGCGAGATGACGTTTGCTGGGATGTTGGCCGGGCGTCGTTTCCGCTACAGTTATGTGGACGGTTACTGCGTTAGTTTGGATGCGGATTTTGTGATTACTGGCGAACTTGAACCGTATGCGACTAAGCCTGAGGGTCCGTTTGGCGATCACCTCGGGTATTACAGTTTGACGCATCCGTTTCCGTTTTTGAACATTCATAAAGTGTATGCGCGCAAAGGGGCGGTGTGGCCGTTTACGGTTGTCGGTCGGCCGCCACAAGAAGATACGTCGTTCGGCGAACTGATTCATGCGCTGACCGGCAATGCGATTCGTCACGAAATACCAGGTGTCAAGGAAGTGCATGCGGTTGATGCGGCGGGCGTCCATCCGTTGCTGTTCGCAATTGGCAGTGAGCGCTATACGCCATACCAGCCGACGAAACGGCCGAGCGAATTGTTGACACTGGCGAACCGGATTCTCGGAACTGGTCAGTTAAGTTTGGCAAAATTTTTGTGGATTGCAGCGGAAGATGGCGAGTCATCAGATGCGCCTCTGAATACGCACGACGAAGAGGCATTCATGCGATATATTCTCGAGCGCATCGATTTGCGTCGCGACTTGCATTTTCAGACGGAGACGACCATCGACACGCTGGATTATTCCGGCACCGGTTTGAATACCGGCAGCAAAGTGATTTTGGCGGCGTATGGCGATCGCTTGCGAGAACTGTCCAAGGAAGTGCCTAGCGAATTGCGTGAATTCGCGGCAGAGTTGGTCTTCCCCGGCGTGGTGGCGCTACCGATGACGCCGTTCGTCTCGTATGAGCAGGCCGAGCGCGAAATGTCGGTACTAAGCGAACGTTTGGCGAGTTTGGCGAACTTGGCGAAGCAAGATGCAAATGGAGAACTGAGCGGTTGTCCGCTGATTATCGTGTGCGATGATGCGTCGTTCGTCAGCCAGTCGCTGGCCAACTTCTTATGGGTCACTTTCACGCGCAGCAATCCTTCACATGATTTGTATGGGGTCAACAGTTTCCAACGTTTCAAGCATTGGGGCTGTGACCAACTAATCATTGATGCGCGCATCAAGCCGCACCATGCGCCACCACTTGTCGCTGATGCAGCAGTCGAACAACGGGCGCAGGCGGTTTTGGAGGAATTAAACATTCAATTATCATTATAAAGCGGCGCTTTCCCAGGTTGGGAGAGCGCCATTTTTTTATGAAATGCCTAGTTTGAATTTGATGGTCTTATCGCCTAACGTCACTTCTTTTATTATCAGAAGCGGGATTTTTTTGAGCAACGGGATGTTGTCAAAGTCGATCGTCAGTTGATTGTTAGCATAATGGCACAGCGCGGAATTGCGGAACAATCGCTTTTTCAAAAACTCAAGATTGAGCGGACCGAATGAAACGACTTCGAACACGACTCGGCGATCGACCGCACGCAGGGGTTTTAATTTGATGCTGAACGGAATGAGTAGAAAAACATTGCCGCTAATGACGAGACAGCCGTTCTCAGAACTGACATTGAGTCCAGTAATTTTAGGTAACTGGCGCTGCAAGTACTCACGTATCGCAAACAACGGAACGGGAACGGTTTGGAAATCAAGTGTTTGTTTCAAACGATCAAGCAACCCCATGGTTGAGACCTCCATTTTTGAAGATGGTTTTTGCGACTTTGGCAATTGCTAGCGTGGCAGCGACATCCATGATGCCACCGACAACACCACCGACAATCGGAATTGCTTTTGCTACATTGACAGGAAGTTTGGCGCCGAATTTGGCGGCCAGGTAAATGGCGACGCGTTTGATGACTTCTTCCATGACTTCTTTGGCGATTTTCACGCCTGCATCGCGAAGCATTTTGTAGGCGGAACTGCCCGTCAAAGTGGCGAAGACCATCGTTTTCACTTGGTCAGATCGCAGGTCGAAGCCTCTGATGTAAGCAATCGCAGCGGACATGCGCACATGCACATAAACGACGGAAATCAGATTGGCAGGAATCGCGACCGCTAACAACGGTAGGCCGGCTGCACCAGACAAGAAACCAGAAGTGAATGCTTTCACATTTTGCGTGCGTACCAAGGCGTCAATCGCTTCATCGCGTGTCGGATATTTGTTTATGTAGTCATTGGCCAGATCGATGACCGATTGGAAGCCGCCGAAGCCCTGTACTGCATGTTCGTATGCTTGGTTGAGTGCGTCGATGATTTTTTGCTGCAAGAAGTTGTTTTTCTCTGACATGATTCATTCCTCTTTTCGTTTTTATTTTGACTGGATGTAAAAAACTTTACCTCCTGCGAATAATATACAATGTAAAAATATTTACGTCAAGCAACTTTTTTATAATTAAATAAAATTTTTTTGTTATTGAACTTTATTTTATGTAAAGGTATAATTATCACATAAATGAAAGTGGGATGGCACCACAGATTGAGGTTGATAAAAGTGGCTTATGATGAATATATGAAGGAACGATTAGTAGAAATCGGTCTGCACATGCAAAACATTCGCGAGTTGTTTTCATGGAATCAAGATGAGTTTGCGTTGCGGTTAGGTGTGAGTCGTCCGACCATCTCCAATGCCGAGCGCCAGCCGGATAAGTTGAGCAAGACAGTGGCGTTGGCGATGTTTTTGGTGGTGACCGCGGAATTGGAGCACCGCAAACAGGTGGTGCACAATTTTAAGGAAAGCAACGTCAAGCGCGAAGTGGAAAAAGTGGTGGCGGAGCAGTTGAAAAAGTGGGGCACGAGTGTACCGAATTCGATTACTTCTGGTTTGGGCTCGCGGACGAGTGCGTTTTTAAGTCCGGCGGGGTTGTCGATAGCAGGCAAAATCGCAGGAAAAATTGCGGGCACGTTGGCAGATTCGGTGCTTAGTATAAAACAGATGACCGATAAAGACGATATTGATACTAACCGCGAAAAAATTATTAAGTACCAAACCGATTTGTTGGTGATGATTGAAGAGAAGTTACTCCTATACTTCGGCACGTTGGATGCTGTGCAATTTATCCAATCGTTAGAATCACCACCGTCACGCGTTTGATTTTCAGTGTATAAAAGTGTATAAATATTTTAGATGGCAACGGAGGCGGAACACATGAGCGGAAATTTGAAAATCAACATTTTTTATGGAATGGGCATGGATTGCATGGAGCGTGGCGAGTATGCAGAGGCCGTGAAACATTTTGAAAAATCGATGGAGTTGCAACGTCGCTCGATTACCGCTGCTCGCTTGTATGAATGCTATGTCAAATTGAACCGTCCCAAAGATGCGCGTGCCAACATTGAAATGGCGTTCATGCTGAACACGAAGTCAGATCCGATCTCTACGCAGTATGCAGCGATTTTGATGCAGGAGAAAAATTTCAAAAAGGCGACGGCGCTGCTGTCCAATGTGTTGCAACGCAATCCGAAGTATACGCCCGCGCAAAAGTTGTACGATCAATTGCCGATTCGTACGGAAGGAAAATAATCATTCGCACACAAAAAGCCCCGCTACGGTTGCCATGTGAAGCAACGGTGAGCGGGGTATTTTTATGAAAACTATGCTCGGAACAAGTGGTTGAAGTTGATTAGTTCGGCGCTGCTTTCCGGTGACAGTTTGACGAAGTTTTTCGTGTCGAGGATGCGCGCTTGGCGCATCGTTGCGAGCAGCGTCTCACTCAAAGTATCGTGAAACAGTTGGTGATCGGCGAGCACGACTAGCAGGTCACTATTTTGCGCCGCGGCTTCGGCCGACACTAACTCGAAATCTTTCATGCGGTCGACGACGAGCGGATCGTGGACGGCGACTTCGATGCCCGCTTGCTGCAAACCGGCGATAATCTTGAGCGCGGGGCTTTCGCGCCAATCACCGACGTTGCCCTTGTAGGCGATGCCGAACACGGCGATTTTTGGCTGTGCCACGGTGGCCGTCAAGCGCTGAATTTGACTGACGACGACATCTGGCATCGATTCGTTGATCTCGCGCGCGGTTTGGATGAGCGGCGTTTGCTGGAACGCTTTTTCGACAATGAAATAGGGGTCGACAGCGATGCAGTGTCCGCCAACGCCTGGTCCGGGTTGCAAAATGTTGACGCGCGGATGATGGTTGGCGAGCCGGATGACTTCGAGCGGGTTAATGTCGAGCACCGACGAAATTTTGACCAACTCGTTGGCGAGCGCGATGTTGACGTCACGATATGTATTTTCCATCAACTTCGACATTTCTGCATTGATGGCGGTCGTTTCGAGCACTTGCCCTTCGACGAATGTGCGATATAAATCGGCAGCCACGCGACTGGATTGCTCATTGACGCCGCCGACGATACGTGCATTGTGGACAATTTCGTAAATGATTTTGCCAGGGATGACGCGCTCCGGACAATGTGCGAGCAAAATGTCTTCGCCCGCTTGCCAGCCCGCTTCGCGCAGCACATCGGCGACAATGCCGTCTGTCGTCTGCGGCGGAATGGTCGATTCGACGATCATCAAATTCCCTTTTTGCAGATGCGGCACAATCGCGCGCGTAGCAGCGACCACGTACGTCAGGTCGGCGCTATGGTCCGCGTGAACCGGCGTCGGCACGGCGATGATGTATGTATCGGCAGCAACCGGTGCGGTCTCGTAAGTGAGCGATTTGCCGGAAACGTTTTGGAACAGTTCGAAAAAATTAGGCTCTTCAATGTGCGGTGTACCAGCACGCAGTTGCTCGATGACGCGCTGATTGACGTCGACACCTGTGACGCGAAATCCATAGTTGGCGAACATCACGGCTGTCGGCAAGCCGATATAGCCGAGCCCGAGTATACATATGTGGTGATTGCGATCGATCAATGGAAACCCTCCTGCTTTATGCTGAACATCATTATAACGCATTTGTTCATTGAATTCTATGAATGAATCATATTATACTTTGTAGTAGAAAGTGTTTGTTAACCGCTTGAATATCTGAAAAAGTTGACAATTGAAACTGAAGGTGGCGCAACAGAATGGCAGGATGGCAACGAAACGGCTTGTTTGTGACGGGAACGGATACGGATGTCGGTAAGACGCAAGTGACTGCTGGATTGGCGCTTGCTTTGCGAGAGCATTGTTCCGTGGGGCTTTGGAAACCAGTGCAGTCTGGGGTGGAGCCTGGCAGTCCTTATTCGGACAGTTACCGTTTGTGGGCAGGGTCTGGTGCAGACGGTGCAGAGTCGGATTTGGTCGATGGCACTTTCTCGTGGCCGCTTGCGCCGTGGATGGCAGCGCGCCGTGTGGGAAGTGAGATTGTGTATGATGAATTGGTGCAGATCGGCGAGCGACGACTGGCGGAACACGACTTGCTGCTCGTGGAAGGCGCGGGGGGGCTCGCGGTACCGCTGACGGCGGAGCGAATGGTTATCGATTTGATGGTTGATCTGCAGTTGCCGACGCTTGTCGTCGCGCGAACTGGACTAGGTACCGTCAATCACACGTTACTGACGGTTGAAGCGCTTCGGCGACGAAAACTTGATGTGCTCGGTGTCATTTTGAACGACGTCCCGAAACCAGCGGATGCACAGATGATTGCCGAGAATGTGGAGATGATCGAGCGGTTTGGTGACGTGCAGGTGCTGGGCGTGTTGCCCTGGCTCGCGGCGGATGCGGAAGAGCGACGTGATTGGGCGGCGTGGCGCGAACAGTGGAAGCAAATCTTTTTGCAACGGATTAACATGGAACCGATTATGGACGGTTTAAATATGAGGAGGAACGAACGATGATTGAAGTACGTACGAATGATTGGCAGGCGCTCGCCGATAAGGCGCTTGCGGGCGAACGATTGACGGTTGAGGAAGGATTGTCCGTTTTGGAAGCGGATGACGACGAGGTGCTGGCGATTTTGCAGGCGGCGTTTCGCATCCGCAAGCATTACTATGGTAAAAAAGTGAAACTGAATTTGATTATCAACGCCAAGAGCGGCCTGTGTCCGGAAGATTGCGGCTACTGCTCGCAGTCGATTGTTTCGACGGCGCCGGTGCAAAAGTATCCGCTGCTTGAGAAGGATGTGCTTGTCGACGGCGCGCGCAAGGCGATGGATATGAAGGCTGGCACGTATTGCATCGTGGCGAGCGGCCGCGGTCCGACGCCGAAAGAGCTCGATCAGGTCGTGGCAGCGGTGAAGGAAATCAAGTCGACGATGCCGATGAAAATTTGCGCCTGCTTAGGCGTGTTGTCGCAAGATCAGGCGAACCAATTGAAAGAGGCGGGTGTCGAGCGCTACAACCACAACTTGAACACGAGCGCGAACAACTTTGCCAACATCACGACGACGCATACTTATGATGATCGCGTGGACACGCTTGAAAAAGTGAAGGCATCGGGGATGTCGCCGTGCTCTGGTTGCATCATCGGCATGGGCGAGTCGAACCGCGAGATTGTTGAGATTGCACATTCCTTGCGCGAACTGGATGCGGACTCGATTCCGATCAATTTCCTCAACGCAATTCCAGGCACGCCGCTCGAGAATCGTTGGGAAAACAATCCGCGCAAATGCTTGAAAGTGCTTGCGTTGTTCCGTTTCATTTGTCCGACGAAAGAAATCCGTATCTCTGGCGGTCGCGAGGTCAATTTGCGCTCGCTCCAACCGCTCGGCTTGTACGCGGCCAATTCAGTATTTGTCGGTGATTATTTGACAACTGAAGGTCAAGAAGCGACCGATGACCATAAAATGATCGAAGATCTCGGTTTTGAAATCGAGTTGCGCGCGCTTTAAAAAATGAGCGACATTCAGTGGCAGGCACGGATGCGTACGGAGCTTGAGGAAGCGGCGGCGACGGACAGTTTGCGGCGGTTGCGCCAGGCGACGACCTTGGCGGGTGATCGGGCGCTATTTGAGGGGCGCGAGCTGCTGCACCTGGCGTCGAATGATTATTTGGGGCTGGCGACAGCCGGACAGGAGGTAGCGGGCTCTGACTCACTACCGTGGGGGGCAGGCGCATCGCGGCTCGTCAGCGGCAATCATCCATTTGTCGAAGCGTTTGAGCAGGCGTTCGCCTCGTTTAAACAGATGGAAGCGGCTTTGTTATTCAACAGCGGCTATACGGCGAACATCGGCATTTTGTCGGCGCTCTGCAGGCGCGGCGACCTCATTTTCAGCGACCGGCTCAACCATGCGAGTATCATCGATGGGGCGTTGCTAAGCCGCGCCGAGTTGCTCCGCTATCGCCACCGCGACATGAACGAACTCGAGCATTTGTTAAAAACAAGCGCACCGAACAAGCGCAAGTTGATCGTCACGGATGCGATTTTTAGCATGGACGGTACGCTTGCACCGCTTGCCGATTTGGTGACGCTCAAAGAACGATATGGTGCGTTGTTGATGGTCGACGAGGCGCATAGTGGCGGACTGTTTGGTGACGATGGCCAAGGACTGACGCAACACTTCGGTTTGTCAGCGCGCGTGGATATTCAGATGGGAACGTTCAGCAAAGCGTATGGTCGATTCGGCGCCTATGTCGCGTGCGAGGCACTGATCCGCGACTACTTGCTCAACAAATCGCGTGCGTTCATTTATACAACAGCGTTGCCACCAGTGCTAGTGGCGGCGATTCGTGAAAATTGGTTGCGCGCTCGAGCGGAACGTTGGCGGCGGGAGCGGGTGTTGGCGTTGGCGTCGGCGTTTCGCGCTGGATTGGCGGAGCGCGGATTCGACACGGGGGGTAGCGAATGTCAGATTGTCCCGCTGATTGTCGGTGACAACGGGCGTGCGCAGCGGCTTGCGAAACAGTTGCAGGAGCGCGGCGTGCTGGCGGTTGCGATTCGCCCGCCGACCGTTCCGCAAGGTTCGGCACGCATCCGTTTTTCTTGGACGGCTGCTCATTGTGAAGCAGATGTGCAAGCTGTGCTTGCTGCCATTGATGCGTGCGCTGATGATAACGAGCGTGGTGATGACGATGAGTGAAGCGCGGCACGTACTCGGCACGATTTTGTGGTTGCACGGCTGGGCGACGGCGCCTGAAGTGTGGCGTTCGACGACTGCATTTTTGGATGATTACGAGCATCGATTTGTTGACTATAGCACCTGTACGAAGGCGGAAGATTTTTTGGCTGTGTGTAAACGTGCTGTGCAGAGTGTGCGAGGACCGCTTACGATAGTGGGTTGGTCGCTTGGCGGCATGGTGGCGCTCGAGTGTTTGCTGCGTGGTCAGGATGCGGTTTGCAAATTGGTGCTCGTCGGTTCTACACTTTGTTTCGTCGACCGTACGCGCCAGCGCGGATGGCCGGAGGTGGTGCTGCGGCGGATGATCGCAAACGTCGGCGCGGAGCAAGTCGAGCATGCGGTGCATGCCGAGCGAGTCGAGCAAACGCTTGCTGGGTTTCGACGGCTGGTGATGGAGCCATATCCAGATGATGAGAGGTTGGCGGAGCAACTCAGAAACCATGATTTTTATACTTCTGGACTGCATGCCGGCTTGGACTATTTGCTGACTACGGATTTGCGCCCGCTGTGGCTGACGGCTGAGGA
The DNA here is from genome assembly GCA_947459205.1 of Caryophanales bacterium. GTDB lineage: Bacteria > Bacillota > Bacilli > Paenibacillales > CANHCR01 > CANHCR01. Next base: position 30,618 of record CANHCR010000003.1, on the reverse strand, counting down.
GCCAATTCGCGCAAAGGTGTATTGGATGCACGGTGCGGCGGACCGCGTCTGTCCGCTGGCGGCGATGCCTGACGATTTGCACACACGCCCGGTCGTGTTCGAAGAAGCCGGTCATGCACCATTTTTGACGGAAGAAGCGCGCTTTGTCGAAGAACTGAGGAGATTGCTCGATGGCGATTGATAAACAACAAGTGCGAAAACATTTTAACCGGCACGCGCATGAGTATGACCGCTATGCCGTCGTGCAAGAACGGATGACCGAGCGGTTGTGCGAGCACTTGCTGGCGCATTTGCAAACTGTGGGTGTGGCAGTGCAGTCGGTCCGCTCGATTTTGGAAATCGGCTGCGGTACGGGCAGGCTTAGCGAACGGTTGTTGCGGCTATTTCCTGAAGCGAAGTTGACGGCGCTCGATTTGTGCGAGAACATGGTCGCTCAGGCGGAGCAACGCTTGGCGGATGCTAGTTTGCACGGACGGGCGATCGAATGGATTGTCGCTGATGGTGAACAGTGGCCGCTGGCCTTAGGTGCGCAACCAACGAGTGCGAGTCCGTTTGATCTCATCGTATCGAATGCGACGTTTCAATGGTTCAATAACCCTGAGGAAACGTTGCTGGCCTACGTTCGAATGTTGAGCGATGACGGTGTGCTTGCATTCAGCACGTTTTTGCCGGGTACGTTCGCCGAATTGCATGAATCGTTTGCGTGCACTTTCGCTAAACGAGGACAAGCGCCAAAACAGTACGGGCAATCGTTCGTGACCGGAGAGCAGTGGCGACGGTTGATGGCGGCATGTACTCGTGACAGCACTTGGCAGCAAACAACATATGAACTTTTTTACGACTCCGTATGGACCTTTCTCGATCATGTGCGGCGGATTGGCGCAGGCAATGCGGTCACTGAGAGTGAGGAGGAGGGGCGCTATCCGGGCAAGCAACTGCTGCGTGAGATGGCGACGGCGTACGAACGGTGCTACGGTGAGCTGGACGAGCAGGGGCGGTTGCGAGTGAAAGTCAGTTATGAGGTTGGGTATGCGATATTGCGGGGAGGGACCAGCGCATGATGATGAATATTGGGATGCTGAAAAAAGTAGCACCGCTGATGTCGCTTGGTGTGATGCTACTGAGCCTGATGCTGCTGTTTGCGAGCGGCGTCGTTTACGGATCGGAGCCAGCACTTGGTTCGCAGCCGGCACCGCCACCTGCGGAAGTCTCGGGTGTGATGGAAGAGGCGTTTGCTGCATTGCAAAAACAGATGGCAGATGAACCGCGCAAGTACGGCTTCTCGTCGGCAAAAGAGGTAGAAAGTGCGACGATTGAGACGGGTTATCCGATTTACGTGTTGGACGAGCCGAGTTTGCCGGATTTTAAAGGGAACATATATCAATTGGAACAATATGGAAACGCGTGGGAGTTTGTGATTCACGACGGGCAAGGTGAGGCGCGGACGTTCATGCAGATTGCGTATGATGAGGAGGAGCGCAAGTTTATGCTCGCTGAATCGGGCGGCGACCCGGCGCCATTGATGGCGGCAACAGAGGCGATGCGCGCGTTTGCCGGTGAGCAAGCGAAAAACATACACCTCGTCAAAACGGGCGGCGAGCGGGTACTTATATTTGAGTATAAATATCAGGATAAGCTGGCGCCTTATGCGCTGCCACTGACCGCTGCGACCACTGACGAAACGCAACCGTTTGACTATATCGCGACGATAGAATATATCAAAAAGATCAATGGTGTGGCGCACGATGAGCAGTTGTTAATAGATCAGCAGGCGCCGAAGAGCAGCGGCCAAATGTTTCTGTGGATTGCGCTGTTCGCCATTCTGATGATTTTCGTGGTGCGGCTGACGAACAACAAGCTCCGCAAAGAGCGCGAGCAGTTGGCGGAGGCGGAGAAGCAGCGGCTGGAGCGGCGGCGGAATTTGAAGCCGTAGGGGAAAATTGAAACAATGAGTGAAATGTGAAGAAATGCAACAAGAAAAGGGTGCAACGACTTCGTTCTGATGAACGTGCCTTGCGCCCTTTTTTGCGTGGAAATGCTTGTGTTATTTTTGCAATGCGCCATCCCAACTTAGGATGCCACCTTTTAGATGTGTGACATCGTCGTAGCCGTTGTCGAACAGGATTTTGGCTGCTTGTTTGCTGCGATTGCCGCTGCGGCAGTACAACATGACTTTTTTATCGTGCGGAACCTCGCTCAACCGCTTGCCCAATTGACCGAGCGGGATGTTGAGCATGCCTTTGATGTGACCTTGTTGTACTTCAGACGGTTCGCGGACGTCGATGAGGATGTGATCGCGATCTGCCACCAACGCTTGTTTGAAATCGCCGGCATTCAACTCTTTTAATCCGCCTACCGGTGCAAATTTTGTGTAGAGCAGCCAAATTGCAACGAGGCCGAGCGCCACGTAGAGCACTGTTTTTAGCATCTTAACGCACCTCCCAAAACCACGATGACATGCCGCCGCTCATGTTGGTGACGTTGAAGCCGTGGTGTTGCAAAAATTCGCATGCTTTGCTGCTGCGCATGCCGCTTTGACAAACAAGCACGGTCTCTTTGTTGTGGTCGAACTCTGCTAGTCGCTCTGGAATCTCGCTGAGCGGGATGTGTTTTGCCTGTTCGATGTGGCCTTTGCGCCACTCATTCGGTTCGCGGACGTCGATGACTTCGATGGGGTCGCGTTGTTTCAGTCGCTGGTAGATTTGATAGGGCGTTTCTTCTTTGAACATGTACAGGGAGCCTCCTCTAAACATGTATACCCATATAGGTATTTAAGTTCATTATAAAACACGAAAAATTGCACGTCAATCCACTTTATGTATGGTATACTATGAACAACTTTATGTGTCGAGAGGAGGGTTCGTAGTGCCGTTCTTGCGCAAAATCTACTTAAAAGCAGTCGGCGTCAAAAATTACATATTGGTTATTTTTTCATTTCTATTTGTGATTTGTAGCGGATTTTTCATCTACTTCATCGAACCGGAGCGTTTCGGTTCACCGTTTAATGGCATTTGGTATGTGATGACCACGGTCACGACGGTCGGTTACGGCGACTTGTTTCCCGAGACGGTGCCAGGCAAACTGTTCGGCATGTTTCTGTTTATCTTCGGCGTCGGTTTGATTGGGGTCGTGATTGGTAAAGTGGTCGACAAATTTGCGTCACTTGAGAGAAAAAGGGAGGAAGGTCGCTTGAATTATACAGGTGAGAATCACATTATCATTATCGGTTGGAGTAAAAAATCGGAGATGGCTGTCGATGAAATTTTGAGCTACTCGAATCCGCCGGACATTGTCGTGATTGATCAGTTGGAGCGACTGCCGATGCAAAACGAGAAGTTGTTTTACGTGAACGGCGATCCGACATCGAGTGAAACGCTCCATCAGGCGAATTTGCATGCAGCGCGGGCTGCGATTGTGTTTGCTGATGACCGAATTACCGACACCTCGCTGATTGATGGCAAGTCGTTGCTGATTGTTTCGACGATCGAGAAGACGGCGCCAAATGTTTATACGACGGTCGAAATCATGTTGGAAAAGCATATTACCAACTTCTCACACGTGCAGGTGAATGACTTTATTTTATCGAATGAAACGATCTCACGATTGGCCGTGCGTTCGGCTTTGTCGGTGGCGATGAACAATATTTTCTCGCAGTTGCTCAGTCGGCGTCATGGTGATGACATGTATGAAATTAAGCGCCAGTCGCAGTGGAAAACGTACGGCGACGCGTTTCATGATTTGATTCGGCAGGGGGCGACGCTCATCGCTGATCGCGACAATCTGGGCATCAATCGGATGTTGGAGCAAGCGATTCCAGCCGATGCGGTGCTGTATGTGATTTGTGATGAATCGACGTATGTGAAGTTGCAGGCAGCCGGTGGTTTGTCGAAGAAGGGAGCGGGCGTTTGAGTTGAGACCCGGACTCGATTTATTTTATTTGGATGGTAAAGGGCAGACCGTGTTTAGCGAGCACGTGCCGTTTGATGAGTTGTTTTTGCGAAAATTGGTCGATGCGACGATGGTGCGCAATCAGTTGTGGGTGCATGAACACCATGAGAATCAGGATTTTCAGCAAGCGGCGATTTATGTGCAGCCGTGGACAACGGATGAGGTGGACGAGTATGGGCCGGCAATCGAGCAGACGTTGTTTGAAAAGGTTGACGTCTCGCCGTATTATGAAATTCAGTGGTATGTGTGGAACGACCGTGCGTTCCGGCGTTGGCGGGTAGAAGCGGGCGAATATGCGCTCCATTGTGCCTCGATCATGTTGGACCATGTTCATCTTTTCGAGAATCGGCGCCATGATGTGCAGTACGCGGTTCTCGATCTCGACCGGCGCAAGTTGCTGGTGTTTCTAACTTTGGCGGAAGGGGGGATATGATTTGGATGCGAATCAAAATGGCAAAGCACGTTTGAGGAAAACGTTGACGATGTCGCTGTTGGTTAGTGTGCCGTTGACGCTGACTGGTTGCGCTGAGGCTGTGCAGGAGGAATGGACTGCTTACGAGGAGTGCCAGTATGAGATGGAATTGACTGGCGTGGAACTGAATTGCGAAGATGACGATTCCGACTGGTACAAGAAAAAAGGATATTACAAAAGCAAAAAAGTGAAGTCGTCGTATTACAAGTCGTCCGGCAGCGGGTATGGCTCCGGTTATTCAAGCGGCGGTTAGGAGTGATTGGTGATGCCGCGCATCGTCCAATTAGCGGGCACACATGAGGAGTGGTTCGGCGGAGCGAATGAGCGAGTCGTTCCGTATCATCGCATGTATGGTAAGCAGTACTGCTTACCGGCGTTCGTTTGTTATGAGCGTGCGCTGGTTGAAGAGTTGCGCCAAGCTTCGGAGGCGCTCGATCGTATTTTTTGGAAGGCGATGCGCTTCGTTCAGCGATATTTGGATGAAAAAGTGATGGTGCAACAGTTAGGATTGTCGCCGGCGTTGTTGCTAGTGGCGCAGATGGAAGTGCCGCATCATGCGGTGGCGCGTCAAGATTGGATTGTTAATGGTCAGTCGTTGAAGTTGATTGAGTACAACACGGATACGCCGACCGGTGTACCAGAGACGGCTTGGTTGGCTGAACAACTGTTACAGGCCAGCGGGCTGAAGTCGATGGCGATGTCGAATCCGTCGGCTGACATGGAGCGCTTGATTGGTGAGGCGTTCGTGACGTTAGTTGCGCTGTATCGCGAGGCTGGGTATGCCGGTAAATTGTTTTTTTCGTGCTACGGTGATCACGTCGAGGACCGGGCGAACACGCTCTACTTGCTGCGTTTGGCTGAGCAAGCCGGTATTGAATGTGAATTCGTGCCGTTGTCAGCGCTGCGGATTGTGCCTGGCGATGGGTTGTTTGCTGGTGAGCAACGGATAGAGATGCTGTATCGCTTGTATCCGCTTGAATATTTGCCTGCGGACCGAGATGCGGAGGGCAATCCGATTGGGGAAGCGTTGCTTGAGTTGGTCGCGGCGGGACGGTTGATGCTGATCAATCCAGCGCAGTCGGTGATTACGCAATCGAAGGGGATGCTGGCGCTCATTTGGGCGCTCTATCGACGCAATGAATGGATGTATAAACAGAGCGGACTGAACAAGCCGCTGTTCGATGAAGCGGAGTGCGTAGCGATTGAACGTTGGATGTTGCCGGCTGACTGGTCGGCGGAGGCGTTTCGTGCGGCCGATATGCCGTATGTGAGCAAAGGATTTTTCGGACGCGAGGGCCGGGGCACGGAAATCGTGTCGGCGCAAGAGACGACGGGAGCAGCGAGTGAGTTGGATGACGCCGATCGCTACTATTTGTCGCAGCCGAAGTTGTATCAAAAGTATGAGCCGATGTTGCCACTCGCGGTGATGACGGAGGAAGGCATGTATGAGGGGTTTTTATTGACTGGCGTGTTCGTCGTCGGTCGCAAGTTTGCTGGGATTTTGCCGCGCATCGGTGAGCGCGTGACCGGTGATATGGCGTATTTTTGTGCAGCAGTGGTGGATGAAGCATATTAAACTTGATGGAGGTTTTTTGATGGAGAACTTTGGTGCAGATATTTTGTCGGTGTTAATTGGGGTTGGGATTCTACTCGGCATTTTGCTCGTTGGCTGGTTCGTCTTCAATGTGTTGACAAAATACAACGATTTGGAGGAAATCGGCAAAGGGAACGAGGCGGCCGGCATGTATATGGGCAGCAAGTTGCTCGGTCTGTCGATTATCGTGGCGATGGTTTCGTACAGTTCCGACAAGTGGCTCGACATGGTCGTCTGGTCGGCGGTTGGCATCGGGTTGTTGGCGCTCATCTACTTGCTGTTCGATTTCTTGTTGCCGAAAATCAATGTGTGCAAGGAAATCGAGAACGGTAATAAAGCGATTGCGCAGTTGCTGCGTGCGGTGATTATCGGCGTGTCGATCGTCATCGGAACCTTTTTGTTGTAGGTGTTGGAAGCTTGTTGTATAAAAGACAAAAGCCTTGTCCCAAGTGATGAATTTTTGGGACGAGGCTTTTTTGTGCGTTGTTGTAGGTTTTTGTGTGCGGTTATTTGGCGCGATAGTCTACTTGCAGACCGAGCGTTTCGGCAACGAAGCGGATGGGTACGAGTGTCGCACCACCGCTGATACGTGGCGCCTGATCGAGTGTGACGGATTTGCCGTTGACGCGCGCGATTTTACTATTGACTGTTAACTGGATGGTGAGTTTGTTGTTGCTTCCGGTGATGGTGCGCGTGGAGCTGTTCCACGTTGGTTTCAGTTGAAACGCTTCGAAAATTGGACGGAACGGAACGAGTAGTTTGCCGCTGATCAGCTGTGGTTGCGTCGTCAATTTCAACTCTTTGCCATCGAGCGAGATACGTTTGCCGACAATCGACAACTTTTGTTTGCTCGGTTGTGGTGGTGGCGGTTGAGGTTTTTTGGGGTTGAGGCTGAAAATATAGCTTGCTAGCGCCGTATACTCGGCATCGCTTAAACTGCCGGGGTTGTTTTTCGGCATCTCGGCTGCGATGTAAGATTTTAGCGCCTGCTCGGAGGCATAGCGGTCGTGAAATCCGTCATATACGAGGCCGGTGTTGCCGTGACAGCGCATGCAGTTGTTGGCGTAGATGGCTTCGCCGTCTGTTGATGAGGATACGGTTGGTGCGGCGATCGAGGTTTCGATGATTGAGGTTCCGACGATTGATGCGGTTAGAAGCAGTAGAGACAATGATCGTTTCAAAAAGATCACTCCTTGGGTGAACGTTTTTGTTGCATGGCTTAAGTATGTTGCAGTTTCCAAAAATTTGCAACTAGAAAACGATGTGTAGGTGCTCGTTTTTGGTTACTGCCTAATTTGATAGTTACCTGCCTAATGAAAACATTTAGTATGGAAGTTGATGTGATTGATTAGGCAGCAAAAGTGATTAGTAGGCAGCAAAAGTGATTAGTAGGCAGCAAAAGTGATTAGTAGGCAGCAAAAGTGATTAGTAGGCAGCAAATCAGCATTTTAGGCAGAAACGAAAAAGTGGTCAGTTGATATACTTTTACCTGAGTGGTTTCACTTTCTGGAAGGCGCTTTCGGCTGCTTCCAAGGTTTGAGTGATATCGTCTTCGCTATGTGCAAGTGTGAGGAACCACGCTTCGTATTTGGACGGGGCAATGTATATTCCGAGGTCCAGCATAGCGCGGAATAATGCGGCGAATTGTTCGCCGTCCGAGGCTTGCGCCTGATCGTAATCGGTCACCAGGTGATCGCAGAAATGGGTGGAGAAGGCGCCGCGGATGCGATTGACGGTGAGCGGGACGCCGGCGCGGCGCGCCGCATCGCCGAGGCCGTCCGCTAGTCGGGCGGCCAGCGCGTCCATGCGCTCGTAGTGACGCGCGTCCTGCAGCACCTGCAGGCAGGCGATGCCGGCTCGAATCGACAGGGGGTTGCCGGCCATGGTCCCCGCTTGGTACGCAGGGCCGAGCGGCGCCACTTGTTCCATGATGTCTTGGCGTCCGCCGTACGCGCCGATCGGCAGGCCGCCCCCGATGATTTTGCCGAGCGCCGTCAGGTCTGGTCGCACGGCTTCGTGGTCTGGGAAATAACTGAAGTTTTGCGCGGCACCGTAGTGAAAACGAAAGCCAGTGATGACTTCGTCGAAGATGACGAGTGCGCCAGCGGCTCGCGCTTGGGCGCATACCGATTCGAGGAATCCTGGTTTCGGCAAGACCATGCCGAAGTTGCCGACGATTGGCTCAATCATCACAGCCGCCGTTTGCTCGCCCCAGATGGACAACGCCTCTTGTAGCGCTTGTTCATTATTGAACGGAACGGTAATCACTTCGCTCGCTAAACTTTGCGGAATGCCGGCACTGTCTGGTATGCCAAGTGTCGAAGGTCCCGATCCGGCAGCGACCAATACCAAGTCGGAGTGCCCATGGTAACAGCCTGCGAATTTGATGATTTTATGACGTCCAGTGTAAGCGCGCGCGACACGGATGGTGGTCATCACGGCTTCCGTGCCAGAGTTGACGAAGCGCACTTTGTTGAGCGAGGGAATCGCTGTCTTGAGCATTTGCGCCAGTTCGACTTCCCATTCGGTCGGCGTTCCATAGAGGATACCGTTTTGGGCGGCTTCGATGATGGCGGCGGTCACGTGCGGGTGCGCATGTCCAGTGATAATCGGTCCGAACGCGGCCAAATAATCGATATAGCGATGCCCGTCGACATCCCAAAAATACGCACCGTTCGCGCGCTTCATAAAAACCGGCGCCCCGCCACCGACCGCTTTGAATGAACGTGACGGACTGTTGACACCGCCAACGATGTGTTGCAATGCCTGGGCATAGGACGTTTCTGATGTCGGACGTGATACGGCGGTCGGTTTGGTGTCACGATAAATATCAGTCATGGCACGATCTCCCTGTAATTTTTAATCTATTTTTAAGAAAACTTCGAATAAGAATTAAGAATCGCTATCGGATGGAGCAGTAGTTTGTGTCGTCACGCCCGCCGATTGGCGCAAGAAGTCGCTGACGATCGGTTTCAGTCGCACCGGATCGACGGACAGCACGGATGCGCCGTTCACTTTGCGACCGACGATCAATTCGCTCGGCGGCACTTGCATGCCAGGGATGTCGCTCAAGTTGAAATCGTAGGTCAAGGAGGCTAATTTGCTCATGTCGAGCAACGAAAGATTGGTTTTGATGTAAGGTTCAACGGCGCGCAGAATCGAAGGTAGGCGCACGAGCGTATCTCCGGTTTTCAGTTCGCTGGCCAAGGCGTTGAGGAACTTGCGCTGCCGTTCGGTGCGTGTGAAGTCGGACATTTGATCGTAGCGGAAGCGGACGTATTGCAGCGACTGTTTGCCGTCGAGCATCTGCACGCCTTTTTTCAAATCGATGTCGTACAAGTTTTTGTCGGCGTTGTCGGTGTATTTCATGTTTTTTTCGACATCAATCGTCACGCCGCCGATCGCATCGACGAGTGCGATGAAGCCTTCAAAATCGGTGCTTACATAATATTGAATCGGCAGTCCGAGCAGTTCGCCAATTGTGCGCATCGCCAGTTCTGGTCCGCCGAGCTGCAGTGCGGTGTTGGCGCGGCTGTTGAAGAAGCCGGGGATTTCGACGTAGGTGTCGCGCATCACGGAAAACATCGCAGCTGATTTTGTTTGTGGGTCGAGCGACGCAACGAGCATCATGTCGGAGCGGGGCGCTTCGTTCGGGCGTAGGCTGCGGATGTCGGTACCGAGCAGCAAAATGTTGACTCGTTCTTTGCCGTCCCACTTCGGTGGCGGCGCGCTCACTTCATTTTCATAGGAATAGTTGCTCGGTTCGTCGCGCACGTTGAGCAAAAAGCCCATGAGCGAAAGGACGTAGTAGCCGATCATGAGCAAGGCAAGGGTCAGCGCAATAATGGCTGAGGCGGTGATGATTTTTTGCGATCTGGATGTCATGGGGAATCACTCGTTTTCTCGATGGATGCATCGTTGTGGTATGATATGATTATATTTTTTTTCGACAAAATCGGCAAACAAGGGGTCTTCATATATGGATGCGATTCGGGTGCATCGACTGCGTAAGGAGTTTCAGGTTCAGCAAAATCGCGAGGGGCTCGGTGGGGCGCTGCGCGATTTGTTCGATCGGCGCTACAACCAGGTGGTGGCGGTTGACGATATTAGTTTTGCGATTCCGCAAGGGGAGATTTGTGGCTACATCGGTGAAAATGGGGCGGGCAAGTCGACGACGATTAAGATGTTGACGGGGATTCTTGTGCCGACGTCGGGTGAAATTACGGTGAACGGTCATGTGCCGCACAAGGAGCGCGAGCAGTTCGTGCGCGAGATTGGCGTCGTCTTCGGTCAGCGGAGCCAGTTGTGGTGGGACATCGGCGTGATTGAGTCGTTTCGGCTGCTGCGAAAAGTGTACCGCGTGCCGGAGCAGGCGTTTAATGAGCGGCTCAATGAACTGGTGGAGCGCTTGCAACTGGGCGATTTGTTGACGCGTCCCGTGCGCAAGCTCAGCCTCGGTCAGCGGATGCGCTGCGAACTGACGGCGGCGCTACTGCACAATCCGAAAATTTTGTTTCTCGATGAGCCGACGATCGGTCTCGACATTCTCGTCAAATCGGAGATTCGCGATTTTCTGCTGCAAATCAACAAGCGCTACGGCACGACAATTTTGCTGACGACGCATGATTTGCAAGACATTGAGGCGCTCTGTTCGCGCGTCGTCATGCTCGACGATGGGCGCATCATTTACGACGGCGGCTTGGATGAGCTGAAGCGCGATTGGGGCAAGGGCAAAGAATTACTGATTCAGTTCGGGCAGCCTTGTTCACCTGAGCGGCTGCGCGCGCTGACGGCGGATTTGTCGGTGACGTGGGAGGCGGTCAATGAGTTTACGCTGAAAGCGTGGATTCCGCTAGAGCAGGCGAATTTGACGGAGGTGCTGGGGCGGGTGATGACGCTCGCCGAGATCCGCGATTTGCGCGTGCTCGAGCCGAACACCGACGACATCGTCAAAGAGATTTATCAGACGGGGGCGGGAAAGCATGTTTAGTTTGCCGGCCTACCTTGAGATGGTGCGGATGAAGTTTTTGATGATGCTCGCCTATCGCGTCAATTATTACAGCGGTATTCTCGTCTACGCGATCAACATCGGCGCCTACTATTTTTTGTGGCAGGCGATTTACGGTGACAATCAGACGATGCAAGGGTTTACGGTCGCGCAAATGACGACATACATTGCGGTCGGCTGGATGGCGCGCGCGTTTTATTTCAACAATTTGGACCGCGAGATTGCCAACGAAATTCGTGATGGCAGTGTGGCGATTCAGATGATTCGGCCGTATTCGTATTTGATGTCGAAAATGATGCAAGGCTTCGGCGAGGGGCTGTTTCGCATTTTGCTATTCTCGACGCCGGGCATGGTGCTCGTGTCGTTGCTACTGCCCGTCGATTTACCGACTGACTGGCGCGTCTGGCCTGTGTTTTTGCTGATGCTGGCGTTCAGTTTTTTGATCAACTCGCAAATCAACATTCTCGTCGGGCTGTTCGCGTTTTTTGTCGAAAATAACGCCGGCATGATGAGTATGAAGCGGATTTTGGTCGACCTCTGCTCGGGGCTGATCGTGCCGCTTACGTTCTTTCCGACGTGGGCGTCGAGCGTGCTTGAGTGGTTGCCGTTTCAAGCGATTACGTATTTGCCGGCGTCGGTGTTCGTCGGGCGCGTTACGGGTAGCGCCGTGTGGGAAGTGTTACTCCTGCAGTTCGTCTGGTTCGTGGTGCTGCTCATTCCGATCTGGCTCGTGTGGCAGCGCGCTCGCCGGCGCCTGTTCGTGCAAGGAGGTTGACGGATGATGCACTATCTTTCGCTGTTTTTTGACTATATCAAAATTTACATGAAAACGAAGTTGACGTATCGCTCCGACCTGTGGATTGAAATCGTTTCCGACCTGCTGTTTCAGGGGCTGAACCTGCTGTTCATCCTCGTCGTGTTCATGCATACCGATCTGCTCGGCGACTGGACGCGTGACGAGATGATTTTCATCTACGGCTACTTCATGGTGCCGTACGGCTTGTTCACGGCATTTTTCAACATGTGGAACTTCACCGAGCGCTACATCATCAAAGGTGAAATGGATCGCGTGCTGACGCGTCCGGTGCACAATTTGTTTCAATTGGTGCTGGAAAATATCGATCCGTCGTCGCTGTTCGGGGCGCTGAGCGGGGTAGTGATTATGGTGTATGCCGGCACGCAACTCGGTCTCGACTGGGCGTGGTACGATCCGCTCGTGCTGGTGCTGCTCGTGCTCAGCTCGATGATGGTCTACTTCGGCGTTTATGTGTCGCTGATTGCCATCGGCTTTTTTACCGACTCGCAAACCGGCATTTTACCGCTAGTTTGGAATCTGCAAAACTACGGCCGCTATCCGGTCGACATCTACAACCGTGTGATTCGCTTCTCGCTGACGTGGGTGTTGCCGTTCGCGTTCGTTGGCGTGCATCCAGCATCGTATTTTTTGAAAAAAGGCGAGTGGCAGCTGTACGCGTTTTTGACGCCGCTGATGGGGGTGGCGTTTTTCCTGCTCGCATTGTGGATCTGGAATGTCGGCGTGAATCGCTACCGAGGTGCGGGGTCGTAGGGGTGCGGTGTGGGGCGTGCGGGCGTACAAGTCGGTGTCGCACGTTACACCGCAATTTGGAGTTGATGGGCTTTGTTTAGTAGCAGTGAGGATAGTGTTTCAAATTCCCTCGCCACCGTCTCGAAGTTCACGACGACACTTTCAACGAATGAGCCGGATCACTGTTTCACATGTTTTTGAACTGAGACAGTGACCGGCTCATTTTGCTTGTGCAGGATGTTTCGTCCATCGAGTCGAATATAGGATGTTCGAGGTGAGTTTTTTGCAACGGTCACGATCTATCGCGTTTTACATTTTGTTCGTCATAATTACGTTAAGTCTTCTGCTGCCCGTTTTCATCACCGAAAAGGCTTCTTCGAGTCCGGAATCAGCGAATGCGAATATCAACCGCAACGACATGCCGCTCGTGTCGCTAAAGGGCGATTGGCAATTTTACTGGCAGCAAGCGCTTTTGCCCGAAGATTTTGAGGAATCGACGGAACAAAACGGCACAACCGTAAGCGCCAGCGCCGACGCACCAAGAGGAGCAACCATTCAAGTCCCGTCCAGTTGGGACGGCCAAACGCTTGGACCAACGGTCAACGACGGCAAACCGCTGCCACGATACGGCTACGCCACGTACCGCAAGCAAATGACCATCGCGCCAGAGCAAGTCGGGAGCAACATGGCGCTTCTCCTAGAGAGCGTCGGCTCTGCATATCGCGTGTGGGTGAACGGGCAGTTAGTGGACGGACTGGGCGAGGTGTCGACAGGGCACGAAGACGCCGAAACGCCGTGGATTCGCCTGAATCTCGTCTATTTCACGCCGCAGACGGAGCAAATAGACATCATCGTGCAAGTGTCCAACCACTCGTTTCGTGAGAGCGGCATGTTCGGCGACACGATGTTTGGCGATGCAAACGACTTAACGTTACATGTTTTCAAAAAATATGTGTTGCAGGATTTGATCTTTATCGGCGCGTTTCTGATTATCGGAATCTATCATCTGATGATCTATTTCATCAGTAAACGCACGGTGGACCTACTCTGGCTGGGTACGGTTTGCTTGTTCATCGCACTGCGTGCGCTGCTATTGAATAAGTTTCTCTTCTACTCTGTATTTCCTGATATCAGTTGGTCGTTTCTGATGCACATGCAATTTTCCGTCAAATTTATAACTTTTATCTGTTATATAAGTCTGATCCGTTCCTTATATCGGAGTGATGTCAATTCTCTGGTACACCGGATTTCCATTTCCGTTGGGTTGCTAATGCTACTCTATGTGTTGATCGTTCCGCCAAGCCATTTTACTGCGACGTTTCCGATGCAAACCTTTGTGATGGTGCTCATTCTCGGTTATTACGCCCTGTTTGTCGGTTTTTTGGCGGTACGCCGCAAGCGGGAAGGTGCATGGCTGGGTATGGTGGGCGTGTTCGCCGTCATCATCGCGATCATCCAAGATTTCTTTTTCTTCACGTTGAATTTGCAGACGGTGCAACTGGTCCCGTATGCACTGATGGTGTGTCTGCTGCTGCAAGCCGTCACCATCTCGTATCGCTATGCACAAATTCAGCGCCGAAACAGTAGCCTCGCGAACGAGTTGCAGGATATTAACCGCAACCTGGAAGCGACGGTAGCTGAGCGCACGGAGGAACTGCGCCAGTCGAACGTACAATTGCTTGATTCTGATCGGCAGCGGACACAACTGTTGGAAAATATTGCGCACGATCTCGGTTCACCGCTTGCTGGGATGCAGACGCAAGTGTATTTGTTGGACAAAGGGGATGCTCGGCCGGAGCAACTGAAGATAATTGCTCGCCAAATGAAGCAAGGTGTCGATTATATGAAGCGACAGGTGCAAGATTTATTCGATCTGACCATGATGAAGCGAGAGGACGAGTTGGTGAATGCGGAATGGATGAGCGTCCGGCAGTTGTGTGATCGGATGGCGGAATTTCTGCAGGAAAAAGTGGAGTGGGGGCAGATTGAGCTTCAGTTGAGTGAAGCGGATGAGTTGCATCCGGAAGATGGGCGAATCGAGGCGCCGCTGGTGTTAGTAGATTCCGTCGCGATTCTTCGTGTGGTGCAAAATTATGTGGAGAACGCGATTAAGTTCAGTTCGAAGTTTCCGTGCCCGGTTGAGGTGAACTATTTGATTCGCGGGCAGACCTTCGTCTATGAATTGACTGACTTCGGCAAAGGCATCATACCGGATGAGTTGCCGCATGTATTTGAGCGGTTTTTCAAGGGGGCTGGCAATCGCAAAGGCATCGGCTTGGGTTTGGCCATTGCAAAAGAGATGATCGAACGGCACGGCGGCGAGGTGGGCGTGCGCAGTGTGGCGGGGGAGGGGAGCACCTTTTGGTTTACCCTTCCGCTGGCGACTGCTGAGGTTCAGATTGAGCCACAGGAATGACGTAACTTTGGATGGCGGCGAGCGCTTCCTGCCGATTTTTCACGGTCAGTTTCTGATAGATGCGAGTCATGTAGTTGCGCATCGTGCCTTCGCTTGTGTGCAGGCGGATAGCCATCTCTATAATGGTCAAATCGGTTTGCAGGAGCAGGATGATATCCTGCTCTTTTTTTGTAAACAGATCATCCGGAAAAGCGAATTCGGCGGCGCTGCGAATGGTCCAGAATTCGCTTTTATTCATCAAATGTTCGGACAATTTGACGGCCACTTGCGAGGGTAGGACGAAGCGGTTGTGATAGACATCACGAATATGCTGGGTGAAGCGATCCATTTCGACTCCTTTGATCAGGTAGCCTTTGGCACCGAGCGCCAGTCCGCGGATGATGTAGTCGATCTCGTTGAATGTCGTTAGGATGAGAATCGGTAGTTCGGGTGCCCATTCGCGCAGTTGGCGGATGCATTCGAGGCCGTCCATGACCGGCATCTGGATGTCAACCAGCAACACATCAGGTTTGCGGCTAGCCATTTTTTCGAGTGCAGACAAGCCGTTGACGGCGGTATCGAGCACATACATATCTTTCTCTGCAAGGATCATCATCTCCAGACCGCTGCGCACGATTTCCTCGTCATCGACAATCATCACACTGATTGGTTTCATGGTCGGTACCCCTTTCGTTTTGTGCGTTTATCATATCATAACCATCCGCTAAAAAAATAGTGAGGTACCCTCATCTATACAAATCTTGAAAGTTCGTTCACAATCAAAAAAGGTGGATTTATCCATCCAACTTTGATAAAAATGGGAGTGGTTTTCATGATGTTTCAAATGACAAAAAGATGGCTGGCGACATGGATGAGTGTGTTGCTCATGATGAGCGGGGTGTTAGTCGCATCGCCGGTGGGACCAGTGGAGGTGCAGGCGGCACCGCCGTCGGTCAACATCGGACAGTATATCCAGTTCGGAAAGTACAACGACGCTCCAATTTTGTGGCGCGTGATTTACAAGGACCCGACGACTGGAGACCCGATACTGTTCGCGGATCGGATTTTGACGCTCAAGGCGTTCGATGCGGGTGGCAGTTATCACTCGGCAGATCATCCTCTCCGCGAGTTGGGTGGCAGCACCTATTATAAGGATTCGAACATCCGCCAGTGGCTGAACAGCAGCAGTGCGAACAGTGGCGGAAATGTGATTGATTGGATTCAGAACGACCCGAGCGCGGCGAACCTGTATGGTGGCGAAAATCCATACAACACGGAGAAAGGGTTTCTCGCTGACGGAAACTTCACGTCAACAGAGCGTAGCTTGATTAAGTCTTACACTCACAAGGTGCTGTTGGCGGACTTGGATGTGGCGAAGAAAGACGGTGGGATAGCGAGTCATACTAGGGATGACAACATTGCTACCGTCGTACAAAACTATGATACAGCGTACTACCAAAACGTGACGGACAACATCTTTCTGCTGTCAGTCAAGCAGTTAAAAGAGTGGGTATATGACAATAACGCGGCACTAGGTACGAACTACTACTTCGCAAAACCAACGGCGGAGGCGGTGACGCAGAGTACAATTAAATCTGAAGACATTGACAGCACCACAAATTTTAAATATTGGTTAAATTCCCCCATGGCCTCGAGTCAGTGGGATGTGCGCTTTGTCGACGTTGATGGTGGTATCTACATCCGCCCTCCGTTCTTCCCCGAATTCGGCGTCCGCCCCGCTTTGCAGTTGGATATGTCTAAAACGAGTTTCGCGTCGGGCGCGGGTACTACTGGAAGTCCATATGTTGCAAGTGCAGCACCGACCAACCAAGCGCCGACCGACATCAGTTTGAGCGCAAGTTCGCTGGCCGAAAATGCTGGTGCGAATGCAGTCGTCGGCACGCTTAGTGCGACGGATGCGGATGCGGGTGATACGGCGACGTTCACGCTGGTGAGCGGTATGGGTGATACTGACAATGCTGCGTTCAACATCAGCGGGTCGAGCCTGCGGGCGAATGCAAGTTTCGATTTTGAGACGAAGTCCTCGTACAGAGTGCGTGTGCGGGTTACGGATAGTGGCAGTTTGACGTTTAATAAGTCGTTCACGATTAGTGTGACGAATGTCGAGGATGCAGCGCCTAGCACACCGACTGGTTTGGCGACGACGCAAGTGACGCACAACAGTATCAGTTTCAGTTGGAACCCTTCGACGGATGATGTGGCCGTTGTGGCATATAACGTGTTCCGTAATGGATTGTATGTAGCCTCAACAGCAGGCACGAGATTTACAATCACCGGACTTAATCCGCTAAGTAGTCATAACATTACGGTACAAGCCTATGATGCGGTTAGAAATAAATCGGTGCGCTCGGCGGCACTCGCTGTGACGACGGCAGCACCGCCGGATTCGATTGCACCAACGATGCCGACCAATGTGACGGCGAGCAAAGTGGGTGGCACGAGTTTCGAAGTCAGATGGACCGCCTCGACCGATAATGTCGGCGTGACCGGTTACAACGTGTATGTGAACGGTGTATACAACAAAACGGTAACGAACCCAGCGACAACGCTTATCGGCTTGTCAAACTTGACAACGTATTCGATTTCCGTGCAGGCAGTCGATGCCACGAAAAACCGCTCGGCGTTAAGTGAGGCAATCAGCGTGACGACGGTCGACAGCACGGCCCCGAGCGAACCGACGAATGTGGCGAGCAGCAACGTGACGAAAACGAGCGCGCGAGTGACGTGGACGGCTTCCACCGACAACGTAGGTGTGACGTTCTACAATATCTACCGCAACGGTACGTACGTGGCAACGGTTAGTGGTACGACGACTTCGTTCAACCTGAAGAACTTGACTGCAGACACAACGTACAACATAACGGTGCGCGCGCTTGATGCGGCGAAAAACTTCACGAACAGTACGGCGCTCAGCGTGACGACGTTGCCATAAGGCAAGGATTGCAGTAGAAAGTAGCAGTAAGTAACAAGCGGACACCTCCTGAACGAATGGTTCGGGAGGTGTTTTTGTGAGCGGTGACTAGATGCTTTCATATGTCAATAGCATAAAGTTCTTGAGCGCAATCAAGTACATTAAATCACTTGAAACAATCCGCGAGGCATTTTTGACTGAGTAGCCACCATCAATTAAACACCAAACGCCTCACCGCCCGTTCCGACGGGGATCGATGGCATACA
The DNA here is from genome assembly GCA_947459205.1 of Caryophanales bacterium. Lineage (GTDB taxonomy): Bacteria > Bacillota > Bacilli > Paenibacillales > CANHCR01 > CANHCR01. The sequence goes on along the minus strand of CANHCR010000003.1, from coordinate 12,457 downwards.
GTTGATATCTGATTCTTTGCCGAGACAACTGCCACTTCTGTATTTGGACCTTAACACATGGTGACTCGCCTCCATCGTTCAAGCCCACAACAAATTTCGTTGGTTTTATTTCATTTTTTCTGTATATTTTGAAATAAGGAGTGGTATAATAAGTCTATATTTCATTTTTGGAGGCTGTCTGATGCAATCTGAACGCTCAGGTTCTTATAAAAAAATGTTGCATGGCGAGTTGGCGTACTCCTCGTTTGTACCAACCCCTCTACCGCCGAAGCCGCCGGTTGAAATGTCCGAAGAAATGCTGAAGTTACTCGGCACAGCTCATCATTTGCTGGGAAAATTGGACGGCATCTCCGTAACGTTGATTGATGTAGACTTTTTCATCGCGATGTATGTTCGTAAGGAAGCGCTTCTCTCGTCGCAGATTGAGGGGACACAGGCATCGCTCGACGATATATTGGATCCGCACATCGAAGAGAACACCAATCTGGACGTGACAGAAGTCGTGAATTACATCAAAACCACCGATTATGCGATGAGCCGTCTACAGCAATTACCGATATGCAATCGATTACTGCGTGAGATGCACGAAATCTTAATGAACTGCGTCCGTGGACAAGAGAAAAAACCAGGAGAGTTTCGACGGAGTCAGAATTGGATTGGGCCAGCTGGTGGTAATTTAAAGAATGCTGTTTTCATCCCGCCGAATGTAGACGACATGGTGCAGGCGATGAATGATTTGGAGTTGTTCATGCATGCGGATGATGAGATGGACCCGCTCATAAAAATAGGATTGATTCACTATCAGTTCGAAACCATCCATCCGTTTCTCGACGGGAATGGTCGCCTGGGCAGAATGCTGATTACGCTGTGGTTGATGGAGCGAGACATTTTACGTTATCCCGTGTTGTACATTTCCTATTATTTAAAGCGGAATCGCATGGAGTATTATGATCGTTTAAATGAGACGCGACGAAAAGGGAATTACGAGGCTTGGATTGGCTTTTTCTTGCGGGCGATGATTGATTCTGCGCGGGATGCAATCGAAACGATTCAGCTCGTTCATCAATTGAACCTCGAAAACGAAGCGAAAATTCAAATGCTTCCGAATCGCAAAGTCAATGTATTACGGTTGTTTCGGACGATCCAGCGTCATCCGATTATCGATATCTCAAAGACCGCACAACAGTGGGGTGTCCAATATAACACGGTCGCAAAAGCGGTGGACCAGTTAGTTCAGTTGTCGATTCTCGAGCAAGTAGATACAAAAAAACGAAATCGGCAGTTTATGTATGCAAAGTACTTGGATGTTTTGCGGAAAGATACGGAAATGTAGGAGTTTGTGATTTTGGACTTATTGTCGTATGGTTCGTTTCGATCTATTAAGCCCCAAATACACATCGTGAGATTCACGTTTTCACCGTAGACGATAACACTTTCAACGAATGAGCCGGACAGCTGTTTCAGGTTTTCGACTGAGACAGTGACCAGCTCGTTTTGCTTTTGCAGGATGTTTCGCTCGCCGAGTCGAATATAGGTTGTTCGAGGTGATTGTTTTGAAGTGGAAGCGTTCGTTGGTGTTGAGCATGTTGTTCATTTTATTTTCGTTAAGTCTTTTACTGCCGGTTGTCAGCGCACAGGCGGCTGCTTCGAGTTCGGAATTAGCGAATAAGAATATCAACCGCAATGACCTGTCGCTCGTGTCACTGAAGGGTGATTGGCAGTTTTATTGGCAGCAAGCGCTGACGCCCGAAGATTTCGCGAATGACACAACTACACCCGCCAAGCAACTGACAGGGGCAACCATCAATGTCCCGTTCAGTTGGGAGGGTCAGAATCTTGGTCAAGAGATCAACGACGGTCAACCGCTGCCACGTTACGGATTCGCCACGTATCGCAAGCAGCTCACCATCGAAACCGAGCAAGTAGGGACGAATATGGCGCTTCTTTTAGAGAATGTCGGCTCGGCTCATCGCGTCTGGGTGAACGGCGAGCTCGTCGGTGAATTGGGAAACGTGTCGACCACAGACAAAGACAGCGAGACGCCGTGGATCCGCCTCAATCTCGTCGAATTCACGCCGCAGACCGAACAGGTAGACATCATCGTTCAAGCGTCCAATCACTCGTTCCGCGAGAGCGGGATTTTGGGTGACGCAAAAATCGGCGCCGCGAACGCGGTGTCCCTTTATGTATTTAAAAAATATGTGTTGCAGGATTTGCTGTTTATTTGCATGTTTCTGATCATCGGACTCTATCATATCTTTATTTATTTCATCAGCAAGCGAACGATAGATTTGCTGCTACTAGGAATTTTGTGCATCCTAATCGGACTGCGGGCGATGTTGCTGAACAAGTTTATTTTCGTCTCCTTGATTCCTGATTTCAGTTGGACAACAATCATGCATTTGCAGTTTGTCGTAAAATTCATGGTATTACTTTGCTACATTAGTCTGTTTCGCTCCCTGTATCGCGAAGACGTTCATCCACTTGCTCATCGTATTTCGTATGCCCTCGGCTTGCTGATGACGCTCTACGTGGTGATGGTACCACCGAGCCATTTTACCGCGACGATGCCCGTACAATCATTAGTTATGGTTTTGATTCTCGGTTACTATGCCATCTATGTCGGGTATTTGACGTTGCGACGCAAGCGTGAAGGTGCGTGGCTGAATATGACGGGTGCGTTGGTCGTCATTGTTGCAGTGATCCATGATACTTTTTACTTTATGGGGAATGTGGAGACGTTGCAATTGGTGCCTTTTTCGTTATTAATTCATTTGCTTTTGCAATCCGCGACCATCTCGTACCGTTATGCGCAGACGCAGCGCAGAAACGAGCAGTTAGCAGGACAGTTACATCAGCTCAATGTTGAATTGGAAGAAACGATTGCGGAGCGAACCGAGGAGTTGCGGCGAAAAAATGAGGAATTAACAAAACAAGGCGAACAGCGGTCGCAGTTGATGGCGAATATTGCACACGACTTAGGATCGCCGTTGATCGGCATGCAAAATCACATTAAACTGATGCAGCGAGATTTGGTCACTGTGCAAAATGGTGATGTGAAGAAGGGGCATGTGTTGTCACAAATGATGAGCGGGCTCATCTACATGAAAAGAATGGTCGATGATTTGTTCGAATTATCGCGTTTGGAGGCGCGTCATTCGGATTTTCAATTTGTACAGATTGCTGTTTCTGAGCTGTGGGCAGGCATCCAGGACGTCTTCGATGAGCGACACGAACAGGGTGAAATAGCGGTGGAGTACGGCGAAGTGCTTGCTTCACCGGAGAGTCGACAATGGCTGCTGGAGGTCGATCTGCAGAGCATTTATCGCGTCGTGCATAACTATTTGGACAATGCCATCAAATTCAGTGGGCAGCGGCCGTGCCAGGTTAGGGTTAACTGTTATTTGTCGCAGCAAGAAGCTGGGCAGGCAAAACAAGCGGAACAGGTAGGTCCAGTCGAACTGATCTTTGAACTGGTTGACTTTGGCCGAGGCATCGCGGAAGAAGAAGTGCCGCACATTTTTGAGCGTTTTTATAGGGGGAAAGTTCGGCTGCAAGGGAGCGGACTCGGCTTGTCGATTGTCCGGGAAATTATCCGTCAGCATGGGGGCGCGGTGGGTGTTGCGAGCGTATACGGTCAAGGGAGCACGTTCTCGTTCCGGCTGCCGCTCGTTAGGGCGAAGGAGGAATGAAAGGCTGGAGTGCTCGTACGGCGTCGTGGCGGTTGCTCACTTCGAGTTTTTCAAAAATATTCGTCAAATGATTGCGTAGCGTCCCGTCGCTGATACCGAGTTGAGCAGCAATTTCTCGATTGGGCAGGCGCGCATTTAAGAGCAGGAGAATCTCCTGCTCTTTTTTTGTGAACATATTCGGCGGAAACTGCATGGAAGCGACCGCTGCGGATGGGGTCTTGGTGGACTGTAGCGGTTCTAGCAAGTATTGCGAGAGCTTGGCCGCAATCTGTGCGGGCAGGACGAATTGTCGTTTGAGAACATCATGAATGCTCTGAATCAGTTTTTCGAACTCCATGCCTTTCAACAAATAGCCGTTGGCGCCGCTCGCCAAGCCGTTGATGATGTATTCCTTCTCATCGAAGGTGGTCAAAATGAGGATTGGTAAATCTGCGTCCAACTCCCGGATGCGTGCGATGCATTCGAGTCCGTCCATTTCCGGCATTTGCATATCTAGCAGGACGATATCCGGTTTTTGCCGGGCAATCCATTCCAGCGCTTCCACACCGTTCGACACGGTAGCACAAACGTTTAAATCAACTTCAGCATCGATGATCAATTCTAGACTGGAACGAACCAATTCGTTATCGTCGACCACCAACACATTCCATATTGAATTCGAATCCATGGATGAGCCTACCTCCTTGTCAATTTCATTATAATGCAGGCGAATTTTTTTGAAAACCATGACATTTTGTCACTGTTCAATGTTGTGAAACTGAATTATTGTTAAGATAGGTGTCTATTGAATACATAAACAAAATTGGAGGAATGAAAATGCAAAATAACATGAAGACCATGTCAAGCGGGTTGCGAAAGTGGATGGCGGCATGGATGACAATGGTGATACTGACGGTCTTGCTGACGGTGACATCGTTAATCAACCCGTATGAAGCATATGCTGCGAACTCAGCACCGACCAACATTACCTTGTCCGCTACCAGCATTGCTGAAAACGCGGGGACCAACGCGGTGGTAGGCACGCTCAGCGCGACGGATTCGGGTGACACCAGCACAAAAACGTACTCGTTGGTTAGCGGAACAGGCTCAACAGACATTTCCAGTTTCAACATTAGCGGGACGAGTCTGCGCGCGAATGGAAGTTTTGATTTTGAGTCAAAGTCGAGTTATGCGATTCGTTTGCAAGTGCGCGATGGCGGCGGTTTGACGTATCAAAAGGCGTTCACCATCACGGTAACGAACGTCAACGAGGCACCAACGAACATTTCCTTGAGCGGGTCGACGATCGCCGAAAATTCGGCGGCCAATACGGCGATCGGTACCTTGAGCGCGACGGACCCAGATGCGGGCGCGACGTTCACGTTCAGTTTGCCGGCAGGGGTGACGGACAACGCGAGTTTCAACATCAGCGGCACGAGTTTGCGGGCGCCGAGCGCGTTCGATTTCGAGACGAAGAACAGTTACTCGGTTACTGTACGTGTGACGGACCAAGGTTCGCTGACATTTGACAAGCTGTTTGCGATTACGGTGACCAATGTGAACGAAGGACCGACCGATATCGTCTTGTCCGCTGACTTCATTTTCGAAAATGCCGGGGCGAACGCAGTGGTCGGTACGCTTAGTGCTACAGATAGCGATACGGGAGATACGGCGACATTTACGTTGGTTGCCGGCACAGGCTCAACGGACAATGCGAGTTTCAACATCAGCGGCATGAGTTTGCGGGCGAATGCAAGTTTTGATTTAGAGACGAAGTCCTCGTACAGCGTGCGCGTGCGGGTGACGGATAGCGGCAGTTTGTCATTCGAAAAGCCGTTTGCCATTACGGTGACAAAACCATTTATCTATAATCAAGACGGTTTTGGGTACAGTGGTAAACTCACTTCCTTCTCGGAAATTACCAATCCGACCATGTTTTTATTAAATAACTGGCCGACGGATTATAGTAAACCAGCTGGTGCTTTTTGGGGTGGCGTATATGACGGGACGAGTATTTGGTTGATTCCGAATAACGCTGACCGCTTGATTAAAGTGAATCCTAGCACGGGCGAGATGACGGGGTACAACACGTGGCCGAGCGGGTTTACGAAAGGCGTCAATGCGTTTGCTGGCGGCGTGTATGACGGCACGAACATTTGGCTGATTCCGCACTGGGCGGACCGAGTCATCAAAGTGAATGCGAGTACGGGCGAGATGACGGGGTACAACAGTTGGCCGAGCGGGTTCACAAAAGGTACTTCTGCCTTTACTGCTGGCGTCTATGACGGGACGAACATCTGGATGATTCCCCATTCTGCAACTCATGTCATTAAATTGAATGTGAGCACGGGTGAGATGACGGCGTACAACAGTTGGCCGAGCGGATTCACAAAAGGCGGCGATGCATTTCATGGTGGTGTGTATGACGGGACGAATGTCTGGATGATTCCTGCTGACGCTACCCACCTAATCAAGGTGAATACGAGTACGGGAGCAATGACGGGGTACAACAGTTGGCCGAGCGGTTTCACAAAAGGCACTAGGGCGTTTAGTGGCGGCGTATATGACGGGACGAGCATCTGGATGATTCCACTAAACGCGGATAGTGTCTTAAAGGTGAACACAAGTACTGGGGAGATGACGAGGTATAACAGTTGGCCGTCAGGGTTCACGAAACAAATAAATGCGTTTTTTGGCGGCGCGTATGACGGGACGAATATTTGGTTGACTCCTCATGGAAATACCACCACAAGTATAATCAAGATGAATGCGACTACAGGCGAGATGACAGGGTATAACAATTGGCCTATTCCAGTCATGGGCTCGTATTCCAATAAGTTTCGCGGTACTGTATATGACGGGAAGAGCTTCTGGATGATTCCGTTTACTGGTGGCGATGTGGTCAGGGTTGCAGACAACAGTAGTCCGACAGATATTGTCCTGAGCAGTAGTTCGATTGCTGAGAATAAATCGCCCAATTCTACGGTGGGTACGTTGAATACGACCGACACTGATGTGGGCGATAAGTTTACTTTCACTTTGGTGAGTGGAGAGGGCGATACGGACAATGCGAGTTTCAACATTTCCAGCAATACGACCGGCACGATCTTAAGAACATCGCAGATGTTTAATTTTGAGGTGAAATCGAGCTATAGCATCCGACTGCGCGTGACGGATTCAGGTGGCTTGACGTTTGAGAGACAGTTAACTGTTACTGTGACGAACGTGAACGAGACACCCACGAACATCACATTGTCACCGGCTTCCATTGCCGAAAATGCAGGTGCGAACGCGGTCGTCGGCACGCTGAGTGCAACCGATGATGCGGGTGATACGGCGACATTTACGTTGGTTGCCGGCACAGGCTCAACGAACAATGCGAGTTTCAACATCAGCGGTACGAGTTTGCGGGCGAATGCAAGTTTTGATTTCGAAACGAAATCCTCGTACAGCGTGCGTGTGAGGGTGACGGATAGTGGTAGTTTGACATTTGAAAACTCGTTCACGATTAACGTGACGGATGTGACGGAAAGTACGGCTCCGACCAACATCATTCTGAGCTCAAGTTCGATTGCTGAAAATGCCGGTGCGAATGCGGTCGTCGGCACGCTCAGTGCAACCGATTCGGATGCGGGTGATACGGCGACGTTCACTCTGGTGAGCGGTAGTGGTGACACGAACAATGATAGCTTCAACATCAGCGGTACGAGTTTGCGGGCGAATGCAAGTTTTGATTTCGAGACGAAGTCCTCGTACAGTGTGCGTGTGCGGGTGACGGATAGTGGTAGTTTGACATTTGAAAAGTCGTTCACGATTAACGTGACGGATGTGGCGGAAAATACGGCTCCGACCAACATCATTCTGAGCTCAAGTTCGATTGCAGAAAATGCCGGTGCGAATGCGGTCGTCGGCTCGCTCAGTGCGACGGATGCGGATGCGGGTGACACGGCGACGTTCACGTTGGTGAGTGGTAGTGGTGATACGAACAATTCAAGTTTCAACATCAGCGGTACGAGTTTGCGGGCGAATGCAAGTTTCGATTTTGAGACGAAATCATCGTACTCAATCCGAGTGCGGGTGACGGACAGCGTGGGTGCGACGTTTGAGAAACAGTTTACGATTAGTGTGACGAATGTCGAGGATGCAGCGCCTAGCACACCGACCGGTTTGGCGACGACGCAAGTGACGCACAACAGTATCAGTTTCCGTTGGAACCCTTCGACGGATGATGTGGCCGTTGTTGCATATAACGTGTTCCGTAATGGATTGTATGTCGCCTCAACAGCAGGCACGAGATTTACAATCACCGGACTTAATCCGCTAAGCAGTCATAACATTACGGTACAAGCCTATGATGCGGCAAGAAATAGATCGGCGCGTTCGACAGCATTGTCCGTGACGACGGCAGCACCGCCGGATTCGATTGCACCAACGATGCCGACGAATGTGGCGGTAAGCAAAGTGAGCGGTACGAGTCTCGAGGTCAAATGGACCGCATCGACGGATGATGTCGGCGTGACGGGATACAACGTATATCTGAACGGCGTGGTAGTCAAGACAGTAACGAATCCTTCGACCACGATCAGTGGATTGTCGAACTTGACGGCGTATTCCATTCGAGTGCAGGCGCTCGATGCGGCGAAAAATCGCTCGGTGTTAAGCGCGCAAATCAGTGCGACGACAACCGACAGCACGGCGCCGAGCGCACCGTCGAATGTTGCATCAACCAACGTGACGAAGACGGGTGCACGCGTGACGTGGACGGCGGCAACCGACAATGTGGCGGTGACGAACTACAACATTTACCGCAACGGCGCTTATGTGGCGACGGTCAGTGGCACGACAACAGCATATAATTTGAGTGGGTTGACGGCGGGCACGACGTACAGCATCACTGTGCGTGCGCTCGATGCGGCGCGGAACTTCACGAATAGCGCGGCGCTGAGCGTGACGACGCTGCCTTAAGGTAAGGATTGCAGTAGAAAGCAGTAGTAAGTAACAAGCGGACACCTCCTGAACGTATGATTCGGGAGGTGTTTTTGTGAATAGAATGAAATTGAGTTGATGAATGACGAGAGGTGGTGCGGTATGCGCAAAAAGTCTTTGGTCGAATTGTAGTCTTTCATACAAACTAATCAACGCGAAATCAATCACGCGGTGTTTGAATTCAGGCAGATGTTGGACGCGGAAGAATGGAATAGACTTCGTCGGCGCGCTCGCTCTTCAGATGAACAACGGGCTATGGATGAAGCGTGTGTTAGTCGCTATCGGTTACTCAAAAAACTTGGTTTGGGCGCTTATGACAAAGAGAGAAGAGTGATGATTTTTGCCGGATTGGACATTTTATAGATCGGAATTGGGAAAACTGGTCATCTAATCGAAGTTTGAGCGGTTGATTCATGTGTCTGCGATGATTACAGAATTATTGTCGATGAGATTTTTCAGATTGGAATAGCGATAGCTTATTTTATTGGGAGCACTTTTTTATTTCAGAAGTGATGCCAAAGTTACTCGACAAAATTCTTCAATCAGCGGTCATAAAAGCCGTTTTTTGTGTGTTTGTAAGGAAGAATTCCTTTCGTCACAGATTGAAGGAATACAGGCATCGTTGTTCGTTTTCATGGTATAATTAAACTACAACGATTAATGAAGAGCGAGGGTTCACTTGACATGAAAGATCGAATCGTTCATTTGCTACTTAAAGAAAAAAACGATCGCTTTAAAGGCGGGCTTTATGACCAGTCGCAAGTGAAATTAGCCTGCAATTCCAATCGTATTGAAGGTAGTCGGTTGTCGGAGGATCAAACACGCTTTATTTATGAAACGAATACGATTCATACAGAGGTAGATGAGGCTGCGTCTGTTGATGAAATCGTAGAAACAATCAATCATTTCGCGTGCTTTGACTTCATGCTGGAGCGCACTGATGAGCTGCTTTCGGAGGCAATGATCAAGGAGTTTCACTACATGTTGAAAAGAAATGCTTCTGACGAACGTAGAGGTTTCAAGGTCGGCGATTACAAAACGAGACCCAATATGGTCGGAGACTCAGAGACGACGGAACCGTCTGAAGTGGCTTTTGAAATTCAACGCTAGCTCGAGCGCTACACTTCTTTGAAGGTGAAGAAGATAGACGATGTTGTGGACTTTCACTATCGTTTTGAGTGTATTCATCCATTTCAAGACGGCAATGGTTGAGTGGGTAGGATGATTATGTTTAAAGAGTGTCTCAAGCACGATTTGATGCTGTTCATGATTGATCATAATCATAAGTTTTTTTATTATCGCGGATTGAAAGAATATTTGAGCGATCGCCGATTTTTCCTAGACACCTGTCTATCATCTCAAGATAAATATGAAGCGATGGTGCATTACTTTTATCCGGAATAATTTACGTCGCCATTGGTTTTCGCTAAAATAAAAGTAGAGAATAGGGATACTCGAATAGGACAAGGAGTGAATGCAGATGTCAGAAGTTCGTGTGGGTGAATCAGTGGCTGATTTTTCGCTGCTGGCAAGTAATGGTGAGACGGTTAGTTTAAGCAACTATCGCGGTAAAAAAGTGGTCATTTATTTTTATCCGAAAGATATGACGCCAGGTTGTACGACGGAGTCTTGTGATTTTCGTGACTACAACGGTCAGTTTGCGGCGCACAATACGGAAGTGATTGGCATCAGTCCGGATGACTTAAAGTCGCACGGCAAGTTCGTCAAAAAATATGAGTTGCCGTTTTTGCTGCTATCCGACACGGAGCACACCGTGAGCGAGCAGTTCGGCGTTTGGAAATTGAAAAAAATGTACGGCAAAGAGTACATGGGCGTCGAGCGTTCGACTTTTCTGATTGATGAAGAGGGGCGCCTCGTGAAAGAATGGCGCTCGGTCAAAGTGGATGGGCACGTGGCGGAAGTGCTGGCTGCTGTGCAAGGGTAGCAAATCGCCGATTTTCGCTAAATGTTCACAAAGTGGCGACACACTGAGCCGTTCTTCAATTTACAATTTATGGTATTCTATCCATGTCGGAAATTCCGGCAACGAATATCATAAAAGGATGTGAAGAATTGCAAGCGAAGTTGCTCGACCCGAAATTGGACATTGTGTTCAAAAAGTTGTTTTGTATGCCAGACAATGTACAGGCACTGTTGCGATTTATTAATTTAATATTTGCTGACCGCGGGATGCCTTTGATAGAGGAGATTGAGATCATAAACCCGCATTTGGATGGGGACTTGGTGCACGAGAAGTTTATTGTGCTGGACATACACGCCAAAACGACCACGGGTGAACGAATCAATATCGAGATTCAGTTACGAAACCATGCTGCGTTTCGTGAGCGGATGCTTTTCTATTGGAGTCGCCCATATAGCAGTCAACTGCGTGCAGGTCAATTTTATACAGAACTGAAACGCACCGTCTCGATTTTCCTCTTGGATTTTTGTTTGACTGAGCTGGACGATCCACACAGTATCTATCAAGTGTTGGAAATCGAAAGTCATGAACCGCTGACCGATCAACTGGAGATTCATGTGATTGAGTTGCCGAAATTAAAGCAACTCGAATCGAATGGCAATCGACCGTTGCTAAATTGGTTAGCGTTTTTGAATGGAGCACCGCAATCTGAATGGGAACATCTCGCCGCAGAGGATAGTGAATTACGAAAGGTGATGATTACCTTGGAAACGATGAGCAATGATTTACAACTTTGGGCGCTTGCTGAGGCACGCAAAAAAGCGATGCATGACCAGGCGTCGCTGCTTGATTCGGCTCATACGGAAGGCGCGGAACAAGCGAGACGCCAAATTGCAACATGTATGCTTAGCGAAGGTCTGGCTATTGAGTTGATCGCGAAAGTTACCGGCTATTCTGCCGAAGAGTTGGTCCGCATACAACAATTAGATAAAAAGTAGCTTATCGTCGATTTTCGCTAAATGTTCACAAAGTGGCGACACACTGAGCCGTTCTTCGGTTTACATTTTATGGTATTCTATCCATGTCGGAAGTACCGGCGACGAATATCATAAAAAGGATGTGAAGGATTGCAAGTGAAGTTGCTCGACCCGAAATTGGATTTTGTGTTCAAAAAGTTGTTTTGTATGCCAGAAAACGTACAGTCGCTGTTACGATTTATTTATTTAATATTTGCTGACCGCGAGATGCCTTTGATAGAGGAGATTGAGATCATAAACCCTCATTTGGATGGGGACCTCGTGCACGAGAAGTTCATTGTGCTGGACGTGCACGGCAAATCGATTTCAGGTGAACGAATCAATATCGAGATCCAGTTGCGAAACCATACTGCATTTCGTGAGCGGATGCTGTTCTATTGGAGTCGGCCATATAGCAGCCAACTGCGTGCCGGTGAATATTATACGGAACTGAAACGCACGGTCTCGATTTTCCTCTTGGACTTTTGTTTGACTGAGTGGAACGATCCGCACAGTATCTATCAAGTGTTGGAAATCGAAAGTCATGAACCGCTGACCGATCAACTAGAGATTCATGTGATTGAGTTGCCGAAATTAGAGAAATGTGAATCGAAGGGCAATCGACCGTTGCTAAATTGGTTAGCGTTTTTGAATGGAGCACCGCAGTCTGAATGGGCGTATCTCGCCGCAGAGGATAGTGAATTACGAAAGGTGATGATTACCTTGGAAACGATGAGCAATGATTTACAACTTTGGGCGCTTGCTGAGGCACGTAAAAAAGCGATGCACGACGAGGCGTCGCTGCTCGATTCGGCTCATACTGAAGGCAAGATTGAAGGCAAGATTGAAGGTAAGATTGAAGG
>CANHCR010000002.1 GCA_947459205.1 Caryophanales bacterium | reverse complement strand
GAAGTGCATGCCATCATGGGACCAAACGGAACGGGGAAAAGTACGCTTGCATCCGCTTTGATGGGTCACCCGAAATACGAAGTAACGGAAGGGCAAGTTTCTTTGAACGGCGAAGATGTGCTCGAGATGGGTGTTGACGAGCGCGCGTTGGCTGGCATGTTCCTCGCAATGCAATATCCGAGCGAAATCGCTGGCGTAACGAACGCAGACTTTTTGCGCAGTGCAATCAATGCACGCCGCGGTGAAGGCAATGAAATTTCATTGATCAAATTCATCCGCCAAATGGAAGCGAAGATGAAAGAACTCGACATCGACCCAGCGTTTGCGCAACGTTATTTGAACGAGGGCTTCTCTGGCGGTGAGAAGAAGCGCAACGAGATTTTACAAATGTTGTTGCTTGAGCCGAAACTCGTCATTTTGGACGAAATCGACTCCGGTCTCGATATCGATGCGTTGAAAATCGTGGCAGCTGGCGTAAACAGCTTGCGCAACGAAGAGCGCGGATTTTTGATTATTACGCACTACCAGCGTTTGCTGAATTATATCAAACCAGATTTCGTACATGTGATGATGCAAGGTCGCATCGTCAAGTCTGGCGGACCGGAATTGGCTGAACGTCTTGAGGCGGAAGGCTACGACTGGATCAAAGAGGAATTGGGCATTGTTGACGAAACTGTCGGTCAACTGTCTTAATTTTCGGAGACCAGGAGGAACATACAATGACTGCACAATTGACTCTGACAACCGACCGCAATGCTGTGGCGGCTTTGTCTGCCAGTAAACATGAACCGCAATGGATGACGGAACTGCGTCTGCAAAGTTATGATTTGGCGGCGGAACTGCCATTGCCGGTTTTAGAAAAAACAAATGTTTCGAAATGGAATTTGCAAGGGTATGGCACGTATCAGACGGCTAGTGTAGCGCCATCAGTGGATGCTTTGTCTGCCGACCTGCAGGCGTTGCTTGAAGGGAACCAATCGCCGTCGCTCATCGTACAACAAAATAGTGGTATCGTGTACCGTTCGGAAGCTGCTGAACTGGCTGCACAAGGTGTGGTTTTCACGGATTTAGAAAGTGCCTTGCAATCGCATCCGGACCTCGTGAAATCCTATTTTGCACAAACCATTAAGCACGACGAGCACCGCGTCGCAGCCCTGCATACGGCGCTTTGGAATGGCGGAATTTTCGTGTATGTGCCGAAAAATGTCGAAGTCGAGTTGCCACTCCAGGCACTCTTCTACGCGGCAGACGGACAGGCGACGATTGCACCACACATTTTGATTGTAGCTGACACCAATAGTTCGGTCACTTATGTTGATCACTATTCGTCATCTGCCAATGCGGGCGAAACGTTGCTCAACGCGGTCGTCGAAGTGTATGTACATGCCGGTGCGAAAGTTCGCTTCGCATCGGTCCACAATGCGGGTGCTTCGCTTACGCAGCTCATCTATCGCCGTGCGATTGTTGAAAAAGACGGATCGATTGAATGGATTGTCGGTGAGTTGAATGACGGCAACAACGTTTCCGAAACCACTTCGATTTTAAAAGGAAATGGCTCTTCCTCCGACTCGAAAGTGATTACGGTCGGCACGGACGCACAGAGCATGAACGTAACGACGCGTGCGGTTCACTTCGGTCTGAATTCATACAGCGACATGATTACGCGCGGTGTAATGAAAGATTCGGCAAGTGCGATCATCAACGGCATCACGAAAATCGAGAAGGGTGCGACAGGTGCAGGTGGCTTTCAAACGGAGCGCGTGCTCATGCTCAGCCCGAAAGCGCGCGGTGACGCGAATCCGATTTTGCTGATTGACGAGGATGATGTGAAAGCAGGTCACGCAGCGAGCGTTGGCCAAGTGAACGAAGAACAGCTTTACTATTTGATGTCACGTGGGATTAGCCGCAACGAGGCGTATCGTTTGATTGTTTACGGATTTTTAGCACCTGTGATCAACGACATCCCGCAAGAGTCATTGCAAGCGGCGTTGAAGCAGATTGTCGAAGGGAAATTGGGCTCATGATTGCCGCAGACATCCGCGACCAGTTTCCGATTTTGAAACAGCAGGTAAATGGTCATCCGCTCGTTTATTTGGACAGTGCCGCGACTTCGCAGAAACCGCAAGTGGTCATTGAGGCGCTCAAGAAATATTACGAGTATGATAATTCGAACGTGCACCGCGGCGTGCATACGCTCGGTTCGCGGGCGACGGAAGCGTACGAAAATGCGCGTGAGAAAGTAGCGAAGTTCATCAACGCCCGGCAGACAGAAGAAATTGTGTTCACACGCGGGACGACGACGGCGATTAATCTTGTCGCAGGCAGTTACGCTCGTGCGGTCCTTAAAGAAGGCGACGAGATCGTAATCACGCCGATGGAACATCACAGCAATTTGATTCCGTGGCAAATGGCGGCGAAAGCGGCGGGCGCTGTACTGAAGTATATCCCGTTGCAAGCGGACGGCTCAATCGCACTTGCAGATGTGGAACAGACGATCACCGTGCGCACGAAGATTGTTGCAATGACGTATGTATCGAACGTGCTCGGTGTGATCAATCCGATCAAACAAGTAGCTGAGATTGCTCATCGCGTTGGCGCCAAATTGGTCGTTGACGGAGCGCAAAGCACGGCACATCTCAAGATTGACGTCCAGGCACTCGATTGTGATTTTTACGCGCTGTCTGGCCACAAAATGTGTGGTCCAACGGGTATCGGTGCTTTGTATGGCAAAAAGGCGTTGCTCGACTCGATGGAACCAATTGAGTTCGGCGGCGAGATGATTGATTTCGTCGGTTTGCAAGATTCAACGTGGAAGGATGTGCCCGCGCGCTTTGAAGGCGGGACACCGATTATTGCAGGAGCAGCGGGACTCGCAGCGGCGATTGATTTTCTAGAGCAAATTGGGATGGATGCAATTGAGCAACACGACCGCCAGTTGACGGCCTATGCGCTCGAGCGTTTGCAAACGATCGAAGATTTGCAGATTTACGGTCCGCTTCAAAACCGCATGGGTCTCGTTACTTTCAATCTTGCTGATGTACATCCGCATGATGTAGCAACAGCGCTCGATTCGTTCGGCGTAGCGGTGCGTGCTGGTCACCATTGCTGTCAGCCGCTGATGCGTTGGTTAGAGGCGAGCGCGACTGCGAGAGCGAGTTTTTATTTGTACAATACAGAGCAAGACATCGACCGTTTGGTCGAGGCGCTGCTCAAGACAAAGGAGTATTTCGGTCATGCAATTGGATGATTTGTATCGCAGAGTCATCATGGATCACTATAAAGCACCGCGTAACAAAGGGACGCTGGATGCTGGCAGTGTGACGATTGACCTGAACAACCCGACGTGTGGCGACCGCATTAGTTTGCAAATGCAAATTGTCGACGACAAGGTAGTAGCCGCCAAATTTACGGGTGAAGGATGCTCGATCAGTCTTTCTTCGGCTTCGATGATGACGGATGCTGTCAAAGGCAAGACGACGAAAGAAGCGATTGCCCTGGCAGAGAAGTTTTCTGCTTTGATGAAAGGTGAGGACGTCACGTTCGATGAGTACGAGGACATTGAGGCACTATCTGGTGTCAACAAGTTCCCGGCGCGCATCAAATGTGCGACGCTCGCTTGGAACGCTTTGAAAAAAGGTGTCGAATTACACGAAAATAATTAATTGGAGGGAAACGAAATGGCGAAAAAGATGCCGGAAATCGGCGAATACAAGTATGGCTTCCGCGATGAGCACGTCAATATTTTCACAGCGAACAAAGGTTTGACCCGTGAAATCGTTATTGAGATTTCGCGCATGAAGAATGAGCCGGAGTGGATGCTCGATTTCCGTTTGAAATCGTTGGAGCAATTTTTCAAAATGGCAACTCCGCGTTGGGGTGGCAACCTTGATGATCTCGACTATGACGATATTACTTACTACGTAAAACCATCGGAAAAACAAGGGAAAACGTGGGAAGAAGTGCCAGAAGAGATCAAGGCTACGTTCGACAAACTTGGCATTCCTGAAGCGGAACAAAAGTTCCTCGCTGGTGTTTCGGCGCAGTACGAGTCTGAGGTTGTATACCACAGCATGCAGGAAGACCTTGAGAAGCAAGGCGTGATCTTCATGGATACGGATACAGCGCTTCGTGAGCATCCGGAAATTTTCAAAGAGTACTTCGGTACAGTCATTCCGCCGAATGACAACAAGTTTGCGGCGCTGAACAGTGCGGTTTGGTCTGGCGGTAGTTTCATCTATGTACCAAAAGGCGTGAAGTGTGAAATTCCGCTACAAGCTTACTTCCGTATCAACAAAGAAAACATGGGTCAATTTGAACGCACACTCATCATTTGCGACGAAGACAGCATGGTTCACTACGTTGAAGGTTGTACGGCTCCTGTGTACAGCACGAACTCGCTGCACAGTGCGGTCGTTGAGATTATCGTGAAGAAAGATGCGCGTTGCCGTTATACGACGATTCAAAACTGGGCGCCAAACATTTACAACCTTGTAACAAAGCGCGCGGTTGCAGAAGAGAATGCGACGATGGAATGGATCGACGGTAACATCGGTTCGAAATTGACGATGAAGTATCCTGCGGTTGTTCTTAAAGGACGCGGCGCTAAAGGAATGGTGTTGTCGATTGCGATTGCAGGTAAGGGTCAACACCAAGATGCCGGTGCCAAAATGATTCACCTTGCACCAGACACATCGTCGACGATTGTTTCCAAATCAATCAGTAAGCACGGCGGAAAAGTGACGTATCGCGGTCTTGCTTCGTTTGGTCGCAACTCGCAAGGTTCGAAGGCGAACATTAAGTGTGATACGCTCATTATGGATAAAGAGTCGACGTCTGACACAATTCCATATAACGAGATTTTGAATGACAATGTGGTGCTTGAGCATGAAGCGACTGTCTCCAAAGTTTCGGAAGATCAATTGTTCTACCTGATGAGCCGCGGCTTGTCGGAGGCGGAAGCGACGCAAATGATCGTCATGGGCTTCATCGAGCCGTTCACCAAAGAATTGCCGATGGAATATGCGGTCGAGATGAACCGTCTCATCAAGTTTGAAATGGAAGGCAGTATCGGTTAATTAACTGCTTGTATAAACAGCAAATGCCCCATGCACAGTTATTGTGCTTGGGGCATTTTTTGTACGTGATTATTCAAGTTTGATCTTAAAGTTGAGCAAGCCTGCTTTGCGCATCGCCGTGAAGATGATGATTACCGCTGGACCGAACAATAGGCCAATCGCACCGAACAGTTTGAAACCGATGTAGAGCGAGGCGAGGGCGGCCAGTGTGTTGATGCCGATGGCATCGCTAAGCACTTTCGGTTCGACGACGCGGCGGAAAGTGGTGATGACGAGGAAGAGGATGAGCAGTCCGATGCCCGTCTTCATGTTTCCGTTTAAGAATAGGTAAGTAGCCCATGGCACCAGCACAGAACCCGTTCCAAGCACTGGCAAGATATCGACGATTACAATGAGCAAAGCGATGGCGAACGGATAATCGATGCCGATAATCAGTAAGCCGATGAGCACGACAATGTACGTGAACGCACTGAGAATGAATTGCGCGCGCAGAAAACCAAAAATCGCTTCACGTAGGCTGTGCAGAACGTTCTCTACTTTGGATTGCGATACTTCAGCGAATTGACGGATGAAACCGCGTTTCATTAGCGGAAGTTGGAACGATACCAAGTAGAGAGCGATGAAAAAGACTAAAAAGAAGATGAACACGTTCGGAATCGCTTTGGCCAGGCCAAGCAATAGTCCGGACAATCCGCTGATTAAACTGTTAATGGCCGCTGTAAGGTTGCTAAGCGCACTTTCAATCGCTGCATTCATTTGATCGGCGACGTCAGCAGAGAAGGTGTTATAGAGAAAATGGGCGCGCCAGTTTGGATCCGCTAGGTACGTTTCCAACTGAGCGAAATAGTCGGGTGCATTTTTACCGAAAGCCACCAACTGCGAATAGATGTTGATGCCGATTAGGTAAAAGATGCCGAGAAAAGCGAGCGTGAAGACGGTACAAACGGTCGTGACCGTCCAAAAGCGCGACCATTTCAGTTTTTCAATCAATATACGGTTTAGCGGTTCGAGAAAGATGGCGAAGATGATCGCCAGCAAAAACGGCGAACCGACGGTGAACAGGCCGTACAACACGATTAGGCCGACGGCGAGAATTAGAACCATGCCACGCGACATATGCCCTCCGCTATTCCCACATCGATTTCATGATTCCATATTTGCTCATAATTTGTGCGAACAATTCCGGATCGTCCTTGCGCAGTTTTTGTCGGATTTTCTTCCATGCCTGCGCTTCTGGTCCGTAATAATCGTAGATGACGTCCCAAAGTTCAGGATCCTGGGCATGCACTAAATCGAACATTTTTTGTACGACTTGCTTCGTATCTTGCTGTGCTCCCGGCGTCCAAATGCGTTGCGGGAAGATCGCCTCGATCAGCGTTCCAAGGTTAAACTCAAATACATAGTGAAGTTGCACACTCATCGGTGCGACGGAACGAGCGGCTTGCAGGCGTTTTTTCTTGATGGGATCGTTCGTCTCAGGATCGATGCCGTGCACGAGCGACTGATAACTCGCCAAGTGCCGTTCACCGATTTCACGGTACACCGGATCATCGTCCTCGGCCGGTGGGATGAAGACGGTCGCTTCATTGGCGCGTAGTCCGCCGCAGGCACGCATGTTTTGCGTCGTATAGGTAATCAGGTGATCATAGACGACTTTTGTCGTTTTGAACTCAAAGCGCGCATGTTCACCGCGGAAAATGGCGAGCGTATCGCCTTTGCGGACGATGCTGATTGGGCGTTTCACATTATCCACATCAGGTTTGCCGAGGTAGACAGCAGCAGAATGGGCGAGATACTTGCGGTCAGGATCAGAATAGCGAACTAATTTTACTTCAAACATCGGATTCATTCCTCCAAAGATTAGAATATGGCATGGCGCGATTGAAAGTTGACATCGCGGTAATAAGTGTCGACAACAAGCAAATTCGGACCGCAACAAGCAGCGGCGGGACAGTAACAATTGACGCGTTCGTTATACGGATGGCTTGTCCAACGGGTGAAAATGTCATTCAATGACTCACTGGCTATATGACCGACCGCAGACAGATCGCTGAAATCGGTAACATAAACGTTGCCGTCGAACAAGTTGACGTTCAAGCGGTTGCGACCGTCGGGATCATTGCGGACGGTGACGCTTGGTGCCTCACGTAGTCGCTGGAGCAAAGCGCGCTCAACAGCATCAGGACTGCACTGAAAAAACGGCAATGTGCCGAACAACATCCAAATATCAGGATTGCGAGCATCAAGCAGACGCTCGATGGCGGCACGTGTTTCTTCGAGTGTCAGCACCGGCAAATCACGCGCAAATGAACTAGGATACATCGGGTGAACTTCATGGCGAAGGCACCCCATTTCGGCAATCAGTTGGTGAATACGTGGCAATTTCAAATGCGTACGATAATTAATCATCGATTCGGCGGAAACGAACAGTCCACCATTCGCCAAACGGCGCGTGTTTTCCATCATCTGCTCATACATCCGAACGGCACTCGCACGCGGCACATCGTGGTTCGCTCGCGAAAAACCAACTGCCAAGAAGTCGTCGACATCCGTATAGTTGAAGGAAATATGCATCACGTCGAGCCACGGCGCGATTAGCTCATAGCGCTCATAATCGAGAGTCAAGTTGGAGTTGATCTGCGATTTGACCCCGCGCTCTCGCGCATACTTCAACAGCGGAATGATATATTCATTGACGGTTTGCCGCTGAAAACTCGGCTCGCCGCCCGTAATGCTAATCGTTTGCAAATGTTCGACTTCATCGAGCCGTTTGAGCACCTCGGCGAGTGGCCATTTATCCGGTTCGACAAACGATAAACTGTCACCGACGGCGCAATGCTCACACCGCATGTTGCACAGATTAGTCACCGTAAACTCAACGCTCGTCAGTACATGACGACCATATTGACGCAAAGAGAGCAACGGATCCCACGGGTCATTGTGCGGGCTTACCGGTTGGTTTGCATAGATTGTTGGCCACGAAATCCCCATGTTCCGCTCCTTGTACGTTAGTTAATGATGAATAGCCAAAACAAGCCGGCAAGTGCGAATCGGTAGTAGGCGAAGTAAGTCAGTTTAATCTTGGTCAAATGTTTCAGGGCCGTCGTCACCACAATGAGCGCCACAATAAACGCAGAGATGAAGCCGGTCGCAAAAAATCCGAAGTCTTCCATCGAAAGTTTGTCATACATCGACAGCAATTCATAACCGCCAGCAGCGAACATGATCGGTATCGCGATTAAAAAGGAAAAATCAGCAGCGGCGCGGTAACTGACGCCGGATAGCATGCCGCCCGAAATACTTGCCCCAGCTCGCGAAAAACCTGGCCAAAGCGATAGACATTGAAAGAGACCAATGCGCAGCGCCTGACTGTATGTAATTTGGTCGATCGTCTCACTTTTGACACGTGGCTGAAATTTTTCCGCAACAATCATCAAAATTCCGCCAAGTACCAAGCTGATTAACACCAGTGTATTGTTGCCGAAAAATACATCTTTGATGAAATCGCGGAATATGTAGGCGAGACCTAAAGCAGGCGTGATGGCAATGATGACGTGCAACAAGTTAATCGAACCGCCTGTTGTCGTTCGCGCCTTACCATCAGCATCGTTCGACTGCGGCATCCGTATGCCGAGCAACTGAAAAATACGCCGCCAGTAGATTAGCGTGACCGCCAAGATTGCCCCAAGCTGAATGAAAACCTTGAATGAATCCAATTTTTCTTTGCTAATATCGGATAACGGGTTCAGTATGGAGCCCGCAAGTAGTAGATGACCCGTTGAAGAAACCGGCAAAAATTCAGTCAATCCTTCGATGATACCGTTGATCACGGCAATCCAGAAGTCCATGAGTTCCCCCTATAGTTGAACAAAATTGTTATACGTTCCATTGTAACTTTAAGTGTCGTTTGTTTCAAATAGGCATTACATTCGTTTCCAACGGCGCTGACGAGCGATCGCTATCGCCTCGCTGTCTGTGAGAGCATCGGCGAGCAAATCGCGGATGAATTCGGGCAGAAAATAACGGCGGTTGACGCCTTCTTTAAGAGACAGGTAGCCGATGCCAAAGGTGAACATGTCAATCGTGCCGACGATGTATTCGCGCTCATCATCGAACGGCTCGCCATTGCAGATGATACTCGTAATCTGTTGCTGGGGTGGACGACGACGGTCATACTCGATTTGCAATCCATCCACACATAGGGAGCCAAGCACTTTGCCGCGGAAGCCGAAGCCGACAAATTCTTTGCGCTGAAATTCTTTGCGCAGCGATTGCTCCAGTGCAGTGCGAATCTCACGGCCGCGCATCTGCATGCGACACGGATTAATCGGCGAAGGACACATTTCGAGCAGATTGAGCCGCGAGACAGCGCCCGCATCTAGTGAGCGCAGCAATTGCCCAGCGTTGACGATGCCTATCTCGCTGTTCGTCCAGTGACGTATCGCACGCACAAGCAAATTGCCGAGATCCGATTCGCGGTACCAATCATTTTTTAACGGTTTTTCAAGCACCGTTACCATTTCACTCAACTGCACGCGGCTGGCACGCAATCCGTCTTGCCAAAGCGAACGCACATGTTCGTCGTCGGCAAATGGGGCGACAGGAATCGTCCGACCGCTCACTTCGCACAAACTGTATGTACCGTCCTCATGGCGGGCAAACTGAAATTCCAACTCGCCAATCTGATACCCAAG
Organism: Caryophanales bacterium; assembly: GCA_947459205.1. Lineage (GTDB taxonomy): Bacteria > Bacillota > Bacilli > Paenibacillales > CANHCR01 > CANHCR01. The sequence continues at coordinate 104,551 of CANHCR010000002.1, read as the reverse complement.
TTTACCTGCCGCACAAATGTAGGTGCCGTTGATGACGAGAGGCTGTTCGAGCAAATGGTGCGTATGGCCGCCGAGAATGCAGTCGATGCCGGCAATCGTTTGTGCCATTTGTTGATCTTTGCCGAGACCGAGATGCGACATGACAATAAGTAGATCGACTTCAGGTCGCAACGTTTCGGCGAGCGTAGCGACGACTTCCACAGGGTCTGTGACGTGCCAACCGAGCAACTCGTAAAAATCGTTGTAGCGCGCCGTCACGCCAATTAAGCCGATGCGCAGCGGGCCTTTTTGCACAATCGCATGCGGAACTAGCCAATTTGGAATCAAACCAGTCGCGCATTCCTCAATATTGCTGCCGATAATTTGAAAGTGAGCGCGCCCGGCGTACATTTGCTGAAGCAACTGCGGCGTAAACGTCAAACCCTCATTGTTCCCGAGCACAACGTACTCGTAGCCAGTGGCATTCATGATATCGACATTGACGGCGCCGACGCTTCCCTCGGTCTCGGTGCGCACGCGGTCCATATGATCGCCGATATCCAACTTCAGTATATGCGCGTCGCTATGAATTTCGCCTCGTTCACGAAAAGCACTCGCAATTTTTGGCATCTGCTCAAAAGCGCTGTGCAAATCGTTTGTATGTAATATGAGCAATTTCTCTGTTGCGGGATTCGTGCGGCCGTTCACGCGATCGCCACCTTTCTCCATTCCATTATATATTCGATGCATAACATTCGACAACGGTGCACAAACTGTATGCGACTGCGCGGTCAGTCAAATCCGAACATCCAACAAGGAGGCGCACTATGATGGCATTTTCCAACACGCAAATGATTTCCAACCGCTTGCAGCAATTCAACCAAATTGCGCAGCAAATCCAGTCCTTGACGAGCGAACTTCAATCGATGTTGAACCAGTTGCAAGTGAGCAACATCGGCACCGTTCCGTCTGCGTTCCAAGGAAACATTAGCGGCAACATTCACACTACATCCCCGCAATACGGCTATGGTCAAACGTATCCGACGCCGGTCATTACGACGCCGAACACGTACATGGCGCGCAACTAATCGGTCATTTCTGTAGGCCGGGCAGAGTTTACTCTGCTCGGTTTTTGTGTGCTTGTAGGTTTTTGTGTATTTCTAGATTATGATAAAATAATCAAAGATAGATACTACCTGCACGAATGAAGCGATGGGAGCAAGGATAACGATGGATGAATTGCGCTACTCACGACAAATTTTGTTTGCTGGCATCGGTCGCGAAGGGCAGAGCAAGTTAGCGAGTTCACGTGTTGCGATCGTCGGCATGGGGGCACTCGGCACCGTGCTTGCCAATCATATGGCGCGCGCCGGCGTCGGATATTTGCGCCTGATCGACCGCGACTTTGTCGAAGCGAGCAACTTGCAACGGCAAATGCTGTACGATGAACAAGACGCCGCCCAATCGACGGCCAAGGCGCAAGCTGCTGCAAATAAACTTCGTGCCGTGAATTCGCAAATTGTGATGGACCCGCACGTCGTCGACGTGAATGCAACGAACGCCGAATCGCTGCTTGCCGATGTTGATCTCATACTTGACGGGAGCGACAACTTCGCTGTCCGCTTTTTGCTAAATGATGTGGCGGTCAAACATAGTATACCGTGGATTTACGGCGGCGCTGTGCGTTCGCGCGGCACGGTGCTCGCGATCAGGCCCGGGGAGACGCCTTGCTTACGGTGTCTATTCGGCAATGTGCCAGAAGCGGGGACGATTGAGACATGCGATACCGCTGGCGTGATTGCGCCAATCATCGATATCGTGGCCTCTTACCAAGCGACGTTTGCACTGAAACTTTTAACAGGACAAGCGAGCCAACTGCCGGCGCGCATGCTACAATTTGATCCGTGGGAGCTACAATATTCAGCAGTCGACGTGAGCCGTATGAAAAAAGCCGACTGCCCAGCCTGTGCGCAGCGCCAGTTTGATTTTCTCGACTATCACGCGGCGGAAGATACCGTGCAAACGTTGTGTGGCCGTGACTCCGTGCAGATCCAACCGCTGCAGGCGCACACGCTCGATTTGCGCGAATGGGCGGAACGCTGGCGTCCGCTCGGTGAACTGACCGCGAACCCATTTTTATTAAAATGCAAACTGCCTTCGGGGCAGACGATGGTGCTGTTTCCCGATGGACGTTTGCTGGTGCAGGGGACGGATGACCCCGTATTCGCCAAAACGTGCTACAGCCGCTATATCGGATTGTAAACCCGCCGCCGAGCGGGTTTTTTTATTGCATTGGTTGTTCATAAAGCAGTTGACTCGTACATAAAGTGAAAGTGAGGGAGGGATGGCATTGATCATCGTGCTTGACTTTGTTGTGCAACCACCGCATTTGCCGCAGTACAGTCCGCGCGAAGCGCTGCGCAAAGGAACGCTTTGGCCGGCGCTATATTTTCCTTATAGGGGGACTGAGCATGAACGAGATGCATGAATCATCTGACCATCTGCTGCACGATTTGATGGCGGTCGATTTCGTATTGCTGGAGTTAAATTTGTATTTGGACACTCATCCGAACGATGCGCAAGCCGTGCGCCAATTCAACGAGTTTGCGGAGCGGCGCAAGCATTTAGTGGCGCAATATGAAAAACAGTTCGGACCACTGATGAATTTCGGCCATAGCCTGTCGCCGCAACCGTGGGCATGGAACAACGGGCCTTGGCCCTGGCAAATGTAGAGGTGAAAAACGATGTGGGTGTATGAAAAGAAGTTGCAATATCCGGTGCGTGTCGGCAAATGTGACTTGCGGATGGCAAAATTTCTGTCGGAGCAATATGGCGGAGCAGACGGCGAGTTGGCGGCGGCGCTACGTTACTTGAACCAGCGCTATACGATTCCAGAAAAGGTGATCGGACTGTTGACCGACATCGGTACCGAAGAGTTTGCGCATCTCGAAATGATTGCCACAATGATTTACAAGTTGACGAAGGACGCCACGCCGCAACAAATGATTGAAGCGGGCATGGGCCCACATTTTGCAGCACACGACCATGCACTGTTTTATGAAAATGCGGCGGGGGTGCCGTTTACGGCGGCGTATATTCAGGCCAAGGGAGATCCAGTGGCCGATTTGATGGAAGACATCGCTGCCGAAGAGAAGGCACGTGCAACCTACCAGTGGCTAATCGATATGACGGATGATGTGGATATTCAGGACAGTTTGAAGTTTTTGCGCGAGCGGGAGATTGTGCACGCCTTACGTTTTCGTGAGGCACTCGAGATGATCAAAGATGATCGTGAGACGCAAAAAATATTTTAGCAGATAGCAAAAAGCGGCATCCGTTGTATGGCGGGTGCCGTTTTTGTTGTGGACGTTTTTAACGGCTCAAGAAGATGGCGAACTCGAGCGGTTTGCGGATGGCGGTACGGTACGTTGCGTGCTGACCAGTTTTGCGAAAAATTTCGCGCGCTGGTTTCGGATTGACTTCGAGCAACCACGGTTTGCCGCTGCGGTCGACGGCGATGTCCAGTCCCAGTTCGCACAATCTGCCATAGCGTTGTTCGAGTGCCTCGGCGACGCGGATGGCGAGCGTCTTCATGTCATCGACGATGGATTCGCTGCGTTTGGCGGTGAATTGTTGAGTAAGCATCGTTTGCCAGCCAACCGCCCGCCCGCCGCCATGGAGATTGGATGTAATGCTGCGCGGTCCGCCAACTCTTGCCGCACCGCCGGTCAATGTCCATTTGCCGCTGCCATCTTTTTGTACGACGAGCCGGAAATCAAATACTTGCCCGTTGCTCAGGCGATTATCGATCGCTTGTTGCAGCAGATAACTGCCGCCACGGCACAGTCGCAACGTGTGGCGTAGCAATTCGCTGCGCGATCCTGTTTTGCTGGCAATGATGGTGCGTTGTGCATTGCGCCCCTCAAGACGGCAGGAGGCGCTCGGCGAACATTGCAAACGGAGAATACCGCGACCGCCTGTTCCGTTGACCGGTTTGATATAGATGGTGCTGTGGCGTGCGCCAAATCGCAAGGCGTCACTCATTCCGCGAAGCAATCCAGTGTCTGGCAAATGACGGGCAACGTGTGCATGACGTGCGAGCACTTCGTGGACAAGCCATTTGTTGGCGAGCGGGTGGTTCAAGTATTGCAAATGCGGATAGCGACGACGAAACGCACGCATCTGTGCAAAGCGCGGCGTACTTTGGTAACGGCATCGGTCGAAAATGACGCTCGGCAAGGGGCGCCAAGCACGAAGCCAGCGTTTGCGCCGCACGTCATAGAGATGAGCGCGCACACGGCGGCTACGGTGCTCGACATCTTCCGGTGTGAAGACGATGACTTCGATGCCTAGTTTTACACCTTCGTTTGCACAAGCAGCGAGAAACGGACGTTCTTCAATGGTTCTGCGCCTGCCGACGTACAGCGTTAAAATCCCCACAGTGATGGTCAATGTGATCCTCCTCGTTCTCCGGCAACGAACAGCAACGTTGGTTTGCCGGTCACTCCACGTTCCAATGCGATAGCGACCATCCCAGCAGCGAAGCACATGCCGATGCTTGCCGCATTATCGGTCGCCACCCGCGCTTCAAGAAAACGCATATGGCGGAGCGCATGGCGGATGAGCGTCTGTCCCAATTTTTTGCGGCGCGCACTGCCATGAACAACAATCGCCATCACTTGTTCGCCATGTTTCGCGATGATCAATACGCCCATTAGGTGCGTGCCAACCGATGCAGTGACAATGCAAGTCCCAGCACGCCTCAAATCTGCACGATCCACCGTCCGCAACCATTTGCGTGCACGTCCGGTAATGCGCCCGCCGCCGTGGCGGGAAATGAACTTCAGCAACGGACCGCGAGCTTTTTCGAGATGAATCGCATCAAGCGTGCGCAGCGTCAGTTGCGGTTCGCGAGATGGCGGCAATAGCGCACCCACTTTCGCAATGAGCGCCGGCGAATGGCGGGTTCGTCAAATTTCATCGGATGCGAGTTTGCCTCGAAAAACCACAACTTCGCATGGCGGTCGAGGCCAATGTCCATCGATAGTTCGCCAAGTCGCTGCCCTGATTGTTTTTCTAGATGTGCGGCGATGCGAACGGCAAGTTTACCTGTTTCGCGCAGCAAATGTTTCGCTTGATTGTCGCCATATTTGACGCGCAGCAGACGAAGCGGCGAAGCGATTTTCCCGCCGCGTGGCACATGTGTGGTCAGTCTGTTGCGTCCCGCTACACGTGCGCCGATACCCGTGACCGTCCATTGTCCGTCGCTGTTTTTTTGCAACAGAACACGCAAATCAAATGGTGTACCTGCAGGAGAACGTTCGAGCTCAATATATTGCTGGATGACATAGGTTTTGCCGGCGACATGACGCTTGATGTCACGCCACAACATGCGTAGCGTGCGGTAGTGGCGGTTCAGCGTCCCTTGTGTATGCTGCCGACTTAGCGTCCATGTTTGCTTATGCTGATGTTCGAGGCGCATCATGCCAGCACCTGCCTTACCATGCACTGGTTTCAGAAACAGCGGGTACCCTGTCGCCAGCATCTCTTTGACAGAAAGCAGGTTGCGGAGCGGTACAGTTTGCGGCACGTGTTCTTTGAGTTCTGCTGATGACGACAACCATTTTGACAACTGCCATTTATTGAAAAATTCCGGGTTGAATAGGCGCATATCGCTCCGTTTCAACAGACGCTCGATGAGATCTTTAGCGCCGATCGATTTCTCCTGAGCTCGCGTCGGGATGCGGTTGTAGACGACGTGCGGCAACGGAAAATTGCCCTCGTACCACGACTTTCGCCGCAGGTCATAGGCAAACCCTTGCACCCGTTGATTGCTTAGTCCTTGCTGCAATTGCGGAACAGTGACGACATAGGCGATGGCGCGATTGCGTTTGGCGGTGACGAGCAAGTCGCGGAAGTTGGCGCGATTGCCACCGAACGAGACCGTACGAGCGGTGCCGGTTAAAATGGCGATGACGAGCGGGGAACGGTGATATCGCGTGCGGCTCATCGGTTCAGCCTCCTTTCCCTTGTTTCGCCAAATAGCGGCAATACTCAATAATATGCTGGTCGCAGCGGAGTAACGCCGAGCGGAGTGCATGATGTTTGAAAATCGAGCGACCTGGCTTAGAATTCGCCTCGAACATCCAAATGTGACCGCGCTCGTCGATGCCGATGTCGAACCCAAGTTCGCCCACAGGATGAGCGGAACGGCGGGCGATGGCGTCGGCTAATGCCAAACTGGTCGTATGCAGACGTTTCAACACGGATTGCGCTTGGTGCTTGAAAAAATGTTTCAGCAAGATGAGTGGCGGATAGACCGAACCGCCAGTCCGTAGATGCGTCGTGACGCTACCTTTGCCGGCTTTTTTGGCGCCGATGCCGGAAATGTGCCAGCGGTTATCACGCCCGCGGTTGGCATGCACGCGGAAGTCGAGCGGGCAGTCGCGGTAGCGGAGCAACGAAATCCCTTGCTGAGCCACGTGGCGGCGAAATCCGTTCGTTTTGTGGCGGACAAATTGTATCATCGCGCGCCTAGAAGGGAAGCGTAAGAATCGCGCATGTCGGCCACTGTGAAAATGAAGCGTGCCGTCTTTTTCGCTCGCCGAAACCATTCGGTAAATGCCGATGCCTGCAAAGCCGCCGGTCGGTTTGAGAAAGACGGTCGGATGGCGGTTGAAAAATTGCTGAAGATTGTCAACAGACGGTTTATCGAGCGTTTCCGGCAGGTGGCGAATCGCTTCGCTTTCTTTGCCGCGGTGTAGCAACTGGAAAATATGTTGCTTATTAAAATAAGTGCGATTAAACATCGGGATGCGGTGCTCGTCGAGACGTTTGCGGAACAGTGAGTGTGCATCGTTCATTTCCCGCTTTCGTCCGACAAGCAGACGATTATAGACGACGTGCGGAAGTGGCATGCGCCGGCGCACCCATTGCCTTTGGCTGTTTAATGTTAGCGCGTGCACTGTTTTGCCGTTCCAATCTACATCCTCCGGCGAGAAACTGTAGATGACAGCCTTCGTGCGAGCGACAAGATGGAGACTGCGCATGAGATGATGCTGACCGCGTTTGCACAACACGCCGATTATCGGCGGACGTTGATTTCGTTCAATGACGGGAACCTCCTGTCAAATTTAAATATGCATGAATGACGCCATGGATAGTGGCGGTATATACGTCTGCTTGTTGCGATTGCAAAAATGCGCTTCGTCCAGGTTTGCCGTTCACTTCGAGCACATAGAGTTGGCCGCTCTCGGTGAGCGCGAAATCGATGCCGAGTTCGAACAGAGTTCCGAAGCGTCTTTCGGCGATTTGAGCGATGCGTCTGCTGATGGCGTTCATCCGCTCAATGAGTCGCTTCGTTTGCAGCCGATTCGTGTTAGTGTAGTGATGCTTCATGAATTCTTGTAGGGTGAGCGCTACTCCGCCACCAGCGAGGTTTGATGTCAGGCCACCGCTTTCTCCGACGCGTACGGCGTACCCGATTGTCTGCCATGCCTTGTTGTTTGATTTATTAACGAATTGTTTACGTACGAATGCGCGCATATCGAATGGCCGACCGTCTCGCGTTTCCAGTTTGTAAAAAGGTTGCATGAGCAGTGGCACGGGACCGAGTGTTTGGCGAATCCAACGGAGACAGGCGGCCACTGCTGATTGTGGCGCTTGGCGCAAACGCTTCGGCGTTTGCTCGAACTTGCGGTTGACGATGCGGTTCTCGCGGTCGCGGCCGCGCGCCGTGATTGCGCCATCCGCCGCCATGCTCAGGCGCAACACGCCGCGTCCGCCGGAGCCGGTCAGCGGCTTCAGTACCACAGATCCGCTGACCCCGCCGGTGCGAGCGCCACTGTCGCTAGTGCTAGCGCGCTGGGTGCTGAGGGGGGCGCCCGCAGCAACGTGGGCTCCGGCGCGGCGCAGCCACGCCGTGAGCTGCGCCCGGCCGCGCAGGCGCGCGCCGCGCGGCACCGCGCTGCGGAGCAGCGGGTGCCGGCGCAACAGCTGTTGCATGCGCCATTTGCCGGCGATGGGGCGCTGCAACAGCTGCGCCCGGGAGGCGCGGAGTAGGCGGGTGAGCGCCGCCCGGGCGGGGCGCGCGGGATCGAGACAGCGGTTGTAGATTCGCTTCGGGAACCCGCTGTCTCGCACGAGCCAGCGCTGCGCTTGGTGATCCCACACCTGCATGCGAATCGTCGTTCCGCTGAAATCGATATCGCGCCGACTAAACACTCCGATACGAATGCCTCGTTTCCCGGCTTGATCACTCAAATCTTGCAAAAACTGCCGTTCGCGTTCGTCCATCATCCCCACATACACGCCCAAGTTGATCACTCGATTTTGCTGCCGTTCAAAACTTGCCGGCATGTTTCGCATATTGCACCACTTTACGTGCGGATGGTCTAATTTTCCCAGTACCAGGTGGTAAAGGGTCGGTTTTTGACGGCTTCGAATTGACCTCAAGCAACCAAACGTGCAAATCACGATCGACAGCCAAATCGACGCCGAGTTCGCCGAACGAACCGTTCAACTGCTTTTCGAGTGAACCAGCGATCGCTACTGCCGTGGCTCGCATCGAAGCGTGCAGTTTTTGCGCTTTGTCGCGACTTACACCAGCCTTGCGCAGGGCATCCATCACGGTCGTGATGCGTCCGCCTCGCGCCAAGTTGGAGACGAAATGACGCGGTGCTGCGATGCGTGCAACAATCGAGGTCACCGTCCATTTGCCGCTACCGTCTTTTTGCACAAGTGCGCGAAAGTCCAAATTATGTCGGTATACTGTGAGTAACGACAATCCTTGCTGAATGAGATGCGGAGCACGCTTGATTTGTGCAGCGAGACTGCGTAATAGACGATCGCGGTCCGCATAGTGCCGTTTGCTGGTATACTTAATATGTGTCGAATGCGTCGTATAGCCACCATCAGGATTGCGAGCGATACGCACGATGCCGCGTCCCATGCTGCCCGTAGCTGGTTTCAGAAACAAAGTCGGGTACTGTTCTAACATTTGCCGTATCACTTGGAGATTGCGGCAAGGGAGTGAGCGCGGCAAGTGTTTATGCATCGAAGAATCTTTTGAAAGTGCCGTAAACACGCTCACTTTATCCAAAAATTGTTCGTTAAAAATGACTGTGCTAAAATGACTTTTGATGTTTTTCATCAAGCGCTGGACGTTGCGGCTTTTTTCGAGTTTGCGCGTTTGCAGACGGTTATAGATGACATCGGCTATCGGCAGCTTTGCCCGGCGCCAGCCGCGGCGAAACGTCCAGCCTTGCATCGATTGATTGGTCAGTTGAAAACTGTTCGGAGTGACGGCAGCCAGCCATACATGTTCACGGCCGGCAACGAGTGCCAACTCCCGGCAAAAATCACTCATTTCGCCGAATGGGCGCGCTGCAGGCATGACGGCTGAACGTTGCAACAAGACGGCTAACAGCGGTCCGCAGCGCAACGTTTGTGAGGTCGCGTCATACCGGATATGCAGACGCAATCCATCGTGCATGCCAAACCGTTGCAACAGTATTTTGCTGAGCAGAAGCGCACGTTTACGTTGCGTAGGTTTAAGGAACACTTTTTGACGAAACGTGCCGGCAGTCAGCCAAACGGGGCGACCTTCCGGGATGCGCATTGCCCGCATCAACTGTTCATCGAGCAGTACTGCGCCCGATTCGCCGTCATTTGCCGCGCGGTTCAACAGGACGTTCACTTTTTTGCTTGGCATCAACGTCAACCCCTTTCGGCTGACTCGCATACGGCGAGACACAGTACAGTATCGTATGTGAGGTTGACGCAACTTGTGATTCGATTGAGGAAAGGAATGGAGAAAATGTTTTGGATGATGTTGCTAGTTAGTGTCGTGGTTGCTGCGTTTATCGGAGGCGTGACCAATCATTTGGCGATTAAAATGCTGTTTTTTCCACATACGGAAAAACGCTTGTTCGGTGTGCGTCTTCCGTTTACCCCTGGGATTATCCCGAAGCGACGCAACGAAATCGCTGGTTCATTCGGGCGTATTGTCGGGACGCATTTGATTACATCAGATGCGATCAAAAAGTGGCTGCGTGAGCCTTCTTTGGCGTTAAAAATGACGGTCGCAATCGATGATTTGTTGCGAAAACTGGTGCAAAGCGAGGATACGATCGAGTCGTTTTTGCTGCGTTTTGTTGACCGCACACAAGTAGAGCGATGGAAGGTAGCTACTGGTGATTGGGCGCATAACAAGGCGCGTTCGCTATTGCATCATGTGTGGCAGGAGAAAGGGATTGGCACACGACCTTTGCAACAGTTGTTTCAAGGTTGGAATGAGGAGAAACGCAGGGAATGGAGCGGTAAAGCGGTCTCGTTTGCCTTTGCGGAACTGGGAAGCGGGTTGAAGTCGAGTCGAGGCGATGTGTTTCTGCGGCAGATGGTCGAACAACTGATCGAGCATTTTGCGGGCGACGGTTTTTTTGGCGGAATGGTCAAGGGATTTCTTAAGCCAGAGACAGTGAGTGTACAACTTAGGGGGGCGTTGCTGGACAAACTCGATGAACCCGCTACGCGCGCCCTCGCAGAGCAATGGTTAGCGGCAAAAATCGAGCAGTGGGAGCAGTTGTCGGCCGATGATGTGTTTCGCCTGCTGACAGGTGCGGACGGACGCAAGTGGATGGAGGAGCAGGTACTGACTAGGCTCGACCTGCGGGCACAGGCAACGAATATATTCTCATTAAAAATTGCAGATTTGCTGGATGGACAAGCGGTAGTGTCAGGCAAGGTAATCGCCGATTTGCTGATCGATTTGCTTGACGGGCAATTAGAATCGATTCTCTCGAGCCTCAATCTCGCCAAACTTGTAGAAGAGCAAGTGGCGCAATTTCCGATTGAGCAAATTGAGCGCATGATTTTGGACGTCTCAGGGCGTGAATTCCGCGCAATTACATGGCTCGGTGCGGGTTTGGGCGCCGTGATCGGTCTGATTCAGTATCTGTTCATCTCTTGGATGCAGTAATTACCACAATCTATTATCCGACTTGCTGCGATTCTGCATCGATCATTTGTGAAAAGGTGATATGATTGCGGATGCCGACAAACAGATTGTAGAGCCCGATGAGCAGCACCAAAATCGCGAAGGCAACAAACAGATTGCGGAACGGTGCGGTAAACAGTTGGGCGAGCGAGAGCGTCAAGAAAAGTACGCCGATCATGATGTTCATGCGTGCGAAGTTAAGCCCACGCTTCAGCGGATCGCGATGCCGACGTGCACGTAGACTGAAATAGGCGGTCAATCCAAGTTGGATAATCATGAGGACATAGATGGCAATGTTCATGTGAAAAGCCTCCTGAACGGTTTTGTTCATCATAACATATCGCTTCAATTGTGGTAAAATGAAGGTATCAAAATGACGAGGTTCGGTGACCGATTGATGAGCGGTTTCGTGCATTTACATGTACATAGCGAATATAGTTTGCTGGACGGCGCGGCGCGTATTTCGGCGCTCGCAAAACGTGCGGCAGAACTTGGCATGTCTGCTTTGGCGCTCACCGACCATGGCGTCATGTACGGCGCGATTGCTTTTTTCATGGCGTGCAAGGAAGTGGGCGTCAAACCGATTATCGGCTGTGAAGTGTACGTCGCTTCGCATAGTATGCACGAAAAAGGTTCGCGGCAGGAACATCCGACGTATCATCTGGTGTTGCTGGCGAAAAATGAAACGGGCTATCGTAACCTAATGAAACTAACGAGCATGGCGCACCTGCAAGGGTTTCACTACAAGCCGCGCATCGATTTCGCTTTGCTCGAAAAACATGCTGAAGGCTTGATTTGTTTGAGCGCCTGCCTGATTGGTGAGATCCCGCAGTTGCTTCTTAAAGGTAAAGATGAAGAGGCGCGCGCGGTTGCTTTGCGCTACAAAGCGTTGTTCGGCGAAGATTACTATCTCGAAATGCAGGATCATCAACTGCTCGACCAGCGTCGCGTCAATCATAAATTGCTCACATTGTCTGAACAAACAGGGATACCGTTGGTTGTGACGAATGATGTGCATTACATGTCACGCGAAGACTCAGAAGTCCAAGATATGTTGCTATGCATCGCTACCGGCAAGTCGATGAGCGATCCGAATCGCATGAAAATGGATAGCGACCAGATGTATTTTAAGACGACTGAGGAAATGGCGGCGATGTTTCCGCACGTCCCGCAGGCGATTGCGAATACGCTCGAAATTGCTGCGAAGTGCGATTTGCAAATTCCCCTCGGGCGAACCTTGCTGCCGGCTTATCAAGCCGAAGGCTACGCCGATTCTGAGGCGATGTTGCGCGATCTTTGTGAGCAAGGCGTCGTCCGTCGATATAGTGATGATGAGCGGATGCAAGATGACTCTTTTCGACATAAACTTCGCGAGCGGTTGGACTACGAACTGTCGGTCATCATCAAAATGGGGTTCGCCGACTATTTCTTAATTGTCTGGGATTTATTGCGATTTGCGCATGAACGAGGCATTTCGATTGGACCTGGACGGGGTTCCTCGGCGAGCAGTGTCGTCGCTTATTTGTTGAAGATTACGAATATTGACCCGCTTCGATATAAACTCCTATTTGAGCGATTTCTGAATCCAGAACGGATTTCGATGCCAGATATCGATATCGATATCAATGATGAACGGCGCTCGGAAGTGTTTGCTTATGCAACGCAAAAATATGGAGCCGACAAAGTCGCACAAATCATCACTTTCGGGACGCTCGCTTCTCGGGCAGCCGTGCGTGATGCGGGACGGGCGCTTGACATTCCAATCTACGAAGTTGATAAAGTGGCGAAAGAGTTAAGAGGCTATTCGGGCATGTCGATTGCCGAAGCAGTGGCAGATTCCAAAGCACTGCAGGCGCTTGCCGGACAGTCGCCGAATATTGTGAGGTTGCTGGACGCAGCACAAAAAATTGAAGGCTTCCCGCGCAACGTTTCGACCCATGCTGGCGGGATTGTGATATCTCCTGACGAGATGGTTCGACACGTGCCGCTTCAAGGCGATGGCTTAGACACGTCACTTACCCAGTATTCGATGGAGCACATCGAAGCGGTGGGGTTGGTGAAAATCGACTTGCTCGGACTTCGCACACTGTCGATCATCGATCGCGCGCTCGCGTTCATTCGCAACGATTTTGGCATAGAACTTGACTTGTCGAAGGTAGATGACCGCGATCCGCTCACCTATCAAATGTTGTCGCGCGGTGATACCTTAGGAGTGTTTCAGCTCGAGTCAGGCGGGATGCGCAAAGTACTGCGCGATCTAAAACCGTCACAATTCGACGACTTGATCTCCGTGTTGGCGCTCTATCGGCCGGGTCCGATGGAGTTCGTGCCGCAGTTCATTCGGGCTAAGCATGGGCAGGCAAAAGTTGAATATCCACACCCAGATCTCGAGCCGATATTAAGCGACACGTACGGCATCATCGTTTACCAAGAACAAATCATCCAAATTGCCAGCTTGATGGCAGGGTTTAGTCTTGGTCAAGCCGACATGCTGCGCCGCGCGGTATCAAAGAAAAAGCGCGAAATTCTCGACGAGCAACGACAATTTTTTGTCGAAGGTAGCGTCGTAAAAGGATATTCTCCTGAAGATGCGAATAAAGTATACGACCTGATTGTGCGATTTGCAGACTACGGGTTTCCGCGCGCACATGCCGCTGCATATGGTGTGCTCACCTTTCAAACGGCTTATTTGAAAGCTCATTACCCGGTTGCTTACATGGCATCCTTTATGACAGCCATCTTTTCTTCACAAGACAAGATCGCCGAGTATGTTGAGAGTTGTAAAGCAATGAATATTGCCGTGTTTGCGCCAGATGTCAATCAAAGTGGAGCACTGTTCACGATCTCAGCAGAAGGTTCGATTCGATTCGGACTTGCCGCCATCAAAAATGTTGGATACAAAGCGGTTGAAGAGATCATCAAAGTGAGGGGCGAGCAAAAATTTGAGAATTTGGTTGATTTTTGTCGCCGTGTTGATTTGAGCGTATGTAACAAACGTGTTATCGAATCGCTGATTATGGCTGGGGCGATGGATGGGTTTCGCGAGCACCGTGCGCAGTTGATTGCTGTGCTCGATGATGTGGTCGAAGAGGCTGTTAAGTGGAAAAAGCAAACGTTAGATTTCGAACTCGATTTGTTCGGATTCAGTTTGGACACAGCGACGGATTACGACTATCCTAACCTCGCAAAAATCGATGAGCGAATCAGATTGGAGCAGGAAAAAGCGTTGACAGGCGTCTATTTTTCTGGACATCCTTTCGATAAATACCAGGCACAAATGGAGCAAGTGCCACATGTAGCGATTGAAACATTGAAAGATCTACAGGAAAAAAGCAAGGCGACAGTAATCGGCATGGTGCTTTCTGTGCGGCTGATTAAGACAAAAAAAGGGGAACAGATGGCGTTTGCGGAGTTAGAAAACAAGGTCGCAATCTTAGAAATCGTGTTGTTTCCCAAGGTGTGGTCAAGAGCGCGCGAGCGAATCAAAGAAGGGGAAGTCGCTGTTGTCTCCGGAACCATTGAACACGACGAAGAACGTTCGAAAATCATCGTCGACTCCGTGCTTACGCTTGAGGAGGCAGTCACACGCAATCAGAGGCAGCAGCCTGCGGCGAACAAAGCAAGCGTCAACCTCAACGAGCGCACGAAACTTATGCTCAAACTGACTGCTGCACAAATGACGGAACAGATGCTAGCCAATTTAGAGCAAATTTTGTCGCAACACCGAGGTCCGACGCCCGTCGTTTTATACGATGATACGAATAAAAAACTACTCATGTTAGATCGCCGATTTTCGATTCGAGCCAATGCTCGCTTAATTTCTAGCTTAGAGAGCGTGCTAGGAGAAGGTAACGTCAAAATGACATAAATGCTCGATTTGTTGCGAATTTCAGAAAGGGTATGGTATCATATTTTTATTGCCTGGACATATTTTTCGTTCAAATGAGGGAGGTATGTGTCATGTGGACCGTCATGTATATTGCGCCCACATCGGCAATCGCTGACAAAATTCAAGATCGTTTGGCAGAAGAGGGTTATGAAGTACGTGTCAAACCGATGATCATGGGCAAACAACAGCAATTCGAAATTTCCGTACGAGAGACGGAAGTGCACGAAGTCCAGCAGTTGCTTTTGGATATACTGAATGAGCAATAACCTGGAATCCATCCAGTACTTCCTTTAGATCGCATCAAGGTAGGTAAGAGGAGAGGTGAATTCGCGCCAATGATTGATTTACAATTTAGAAAGAAGAAATATGCAACAGTCTCTATGGCTGCGATTCCAGAACCATTGCAGACCCAAGAGAACGTATTTGACAAATGTCCGAAATGCTATGAGAAGATGCTGATCGATGAATTGGTTGCCAATCTATACGTTTGCACGAATCCTAAGTGCAGACATCATTTCCGCATCAACGGACGCAAACGATTGGAATTCACGTTTGATGATGGTTTGTTTGAAGAGTTCGACGCTGACATGATTTCGATTGATCCTTTAGAATTCCCGGGATATCGCGAGAAGTATCGCAAGCACCAAGATGCTACAGGGTCGAAAGATGCAGTCATCACAGGCAAAGGTCGCATTCACGGGATTGAAGTGGTGGCTGCGGCGATGAGTTTTGAGTTTTTCGGCGGTAGTATGGGGTCGGTTGTGGGCGAAAAAATTGCCCGCGCAATGGAGCATGCGCTCGAACAGAAATTGCCGTTCATTATGTTCTCCACTTCGGGTGGAGCACGTATGGAAGAAAGTATCTTGAGCTTAATGCAGATGGCGAAAACAAGCGCGATCTTACATAAACTTGAAGAAGCCGGACTGCTATACATTTCTGTGTTCACCGATCCGACACTTGGCGGGGTGACAGCAAGTTTCGCGATGCTTGGCGATATCATTATGGCTGAGCCAGGTACGATTATCGGCTTCACGGGTCGACGCGTAATTGAGCAGACGATTCGTCAAATTTTGCCTGAAAATTTTCAAAAAGCAGAGACCAACTTGGGTTATGGGCAAATCGACTTGATCGTCAGCCGTCTCGAGATGCGTGAGAAGCTAAAAACCATCTTAGAGTTGCATGGATCGGGAGGGTATTGACCGATGTCAGGAGAATTGCCGTTTGAGAAAGAACTTGCGTTAAAGCGCAAGGAAATAGAAGAAATGAAACGGAAAATGTCGATTCTTGGCCTTAGTAGTGTTGATTTACCTGCGATCATTGCAAAACTCGAAGATGAAATCAAAACAATGATGGAAAACACTTATGCACAGCTGAAGCCGCATGAGAAGATGCAAATCGCCAGACATGCGTTGCGTCCGACAACATCGGATTTGATCGATGCGATGTGTACGGATTTTGTCGAATTGCACGGCGATCGTTTGTATCGTGACGATTTGGCGATTTTTGGTGGGATCGGCAAGTTGGACGGCATCCCCGTCACACTCATTGGACATCAAAAAGGGAAAGACACGAAGGATAACGTCGCTCGTTTTTTTGGAATGCCACATCCAGAAGGGTTTCGCAAAGCACTGCGTTTAATGGATCAGGCGAACAAATTCAAACGTCCGATCATTACGTTTATTGATACGCCGGGTGCTTATCCGGGCAACGCCGCGGAAGAGCGCGGGCAAGGGGAAGCCATTGCTCGCAATTTGAAGGCGATGGCATCTTATGGAGTGCCAATTATTTGTATCGTGGTCGGTGAAGGCGGGAGCGGCGGCGCACTCGCACTCGGTGTCGGGAACCGTGTATTGATGCTCGAGCACGCGATTTACTCCGTCAGTTCACCGGAAGCGGCGGCCTCGATTTTGTGGAAAAACGCTGGGGAAAGTCAGCGTGCTGCAGAAGCGATGAAAATCACTGCGCAAGATATGATGGCACTTGGTGTCATTGACGATATCATTACAGAACCACTTGGCGGCGCGCATCATGACTTGCAGCAAACCGCTGATTCGATCAAGCAAGCAATACTTAAGCATTTGCAACCACTGTTGGAGTTGACACCTGCAGAACGAATCGAAGATCGTTTCGACAAGTTCAGAAAACTGGGTGCTTTCAAGATATAAGGAGGATTTTTACTACATGCGCAAAACGAAAATTGTTTGTACGATTGGACCGTCCAGTGAATCATTACCGATGATTCATCAACTGATCAAGGCAGGAATGAATGTTGCACGTCTCAATTTTTCTCATGGTGATTTTGAAGAACATGGGAATCGCATCAAAAATATTAAGCAGGCGCGTACGGAACTAAATCGTCATGTTGCGATTTTGTTGGACACCAAAGGTCCAGAAATTCGCACAGGCAAACTCTCTGTTGATTCTGTCGATTTGGTGCAAGATGAGTTCATCGTGCTGACGACAGAAGAAATCGAAGGCGACGCAAATCGTCTATCCATCACATACAAAAATTTACCGAATGACGTACATATCGGATCTACGATTTTGATCGATGACGGACTCATCGGTTTGACTGTCGTTGACATTCAAGGTACAGAAATCAAGTGTCGCATCGTCAATGGTGGGACGATCAAAAGCAAAAAAGGGGTTAATGTACCAGGAGTGAAAATCACGTTGCCGGGCATTACCGAAAAAGATACGAATGACATTTTGTTCGGTATCGAGCAAGGCATCGATTTTATCGCTGCTTCGTTCGTGCGCAAGGCGTCCGATGTGCTTGAAATTCGCGCATTGCTCGAGCGCAACAATGCGACACACATTCAAATCATCTCGAAAATCGAGAATCAAGAAGGTGTCGATAATCTCGACGAAATTCTTGAAGTATCGGATGGTTTGATGGTTGCACGCGGTGACCTCGGCGTCGAAATTCCAGCTGAAGAAGTACCGCTCGCACAGAAAGATATGATCCGCAAAGCGAACCGTGCGGGCAAACCGGTCATTACCGCAACGCAGATGCTTGATTCGATGCAACGCAATCCTCGTCCGACGCGCGCGGAAGCGAGTGACGTAGCGAACGCGATTTTTGACGGTACGGATGCGATCATGCTTTCGGGTGAGACCGCTGCTGGTAAATATCCGATTGAATCGGTGGAGACAATGGCGCGTATCGCCGTGAAAGCGGAGTCGGCTTTAGAACACCGTGAAATTTTCGTCAAACAAAGTCTTGCACAGCAAACAGGCATTACCGAAGCGATCAGTCAAGCGGTTGCGAACGCAGCTTTAGATTTGAATGCAAAAGCGATTTTGACTTCGACGGAGAGCGGCTATACGGCGCGTATGGTGTCAAAATATCGTCCGAAAGCACCGATTATTGCCTGCACACCGAATGAGCAAGTGTTGCGTAGAATGTGTCTCTCTTGGGGAGTCGTCCCAGTCTACGGCGAGAAAGCAAATACGACGGATGCCCTTTTTGAAGTTGTCGTCGATTCCGCACACAATGCTGGTCTAATCGGTTTGGGTGATACGGTCATCATTACCGCAGGCGTACCGGTTGGTCGTTCAGGTGCTACCAATTTGATGAAAGTTCATCATGTCGGCGAAGTTATTGCAAGTGGACAAGGGATCGGATCGCAAAATGCAACCGGTAAAGTTGTCGTTGCTAAGTCTGCTGAAGATGCATTAGCGCGTGTCGAAGAGGGTGCGATTCTCGTTGCCAATTCGACGGACAAAGATTTTATCGAGGCATTCAAAAAAGCAGCGGCTGTCATTACCGAAAATGGCGGTATCACGTCGCACGCTGCAGTTGTTGGCCTTAGCCTTGGGATTCCGGTTGTAGTTGGTGTTGAAAAGGCTACGGAGAGTATCGCTGACGGCTCTGAAGTGTCTGTATATGCTGAAATCGGCATCATTTACTCCGGTCGCGGAAGAGTATTGTAATAGCAGAATAAAATAGATGAACATGTTCGATCGATGCCTCGGTGTCGGTTGGCATGTTCTTTTTTATAACAACTGGAGGAATGAAAATGCAAGATGAGAATGTTACGTGGCACGCTTGGCCGCTTCGTGTACGTTATCAGGAAACGGATCAGATGGGCGTCGTCTATCATATGAATTATTTGAATTGGTTAGAAATAGGTCGGACGGAAGCGATTCGAGCGCTCGGCGTCGCATATCGTGATTTGGAAGCGGAAGGTTTATTTTTACCGCTGACTGACGCACAAATGGCCTTTAAACGTGCCGCACGGTATGACGATGAGGTCGTTGTCTTTACGAGGGTTGCTGAATTTGGAGCGCTTCGTATTCGCTTTGAGTCCGAGGCGAGAAAAGTGGAATTGTCGTTTTGGCAGTCGTTGTGTTCGGCGCAAGGGCAAAAAAATGCCCCGTGGTTCGCTGAACCACAGGGTGAGTTACTCGTCTCGGGGAATACAAGACACGTCTGGCTCAATCGCGACTGGCAACCAACGCGATTGGACCACGCACATCCGGGATTGTACGCATTATTGAAAAGCCTGCGAGATATGGGCGAATCCGCGCTTTAAGTACGGTTCGAAAATGTTTGCTGGTTCTGGTTGCATGTATAAAAATCCTTGCACTTCATCGCAACTGTTGCGCTTGAGAAACTGCAATTGCTCGAACGTTTCTACACCTTCCGCAGTGACCGTCAATTGCAAACTTTTGGCGAGTTGAATGATTGAGGCGACAATCGCCTCTGCGTCGGGGTTATGATTGATACCGCGCATGAACGATTTGTCGATTTTCAATGCGTGGATCGGCAAGTGGCTGAGATGTTTATAGGATGCATAGCCGGTGCCGAAGTCATCGATTGTCAGTTTGATGCCCATGCCCGCTAATTTTGCCAGCACGCCTTGAATTTTGTCGATGTTCTTCAGCGCTAATGTTTCGGTAATTTCGAGTTCTAGATGGCGCGGTTGTAAGCCACTCGTGATGAGCGTACGGTTCAACTGCTCGAAATAATCTGGGTTTTCGAGTTGTTTGAGCGAGACGTTGACACATATGCGAATCGGCGGAAGTCCTTTGCTTAACCATACAGCATGCTGCTCACAAGCAGAACGTAGCACCCAATCGCCCAGTTCAATGATCATCCCGTTTTCTTCGGCGATATGAATAAACTTGTTCGGCGGAATCAGACCGAGTTCGGGGTGGTTCCAGCGTACGAGTGCTTCTACGCCCATTACGGCGCCGCTCTGTATGTTCACTTTTGGTTGATAGTAGATGACAAATTCGCTTCGCTCGAGCGCTTTTCGCATACCGGCCTCGATGACGTAGCGCTCAGTGAAACTGCTGTTGTTTTCCGGCGTATATACCAATATCGAAGTTCTGCGCAGTTTGGCACGTTGCAAGGCGATTTTCGTCTGTTCTAGTAAAGCATTCGCATGCTGACTTTGCAGCGGATAGACGGCCATACCGCCGTGGACGCGCAGTTCGATTTCGTGTTCGTACAGTTTCCAAGGGTGCTCGAATTCTGAAATGATACGTTTGCCCGCTAGTTCAAACGCTTCAACGTCGTTGAAGCCGCTGATCAGCAGTAGAAATTGATCTCCTTCGTGCCTTGCCAACCATGCGCGGTCGCCGCAAATTTGCATGGCCTGCAGTCGAAGTCGCTCGCCGATGGCATGAATGAGTTGATCGCCGAACCCGTGTCCTAGGTGCTCATTGATGCGCTGGAAACGTTGAATGTCGAGCAGTAATACGGCGTACATTGTTTGGCGATTTTTTTCGATAGCCAATATGCGCGAGAAGCGTTTCATGAAATAAGCATGGTTCGGCAAAGCGGTTAATGTGTCGATGTACATTTCTTTGCGTTGCACATCTGTTTTGTTGGCGAGCATCAGTGCAATCACGAACAAGGCAATCATCATGAAAACGAGGTCTAAATGATACATGGAATAAAGTTTGTCGTCGCTAATGAGTAAATGGACGATACCAATAAGGGAAAAGGCAACGACTGCACTGAGCGCTGCTTTCTTGCCATATTCCGAGGCATACGCCAAGACGAGCAAAGCGGCAATCCATTCGCTATGTTGGAAACCACTGAACCAGATGAGCGAGCCGAGCAACAAACTGTCGACAAGCCCAAAGAGGGGTAACCATTTTTTTTCGTGTTGTAGCTGTAAAGCGGAAAAGCGTTCGCCGCCACGCAACAATAGGCCACCCATGATGAAGAATAGTAAGGCGCTGAGTAATAAAATGAGTTGTTTGCCGATAACAAATGAATATACACTCAACCAGGCGCCGATGACAAAATGGGTGTATGCAAATATCGATGAAATTGCGCTATTCATTATGTTCGGAGCCTCCTTGTTGGTTATTTGAAAGCGTTTACGATGGCATACTCTATGATATATGTTTACACAATACTTGACAAGTATTTATCCGATTTTGATGCATCTTTCAGCGTTTTTTTGTATCATTGAATGTAATAGAAATGGAGGGTCGCAGATGACGAACCAAACGGAACACAATCAGACGGTGCACTCCAATTACATCAATCGCGACTTGAGTTGGCTCGAGTTCAACAAACGTGTGCTGGAGGAGGCGCAGGATGATTCTTCGCCTTTGCTCGAGCGTATCAAGTTTTTATCGATCGTTTCCTCGAATTTTGATGAGTTCATGAGCGTGCGCGTGGCCGGTATTCGCGACCTCATCAAGGCGGAAGTGACGAAACCTGACTTTACTGGCCATACGCCGAAAATCCTGTATGACAAGGTGCTCCGAGAAGCGCAGAAGGTGGTGCGCGAGCAGTATCAGACGTACCGCGAACTGCGTCGCTTGCTTACGGACGAAAATATTTATTTTGTCGAGTACGATGATTTGAATGCGACGCAAACCAAACAAATGGACGACTACTTTCATACGACCGTTTATCCCGTGCTGACGCCGATGGCAGTCGATCAAAGCAGACCTTTTCCGCTTGTACAAAGTTTAGGCTTATATTTAGCGATTGTGCTGCGCAAAGCCGTTGAAGATGCGGAGGATGCGGAGGAAGAGCCGTTTTTTGCGCTTATGCAAGTACCAGCGATTTTGCCGCGTGTCGTACCGGTACCGCAACGGGTGAATAGCGCGAAGAAGGAGTACATGCTCCTTGAACATTTGATGATGCGTCACATTGCCAGCATGTTTGCCGAATATCGCTTGGAGGCCGTGCACGGTTTTCGCATCACGCGTAACGCTGACTTGACGCTCAATGAAGAGGGCGCCGAAGATTTGCTCGAAGAGATCGAGAATCAGCTGAAGTTGCGTCGCTGGGGAACGCCGATTCGTCTTGAAGTGGCGAAGGGCATGCACCCGTACGCGCTCGACTGGCTAAAGGAAGAGTTTGAGATTGAAGATCACATTTTTTCGGTCGACGGTCCGCTCGATCTAAGTTATTTAATGAAATTTGCGCTCAGTTGTGCGGGCGCCGATCATTTGCGTTATCCGCGGCTTGATACCGTCTATCCGCATGAATTTGAACACTGTGATGATTTGTTGGAAGTCATCCGTGAGCGTGATGTGCTTGTCTATCATCCGTATGAGTCGTTTGAGGCGGTCAATGATTTCATTTGTGATGCAGCCAAAGATCCGAAAGTGCTTGCGATCAAAATGATGTTGTATCGGGTCAGCGGCGACTCGAAAATTGTGCGGGCTCTCGCGGAGGCAGCGGAGGCGGGCAAGCAGGTGACCGTCGTCGTCGAATTGAAGGCGCGGTTCGATGAAGAACGTAACATCGCGTGGGCGCGCCAGTTGGAGCGTTCCGGTTGTCACGTCGTATATGGATTGGTCGGTTTGAAAATACATGCCAAAGTCGTGTTGGTCGTGCGTCAGGAAGGCAAGACTGTGCGCCGATATGTGCATGTCAGTACGGGCAATTACAATGACAGTACAGCGCGCTTTTACACGGACGTCGGACTGTTCACCGCACACCCAGGAATCGGTGAGGACGCCTCGGCACTGTTCAACGAGGTGACTGGTTATTCGGCGCCGCGCGCGTGGAAAACGGTGTCGGTCGCACCCGACGGTTTGATGGATACATTCATCGCGATGATTCGCCGCGAAAAGGAACATGCACGAAACGGGCGAAGCGCCTATATCATTGCCAAGATGAACTCACTCTCGAACAAACGGATGATAGACGAATTGTACGAAGCGTCGCAGGCGGGCGTGAAAATTGATTTGATTGTGCGCGGTATATGTTCCCTGCGACCGCAAGTGGCTGGATTGAGTGAAAACATTCGCGTCAGAAGCATCGTCGACCGCTACTTGGAGCATGCTCGGCTCTATTATTTCGATAACGGCGGGCAGTCGGAAGTGTTTATCGCCAGTGCCGACTGGATGACGCGTAATTTGACGCGACGCATCGAATTGCTCTGTCCTGTGCTCGACCAGCGTTTGCAAAGCATGATTATTGAAATCCTGCGACTCAATTTGAATGATAATGTGAAATCGCGCAGTTTGCAGGCTGATGGCAGCTATGCGCGGGCGAACAACAAACTGATCTCGCTGCGTAGTCAATTCGTCGCCTCGCAGATCAGTACGTGGAAAAAGGAATAGCCAACTATAACAAAAAACCGGCATCATCATTTCTGATGGTTGCCGGTTTTGTTTTGGTTCAGGCGGTTCAAGTTGCGTTTTTCTCTGATGATTGCGAGCAGGTATTGCTTGTCCTCGCGGCTGAGCGGTTCATTGTCCAGTTCGAGTTCGATGTCGTCCCATAAATCTGGTTCAGCAAGATCGAGCGAACGTTTGCTATTCGGTCGTCCGACGAGATAATCAATCGATACTTCGAACAGTTCGGCAATCCGTGTCAATGTTTCGATGTCCGGTTTACGCGAACCGTTTTCATAGCCGGATACGGTGGAGACAGCAACGTTCAATTGCTTCGCTAAGTACTCCTGAGTCCAAAAATAGGAAACACGTAGATTGCGAATCTGATTACCGAGCATAACTAAGCCCTCTTTCGTAATACTATGTCAATATTATAAAACGAAATGATCAAGTTATGCATGAAAATTCGTATGCATTTCGCGAAATTTTTATAAAAAAATATAAAAACTATTCGCACTGCGTGAACAAGGGAAATCCCCACACTTTTTTCATTTCCTTTTTGATATTGAGCAACTCGCGTTGTTCGATGGAGTCGTCGCCAGAAAAACGCAGAAAGAGAGTCAATTTGCTCTGGATTTGCTCGGCAGTTTGGTCAAGATGAGCAGTGAATTGCGCGAGCGTTTGCGTTTTGCTGCGGTCTAGAGCGATTGCTAGTTCGAGCAAAGTGCCCAGTCGGACAGCGCATTCTAAATCATTTTCACTAAGTATATCTTTGTGTTTCGCAAACAACTCACGCGCGCGATTTTTCGAACGGTACGAGGCGATGAGTGCGGTCAGTAAAATTTCTCGGTGCGACAAGCCGTCAATCCGTGAATTGGTCAGCAAATAGAAGGTGTGCTTATGAAACTGATAGTAGTTGATGCTGACACCGATTTCGTAGAGCATCGCTGCACTCGCCAAAATCGTGCGCAAGCGCGCTCGTGGAATGTCTGGCGATAATGGCTCAATGATTGTACTTGTTGCATCGAACAATATGAGGGCAGCGGACTGAACCAAGTGTTGATGGCGATTATTGTTAGGCGGATAATGGGCCAGCAAATTTTGCACGCTGTAGTCAATGAGGTTCGGCAAGATCGGTTGATTTGCCATCACAGTGTCAAAATATAGTCCGTCACGCAACCCCGAGCCGCTGATAATTAACCGCGACGGTCTGATTTCATCGATCACGGTTTGCAAAATGAGTAACCCTGGCAAAATGATGTCGGCACGGTCTTTGCCGAGGTTCGGCAGTTTTTTGCGTTGTTCGATGGTTAAAACTTGCAGTTGCTCGATCAGTTGTGCGATCGAACAGTCGCTCATTTCATAATGATGGATAACCGGGAATGAATATTTGCGTTGTGCCTGATCGATTTTGCCGGCCGTGCGGCACGTTCCGCCAAGTCCGATGAGCGGTAGATTGCTCTGACCACGCATCCAAGGATGTTTTCTCAACTCCTTAAATATAAGGCTGCGCAATTGCGTCACTTGCCGCGCACTCATCATACCCTCGTCAGCATAGCGTTTACCGGCGTTGACCGCTCCGATCGGGATTGATATGCCGTGAACCATTTGGCGATGTTCAAAATAAGTGATTTCCGTGCTTCCGCCGCCGATGTCGATAATAAAACCTCGTTCAACATCAATCGTATTGACGACTCCGAGAAACCCGGTGCGCGCTTCATCTTCACCGCTCAAAATTTCGATCTTCAGTCCGGACTCGGATTGGAGGTGATCGATGATTTCAGAACGATTGGAGGCGTTGCGGATGGCTGCTGTTGCGACCGCGCGAATTTCAGACGTGTGTTGGGCTTCACAAAGCAGGCGGAAGTGATGGAGAATTTGCACAAGTTCGCGCAGATCAGTCAATGAAATCGAACCGTCCGTTTGGATCCGTTCGGCGAGGCGAATCGTTTCTTTGCTCTCATCGATTAGACGATGGGATTGATCGACTTCTAAAATCACGAGACGCACAGTGTTTGAACCAATATCGATGAAACCAATTTTTCTAAGTGTAGTGTCAGCCATGTACGATTCTCCTTCCCATCATATTTTATCACGAGTCAGAAACGGTCGGCAAAAGGATTGTAAAAATCTTTTATCAATCGAAAAAGATTTTTTATATGTAACATTTCTTCACAATCACCGCGAATTTCGGTATGATAGAGTTATTGTACACGTACCGTGTAAAATTACAGTTTTAAAGGAGAGATTGAAATGACGGCAACTCAAGGTTTGGAAGGTATTGTCGCAACGACATCTTCGATCAGTTCGATTATTGACGGTGTCCTCACGTACCGCGGGTATGACATTGACGACCTCGCTGTAAACGCTTCATTCGAAGAAGTGATTTATTTGCTTTGGTACGGCAAATTGCCGACGAAGCAGGAATTGGAGCAGTTGGTTGCACAGTTGAATAGCCACAGCGCGATTCCTGCCGAATTGATTGCGGCAATGAAACTGTATCCGCAAGGCACGAACTCGATGGCAGCTTTACGCAGTGCGATTTCGACGCTTGCTTTGTACGATCCGCTGGCGGACGACATGAATGCTGACGCGAATTTGTTGAAAGCGATCAAGTTACAAGCGCAATTGCCGACGGTTGTCGCTGCATTCGATCGAATCCGCAACGGTCTTGAGCCGATCGCACCGAAAGCAGATGCGACATCGATTGCGCAAAATTTCTTGTACATGTTGAGCGGTCAAGAACCGGACCAAGTGGCAGTGCAAGCGATGGACCAAGCGCTCGTATTGCATGCCGATCATGAATTGAATGCATCGACATTCGCAGGCCGCGTGACTGTGGCTACGCTCTCTGATATTTATTCTGGCGTGACATCTGCGATTGGTGCACTTAAGGGACCATTACATGGCGGTGCAAACGAGGCAGTGATGGCGATGCTTGAAGACATCGGTTCGCTCGATAATGTCGATTCCTATATCGCTGATGCGCTCGCAAACAAAAAGAAAATTATGGGCTTCGGTCATCGCGTATACAAAAACGGCGATCCGCGTGCTAAGCATTTGCAAAAAATGTCGGCTGAACTCGGCAAATTGACAGGCAATATGGAATGGTACGATATGTCCGTGAAAATTGAAGATTTGGTCACAGGTCAAAAAGGCTTGAAACCGAATGTCGATTTTTATTCGGCTTCTGTCTACACTTCGCTCGGCATCACTCGTGACTTGTTCACGCCAATCTTCGCGATCAGCCGCGTGTCTGGTTGGACGGCACACATTTTGGAACAATTTGCGAATAACCGTTTGATTCGTCCGCGTGCCGATTATACAGGGCCGGTCAACATGAAATACGCTCCAATCGAAACGAGAGCATAGGGTCCAACTATAGGAGGCAAGCATCATGACATCATTAACAAAATTCAGCCCGCCGACGAGCGGTGAGCAAATAACGTTGGTTGACGGCAAACTGAACGTGCCGAACCACCCGGTGATTCCTTTTATCGAAGGAGACGGGACGGGTCCGGACATTTGGCGCGCTGCCAAACGTGTACTCGACGCGGCTGTTGAGCAAGCGTACGGCGGTGAAAAGCAAATCGCATGGTACGAAGTGTTTGCCGGCGAGAAAGCATATTATTTGCACAAAGAATGGTTGCCGGAAGACACATTGACGGCAATTCGCGAGTATATCGTAGCCATTAAAGGTCCGTTGACGACGCCGATTGGTGGCGGCATTCGTTCGCTCAATGTCGCATTGCGTCAAGAACTCGATCTCTACGTTTGCTTGCGTCCAGTGCGTTACTTCGATGGTGTGCCGTCGCCGGTCAAGCGTCCGGAACTCGTTGACATGGTCATTTTCCGTGAAAACACAGAAGATATTTATGCCGGTATCGAGTACAAAGAAGGCAGCGACGAAGTGAAGAAAGTGCTTGAATTCTTGCAAAAGGAAATGGGCGTCAAGAAGATCCGTTTTCCGGAAACGTCGGGAATCGGCATTAAGCCAGTTTCGGCGGAAGGTTCGAAGCGTCTCGTGCGTGCAGCGATTGAGTATGCAATCAAGCATCAGCGTAAGAGTGTGACCATCGTCCACAAAGGCAACATCATGAAGTTTACCGAGGGTGCCTTCAAAAATTGGGGATACGAAGTGGCGGAAGAAGAATTCGCCGAGCAAACGTTTACGTGGGGGCAGTACGACCGCATCAAAGAAGCAGAAGGTGTGGATGCAGCGAATTTGGCGCAAAAAGAGGCGCAAGAAGCCGGCAAAATCATCATCAAGGACGCGATTGCTGATATTGCCTTGCAGCAAGTGTTGACTCGTCCAACTGATTTTGACGTAATCGCGACGCTCAATTTGAACGGAGACTACCTGAGTGACGCGCTGGCTGCTCAAGTTGGCGGCATCGGCATCGCACCAGGGGCGAACATCAACTATGTGACCGGTCATGCGATTTTTGAAGCGACACATGGAACGGCGCCGAAATATGCGGGACTTGATGTGGTGAATCCTGGTTCGGTCATTTTGTCTGGCGTGATGATGCTTGAGCACCTCGGCTGGCAAGAAGCGGCTGACCTCATTTACAAAGGGATGGAAACGGCAATCAATAACAAGACGGTCACCTATGATTTTGCCCGCTTGATGGAAGATGCGACGGAAGTGAAATGCTCGCAATTCGCCGATGAGATTATCGCGAATATGAAGGCTTAATTTAATTTGCAAAGGAGTTTGTATAAAATGGCGATTCGACGCAATAAAATTACAGTCGTTGGTGCAGGATTTACCGGTGCGACGACAGCGCTGATGCTTGCGCAAAAAGAACTTGGAGATGTCGTACTGGTTGACATTCCGCAACTTGAGAATCCAACGAAGGGCAAAGCGCTTGATATGCTTGAGGCGAGCCCTGTACAAGGTTTTGATTCGAACATCATCGGTACGTCGAGTTATGAAGATACAGCTGGCTCCGATGTCGTCATCATCACAGCAGGGATGGCGCGAAAGCCGGGAATGAGCCGCGATGATTTGGTTAATATCAACGCTGGTATCGTGAAGTCGGTTTGTGAGCAAGTAAAAACGACTTCGCCTGACGCGTATGTGATTATTTTGAGCAATCCGGTTGATGCGATGACTTACGTTGCATACAACACGCTCGGATTCCCGAAAAACCGTGTCATCGGCCAATCGGGCGTACTTGATACGGCGCGTTTCTGCACGTTCGTCGCGCAGGCTTGTAACGTTTCCGTCGAAGACGTGCGCGGTTTCGTACTTGGTGGCCACGGTGATGATATGGTTCCGCTCGTTCGCTACTCTAGTATCGGCGGTATTCCACTCGAGAAATTTTTATCGGAAGCGGAAATCGAAGCAATCGTGAAGCGCACGCGTACAGGTGGCGGCGAAATCGTCAACTTGCTCGGCAATGGCTCCGCATACTATGCGCCGGCTGCATCGCTTGTGCAAATGACAGAGGCGATTTTGAAAGATAAGAAGCGGATTATCGCGTCGATTGCTTTGCTTGAAGGTGAGTACGGCTATGACTCGCTGTTTATGGGCGTGCCGACGATTCTTGGCGGTGACGGGATTGAGAAAGTCATCGAGCTTGAATTGACGGACGCTGAGAAGGAAGCACTTGAGAAATCGGCACAATCGGTGCGCAATGTGATTGCCATCGTGGCTGCGGGTGCGAATGCGTAATATGTAAAACCAAAGGTTGTCCGGGCATGTTTGCGGGCAACCTTTTTTGATGTTCTTCGATGATGCCGCGAGGAGGGTGCAAATGTACACGACCATTGAAGAAGCGACGGAAGCAGTGAGATCACATTTTCAGACGGCTACGAAACTGGTGTTGCAGGCGACACCCGGCATGGGGAAAACGACGCGCGTTCCGCTCGCTTTGTTGAATGAGCCGTGGCTTGGCGGACGCAAGGTGATTATGCTGGAACCGCGGCGAGTGGCGACGCGGATGGCGGCCCATTATATGTCGCAGCAACTTGGTGAAAAGGTGGGCGATACGGTCGGCTATCGGATACGCCGGGAGAGCAGAGTGAGCCCTGCGACGAGACTGGAAATTGTGACGGATGGTGTGTTCACGCGGATGATCCAGGATGATCCGTCGCTTGAAGATGTGGCGCTTGTCATTTTCGATGAGTTTCATGAACGCGGTGCACAGATTGAACTCGGCTTGGCGCTCGCTCTGCAAACGCAGTCGTTGTTTCGCCCTGATTTGCGGCTGATGTTGATGTCGGCGACGATTGACGGACCGAGGCTGGCAGAGTGGCTTGGCAATGCGCCATTGGTAGTCGCGAACGGCCGCAACTACCCGCTCGACATACGCTATTTTCCTAGGGTTAGCGCTGATGAATTGCTGACCGAGCATGTCGTACGGGCGCTTGCGTTTGTGGCATGCCATTGTGGTTCAGGCGAGTTTGAGCCTGCTGGTGACGTGTTGGTGTTTTTGCCGGGTGTCGGTGAAATCGAACGTGTGCAGCGTGCGTTGCAGCAACAACCTTGGCTGCGTAGTGAGAACGTAGAATGGCGACTGTTTCCGCTGCATGGTCGAATGCCGCTTGAACAACAGCTTGCCGCGTTGAATGTCACCAAAGAACAAGTGAATGAGGGCGTGCAGGTTCGGCGCATCGTGCTCTCCACCTCGCTTGCGGAGTCGAGCGTGACGGTCGACGGCGTTCGAATTGTCATCGATGGCGGTTGGAGCCGAGTGAATCGCTTCTCTGCGCGCACGGGGTTAAGCAGGCTTGAGACTGTACGTGTGTCGAAGGCATCGGCAGTGCAACGTGCAGGTCGCGCCGCTCGGCTGGGTCCTGGTGTTTGTATGCGATTGTGGCATGCGGATGAGGAACGCACGCTCGTCGATCAACAAAAAGGGGAACTGCAAGCATCTGATTTGCTCCGTCCGGCACTGGAACTGTTGCTTTGGGGCGTTCACGACCCTTCAGAGTTGCAATGGTTGGAGCCGTGGCCACTACATAATTGGCAGCAAGCGCTCGAAGTGCTGCGGATGCTCGGAGCATTGGATGAGCGCGACGTTCCGAATGAGCATGGGCGAATGATTGCGCGGGCAGGCACAGATGTACGAATTGCCTCGATGTTGATGCGTGCCGCTGCGTTTGGCTGGCATCGATTGGCCTGTGAATTGGCTGCTGGCATGAGTGAGGATGGCAGCGGAAATGAGTTGCTAGTTCAAGAGGAATGCGAACGCTTGCTGAAATGGTTGGCGAAGATTGAGGTGCAATTGAGCAACGTCAAACCGCCGAATTTTGACCGTGACGAGCAGGTGGCGGTGATGCTCGCATGGGCGTTTCCCGAGCGAGTGGCGCTCCGCCGGCAAGCATCCAATCACAAGTTGCAGGAGTTGCATAAAGTTCAGGAGTTGACGTATCGACTCGCGAACGGCCGCGGATGTAAGTTGCCTAGCGGTCTGTTAACGCATCCTTCGGAATGGATTGTCGTTGTCGACGCTGACGATCATGGCGCTGATGCCAATGTGCGGAGGGCGGTCGCTCTTAGTGAGCGGGCGTTTCAATTCGCGTGCGGTGCATCCGTCAAAAGACAGCGACGTGTGATTTGGGACGACGAACAGCAGATGATTCGCTCGTTGGAGTTCGACATGTATATGCAGATCGAATGGAAATGGCGTGTGAACCGTTCTCCGCTCGCTGATGATGTGATGGCGGTATGGGCCAATACTTTTCGACAAAAGGGGCTTGGATTGCTCCGATGGGACAAAAAAAGTGTACAATTATTGCAGAGGATGCGTGCGCTGACAGTGCTTGGATCGGCGGACGATGATTATCCGGATTTAAGTGATGACGCACTCGCGGCGACGGTGACGGAGTGGGTGGGTGCACCGCTCGCTGCTTGTCGCACGCTAGCTGATATCGGCAAACTTGAAGTGGCTGATTTTTTGCGTAATCTGCTTGATTATGAGCAATGGCGGCTGATCGATGCATGGTTGCCGACACATTGGCAGGTGCCGAGCGGTTCGCGAATCGCGATTGATTATAGCGAGCCAGGGACGCCGGTGCTGGCAGTGCGGTTGCAGGAAATGTTCGGCTTGCGAGCGACACCGCGCTTGGCGAGTGGACGGTTGCCTCTGACGTTCCAATTGTTGTCGCCAGCAGGACGACCGGTGCAAGTGACGCGCGATTTGCAAAGTTTCTGGTCCAACACATACCCTGATGTTCGCAAGGAGCTGCGCGGTCGCTATCCGAAGCATGTGTGGCCGGATGATCCTTTTGAGGCGGTGCCGACGGCACGTGCCAAACCGCGGTCGAAATCATAAACGATCAATTACTCAGAAAGAAGGAATAGAGGATGAGACATTCGAAACGTAGTCGCGTTGCTGTAATCGGCACGGGGATGGTGGGCATGAGTTATGCCTATTCCCTATTGCCGAAAGGACTTTTTCATGAAATGGTTTTGATTGATTTGGATGCGCGCAGGGCTGAAGGGGAAGCGATGGATTTGAACCATGCGTTGCCGTTCGCTGTGCCGATGAACATTTGGGCGGGTACATATGCCGATTGCAAAGATTGTGATATGGTTGTTTTAACAGCGGGGGCGAACCAAGCGCCGGGTGAGACGCGGCTCGATCTTGCGACCAAAAACATTAACATCATGCGCACGGTAACGGAACAGGTGATGAATGCTGGCTTTAACGGCATCTTTTTGGTGGCCAGCAACCCGGTCGATGTATTGACAGCAG
Source organism: Caryophanales bacterium (assembly GCA_947459205.1). Lineage (GTDB taxonomy): Bacteria > Bacillota > Bacilli > Paenibacillales > CANHCR01 > CANHCR01. Next base: position 72,435 of record CANHCR010000002.1, on the reverse strand, counting down.
CTGTTGCGAAGTTTAGCGGGTTGCCTGAAGGACGTGTGATTGGTTCAGGGACAGTGCTCGATACAGCGCGGTTCCGATATTTGCTAGGACATCATTTTCACGTCGATCCGCACAATGTCCATGCTTACATCATTGGTGAACACGGAGATAGCGAGTTGCCGGTGTGGAGTCACGCTTATGTAGGCGCAAAGCAGGTGCTTGAGATTTTAGATGCGAATGATGAGCAGGATCGTGCGACGATGGATGCGATATTTAAAGATGTCGTAACGGCTGCCTATCAGATTATTCAGCGTAAGCGAGCGACGTATTACGCGATTGGAATGGGCTTGCTGCGAGTGAGCGAAGCAATCATGCATGATGAGAAAGCGATCTTGACGGCGTCTGTGAATCCTGGGGGAGCGTACGGACTGTGCGACATTTGCATTGGCTTACCGGCGGTTATCAACCGCGACGGCGTGCGTGAGTTGATTGAGTTGAATTTGTCAGCGGATGAGCGTGAAAAACTGTTCGTATCAGCGTCTGTCATTCAAAATGTGCTCCGTCAGAACGGACTTTGATTGGTTCTTATTTATGCTATAATTAGCAATGGAAATAGTCACAAAAGGAGAATCGGAGATGCAACATTTTGAGGAAAGTATGTATCGCTTGATTGTCGAAACATCGACCAATTTACCAGGCGATGTGCGCGGTGCAGTCGCACGTGCTGCGCAGCTTGAGGATCAAGGGACAAGGGCGGCGATGTCGCTGACGACGATTGCCGATAACATAGCCATGGCTGAGACGAACGTATCGCCGATTTGCCAGGATACAGGGATGCCGACGTTTATTGTTCATACGCCAGTCGGCGTGAATCAGATTGAAATCAAGAAAGCGATTCGGGCGGCGGTGCAACGTGCGACGAAGGATGGCAAACTGCGTCCGAACTCGGTCGATTCACTGAGCGGTGCCAACAGTGGCGACAATTTGGGACCAGGGATGCCGGTCATGCATTTCGAACAATGGGAGCAGGAAGAAATTGACGTGCGCCTGATTTTGAAGGGCGGCGGTTGCGAAAATAAGAATATCCAGTACAGTTTGCCGATGGAACTTGAGGGCCTAGGCAAAGCGGGTCGCGATTTGGACGGTATTCGCAAGTGCATTATGCATGCGGTCTATCAGGCTCAAGGGCAGGGTTGTTCGGCAGGATTTATCGGAGTCGGCATTGGCGGTGATCGCACGAGTGGTTACGAGCTTGCGAAACAGCAACTGTTCCGCGCGGTAGACGATGTCAATCCGCATGCTGATTTGCAGAAGTTAGAAGAGTATGTGATGGAACATGCGAATAAATTGGGGATTGGTACGATGGGTTTTGGCGGTCAAGTGACGCTGCTTGGCTGTAAAGTCGGCGTTGCAAATCGTTTGCCGGCGAGTTTCTTTGTCTCAGTGGCCTATAATTGCTGGGCATATCGCAGGCAGGGTGTTTTGATTGATGTGACGAACGGACAAATTAACGATTGGATTTATAAAGGTTCGGAAGCGGCGGACGAGGCGCTAGCAGCGGTTCGCAGTGGTGGTTCGGCAACAGAGAATGCGGCGCAGTCTGATGGGGCGCGTCCACGTGAGATTGTGTTACAGACGCCCATTGGCGAGGAGCAAATTCGCGAACTGCGCGTGGGTGATGTGGTCATCATTAACGGCGAGATGCACACCGGTCGTGATGCACTCCATAAATATTTGATGGATCACGATTCACCTGTCGATTTGAACGGAGCGGTGATCTATCACTGTGGTCCGGTGATGCTGAAAAATGACGATGAGTGGCAGGTGAAGGCGGCGGGCCCGACGACTAGCATTCGCGAAGAACCGTACCAAGGTGACATCATCAAGAAATTCGGAATTCGTGCGGTGATTGGTAAGGGCGGAATGGGCAAGAAGACGTTGCAGGCATTGCAGGAACATGGCGCCGTCTACTTGAACGCGATAGGAGGCGCCGCGCAGTACTATGCGCAATGTTTGCCAAAGGTGAATGGCGTTGATTTTATGGAATTCGGTATTCCTGAAGCGATGTGGCACTTGGAGACGCGCGGTTTTGCGGCTGTCGTGACGATGGACTCGCACGGCAACAGTTTGCATGCCGACGTTGAGCAACATTCACTGGACAAGCTGGCGTCGTTTAAAGAGCCGGTGTTCAAGTGACGCGGATCGGTCACTATGGCCTGAAGTTTAATGGTTTTTTCGAAAAATATATGTTCGTCATCATCCCGTCATCGATGGTGGCGGGCTTCTTTTTCGCTGACCGTTTGGCATCGTTGACCGGTTGGATTGCTTGGTTGTTTGCCTGGATTACGTTTGTCATGGCGCTTAGTTGTAAGGTCGAAGATTTACGGGCCACGTTTCGCAGACCCGCGTTGATGTTGATCGTTTTGTTGTTGGCGCACTTGGTGGCGCCGTGGGTTGTCTATGAACTCGGCGTGTTTTGGTTCGGCGCAGGTTCGCCGTACATCATTGGTATGGTTTTATTTGCTGCCATCCCGCTCGGCGTTTCATCGATTATTTGGGTTGGTTTGTCGAATGGCAACGTTGCACTTACACTCGCGCTCGTCGTCATTGACACGTTGCTCAGCCCGCTCATCTTGCCGGCTGTGTTGGCGCAATTTTTTGGAACGCGCTTAGATTTTGAATATTGGGAACTGTTTCGTGATTTGTCGCTGATGATTGTCTTGCCGACGACAATTGGTGTACTCGTCAATCATTGGACGAAGGGGTCGTTTCGCGAAAAGATACATCCTTATGCGACTCCGTCAACGAAAATCGCGTTTATGCTCGTTGTGATGATTAATGTGGCCGCGATCACACCTTTTATGAGCGAACTGCGAGGCGATTTGTTGAAACTCGTTCCGGTCACGTTGCTCGTTGTCGTGCTTTGTTACGGGCTCGGCTTCCTCGCTTGCTTATTGCCAGGGAGAAGTTCGCAAATCACGACATTGCCGTATTTGGCGGGGATGCGCAACATTTCGCTTGGGATTGTTGTTGGTTTGCAATATTTTGGACCGCTCGCAGCCGTCCCGGTGGTGCTGTCGATTTTGATTCAGCAGCCAATGGCGACGCTCAATCATTGGCTGTTAAAAAAGTGGTTCAGTAGACGGACATAAATCGTTGAAATGTGACGGAATTGTGAACACTTTATAATGTGAACAATCTTTGTCCAAAGTTTAATCTTTATTTAAGTTTGGCAAACGCAATATCAAGTAAACTAGATGAGGTACTCTGAAAATAGAACTCTGAAAATAGGGAGGGACGATTTGTGCTTGAAGTAAAGCAGTTAAGTAAGACGTATGACAACATGCGCGGCGTGAACCAGATTGACTTCTCGATGAATCGCGGTGAAATTGTTGGTTTCTTAGGTCCGAACGGGGCAGGGAAAACGACGACGATGCGCTTGATTACTGGTTATTTGTATCCGACGAAGGGTGAAATTTTAGTCGATGGCATTTCGATGACGAATTTACCGCGTGCTGCTCGCCGCAAAATCGGTTACTTGCCGCAAACGCCGCCCGTGTATCCGGAATTGTCCGTTTGGGGATATATGAAATTCATCGCAGATTTGCGTGAAATTCCACGTAAACAGCAAAAAGAACGAATCGAGCAAGTGTTGACGCGCCTTGGTTTTGAAGGGCGGGAACAGCAAGTGATTCGCGGATTGTCCCAGGGATTCAGGCAACGATTAGGATTAGCGCAAGCGATTGTGCACGATCCTGAATTGCTTATTCTCGATGAGCCGACGAGCGGTCTCGATCCGAAACAGATAATTGAAGTGCGCTCGTTAATCAGTGAACTGAGCAAAGAGCGTACGATTCTGCTGAGTACGCACATCTTGCAAGAAGTAAGTTCAATTTGTAATCGCGTGCTCATCATTAACGATGGTAAGTTGGTGATGGACGGCAAGACTGACGAACTGATGCATTCGAACAGCGAGGGATTTGAGGTGACGCTCGCGGTGAAAGGTCCTGAATCTGAGGTGCTGAGAACGGTCAACGCAATCGAATCTGTGAAATCGGTGCAAATGGCCGGACGTCAAGCAAGCGATGAAGCATCGTTAGCGCGCATCAAAGTAAAGGCCTTTCGTGACGTGCGTGAGCAGCTGTTTTATGCGTTAGCCGAAGCGGGTTATCCGATTTTGGAGATGTCGCGTTCATCCGTCAGTTTGGAAGATGTGTTTATGAAATTGACAGGGTCGAGCAGTGAGGAGGGCGAATCACTTGAGTAGACTGATTGCGATTACTCGTAAAGAGCTACATATGTATTTCGTGTCGCCGGTATCTTATGCTGCGTTCGCGTTCTTTTTTGTGATCGTAAGTTACTTTTTCTCTGCGAATTTCATCGGTTCGCAACTCGTTGATGTGCGCCTCATTTTCGACTCGATGTCGATCATCTCGGTGTTCGTCATTCCATTTTTGACGATGCGTTTATTATCCGAAGAGTTGCGTCAAGGAACGGACGAATTGCTCTTTACCTCACCGGCGAATTTGACGGAAATCGTGCTTGGCAAGTATTTGGCATCGTTGACGGTGCTGTTGCTAATTGTCACTCTCAGCTTTGCTTATCCGCTCATTTTGGCTCAGTACGGCACTTTAGAATTGCCAGTGATGTGGCTATCCTACCTCGGTTACTTCGTGATGGGAGCGACGATGATGTCGGTCGGTTTATTCGCATCCTCATTGTCGAGTAATCAGATGGTTTCGGGGATTGCGGCCCTTGGCATATTACTGTTGCTATGGATTATTGAATGGATCGGTACGAGCGTCTATGTCGACGCACAACCGCTGATTGAGCAGTTTTCACTGATCGGAAGACTTAGTGATTTGCAACGAGGATTGTTTGATCTGTCTGATTTGATATTCTACATCTCGCTCAGCGCGCTGTTCATCTTTTTGACGGTACAAGTGCTGACGCGTAAACGCTGGAAATAGGAGGCTGTCAAGTGAAAAAAGGTTGGCAAGGTACGAATACAATAATATTGTCGCTTGCGGTCATTGGGATCTTTATTGTCCTGACATTGTTCCTCGGTTCTGTCGATCACTTGAAGTTCGATTGGACGAAGAATAAACAGTTCACCTTAGCGAAGCAGACAACGGATACGTTGAAAAATTTGAAAACCGAGATAAAGATTACGCTATTTGCTTCTGGCAGTGATAACATTACTGCGGAAGTGAAAGGTGTACTGCAAGAGTATGATCGGCGCTCGGATTTCGTCGAACTCGAAATCATTAATCCGGACAAAAAACCGACGGTTGCTTCCCGCTATCAAGTGAGTCGTAATGGTACGGTAATTTTTGAGGTGGGTGAAAAGCAGGAACGTGTGGAGAGCGATGAAATTATTGCGCCAGGTCCTGATCAAATGTCCTATGAGTTTCGCGGTGAGCAGAAGTTTACTCAAGCAATTATTAATTTGACGAATGATAACAAAAGCACGCTTTATTTTGTGGCTGGTCACCAAGAAATGCCGGCGGATGCGATGAAACAGTTCCGCGATGAATTGAGTAACGAAGGTTATTCTTTGAAGGACATCAATTTGGTTCGTGAGGGTAAAGTTCCAACAGATGCAGATGCTTTGTTATTTGTTGGTCCGATAACGGATTTGACCGATGCTGAGCTGAAAGCAGTTAGCGATTATGCAAAGGCTGATGGCAAATTGTTTGTGGGGCTCGGGTTTTCCGACCAACTCGATACTTGGAAAAACTGGGATAAGCTCTTGAAATCGCTCGGCGTGCGCAAACAAAAAGCAGTAGTTATGGAATTGCAGCAAAGTATGACGAATGATCCTCTTGCGATATTACCTTATTATGTGGAGCACCCGATTACTGATAAGTTACTGGAGAGTGACTTTGCGACCGTCATGCCTGGTGTTTTGGCGCTCGCTACCGATGAAACGACGCAAGACCCGGTCGCTCGACCGATATTAAAAACGAGTGATTCCGCATACGGGAAGACGGATTTGACGATTTTTCAACGCTCGAATATTACCATGACGGATATTGAACGCTCCGATGCTGATATTAAAGGTCCGCTCGAAGTCGCGTATGCCGTCGAATCGAAGGACGGAAAACCGAAAGCAATTGTTGTCGGCAACTCGCTTTTCTTGAGTGATGATTTCTTTGGTCAGCAAGGGAATCGTGATTTTGCCTTGAACAGCATTGGCTGGATCGCCGAAAATGAAAATGCATTGACGATTCGACCACGCTTGGAGTCTGTACAGCAGGCAGTGATTACACCTGGTCAAGCGCAACTCATTTTCTATGGCACGGTGATTGGCATCCCACTACTATTATTGATGACTGCAGCACTGATTTGGTGGAGGAGGAGAAAAGCGTGAAGCAATGGCTACCGACGTTGTTGCTAGTGCTGGTTTGTGCAGGTGGCATATGGTATGCGGCCGCGAATGATTTTTTTGTTGAATCGGAAGAGGAAGAAAAAGGTGTCAATGAGTTGGTGGCTTTGACCAATGAAAATATCGAGAGTATTTCGATTCAATCCGCCGAAAATGATGTTAAATTGTCGTACGCTGACGGTAAATGGAATTTGCAAGCTAAACCTGACTTGCGTATAAACAGCAGTAACATTGATGGTTGGATCAACTCGTTGATGCTGATGGTTTATAGCGAGGTCATTGACGAAAAACCAGCGAATCTTGGTGATTTTGGATTGGATAATCCGGCTGAACGTTTTGAAGTGAAGCGCAAAGGCAAGGATACGATTGTCGTCGAAGTCGGTGACGAATTGCCGACGGGCGGTTCGAATTATGTAAAAGTCAATGATTCGAAGGCAGTTTACAAAGTCAGTGCTGCCGATATCGACGCGCTCAATAAAGGCGAGGTTGATTTCATTGAAAAAAATCCGATTGTCGTCAATTATGATGGTACGCGCCGGATTCAAGCCTCGTGGCAAGAGTTGTCGTTTGACCTGCAAATGACGGCTGACGGAGCGACGGAAGAAGAAAAAAAGTGGAAGTTGCATGGCAAGAAGGATTATAAGTATAGTGAAGCGAAAGCAGTGTTGACTGAATTGTTGTCATGGACGACGACGGTGGCGACGAAGTCAGTCAGTGAGATGGATACGAGCGTTCCTGATTTTCGTTTGACGCTGACCGAATCATTGGAGGGGCGCCAAATCGAGCGCGAGTATATCGGAATGATCGGCGCTGATGAAGTGTGGATTTTGGAAAAAGGCGATCAGTGGGCATATTCGATCAATATGGCGACGGTTCAAACCTTTATGGCAAAAATGAACAAAGACAAATGAGGTGCCTCATGGAGAAACTACTCCTGATTGATGGAAACAGCATCGCCTTTCGAGCATTCTATGCGTTGCCGCTTTTAAGCAACAAGCAAGGGATACATACGAATGCGGTTTTTGGCTTTACGACGATGCTACTGCGCATGCTAGAAGAGCATCGGCCGACGCATTTGTTGATTGCGTTTGATGCGGGCAAGCAGACGTTTCGTCATCAGCGGTACGCGGATTATAAAGGAGGGCGAAGCAAAACACCGCCTGAATTATCCGAACAGTTTCCGTTATTGAAAGAGATGATCGATGCGTTCGGGATTTGTCGATTGGAGTCCTTGCAATATGAGGCGGACGACATTATCGGCAGTTTCAGCAAACTTGCAGAAGAACAAGGGATTGAATCGGTTGTTGTTAGTGGCGATAAAGATTTGCTGCAAATCGTTTCGCAGCGAGTGACGATGGCGCTGACTCGCAAAGGAATCAGCGAGGTTGATTTATATAATCCTGCGCGTCTGCAAGAAGTGTACGGTTTGACGCCTGCTCAAATCCCTGATCTGAAAGGTTTGATGGGCGATGCTTCCGATAATATTCCGGGCGTTCCTGGAGTTGGTGAGAAAACGGCACTCAAATTGTTGCATGATTTCGCGACAGTGGAAGGTGTGTTGTCTGCTACTGATCAGCTAAAAGGAAAGATGAAAGAAAAAATCGAACAGCATGCGGAAGATGCGCGGATCAGCAAACAGCTTGCGACGATTGAGCGCGCCATGCCGCTCGAATTGACGTTAGATGACTTGCGTTTTGACGGTTTGCATCAAGAGACGACCGTTGAAATGTTCAAGCGTTTGGAGTTCAAATCGTTAATTGATAAAGTTGCTAACATCGATTCTGTTTCGCTTGGTTCATCAGACGAACTTGTTCCTTTGCAGTGGACGTTGGTCGACTCCGCCGGTAATTGGCAGTTGCTATTTGATGCGCTTCCGTCAACCGAAGCAATACATATAGAAAGTGTTGGCGACCATCCGCACCAAGCCGAATGTTTAGGTTTTGCGTTTGCAGCAAGCGACCAATTGTTTTTCGTACCGTTTGAATCAATGAATCGTATCGAGCACTTGGAGTTAGCGCAATTACTGCATGCGTGGCTTCGAGATTGTGCGAAACCAAAAGTTTTATTTGATTTAAACCGGACAGCAGTTGTGCTCGGTTGGCTTGGTATTTCGCTGGAAGGCGTTGTTTTTGATATTTCGCTGGCTGCGTATTTGCTGAATCCAAGTGAATCCAGACAATCCTTGGATGAACTAGCGGTGCAATATCGGACTGACAAACTTCAAACAGATGAAGAAGTGTACGGCAAAGGCGTCAAATTTTCGGTTCCTGCTATGGAACTGTTGGCAGAACACGCAGTGCGAAAAGCGCATGCGATTGCGCAACTTCGCCGATTACTTGAGGATGCTTTAGCAGAGGCCGACATGACTCGGTTGATGAACGATATGGAACTGCCGCTTGCTTCTTTGCTTGCAGAACTTGAACTGCGCGGGGTTGCGCTTGATGCTGAACAACTGCGAACGTACGGTCAGCATTTGACCGTACAAATCGAGCAACTCGTTCAACGTATTTATGAACAGGCAGAGATGGAATTTAATATCAACTCCACGAAACAATTGGCTGACGTTTTGTTCGAAAAAATGGCGTTGCCGCCTGGTAAGAAGACGAAAAGCGGATATTCAACGGATGCTGAAGAGTTGGAACGACTTGCTTTTCATTCGCAAATCGTGCGAGATATTTTGCATTACCGACAACTAACGAAATTGAATTCGACTTACGTAGAGGGACTTTTGAAAGAAGTCCATCCTAAAACGAGCAAAGTGCATACGTATTTCAATCAGACGACAACAGCTACGGGTCGTTTGAGCAGCCAATATCCGAATTTGCAAAATATCCCGATTCGTCTCGAAGAGGGACGTTTGATTCGCAAAGTGTTTGTGCCTTCAGAAACGGGTTGGTCGATTTTAGCGGCAGACTATTCGCAAATTGAGTTGCGTGTGCTTGCCCATATTTCCGCAGACGAACGACTGATTGAAGCGTTTCAAAACAATATGGACATTCACACAAAAACAGCGATGGACGTATTTGGAGTTGCAGCCGACCAAGTCGATGCTAACATGCGCCGTCAAGCGAAAGCCGTCAACTTCGGAATCGTGTATGGCATCAGCGACTACGGATTGTCGCAAAATCTAGGCATTACTCGCAAGGAAGCAGCCCATTTTATCGAGCAATACTTTGCGGTGTTTGCTGGTGTGAAACGGTATATGGAAGAGATTGTGAAACAAGCGAAGCAGGATGGTTATGTGACGACATTGTTGCAACGTCGGCGCTACCTGCCTGATATACGCTCCTCGAATTTTAACACGCGCTCTTTCGCCGAACGGACAGCGATGAATACACCGATTCAAGGAACGGCGGCAGATATTATTAAATTGGCGATGATTCAACTCGCGCAACGGATGGCGCAACAAGGACTGCGGAGCAGGATGTTGTTACAAGTTCATGACGAGTTGGTATTCGAAGTGCCCGCAGATGAAATCGAAATGATGAGCGTGCTTGTCCCTCAGGTAATGGAACATGCGGTTGCCTTATCTGTGCCGCTGAAAGCAGATTTAAATGTGGGCGCAAACTGGTACGAAGCAAAATGAAGCGGAGTGAAAGATATGCCGGAGTTGCCGGAAGTTGAGACGGTCAAACAGACACTGAATGAATTGGTGGCGGGCAAGCGGATCCAACGCGTGTCTGTTCATTTGCCGCGCATTATTCAGCATCCTTCCGATATTGATCGGTTTGCTGTTGAACTTTCTGGTCAAACGATTCGTGAAGTGACACGGCGCGCCAAATTTTTGCGGTTCGTGCTAGATGATGTGGCGCTCATATCTCATCTTCGGATGGAAGGGCGTTATGGCAAGTTCGATGCGTCCGAACCTTTAGAAAAGCATACGCATGTGGTGTTTCATTTCGATGATGGCACGGAACTTCGCTATAAAGACGTCCGCCAGTTCGGAACGATGCATGTGTTTCCGCTTGGGCAAGAGTTTCATGTTGCACCGCTTGCTGGACTTGGTGTGGAACCACTTTCAGACGAATTTACTGTGAAGTTCCTAAAAAGCGCCCTAGAACATCGTTCCGCGCCGATCAAACCGTTGTTGTTGAACCAAAAGTATGTCGTTGGACTCGGCAATATTTACGTGGATGAAGCGTTGCACTCCGCAGTCATTCACCCTGAGCGGTCGCCGCAATCGTTAAAAAATACAGAATGGAAACGTCTGCACGAAGCAGTTGTTACGACATTGCAAGCTGCTGTAGATGCTGGCGGATCATCAGTGAAATCGTACGTGAATGGACAAGGTGAGATGGGGATGTTTCAGCAACAACTGCGTGCATACGGGCGACAAAATCAACCGTGCGAACGCTGTGCGACACCGATTCGCAAAATGGTGCTTGGCGGTCGAGGCACTCACTTTTGCCCGAAGTGCCAAAAAAAGAAGGCAGGTGGCAAATAATGATTATCGGGTTAACCGGCGGCATTGCAACAGGTAAATCGACGGTTGCAGCGATGTTGGTCGAGCGCGGTGCATTGCTTGTGGACGCTGATCTCATCGCGCGCGATGTGGTGCAGTCGGGCAGTGAGGTGCTTAAGCAAATCGCCGAACACTTTATGCAGGCTTATGGATTGAACGTTTTGAATCCCGATGGTACATTAGCCCGGAAATCATTAGGCGAACTCGTATTCGCCAACCCGAATGCGAAACAAACGCTTGATGCCATGATTCATCCGCCGATTCGGGCTCGCATCATTGAGCAGATTCGTTTACTATCTGAGTCTAATCCGCAAAAACTCGTCGTTGCCGATATTCCGTTGCTTTTTGAATCAAAATATGATTATATGTTTGACGAGATACTGCTTGTTTATGTATCACGTGAGTTGCAATTGCAGCGATTGATGGAACGAGATGGCATTACCTTAGAATTGGCCGAACGTCGACTCGCAGCTCAAATGCCCATCGAAGAAAAACGTGCACTGGCATCTTTCATTATTGATAACAGTGGCGAACTTGCTGACACAGAGTCTCAAATTGACCGATATTGGAGGAGCAGAGGTCTCCATGAAACGAAAAACTAAAAGAGGACTGTTTTTTCTGCTCTTGCTAATCCTCGTGGTTGGTGCCGTTATTTTCATAAACTTGACGGCCATCGAACGCTGGATATATCCAATCCAATATAAGCAGGAAATTGAACGTTACGCATCGAAATACGACTTAAACCCTTTATTAGTGGCAGCCATCATTCGTTCCGAAAGCAATTACAAACCGCACTTGGTGTCAGATAAAGGAGCGATTGGGCTGATGCAGTTGATGCCAGAAACGGCAAATTGGGCAGCTGATAAGATGGGTATTGTTCCGCCAACAGCCGCGCAATTGCATGATGTCGAAACGAACATTGCCATCGGAACATGGTATATCGATTCATTGCACAAGCAATTCGCTGGCAATGACGCGATGATGATTGCCGCTTATAACGCGGGTCCAACCAATGTGCGCAAATGGCAAAACGAAGGTGTGTGGGACGGTCGGTTCGATACGAGCCTTGACATTCCGTTTGGTGAAACGAGACATTACATGAATCGTGTGCAAAAATTTTATACGAAATACGAAACGCTTTATGGTACGGGGCTAAGTTTGAGCGATTAAAAAATCCGGACTACCCGCATCGGCGGGCAATCCGGACCTACGCATCTGTCGAGACAATTAGTGTCTGAATTGACCAGCCAATTGTTGCTCAGCGATTTGTACCAGTTTGCGAGTGATGTTACCACCAATCGTACCTGTGTCGCGAGTTGCCATATGACCATAGTAGCCGTCGTGAGGCAATTGAATGCCCAACTCTTGAGCGACCTCGTACTTCAACTGATCCAATGCCGCCATTGCTTGAGGGACGATCGGAGTGTTGCTGGAACGGGAACTTCCTTGTGCCATCTGATTCACCTCCTTTGACTTTGGTGACAGTAGTATGCGAAAGCGTTTCACAAAATATTTATGGTAAATGTAGGATGATATTGACTAAAGGTCGTGATCAATCATGATGTGTCCATACTGCAATCATATCCATACGAAAGTACTCGACTCCCGCTCAGCCAACGAAAACCGTTCCATCCGCCGGCGCCGTGAATGCGAAAACTGCGGACGTCGTTTCACCACATTCGAAATGGTCGAAGAAATTCCGCTCATGGTCATCAAAAAAGATGGCAGCCGCGAAGAATTCAGCCGCGACAAAGTGCTGCGTGGCTTGCTTCGAGCATGCGAAAAACGCCAAGTCACAGCCGAGCAATTAGAGGCCGTCGTCACACGCGTCGAAAACGACTTGCGCTCCGAGGCTCGCTCCGAAGTCGAGAGCACCAAAATCGGCGAACTTGTGATGAAACAACTATTCGAAGTAGATGAAGTCAGCTACGTGCGCTTCGCATCGGTTTATCGCCAATTCAAAGACATCAACGTATTCATTGATGAACTGAACGGACTTTTGCGCAAAACGCCGGGCATGCCCCGCGGAAAAAACGACTGAGTTTTGTTGGTGATTGGCTTGTAAATAGCGTTCGAAGATTGTATAATACGTTTCGTGTTCATAAAAACGGGGCCATAGCTCAGTTGGGAGGACGACTAAGTCGGTTGCACTACCCTGAAATGAGCTGCAAGGCGTAACAAAATAGATACAAGGGGCCATAGTTTAGGGGAAGGCGAGCAAGTCGGTTTCACTGCCCCAAAAAGATTGAAAAGTGCATAATGGAAATACCGAGGGGGATTAGCTCAGTTTGGGAGGACGACTAAGTCGGTTGCACTACCCGAAAATGAGTGTAAATTCGCAACAGAATAGTTCAAGGGGCCATAGTTTAGGGGGAAAACAGGTCGCTGGCAGCGACCAGTCTGCGGTTCGATTCCGCATGGCTCCATAGTAAAAAGCAGCAACATTCAATGATGTGTTGCTTTTTTATTTTGAAAAGTATTTGATTCTTTACGAAAGTAACCATTCCATAATATTCATTACTTTAATTCCGTCATAAGAACGAATGTAGCTTTTGTCCATCGTCAAAATGATTTTCTCATAGTTATCCTGAATTCGTTGCAATGGGCGAAGTTCACGTTGTCGTACATCTTCGTTTGACATGCTCTCAGTTACTTGGATATACATTTTGTCATTCGGTTTCTCACAAACAAAATCGACTTCCGTTTCGCCCACTTTTCCGATGTATACTCTGAAATCGCGACGAAGCAGTTCAAGAAACACCACGTTTTCCAGAATGTGTCCGCGGTCTGCATCGCGGTAACCGAGCAACATGTTGCGGAACCCTAAATCGATAATGTAGTTTTTTTCTAATGTTTTTAGCAATTGCTTACCTTTAACGTCGTAGCGACCAATTGCATAGAACACGAAGGCGTTGTGTAGCATCGAGATATACTTGCTGACCGTCTTGCCAGCGACATTTTGGCTTTTACCACTTTTTGCTGATTCAATATCTCCTTCTCTGGAAAGGATGTTGCCGATATTGTTCGGGGATGTGATACTGCCGATATTTGAACAGAGAAATCGAACGACTTTGTTCAAAATGTGTTGATCGGAAGTATTGTTTCTTTGCAATATGTCACGTAAAACCACCGTTGCATAGATAGCCTCCAAAGCCTCATTGCTTCGAATTTCATTGAACATATATTGGCGGAGCACGGGCATACCACCAAACTGTAAGTACTTTTGAAATTGATCCTCCACGGTGACCTCGGAGCCAAAATCATAGAAAGTTAAAAATTCCTTAAATGACAGGGGAAGCACGCGAATTTCGATGTAGCGACCTGAGAGTAAGGTTGAAAACTCAGTGGACAGCAAGTATGCGTTCGAGCCGGTGATGTAAATATCGACATCAAAATCGAGCCGAAATGACTCGATTGCTTTTTCCCAACCTTGTACTGACTGCAACTCGTCGAAAATCAAATACGTTTTTCCGCTTTGAGAAATTCGCGTGCTGACAAAATCATAAAATATGAGGTAGTCGGTCAGATCTCTGTACTTCAGCGACTCTAAGTTCATATGAATAATGCAGTTCTCGGGTATGCCGGAAGAAATGAGATGTGTGTGGAATAATTCGAGTAATGAAGACTTTCCACATCTACGAATGCCGGTTACGATTTTGACCAAATCGATGTCTTTGTGATCGATAAGTTGGCGCATGTACTCTGATCTTGCGATGAGTTCGGACATTTGAGTTCCTCCCACAATAAACTTTTAGTTTTATTATACACAATTTTTAAAGAATAATAAACTTTTTTACTTTAAAGTATGAAAATAATTTTTGTTGATGATTTATCGATATAGAAATCAATAAAGTATTAATCTGAGTTACAGTAACTCAGCTGGCAGGACGTATTGCCATGAAACACTAATGCAAATCTTATTAATTGGAATTTTGGAAATTGGCGTTCCGTCTGCAGTAAAGCAGACTGGGCGTCGTTTTTTTGTTGTGGAATAACTTCAGAAAATCGTTTATAATAAATCTGCACTTTAAAATAACCGAGGTGTGCTATGTTCATCAATCGCCATTTAGAACAAGTGATTCAAAATGCAAATCATGCTTATGCAGTGTTATTACTAACTGGACCGCGACAAGTGGGTAAGACTACGCTTTTACGAACGATGGCTGAATCTGATCGAACCTATGTTACTTTAGATAACCCTGTGATTCGTGAGTTGGCAGTGACCGATCCCGAACTTTTTTTGCAACGATATCAACCACCACTTATTATCGATGAAATTCAATATGCACCGCAGTTACTGCCATATATAAAAATGTATGTAGATGAACATAGGCGAAAAGGTGATTTTTGGCTGACTGGTTCGCAGATGTTTCATTTGATGAAAAATGTAAGCGAGAGTTTAGCTGGTCGAGTCGCGGTGATTCCCATACAAGGGCTGTCTCAAGCAGAAATTTCAGAAGGTAGCACAGGCGCATATCAGCCTGATTTTGATTCATTATCAGATAAATTAAAAACCGCCAAAGAAATGAATGTTCAAGAGATTTTCAAACGAATCCACAAAGGTTCGATGCCGGCACTTTATGAAACGGAACAGGACATCGAACTTTTCTACTCTTCGTACGTCAATACGTATTTACAGCGTGATATTCGCGAATTGACGCAGGTTGGAGATGAATTGGCATTTTTGCGGTTTATGACTGCCTGTGCTGCACGAACGGGACAACTATTAAACTACTCGGAACTAGCAAAAGATGTGGGCATCAGTTCACCGACCGCGAAACAATGGCTATCGATGCTATTGTCGTCTGGAATTGTGATTTTGATTGAACCGTATTTCAATAATGCGTTGAAACGGATCGTGAAATCGCCACGGCTATATTTTATGGACACTGGACTTTGTGCGTGGTTGACAAGGTGGACGAATCCTGAGTCACTTGAGGTTTCGGCGATGTCGGGAGCGTTTTTTGAGACGTATGTCGTTAGCGAGATTTACAAAAGTTTTTTGAATGCTGGCAAGCGGCCTCCGTTGTTTTACTACCGTGATACAGATGGCAAGGAAATCGATTTAATGATCGAGAAGAACGATGTGTTATATCCGATAGAGGTGAAGAAGTCTGGGACGCCAAAAGCAGATGCGATTCGACATTTCAAGGCACTTGAGAAGACAGGGAAACGAATGGGTACAGGCAATTTGATATGTGTCTCTCGCGAGTTGTTACCTATTGACCGACAAAATCTGATGGTCCCCGTGTGGTTGATTTAGGACTTAATCCTCATTAAAGTTAAGCTTGCGGAAAGGGTGTTTGTTGTGGGTTATAAATATAAATTGGTTAGTGTTTACATTACATCAAATGAAGATATCATTATTATTCCAAGAGGGATTTCAAAAAAATGGGGAGGAGTAACTTGCGACCTTGACATGCATCATGTTTTGGATCGAGGGTACTCCGATGAAAAAATAGAATCATATTTACTTCGCGCATTGGATGAGTGGAATGTCATAGAACCTAATGGGAAATTAAGGCCATCAGTTATTGAGAAACTTCTTAAGATTAGAGGATATGCAAAAGCAATTCAGAACATGAGGTTCATAAGCGTAGAATGGTATTCTGATGAAGGGTACAAAATTGAGCCGTCAAAAAATGTGAAAAATGGATTTGAACATCCCGAAGAAGACGCGATTTGTATCGGTAAATCCATACGCAATGGGAATCTGGCCCAAGCATTTAGGGAAGCAGTCAAATTATGTAATTAGAAGGTATGGGGACTGTCGATACGCTCCCCCTGTTTTGGATCTGTTTTTCTGTCGATAACTTTGTCCATTTCATCTATTGAAAATATTTCATGGCAGTTAAAGTCGTTTAACGCAGCTGTATACGTTCGCAAGTTGTCTCCAGTTTTTATGTACAGTAGCTCAAACGGCAGACTAGAAAATCTAGTTTTTTGCAATGACTAGATTAGAATATATAGAATTAAATCTAGGATTTAATAAGGTGAATGGCGGTCCGTTGATTTAGTGAATTAAAAGACCGTTGGGTAACTATTTATGGGATTGTTTCAGTATCGTAATTCAGAGGTTGATGCGAATGCGTCGACCTCTTTTTCAATTTAGGGTATAATTGAACTAGGAATATAAATTTCGAGTGGTTGGGGATATGATGAACAAAGATGTGAATTTAGATAAACAACTGATGCTGGCTTGTTTCGAAAAATTAAATCAAAGATTAGCTCAAGCCGACGAGCACGGTGAAATTATCATTTTCGGTGGCGCATCCATGTGTCTAGTGTTCGGAAGTCGAGGATACACGCGCGATGTTGATGCGATTTTTCAACCGAAAACAGATTTGTATCAAATGGCCAAAGAAGTTGCCAAGGAAATGAATATACAAGAGGATTGGTTGAACGATGGGGTCAAGGGGTTTATTTACACAAATCCACCACATGTTGAAGTGAAAATATACTCGAATCTAAAAATTCAGTCAGCGACTGCAGAATATATTTTGGCGATGAAATGCTATGCTGCAAGAGAGGGAAGCAAGGACCGCGAGGATGCGATTTTTCTTAAAAATCATCTGAAACTTAATTCTTACATTGACGTACTGGATATTGTTGAAAAGTATGTTCCGCGAAAGTTTCTCAGTGTGAGGACAGTCGCGTTTGCGGAGGGATTGTTTGCATGAATATGGTATCGATTATCAATCAGTATCTGAGCGTTGGAAGAGATTTTACATTCGCGTGGTCGATGTTTTTAGACGCTTTTTATGTTGCGGAAAAAGTGGAAAAAATTGAGATGATAAATGAGTCGGCAGACCGACTTTCTTTAGATGATTGTACTCTTGCTCTTATTGCATCAGCAGTCCACAAACTCGCGCGTGAGTCAGGTTTGCAAATTCCTGTATGGGTGTTCGACTCGAAATACTATTTGAAGGATCCGTATTTTGTGGGGAATCCACCGGATTTATTGAGATTAGTGTATCTTGCGGAAAGTCCGGCGGAGTTTAAAATGCGGAATGTTTTTTCGTCTGAAAATTGTTTGTCACGGGTATAATACTAATTTTATAGCAGTTAAAGTAGTTAACACGGCAGAGCGTATTGCTTTATAGCATTAGTGCAAACCACAGTGGTTGCATAATTGGAATTGTGAAATCGGCGTTCGGTCTACATATTGCAGTCTGGGCGTCTTTTTTGTGCACATTTGACTCCAAATGGTCTATAATGTGAATGAATTTAAAAATAGTTAAATGATTCCGAGGTGAAATCGTTGAATTATCAAGAGTTATTAAGCAAAAAACGTAAATATGATAAGATGAAATATTTGCTTTCGGATTATACAGTCAATAGTTATTCTCAGGCTTTTGATGTCGAATACACCCATCATTCTACGGCAATTGAGGGCAATACTCTTACGCTACTTGAGACAAAAGTTGTTCTTGAAGAAGGGATTTCCGTTGGTGGAAAACAATTACGTGAGCTGTATGAGGTTGTGAACCATAATAAAGCTTTTCAATATGTGAAAAAGTGTATCAATGAACAACGTCCTTTAAATGAAGATATTATCAAAGATATTCATGCTATTTTAATGGAAAACATAATGATCGGTGGAGTTTACCGGAATGTTGATGTATACATATCTGGAGCTGCACATACTCCGCCTTCACCAAATGAAATGTACCGTCAAATCAAAGGTTTTTATTTTGATTTAGAACAAAAAACGTTTGAAAATGTCATTGAACTTGCTGCTTGGACACATGCTGAATTTGTGCGAATTCATCCGTTTGCGGACGGGAACGGTAGAACATCTCGGTTGATTATGAATTATCAGTTGATGGTAAATGGTTTTTTGCCAATTTCAATCAAAAAAGAATCAAGGCTTGAGTATTTTAATGCACTGGAAGAATATGCTGTTCATCAAGATCTTCATTTGTTTACCGATATGATTGCTGTTCTTGAGGATGAGCAACTCGTTCGATATCTATGTATGATAAAGTAATTGTAGATACTCTTAATAATATGAGTTGATTTATAAACGTGACGAACGCGGTCACGTTTTTTTTGTGCTTTCATTGACATAACCATCATGAGTGTTATATTATGATAAAAATTAACACTTAATGGTGTTATAATTGAGGTGTGACAACCATGCAGATAGAGAGTGAGACGGATGTGTTTTTTGCAATCGGTGATCGTACAAGAAGAAAACTACTGGAAGTGTTAATGATTGGGGAACATTCGATTGCATCACTTTGCAACCATTTTCCCCTAAGTCGAAATGCAGTTGTGAAGCATTTACAAGTTTTGAAAGATGCCGGTTTAATTTCGATGAGTAAGTTAGGTAGAGAAACACGTTGCAAATTACAAGGACATGCTTTGCAGGGCGTCAATCAGTGGATTCAAATGTTTGAGCCGTTGTGGACAGACAAGTTAGATGAACTGGGTCGATTCTTAGACAAATTTTCAGAGGATGAATAATAAATGGCAAAAAAGATTTCTATCACTCGATTTTATCCCCATACCATTGATAAAGTTTGGTTTGCATTGACAAATAAACATGCTTTGGCGACTTGGTTCACGGAAAATGACCTTCCAGGAAATTTGGATGAAATGCCGATTGGTTTCAAGTTCTCGTTTGTATCGAAACCTCAAGGTTCTTGGGATGGACGTATGCATTGTGAACTTTTGCAAGTAAGTAAGCAGGAACTTCTTGTGTATTCTTTTGCAGGGAACTGGATGAAGCAACCTACAACCGTAACTTGGAAGTTGAGTGCTGAAGATGGTGGAACGACTTTAACACTAGAACATACAGGCTTTGAAGGATTGCGCGGGTATCTATTGAGCTTCATCTTGAAAGCCGGATGGAAAAAGTCGCTATCTTCGAATAAGTTTATCACTGCACTTGGATGATTATTCATTTTTGAGGTCGATCCGCAAGCATCGACATCTTACTCCATAGCAGTTAAAGTCGTTTATCGCGTCTGGACACGTTCGCAAGTTGTCTCCAGTTTTTATGTACAGTAACTCAGCTGGCAGGACGAACTAACTACTTTAACTGCTATAGAATCGTCTCAGGAATGCACGAAAAAGTGAATATTGGCAATAACCAAGGGGGATTGGCTCAGTTTGGGAGAGCAACAAATCATGCTAGAGGCGTTTGATTCGCCTTGTGAGGATGTTCAATATTAATTGTCTATTATTTAGTCGAGTATGACGTGTGCGAGATGTTTTTCGTCTCTACAGATTTTCCTAATAAACAGTAGTAATATTTTAATCTGGTCATAGTTGAGCGTTTTGCACTTAAGTACTAGGAATTTTGCCTCGAGCAAGTCGGTGCGAAGGGCCGGGCCACGTATGAAATGGCCGTTGTGATGCGAGATTTTTACATGAATACTGAATTGGATGTTGAAAAGACTCGTAAGTTTGAGCGGATTTTGTTGGATTATTAAATGAAGCAGTGAACCCATGATTTCATTCGACAGGCGCAATGTGTCGTTGGCACATTTGGCACCAAGACTGTGTTCTCTCTCTTACAATTTGGGACAAGGTCAACTCTATTCAAGTAATCGTGAAATGAAAAATAAAATCAAAGAATTTGTCGATATTACTGCAGTAAATCGACAACTCAAAACAGAAAAGACTTCCTGGTAGGTTCGATGAGTTAGTCGATGTTTTAGTTTCATTGTGCTATGAAAATTGAGCGTCAATGGACTTCATCTTTCATTCCGCGTGATGATCGAGGTGCTCGATGGTTGTGAAGAAGACATGAAAATATTAATCGTCAAATATTTAGCCCGATACAACATGAGAAGTTTATTTGAGGTTTCGCCGAATTTGCCGTTTTATGCGTTATACAATTATTTGCTGGCGGTGCTTGAAGAGTATGACGAAGTGAAAGTCGAGCGTGTAGTCAAAAAGATGTGGACCATCTGCTTAGAGAGAGCCGGTAAGAAGAGTCCGGAGACTTACGAACTTGCGAAGGTGATGCTCGATTTTTAGTATGGACTTCGAGATCAGTGAACAGAAGACTCGAAAATTTGAGGCGTTGGTGATTGAGTTTTATGGGTGATGCTAATTATTTTACATATTATCGGCAATTAGCAGGATTTATCCTCAATTATGGAGAATTATAATTTTCGGAACTTAAATAGTAATTATCTCGTGATTTTATGCAAATCAACTGGAGAAAACGACAACTGACATTGAAGGTTGGTTGGATGCTTTGTGTGAAGGGAAAAACAATGGAATCTTTTCTGGAATGGATTTCAAACACATATGATACTCTTCATAACATGGAGTTAAGAAACTGTTCACAGGTAATTTGAACCAGTAAAACACTGCTGGAAATACATCTTATTGTCGACACGTTACTATAATCAACAACTAAAGAATTCTTCTTAGATTTCTTTACTATATGGACATTATTTGTATATCCTAGTAGTTTAGAATGTTATTGTTGGCGAATTAGTGATTGGAATTTTTGCTTGAGGAGATAAATTAATGTCAACGAAAAAACGAATTACCCGAGTCAAAGATAGAATAAGAACGAGAAAATATTTCATAGAGGCTACGGTGAAAGAACTAATCTACAATGACACTAACAATTACCCGATGGAGTGCACGATTGTCGGAGTAGCTGGATTCACATCTAGTCCTTTTTGCAATGTAAAAGATAATTATAATTTGTTTGTAAAATGGTGTGATCAGAATCAATTTAGTCAAAATGTAAGTATGCAAGATTCATACCTTGGTAGACTGGTGAATAAAGAGACGAAGATTCAAATTCCGCAGCAGTTTGTAGGGATTATGCAAGAAATCTTTTTCAGAAAGCTAAAAGCTTGCTTTGTAGTGGAGATTGGGACGATCTTTTCAATCCTACATAATTCCAGAGTGCACTCGATTCGAATTGCTAAAATTCAAATGAAGGCTTGAATGAGATGACAGAGTTTACTAGTTACAATCCGACTTGGCCGAAAACAGTTATCTTTTGGGGTGCTGGTGCAACAAGAAATCTAGGTATGCGAACCACAACTTGCCTTAGTGAATCGCTACATAAATTATTTAGTCTTGATTATAAAGATGATTTATATGAAAGAGTCAGAGAAGTTTTTGGAGCGAATGATGAATCCGTTCACAAAGGGCTTGTCGACTTATTTTATATTCTGGAACATGATGATGCAGATGAACGTAGTGTATCGCTTTTTATGAAATGCGCACCAATGTTAAGTCATTCAGAAGCAAATTGGCGGATAAGGGAACTACGGCAAACCTATGATATTCGTTTACTAGGTGATTTGCTGATGATGTGTCCAGGGGCGAGTAGGAACAACTTCAAACTCATCGATTTGTTTAATTTAATCGATTTGCACATTTCACAAAGACAAGGATTTTACGTCAATGCTAAAAACGGCAGTCCACCTTACTTTGTTGATGTTTACCAGCTTGACAGTGCGAGAAATGCACTGAAAATGCTGGTTTTGTTGTTTCAAACGTTGGATTATCAAAAGAGTCTTTGTGAAAAACGACATATTTTTGATCAGTATCGCGGGCTTGTCGATAAGTTGCGCGATTTGATGGTGGAAGAGGCACACGAGAAATACAACGAGTCGGGTAAAAAGATAACGGAGCGCAGTTTTTACTTGCATAGTTTCTCGGTGATCTCAATGAATTGGGATCCGCTGTTGCTTTGGCTCATGTTTTGTTCGAATAAGGATTATAACGATCATGGTTTACGCCCTCATTTTGGCGATAAACATCCAGCACCATTAAAAATGTTCCATGACTTGGGACACTTTATGGGTGTTAGAAAAGTCGACGGTGATACACCGGATGTGTGGTATCCGTTTAATGAAACGGTCGTACAACGCGTCAATGATGATGAGCATGTATCCGATAAACGCGTTCGCATTGGTAAATTTTATTTCCCTCATGGTTGCACGGGTTGGCGCGAGTGCCCAAATTGCGGAAAGTTGACGATGTACTTGGGAAATGAATGGGACATGTTCAGCAAAAGTTTATTTCCTCCTCATTTGTTACCCACTTTGTCAAAAGGATTTAAGACTCGATCGAAAGAGGAACAATTAGCTCAAACTAAAGGTCTGTTTGATGCTTATCAGTGTGCCTACTGTGGAACACTAATGGGGGTCAAAGATACACCGATTGTTATGCAGAGTAATGTTAAAGGCAAGCATCCTTCTTTTATCGAAGAAATCCAACGTGATATGAGGGTGTCGCTTGAAGGAGCCGAACATATCGTACTTATGGGCTACTCACTACCAGAGGATGATGTAATCTATCGAAGTTTGCTTGCGGCACGTAAGGGGAGGCATAGTGAAACGGGAAGTCACTGTAAATGTTCAATCGTCGGTTATGATGCGGAAAATCTGACTGGGGACTGGGTGTGTGAGGGGAAACTTACATCGTTGCAGAGCCGACTTGGAGTCGAAACTGACTTACGCAAAACGATAGATGCTGCAATCGATATTTTTGGTGAGGATAACGTGCGGGTTTATAGTGGCGGTGTGCCAGGTGTGTTTTTGAATGAGGCTGGAATTGTGGATGAAGAGAAGGTCAGACAGTTATTGAATTATAAAGTAAATTAAACAATTAGTTTCACTTTGCGGGAGGAATTTAGTTTGATTGAGATAAAAACAGGTGGCAAGACACATAATTAAATTTTTAGATTTTCACAAACTGATTTTGAGGTAACTTGAATTATATTTATAAAAGAAATGTACTTTAAAATGTCGGTATTCAAGAAAGAGGACAAGTTGTTATTTTATAAGCCGGTGACATTGCCTTTTGAGAAGGATAAAGATTTCTTTGATGGAATAAAATGATAAAATGAGTTGATGGAGGTGTAAGTGTGGAAATTGTAAGAGGAGGCAAGATGAAAGGGATTCATAGAGATACTCGTTTTGAAGTATATTCTTACGTATACCCTAGTTTTAAAGTGAAGAAACTATTATTTTTAAGGAAATTTTACTGCGAATTACCTGGGGCATGGTCTGCAAAAATTTCAATGAGATATTCGAATGAATTTCAACTGAAAGAAGAACAGTTTGCGAATTATCAAGGCGTAAATGATGGAAATTGGGTTGAAGTAAATAAAATCCTATTCCCGAATCATTATACTTTAGGTTTTGATTTGTGTGGGTATAAAGAAGTATCCTTCACTGAAGGATTAATTAATAATCAAGAAATTGAGATGTTATCGACGACTCCCATTTGCCCTAAATACGATAATTATTATCCTCGAACAGAGTATCCTCTCTGGAGATTTGGATGGGGTCACATTAATAACGGTTCTGTCATTTATGGATTTGGATATTATAGTATTTCCGAAAATTTAATAATTAAATCGAATGTAACTAAAATTAACGAATTGATTACAAAATTATCAGACGATGAAGCGACTTTCTTGTTTAAGATTTGGAATGAAATCGAAATTGATTTATCAGATGTTCTATTAAACATATCTCCTGAACAATTGAAATCATATCTTAGTACATTGAAATCATTAGGAGAATCCTTCTCCACGAAACTTTTCAGCACATTAAAAATCGTAGCAAAAGAAGTTTTTATTTCTTTTATACATAGATTTTTGACTGAGATGGATTTTCATATTTGTAGTAATGTTGCTCGAGCATTTTCGTCAGATTCGAAAGCATTCTCCGGTGCATTGAATCGATTGATTTCACTCGATAATATCGAACAACAATCTTATTTACTCAAACTACTGAGTAGAGCAGACGGCGAGCATCTGGTTCAGTTGTTAGAAGATCAGCCAATTAAAAAAATATGGTTTTTTAACACGAATTCACAATGGACCGAGCAGATTGAAGTCCTATCTGCGTTACTTTCTGAATCTAAAATCGACTCATCAGCCAAAATGAGCGAATTGATTTTCTTTAGTGGATTCCCTGTACGATCCGAGGATCATTTTCAACTGGAATTGCTTAGTCCAATTCTGTGTGACTCTAGCGGAAGACTTTTCGATGCATTGCTTGTAAATGCGGACGGACAGAAAATCGCAAAATGTGATGTCCATCTTCTATCACATACTACGACTACTGGATTTGATTATGTCCGCAACAAAAATACTCTAGACAGTTCAAAAGATAATTATCGCTATGCATTGACATGTGAACCTAGCGACATGATTTCTATCGAAGATTTCCTTCGATTAACAAATGTTAAGTTCAGTCTTGTCGTCATAACAACAAATGGTGTCATCAGATTAGAAGATGTTAAAGTGAAGTTTTTCTCGACTCATGATACG
The DNA here is from genome assembly GCA_947459205.1 of Caryophanales bacterium. GTDB lineage: Bacteria > Bacillota > Bacilli > Paenibacillales > CANHCR01 > CANHCR01. The sequence goes on along the minus strand of CANHCR010000002.1, from coordinate 47,334 downwards.
AAAAAAACGAAATTTTCACTGCAATTGAATGATAACGCTTGGAAAATGTCTTCACAGTTTAAACCCGAACATTTTGAAAATCGCCCACAGTCCAGGCATTACGCATGGCCACTTAAAAATGGAGAAGCCGATTACTCCTTAATTAATACTGAAAGTATAGTACTCCGCTTTTCAAGCGGTTTAATCAAAGATTCTGCCATTGTCGCTGTGCGGTCAATTGCCAGCAACAATACGCCGAGCACTGAAAAAAGTAGACTTGAACGTTTTAAGAAGAGTGAAAGTCTATCTGATAGCAGAGTAATAGATTTACTTCCTTCCGGTACCGAACTGCTTTTTGGAAACGAAGCTATGGAATGGATAAAACAAGACGAAAAGAGCCGCGACAAGGTTTGGCAAGACATGTCAACCTGGTTTATCGACCTGACGGAAACGATTGAACTCAGAGACCCGAACGGAAATGTAGCCGTCGTCGAAAAAGGCAAAATCGTCGCTTTTTATATTGATAGTCTTCTCGAAAATGTGCAAAACCAACTGAAACTGCGTAACCTGGTGCTTGATTTGATAGTCAACGGCAAGCGGTATTCATCAGTGCGTAATTTGTTACAAGCTTATTTGCCACACATCACGTTTGGCAAAGGCGGTTCTTCTAGCTCATCGTTGGAGCAAGTCAGCGAAGAAGAAGGAATGAGCATATCTCAAATTGAATCTGAACTGCAATCTTGGTGGAACACTGCAATCGACGCCAACACCGATAAATTGCGTGCTATGCACAATCTCGTGTTTTACGAAGGACTCGATATTCGACCAGAAGATTTAGTTCATCTGGATACTCCAGGAATCGATTTGGATGTGAGGATGCCGGTTGTACTAGTACACCGCAAAGACAATCCCGGTCATGATGAGGACGCAGCGGGTTTGATTGCAGTCTTCCAGTCGATCCCTGACGATGAGGCATATCATCGCGTGTTCCTGAAAGCGAAGCGTGAACATATGTTGACGGATGTGCTTCTGAACCGCGAGACTCGACATGATTTTTATCTACTTGCACATGCCAATGGCAAATGGTGGCGAGCAAAAGTTGGTGACGTCAAGGTATATCAGCCGCGAATTATGAAAGCGACTACGCTTTGTATGGATTTCGGTACAAGCTACTCGACATGCGGAATGTTTTCACTCGAACTTGATGGAGCACCGAACTCCAAAGTTTCAGCACTCCATGAAGCGAACCCACATCGCTATGCACATATTGAAGTAAAAGACCGGAGCCATAACATTTTGAAGTTCGCCGAGCAACCGCGATCATTTCTGCGTAATGAGACAAGTGTGATGGCACCGACCGTGATTGCTGTTAAGGATTGCAGTGGTGAGACTCCTGTTTTGCTATTCGGTTACGATGCGGAACGCTGGGCAGCTACGTATGAATTCCGAACAAATGTAACGATTTTCCGTGGCATCAAGAGATGGATTCACAAAATCGACTCACCAGATCAGTTGCGACTGAAAGATATTCAAGGACGGGTATTACAAATGACGCGCTTTGATTTATTGCGTGCTTATTTGCTTTACATAATCGGCGAGGCCGAACAACAATTCAAATGTCGCTTCAGCCACATCCATTTGACCAGTCCGGTTAAGTTAAAACAATATTTTCTTGATGCTTTTTCTTCGATGTTGAATAAACCGACTGAGGAAGGGCGTACGTTCACTCTGGAAAAAGAGAATGCGCTGGACGAGGGAGTTTCGGTGTTATTCAACGACATAATAGCGTATGGAGATACATTCAAGAAATCGTTAAAAGGAAGTGATATTGTCAGCTCGTCAACACGTAAAGCGATGATCATTGATAGCGGTGGAGGCACAACGGATGTGGCGGCATGCAGTTACCGTTTCGATGCCGACCCAGACATTGGCTTCGATTTGCATGTGGAGACCGAATTCATGAACGGAGATAGCAACTTTGGTGGGAACAATTTAACGTATCTGCTGATGCAATTGGCGAAAATCAAACTTGCTCGCGCTTGCATACCGACGTTTGCTGAAAACATGAATCGTGAGTTGGGTGTCGACAAACTTTCGAATCTACAATTGTGCGAAACATTGATCGTTGCCAAGAAAAATCTGTATCGTGATGTCGATGAAAAGCGCGATTTGTATACTGCAATTAATCGGTGGTATGAAGTCGCAGAGAACATCATTCCGACACGTTACGGGAACTATCACGACTCTGCAGATTATGACATCGTTCGAAGTAATTTCTCTTTTCTCTGGGCAATGTCAGAAAGCATCAAAAAAGAGTTTTTTCGACAGGGCAACATCACGAATCTTGGATTCTTCGAGACCCGACCAAACGTAATCGTTCAGGATTTGACGGAACATATCCCGCTACGCATTCGTTTGGAAGGAAAAACGAACTTGGTGGCGATTTCCGAAGTTTGGGATGTGGAAGAGTCGGGAGGCGATGACCTCAGTTTCAGTATTCGCGAGTTGGAGTGGTTGTATCGAGGTGCAATCTACGATCGAATGAATGTGTTTCTAAATGACCTTTATGAGACTGACAGACTGAAAGAGTTTGCTAGCATTCGTTTGACCGGTCAGTCGACTAAAATTGGATTGTTTGATGAAAGCTTGAAGGAATTTTTGCCGGGCAAAAAGATTGTATTCAATCGTAGTAATGAGTCGTACCGTGATATGTCGGAATATTTGAAATTAGCATGTTTGGTTGGTGTGTTGGATTATCAACAACTGAAATCAGGAGCTTCTTCTTGGAAATTGCATATTGAATCGAAACCGATTGTTGTTCCATATCATTTAAAACGTAAACCACCGACTTCGGACCTATATGAAGTGGTCATACCAAAGGAGCGATTGGCGCTTAAATCTGAGGCATTGAAATCGCAACGTGAACTGAAACCAGATGTTCATGGTTTCTATTATCACCGCGCGCGGATTGAAACAGTGCAAAAAATGGTGTTGGAGTATCGATTGGAAGACTCGTTTGGAAATGAGCGCGAATTTATCGTTGATTTTAAGAATCAGCCAACAGGAGAAGTTGTATCACATGACGAATTCGTAAGGATAATGTCTGAATGTCATTTTCCATTTGTTCCCGAATATCAAATCGTAGAGAGTATGGCTCGTGAGGATGTCGCACATATCTTTATTGCTTGGAACGAGTTGTATTGGGGCGTTTCGTTTTTGGTACTGTACAGGGAGGCTGGTCGAATCGTTTTTTATCGACCAATAATTGAAAGGTTCGAAAATGATCAAGATTTCTTTGATGGTCTAAAATAGTTTATGAGAGGAGCAAGACGATGTTTCTTGATGATTTGTTAAAAGGGACAAGAATACTTGAAAATATCTATGATCGTAATCGTTTATCGAACAGAACTAATGTTTACTCTACATTTCAAACAATTAATGTGATTTTTCTACGAAAAGTTTTAACTTCAACCAAAACTATGACATTTGTACAAACTGGAGTAGCATCAAATCGCACTTATTTATCATATCTTAAGTCTGTTTCTATTTTTAAATACAATGCTAGTGTAAAATCGCCGATTGAAGAAAATAATCTTATTTGGCAAGTTAATTCTCCGAAATCTATTGAGGATAGCAAATATGAGTGTGATTGTAATATAGCACTTCCACCAGGTCAGTATGGGATTCATTTTGAAACAACAAAAGGTATTGATTTTGGTGAAATTGAAACTAATCTACTTGATTTAATAATTGACAATAGATGTTTTTATTGGAAAATAGATAAATACGATAAAGAAATTGATTCATGTCCTGCTTATACATTTGAATATTACTCACTTCCAGCGCAACTTATTGAACCGAAAAATATTGATCAAATCAATGAACTGTTCGGTAAATGGTCGCACGAACAAATCGTTCAAGTCCTTGATATTTGGACGAAATTGAACTTTGATATATCGAATGCAATCTTACATTTTTATTCGAATGAGATCCAACAATTTATCGACTATTTTGCTGAAGGAATTGACCCGCGAGTTCGTGAATATATTTATCAACTTTCAGATGTTAGTAAAGAAACCGGGGATTTGATAATCAATAAATTGAAACAACTAAATAAATCTGCGTTTCAGCAACTATTCAATTTGCTCGAATTTGATGAGGAATCAGTATTGTTATCTACGTTTGCAAATTTGCCCTTTAAAACGGCTGAATCTCTACTGCTGACCGGAGAATGGCAACAACCTAATAACAACGATGAGATTTTGAACAATCTAGATTTCGTAGAAAATAATGCTCGATCTAGTGATCTCGTGTTTTTCGATACACTCCCTGTTTATATTGATGATTGTTTGCAACTTTACAGCGAATCACCTCTTGTCTCAGGCTATGATTCAAAAGAGGGGAAAGTTTTATTATTGAATAAGAAAGGCGAATTGATTGCGACTTTTTGCGCAATTCTGGTCAATCACTCATTAGAAAGAGTTTATTTATACCATCTTTTTTGCAATGAAAATGAGAAAATCGATTCAACTTCGTTCCAACAACTAGATAACCGAAAATTCACGCTTGTATTTATGACTTTCAAAGGATTTTGTCGGATTGACGGAATCGATGTCAATATATTTCCAGTCATTTCTGCTTCAAAGTCATCTGCGAAGTTGGCTGTGAATAATGGGCAATGCTCACTTTCGGTTCATTTGACAACGGAGCAATATCAAAATCGTCCGCAAAAACGCCAGTATGCCGTAGCACCCAATTCGGCACAACCAGATTACACGATTTTAAATTCAATTGTACCTCATTTACACATAGCTAGTTCTGATTATGAGATTGAAGATTCCGTCATTTTTGCAGTCGTTTCGATTGGTTCAAACGATACTAAAAATGTAATTGGTTGCTTAATTCAAGATCAAATGAGAGTTCTATTCGGTTCCCAGGCTCAGAAATGGATGGCTGAAAATGAATCTCGCAACAAAGTAATCCATGATTTTTCTGGTTGGTTTCATGAGTTAAATGATTTAATTACATTACAAGATTTGGACGGAAATGTGCTCTCCATCGAAAAAGGAGTAATCGTTGCAGAATACATCGATTACTGCGCCTTTGCAATGGTCCACCAGGTTAAAATAAGCGGAATCCCACTTGAAATTGTCGTTAACGGAAAAACGCTATTTAAAGAAAAGTCATATCTTCAAAATCATTTGCCGCATATCGTTTTCTCTGGAAGCAGAGTGTCGTCACAAACTACAATCAGCGAGACTCAGTTGTGGAGCGATTATTCACGTCACTCTTACAAACTCCATCAGATTCAAGAGGAATTACAGGAGTGGTGGAATTTGAGTCAAGACATCGCTGAAGAGCGAATCCGACCGATGTACGAATTGCAACTGTATGAAGGTTTTGATATTCGACTCGAAGATCTTGTTTATATGGATACTCCCAATATCGACATTGATGTTGAGCGTCCGGTTGCCTTAGTTTTCCCGAAATCGAATCAGGAAGGAATTGACGAGGCCGGACTACTTGCTGTATTTCAGGGTGTTTATGAAGATGATAACAAACAACGATTGTTTCTAAGTGCTGAGACGAGTTCAATGTTCACAGAACATTTACGTGATAGCGGAACACGACATGAATTTTTCTTGCTCGTCTATGGATCAAATAAGTGGTGGCGAGTGCCTGTTCGTGATGTGCGCTTGCGAACAGCCCGATTATTGGAAAAAACAACACTCTGCATGGATTTTGGAACAAGTTATTCGACGTGCGGTATGTTTGTTTTTGAAGAAGTGGAGAACACAAAATCGTCACCACTTCATGCGGTTTATCCAAATAAATACGCTCAAATCCAAGTTATTCCTAAGGAAAACAATATCGTCAAGTTCTCATCTAAGTCACGTTCTTTTTTTCGGGAAAACATGGATGTAATGGCACCGACGATGATTGCGGTTGTTGATTGTCGTTTAGAGCAACCGAAGTTGCTATTTGGCTATGAAGCGGAGCGTTTCGCGAATCACCATGAGTTTCGCTCGAAGGCAACCATTTTTCGTGGAATCAAACGATGGATTCATAAACTGGATGTTTATGAAGATTTAAAAGATATCAATGGATATGTGCGAAAAATGTCGAGACGTGAGTTGTTACGTGAATATGTGATGTTCATGATTCGCGAGGCGGAGCAACAGTTTAAGTGCCGTTTTCGCAAGTTGCATCTTACAAGTCCAGTGAAGCTGAAACAATATTTTCTCGACGAATTCCAAAAGATGTTTGCAGGTACCAACTACCAGCTTGAGATGAAAGATTCACTAGATGAAGGTGTCGCAGTTTTGTTCAATGATATCCTTGAATATAGTAACGAAGTTCGCAAACAACTGCAGACAGACGTTTCTCGTGACAATTACATTTCTCCTGAAAAAAAAGCGATGATTATCGACTGTGGCGGTGGGACGACAGATGTAGCGGCGTGTACCTACCATTTTGACGTTGATCGCGTATTAGGTTTTGAACTTCACGTCAAAACCGATTTTATGAATGGAGACAGCAATTTCGGTGGTAATAACCTGACCTATTTGTTGATGCAATTGGCAAAAATCAAACTCGCTCGCACGTACGACAAGGGGTATCGCGAAGCGATGAATCAATCACTCGGCTATGAACAGTTACAAAATGCTCAATTGTTTGAAAAATTGATTAGTCCGAAGTCCAGTATGTACAAAGATGTCGATCAAGGTCATGATTTGTATCATGAACTAGTTGCTTGGTATGAAAAAGCAGAATCCATCATTCCCACACGATATGATCAGTATCGTCAATCGGCTGATTTTGAGCGAGTGAAAGCAAATTTTGCTTTTCTCTGGGCAATGTCAGAGGATGTGAAAAAGCAGTTTTTCCATCAAAGTAACCTTACCAATCTTGGCTTGTTTGATCGAACTCATGCGGTCATCACGCAAGACGTGATTGAAGTTTTTCCTTTATTGATTCGCACATCACCCCATTCCGAACTGACAGAAATTCCATTTCAACCTGAAACGAAGGATATTGATTTTACGATTCGTGAAATCGAGTGGTTGTACCGACCGGCAATATATAAGCGGATGAATTTATTTCTCAATGATATGTACCAAGACCGAACGTTGCAAGATTTTTCATCGATTCGTTTAACTGGCCAGTCTACCAAAATTGGTCTGTTCAGTGAAACGTTAAAAGAGTTTGTACCTGGCAAGTCAGTTATTTTTAATCGCGAAAACAAGTCTGATCGCGACACCTCAGATTATTTGAAATTAGCGTGTTTGGTTGGAGTGCTGAATTTCTATAAATTAAAATATGGGCAGTCTTGGGGCTTGCAGATTAAGCCGTCGCCAATTGCGGTGCCATTTGAGTTACACACGAAAGATGTAGTAAGCGACAACTTTGTTTCCATTATCTCTAAGGGGAAAATCGCACTCCACCCAGGTCGGGCAATTCTAGTTGAAGAGTTGAAAAAAGGAATATACGGCCTCCATACACACCGTGTACGGATAGACACTGTTCTTTCACAAAGTATCGAGTACATGATTGTAGATTCTTTTGGAAATAAAACCACACCGTTTGACATATCGTTTGCCGAACGACCTGTCTTAGAAATTTTGAAAGATAGTGAATTTGCCAATCAATTGTCGACTTATCACTTTCCGTATGTGCCGGATTTGAAAGCTGTGGTTGAAGAGACACGGAGTGCGGCACACATTTTTGTGGCATGGAACGAATTATACTGGGGAGTTTCTTTTCTTGCAGTATACAAAGAAGATAACCGATTGTTGTTTCGGGCTCCTATTCACATTCCTTTCGAAAAAGATGAGGACTTTTTCGACGGGTTGAAATAAAAAATCGAGGTGAAACAATGAATGAAAATGAGTTAATCCCATTTCCAACGAATGTTACTGCGATTCAACATTTGGATACGGAAAAAAATTGGTTGCAGATGTTGCGTCAGCAACCGATTACTCAATTGAGTGCCGATGATATTTTGGAAAAATCATTGTTTAACGATCGGCTAGACTGGCCGGAGTGTTCATTTTGGCAACTGAAGTCAATCAGTCACGATCAAGAAATCCCCCGTCGCGAGGCGATGGAGAGTATCGTCTCGATGCTTGATAACCCTTTGTTTAATTTTGTCTATATTTTATCTGGCAACGGTCATCAGGTTGATATTTATCTAGGTATTGTCAATAACCGTATCAATCAGCAGGGACTGACAGAACAACAAATTCGGTATAAAGCAAAAGATATTAATAACATTCTGAGCAGGGGAATCGCTGCACACTTTCAGGGGAGCAAGTTGCATCACTTATCGCGCCAAGAAATCGAAGAAAAGTTACTTGGTTCAGCAGCGAAGATGCAACGTGCAGGTTTGTTGTTTGGCGTACCGAATATCAGTGAAACAGAAAAGCAACAGAGTACGCAACAACAGATTGATGTTCAGGGCATTGACCGCGTGATTAACGCTATGCGAGGGAAAGAATGGCAGATCGTCATTGTCTGCGAGCCTGTTGAACGAGCAGTCGTGGACCGAGAGATTGAAATTCTCTCCGATATGTATGATGAGATTCAGCGAGTTTCGAAAGTCAGTTTTCAATTGACGGCGGGTGAGAGTGATGGTTCTTCCACGTCGATTAACGTAGGAGATAGTGATTCCTATGCTAGAGGAACCAGTGATAGTCGAGCGTTAGGTATCAACCTCGGAGAAAATGAAGGGAGTAGCCGCTCAAAAACAGATGGATTCAGTACTACACATTCTACTTCCAGTTCAGATGAAGATGGTAAAAATTCATCATCAACCAGTCGCACAACGAGTCAATCCACCACTGTAGGTACACAGCGTGGAACAAGCAAAGGTGTATCAGTAACCGATACCAAAGGTATGAGCGAGACTGACACAGTTACTAAGAACAGAGGCGTAGGTGTCAGCAATCAAGTCGGTACAAATCGAGGAGGATCGATTTCACAGGAGATTCTCGACAAGCGTGCGAATGATACGATGAAATATTTGGACGAAGAGTTATTGAAACGATTGCGTCTGGGCATGAGTAAGGGACTTTTCAAAACAAGTTTGTACGCGTTGGCTCAAGATTTATTGACTTATGAGCAACTCCGCACATGCTTGATGTCCACATATCAGGGAGATACGGTGAGTGTCATGCCGCTTGCGATGGTTCCTTTTGGGAATCCATCTACTGATGGCAAGACAAGTGAAAATGAAACGAGTCTAATTACTCATTATCAAACATTTAATTCCTTGGCACCGGAGAATTTGTCTGCTGAGGTTGCTCATTTGCGAGGCTTACCCATTGATGAGAAAAATCGTTCTGTGGGATTATCCACATATCTCACGCCACATGAAATTAGCATCATGGCGGGAATTCCTTTGAAGGAGGTGTCTGGAATCCCGCTTCAAGAAGGAGTGGAATTCGGGATAAATATTCCGACAATCGAAGTTGGTAGTGAGCGAACGGTGTTGCTTGGGCATGTAATGCAACGAGGTGAAGAATTGCCGCGTAATCAAGTTTTGATTTCTCGCGATAATTTGATGAAGCACGTCTTTGTAGCAGGTGTGACAGGGTCTGGTAAAACGACGACATGTCAGCGCTTATTGATTGAATCGCAACTTCCTTTTCTGGTGATAGAGCCGGCAAAAACAGAATATCGTGTGTTGCTCAATCAGTTCCGAGAACTTGGTATCACAATCTGGACACTCGGAAAGGAGCAATTAGCTCCATTTCGCTTCAATCCGTTCGAATTATTGCGGGATACTATAATCAGTTCACACATTGATTTACTAAAGGCTTCGTTCACCGCCGCTTTTCATATGGAAGCAGCAATGCCGCAACTTTTGGAAGAAGCGTTGTACAAGACGTATGAGGATTTTGGTTGGGACATTGACATCAATGAGAATCGAAAGACGGAGGATCCTTGGGAGGATGATGAAGGCATATTTTTCCCTACATTGTCTGATTTTATCAATACGCTCGATAAGGTCGTTGAGTCGAAAAATTTCGCTCCTGAATTGAAACAGAACTATGTCGGTTCGCTTGTGAGTCGATTCAACAATCTGACTGTCGGTAGCAAAGGACAGATGTTAAATTGTCGAAAATCGATTGATTTTGAAAAGTTGCTGGATAGTCGAACGATTTTAGAATTGGAAGAATTGAAGGCACCTGAGGACAAGGCGTTTTTAATTGGCTTGATTTTGGTGCGTATGACTGATGCGATTAAGCGTCGTCATCGTAAGGATCATCATTTTCGCCATTTGACGCTCGTCGAGGAAGCACATCGTTTACTTTCCAAGTCAGATGGACATGATTCAGGCGCGAAGCGGAATGCGGTGGAGATGTTCGCTGATCTGCTTGCAGAGGTGCGAAAATACGGCGAGGGACTGATTATTGTCGATCAAATCCCGAACAAATTAGCGCCAGAGGTTCTGAAGAATACGAATACAAAAATAATTCATAAGTTACTTGCCAAAGATGATAAGGAAGCGATTGGCGATACGATGATGATGAATGACAAACAAAAACAGTTCTTATCTTCATTGGAACCGGGACAAGCTATTATGTTCACCGAAGGTTGGACGAAACCTGTCAATATAAAGGTTGTCAGAAATGCTGACACATCGAGCGCTGAACTTGAGGATAAAGAAATCAAACATATGAATTGGCCGAGTTTCCGAGAACATTTAGATGGGATTGTTGGTAAGCGTTTCGCAACTCTGGTCAGATCAATGAACGATGTTGAAAAGGAAATTGAATCCACGGGGAAACTGACACGATATTTATCAGTTGCTCGCAGATGCTTAGTAAAGCGTAGTAGTGATAAGGCTTGGAGGGGGAAAACCAAATTACCAGACTTTCTTGAATTATTTGCTGCGACGATCCGGGTCAGTGACGAGCTCGGTATTAACGCGAGGGAATTGATTGATGAATCACTAAATCGGTTTCAAAAATATAGGGAGGTACTTGGCTTCATTCAAGTTAATCAAGGGGATTTTTATAATCATTTACTTGAGTTGCAAAAGACAAATGACGAAGCGGAACAAATATTAGTTGCAGATAAACTTGTTGACATTATTCAATAATTAAGGGGTGTTTTTTATGGGGTTTTTCAGTTCATTAGGTTCGGCATTGAGCAGTTTGGGTGGAGCATTGGGTATATCAAATACAGCTACTAAATTGATGGTTGGCGTGTTGGGCCGATTGAATCCGGTTATAGGAACTGTGTTAACGGTCATTGACATTGCAAGTACGGTATTAAGCATTGCCAAAAAACTCGGTTTATTTGATGCTGCAGAAAAAGTTGAAGATTTAGGTGACAAAGCGATTCAGGCAGCAGATAAAGGTATCAAGCCTGAAAACTACAAAACTTATGAGGAGTATGTGGAGGCCATTCGTAATTTTGAAGTGGATCCTGAAAAATCCAAAGAAATCAAAGAGTACGATAAACTCGAAAGAGGTGCCCAAGTGGCTTTGGGACTTACAATGGAAAAATTCGGCTCCGGAATTGGCGAATTACTTGTCGAGTTTTCCAAAAGACCGGACTTATGGGTTGCCGGTACGGAGCGAATTCCAAGTTATATTGATTATCTCAAGAATAATGATGTACCAGTTAAACCTTTACAGGATTACATGGCTCAGAAAAGCATTCTGCTAACTGATAAGAAGGATATCGAAGGAATGGTTCGCGCTGTTGAAAAAGCGATTAATCCGCAGGTTTCAGAGGATAAAATTTCAGATATCATGCGTTCACTTCGAGTGCCGTCTGAATAGTGGATACCTTCAAGGGAGGATGACAAATGACAGTTCGCTATCTTATTTTAATTGATGATTCTCGAGCAAGATTATATGTTGAGTTGCCAGATCGGATGAGTATTCGAACCATCAATGGAGAATTAGAAGTGGCAGTTCAGCGTGGTAATTTACTTATTGCGAATCAACTTGATGCCATGAAGAACACCGTTTTGGATGAGATAAATGACAATCATTTTCTGAACGTAGAATTTGACGTCTTATACACGTCGTCTGTGAAAATGGAAACTCTATCTGAAGTGTTCAAGCGATTCACCCCATGCGCTCGATACCAGTTAATGATGATGGAGCAATTCCCCTCACATGATGAGATTAATATTATCAAAGTTGGGACTAGAATTTTTGGTCGTGAGTGGTGGAGAAAAAAGTGAAATTGATGAAATAAAGAACTTTGCGTAATTACAAAAAGGATATTTCAAAGCTTATTTTTTAGGCGGCTTATTAATAAAGAGGACATTATAACATTACATACATTATTAAAACGAAAGACATGATGGAATTGAATGAAGGTATAAAGTCGGGTGTGATGAGGAAGTTTGAGATGGGCGATTTAAGCGCAGGGTTTTCTTAAGAGAGTAAAGTGTGGTAAGGATAACGATTGACGTAGGTTTATTTGCTCCCGCTCCCACGGTTAGAATAAAGGTTACTATGATGATGATATTGTTCAAGAGCGTCGTACCGCTCTGATTGGTGGTAACACAATGGGATTGAGTCCGTATTTGATATTCAGCAAGGTGCGTTTATCAAGAATATGTTGCCGAACAAGCAGGCGAGACTTGTTTTAGCTTGGGCTGAGTTACACAAGGAAGAGCTGTTGGAGAATTGGAACAATGGCTTACAAGGTAAAGTAATGAAAAAAATTGTACCGCTTGCGTAGAGGGGAAAAAGATGAGACCTAAAATATATGGTGTTCAACCGAAAGAAAATCGTTTGGTACATGTGTTTTTTGATGACGGTTATGTACGGGTTTATGATGCGAACATGTTAATCCAACGTGGTGGAATTTTTCAGCAATTAGACGATGATATTATTTTTTTTGAAAGATGTACAGTAATGAATGGAACATTAGCATGGGATTTGACCGGCCAACGAGATCCTGAAGAGTGTGTTGATATTTGTCCTGATACCATTTTTGAAAGATGTCCAATTGTGCCGCAAGACCAAATAGCATGAACATTCGCGAAGGTCAATAGCAGTTAAAGTAGTTAACACGGCAGGACGAGCTGGCTACTGCACATGAGGGGAATTGGTCTGGTTTTGCGGGTACCAGAATGGCATGAAGTAGCTTTATGGGTTCGATTCCTTACCTTCCATATCCTCGAGACAACGACATCACTGTCGTTGTCTTTTTGTTTATTCGAGTGCAGCTATGGGGTCGCTAAAAGTGTCTGCATATGTGTATATGTGCGGACCTTTACATTCATTTGATGGAGCAAATCAAACATGACGATTTACCTTGTATAAAAAGTTTTTTAAATAATTAAAATTTCATGATGACATTGGCTTTGTAATGAGTAACTTGATTTTTACATTATGGATCATACGGTAGATGCTGGTTATATAAATAGGGGACTAGCGGGCAAAGTACATTATATACATTATATACATTATATACATTATCGATTGATTGAATGAATTTAGGAGGACTTGTGTGAAAAATGAGAGGGAGTGTGAAGGAGGAGTTGTGACGATGAGCGGATTGAGTTGTAAGGAGGACTTTTTTATTTTGAATGTTTTGGTTAAATGCTACGCTCCTTCGATGTGAATCGGGTATACTATACACATGATGGTTTTAACACTATTTACATAATAAACAAATGGATAAGCGAGGAGAATTTATGGCAGTCAAAAAGAGTGCTTTATACAGTTCGTTGTGGGCGAGTTGTGATGCTTTGCGAGGCGGTATGGACGCCTCGCAATATAAAGATTATATCCTTACATTGTTGTTTGTGAAGTACGTTTCAGATAAGTATAAGGGTGTGGCATACGGAGACATTGAGGTTCCTGAAGGCGGGAGCTTTGATGATATGGTTGCATTGGTCGGGAACAAGAACATCGGCGAAGAAATGGACAAAATTATTGCTAAACTCGCTGAGGCAAACAATCTTCGCGGGGTAATCAATAACGCTCACTTTAACAATGAGGACAAGCTCGGTAAGGGTAAAGAGATGGTCGACAAGTTGAGTGATTTGATTTGTATCTTCCGCGACCAAATGCCGGACTTCAGTCGTAATCGTGCAGATGGAGACGATATTATCGGCGACGCTTACGAATATTTGATGCGTAACTTTGCAACCGAGAGTGGAAAGAGCAAGGGTCAATTCTATACACCTGCTGAGGTATCGCGAATACTGGCGAAGGTTGTCGGTATCGAGAACGCTAAAGCAGGAGAGACCACATTGTACGATCCTGCATGTGGTTCCGGGTCTCTACTGATTCGTGCAGCTGAAGCTGCACCTGTAGAAGTAGCGATTTATGGTCAAGAGAAAGAAGGGGTAACTGCAGGGCTCGCACGGATGAACCTTGTGCTTCACAACAAAGCGACAGCCGAGATTAAAGGCGGATACAGTGCGTTTTCCGCACCACAGTTTCTAAAGGAAAACAACGATGATGAGTTGCGTCAATTTGATTATGCAGTCGTCAATCCACCGTTCTCCGATAAGAACTGGACACACGGATTGAAAGAGTATAATCGTTTTGATGGGTACGGTGACCGACCACCTCAGAAGAACGGAGATTTTGCATGGTTACTTCACATCATCAAGTCATTAAAATGGAACGGTAAAGCGGCAGTCATTCTTCCTCATGGGGTACTGTTCCGAGGTAACGCTGAGGCGACAATCCGACAATCATTGATCGACAAAGGGTACATCAAAGGGATTATTGGTTTACCGGCTAACCTGTTCTATGGAACGGGTATTCCGGCATGTATTGTCGTGATTGATAAAGAAAATGCGGAAAATCGTGAAGGGATTTTCATGATTGATGCAAGTCGTGATTTCATCAAAGACGGCAACAAAAATCGGCTTCGAGAACGTGATGTGTATAAGATTACTAAGGTGTTTAATCAGGGCATTGAATTGTCGAAGTACTCACGTTTTGTCCCTAATGAAGAAATCAAGAAAAAAAATGCGTACAATCTTAATATTCCGCGCTACATCGATGGTGGCGTCGTTGACGATTTGCAAAATATCGAGGGTCATTTGCGTGGCGGTATTCCAAGCATTGATGTTGATAGTCTTTCACTCTATTGGGACACATTTCCGAATTTGAAGGACTCATTATTTCAGTCTTTGCGTGAAGGTTTTTATTCACT
Organism: Caryophanales bacterium; assembly: GCA_947459205.1. GTDB lineage: Bacteria > Bacillota > Bacilli > Paenibacillales > CANHCR01 > CANHCR01. Next base: position 32,205 of record CANHCR010000002.1, on the reverse strand, counting down.
GGCGGTTGAGAAAGATGTGATTCGAGAAACGATTTATGCGGATGCAGAATTCAGTGCTTATGCCGACAAAGTAGAAAATGCTTTTGAGTTGTGGAAAGGTGAGGTTGACGGTCAACTTCGCACCATAAGCAATTACACCAAACCCAAAGCGTTGATAGCAAAATTAGCGGAGAGTATACTGCAGAACTTTGAGTCTGTCACCTTAGTGGACAAATACGATGCATATGAAGTCTTATTGTCATATTGGAATGACATCATGTCAGATGACGTGTACTTGATTGTTCAAGATGGGTATCAGGCGGCTCGCGAAATTGATGTGTTCATGAAAACCACTACTAAAAAGAAAAAGGACGGTACCGAGGATAAGAAAACAACAGAGTCAGGTTGGGAAGGTAAACTAATTCCGAAGACGCTTGTTATTGAAATGTTTTTTAGTGATGAACAAAAGCTGATTGATGATACAGAAACAATCATCGCATCGGCGCAAGCGGAGCTGGACGAACTACTTGAAAATCTTGAGGAAGATTCTATCATCAATGAGGTCATTAAAGATACTGGAAACGTAGATAAAGCAGGACTAAAGAAAAAACTGAAGGACAAAAGTGTTGATTCAGAGGATCGCGTACAATTGCAGAATCTTTCTGATTTAATAACAAGAGTGGACGAAGGAACAAAAACGCTGAAAGATTTGAAAGTTACACTCGACAAAAAGGTAAGAGCACATTATGAACATCTAACGGAAGCGCAGTGTTTGGAACTTCTTCTTGAGCGTAAGTGGTATCGGTCGATTGTAGGTGGTATTTTCTCACTATACAGATTGGTTAGTCAGCGTATCACGGAAAGGGTATCTGAACTGGCGGATCGTTATGAGCGTACTTTACCGGAACTCGAAGTTGAAGTCGCTGAGTTGGAGTGTAAGGTAAAATCTCATCTGGAAAGGATGGGATTTCATTGGTAGGTTGGAGTGTCTTGGAATTTTCTATGAACTCAACAATTAAAGCTAGAATCGGTTGGCAGGGACTTACAACGGCAGAGTATCTTAAAGAAGGGTATGCTTATTTAGTTACGGGCACCGATTTCTTGAATGGAAAAATTTATTGGGAGAAGTGTCACTACGTCAATAAAAATCGATACTATCAAGATTCTAATATCCAGTTAGTTAATGGTGATATATTAATCACAAAAGACGGTACGATTGGAAAGGTCGCTTTAGTAAAGTCTCTAGATAAAAAAGCCACTTTAAATAGCGGTATATTTGTGGTTCGTCCTAAAAACGAATTATATGATAGAACTTTTATGTATCACATATTAAACTCGCATGTATTTGAAAACTTCTTATCTAAACTTGCTGCAGGTTCAACTATAAATCATTTATATCAAAAAGATTTTATCAAATTTGAATTTGAAGCTCCTGAGAACATTATAGAACAACGCGCCATCGCATCAGCACTATCCGACGCAGATGAGTACATTGCGTCATTAGAAAATTTGATTAAAAAGAAACGAGCGATCAAGCAAGGTGCGATGCAGGAACTGTTGACGGGGAAACGTAGGTTGCCGGGGTTTGAAGGGGAATGGGTGGAGAAAAAAATCTTCGAAATTGGCCATACAAGTTCAGGAGGCACCCCTTCGAGAAGTGTTCCAGCTTACTATATGGGTAGCATACCTTGGGTTACAACAAGCGAATTAAATGACAATTATATTAACTCAACAATTGAAAAAATCAGTTCTGAAGCTCTTAATAATTCATCAGCAAAGTTGTTTCCAAAAGGTACTGTTTTAATGGCTATGTATGGAGCAACTATTGGTAGATTGGGAATATTAAATATTGAGGCCGCAACTAATCAGGCTTGCTGTGCGATGTTTTTCGAGAAGAATATCGATGAGAAGTTCATGTATTATCTATTGCTTATAAATAGGAGCAAAATTATTGAACAGGGGAGTGGTGCTGGTCAACCAAACATAAGTCAATCCATTGTTAAAAATTTAACATTTATAATTCCGAAAATACTTGATGAACAGACAGCAATTGCTAATATACTTTCTGATATGGACAAAGAAATTGATTCGTTAATTGAGAAACTCAGTAAAGCACGTCAAATTAAACAGGGTATGATGAGCGAACTTCTGACCGGAAGAATACGGTTGATTGAGGAGAGTGCGGGTAATGGCCAAAATTAATGAGGCTGAGCGTGCAACGCAGAATCGAGTAGTGGAGCTGTTTCAAAATGTTGAGGTTCTGGGTTATGAGTATTACGGTGATCTGCGTCAGCAAATCAATTCAAATCTCATAACAGAGAAGTTGAAATCTTTTCTGATTCACAGCATGCAATACAGTAGTACCTTGGCTGATAAAGCGGTTGAAACATTTGAACGAGCAACAGGTAATCTCCAGCCAGGGTTATATAAAGCGAATCAAGATGTTTACTCAATGCTGAAGTATGGTGCGAAAGTAAAGGAACAGCAGGGTGAACCTGATAAGACCGTCTATTTTATTGATTGGGACAACCCTGCAAATAACGAGTTCGCAATCGCAGAGGAAGTCACAATTAAATCGAACAGTGAGAGACGTCCTGACTTGGTTGTCTATATAAACGGTATTGCTATCGCTGTGATTGAACTGAAGAAATCTACGGTTTCAGTTTCGCAGGGGATTCGTCAGAACATATCCAATCAATCAGAGCATTTCAATAAACCATTCTTTACAACGATCCAGTTCACGATGGCGGGTAACAGCGGAGAAGGTTTACGCTACGGTACGATTGAAACACCGGAGAAATATTATCTGGAGTGGAAAAACGATAAAGTTAATACTCCTGCGCAACCACTCGACGAAGTATCGATCGAAATCCTTAATAAATGTACGCAGCTAGTAGATAAATTGGATTGGCAACTGTTTAGTATGTTTGAAAAACGTCGCTTGCTTGATTTGATTCATAACTTTGTTGTGTTCGATAAAGGCGTCAAGAAAATATGTCGATACAACCAGTTTTTTGGTATTAAGAAGTCACAATTGAAACTGCGTAATAATCAAGGCGGTATCATCTGGCACACGCAGGGAAGCGGTAAAACACTGACGATGGTATGGCTATCGAAGTGGATTCTAGGCAATAATCCGAATGCAAGGGTTCTGTTGGTCACGGACCGTGATGAGCTGGACGATCAGATGGAGAAGGTATATCGTGGTGTTGATGAACAAGTCTATCGGACAAGTTCGTGCGCTGATTTGGTTGAAAAATTAGATAAAACAGAGAAACGTTTGATTTGTACGTTGATTCATAAATTCGGAGTACGTAACACATCGGAAAGCAGTGAATCAAAGCGTTCGATGGAGCAGTTCATTCAAGAACTAAAGGCTGCTTTACCACAAGGTTTCCAAGCAAAAGGTCAATTCGTCGTATTTGTTGACGAATGTCACCGGACACAAAGTGGGTTACTTCATGAAGCAATGAAAGAGATAATTCCAGGTGCTATTTTTATTGGATTCACGGGTACACCACTTTTAGTGAAAGACAAGAAGAAAAGTATCGAAGTGTTTGCTCCAGGGTACATTCACACCTACAAGTATGATGAAGCAGTTGCTGATGGTGTTGTTCTTGATCTGCGGTATCAGGCGCGAGATGTGGAGCAGGTCATCACGGCACAGGAAAGAATTGATGAATATTTTGAGTCTAAGACTCGTGGATTGAACGACGCAGCGAAGGCGAAGTTGAAAGAAAAATGGGCAACCATGCAAACCGTATACAGTTCAAGGAAGCGTTTGGAAGTCATCGCAGAGGATATCATAGCAGACTTTGACCTAAAAAATCGACTTGCAGATGGTAATGGGAACGCGATGTTGGTTGCGGACTCCATCTATTCAGCGTGCAAGTATTATGAGATTTTCCAAACACGTGCGTTTAAACAGTGTGCAATTGTCACTTCATTTGAACCGAACAGTGGAAATCTCCGGACTGAAACAGACGATTCAGAAGAGTATGAAAAATATGAAGTTTACACGAAAATGCTAAATGGTCAAACCCCAGATGATTTTGAAGCTGAGGTAAAACGAAAATTTGTCGATGAACCTGCACAAATGAAGTTGCTGATTGTCGTCGATAAGTTGCTGACAGGCTTTGATGCTCCACCATGCACGTATTTATACATTGATAAGTCAATGCGTGATCACGGTTTATTTCAGGCGGTGTGTCGTGTAAACCGATTGGATGGTGAACAGAAGGAGTTTGGTTACATCGTTGATTATAAGCAGTTGTTTGGCAATTTGACGGATGCGCTGAACAAGTATACATCAGGTGCGTTTGATGGGTATGATGATGACGATATTAAGGGTATTATCAAAGACCGACTTACTGAAGCGAAGAAATATCTGGATGAGACGCTTGATGAGCTCGACGATTTATGTGGTGGAGTTCCCGCTCCGCGATTGGAATTACAGTACATTCACTATTTCTGTGGCGAAGACGGTGTTGGCGGTCTGGACGACGAGTCCTATTCACGGAGCCGTGAAAAACTGTATAAACTTGTGAATCGATTGATTCGCGCGTACTCGGAGATCAAAGGTGAAATGTTAGATGCGGGATATTCCGTTGCGGAAGAACAAAAAATAGGTGAATTAGTCATATTCTACACAGCGTTGAAAGAGACAATTGGTAACGCGAGCGGTGACTTCATCGATTTAAAATCATATGAAGCAGATATGCGTCGTCTAATTGATACGTATATTAAAGCTGATGATAGTCGGGAAATTGGTGAGTTTGACGATTTCACGCTACTAGATTTTGTCACCTCGCAGGGTGAAAAACTGTCAGGAAACAGTAAGTCAGCAGCTGCAGAGACGATTGAAAACAATATACGTAAAAAGATTGTCGAAAAAATACTGCTCAATCCAAAATACTACGAGAAGATGTCGGCAATACTCGATGAATTGATTAAAGCGCGACGTGAAGGGGTTATCGCTTACGAAAAACTTCTTGAAAAGTACGTCGAATTGGTCAAGCAAGCGGAATCTCCTGAGAACAATCCGGAGTATCCGGATGAAGTCAGACAGAGCGCTGCATTACGCGCGTTTTATGATAACTTTGGAAGTGATGTGAATCTCGCAATTGCATTAGACAAGGCGATTCGTGGAAACAAACAAGTAGACTTTCGTCACAATGAGTTTAAGGAGCGTCGGATCAAGAGTGCGCTATTTCGGGTGCTTGGCAACAAAGATACAGTCGAACATGTATATAGCATTGTCGTACAACAAGGAGAATATTAAGTGACACTTAACATATCTGGAATATCAATTGAGGTTCACAAAAAAGAAATAAAGAACATGCACCTTTACGTGAAACCACCTGATGGCAAAGTGAGCGTGTCTGCACCGGTATCAATGAGTGATGATGCGATTGAGCGATTTGTTCGAACGAAAATAAGGTGGATAAAAACGCAAGTTGCTAATTTTGACAATCAACTGCGTCAATCTGAAAGAGAACATGTATCCGGTGAATCATTGTACGTGTGGGGAAAGCAATACATCGTTCAAATTGAGTACTCGAATAGATACGCAATCGAATTGGTGGGTGATAAGGCGATATTCACCGTTCGCAAAGGAAGTAACAGCGAACAAAGGGAGAACTTTTTGCGTGAATGGTATCGAGAGTTGTTGAAAAAAGAGGTCACTCGTTTGCTTCCTAAGTGGGAGAATTTTACTGGTCTGAAACCGACAAGTTGGCAGATAAAGTACATGACAACACGCTGGGGTACGTGTAATACAGATACTGGGAAGTTGTGGTTTAATCTTCAATTGGCGAAGAAAAGCATCGAGTGTCTGGAGTACATTATCCTTCACGAGATGTTACACTTAGTAGAAAGAACACATAATGAAAGGTTCATTTTATTGTTGGATCAGTACATGCCGATGTGGCGGGAAATAAGGGTCAAGCTTAACGGACAGGTGCTTGATTTCATGGAGTAACCACTAATTAATTATGGCGTGGTTATATATGATGAATTGTCGCAAATGACTGTGATTCAGGAATTTTATTTTTTACCCAAACGATTCTTAATAGGGGTAATCAGCTGTTTAATTTCATCCAATCGTTTAGATTGCGCATGAGCCGAAACCTCATCATTCCGTTCCAAGGAATCCGCAGCCATCCGGGTCTGCGCACCGTGGACTATCTCGAGTGCGTAGAGTATCGTTTTTAACTGCTCTTTTCTAAATATCATCATCAACAACTCCTTCTTCAAATAGCGACTTCCAATATTATACAAGGTAATATTTGGAATATCAAATGTAAGAGAGACAGTAACTTTTGATATGTCATATTGCTGAATTGCATAGCTGGCGAAGTACATTTAGCAAGGGGAGGGTGTTTTTTAACGATGTGATGAAATTTAATTATACCCTTATTTGATGGTCTGACCTCCATAACACCGGAATTATGTAGTTTAAATTAGAGTTGTGAAAAAAAGTGACCAGTTATACCAAAGCCATCATAGGACTTATTTTTTTAATTTAGGTATTGAAAGTTTACATGGTATATATTAATAGGGGATTATTACGGATGTACATTACAACATTATAAAAAAACGAACATTGAATAAGTGAAGACATTAGACATCAGATATTAGACATTATAAAAAAACGATAATTGAACAATGGAAGACATTAGACGTTAGATGATGATTGTGATGAAGCAGTGAGTGGGGTAAGGGGTTCTTGGAGAATGATTGTCGCTGATAAACGATTAAAGCTGCGTGGTAAGTTTAGTACAACGATTTCGCGCGTGGTCTAATTGATTCAACCTATCAATCGCTCACAATTACATACATAACGGATCGGCGGCGTATAGACCAGAATTGTGCGTATTCGCAGTGAACGCGCAAAGGTCGTCTGATTCAACGGTGTGAATGAGGGTTACTACGCACCTGGGGTTTATTGTTCTTGAGTGGTTTGAACAAGGTCGGTATCGACGCAGATTATAGTTTGAGCTTTTGAGAGATTATTGATTAGTTTGCACAGTCAGTTGATGAAGCGCGTTTGTATAAAACGATTCCTTCTATAATAAACACTGGCGTGGGTCGTCGATCGTATTGGATTTCTTTTATCTAAGTTGTGATTTATGATGAGTACATGTTGAACATCCGGCGCGTAGGATAAATTGAGTCGGTGTGTATTGATTGTTGAGCTGCTATAAGAAGGTTCATTGGTGTAATTTGTTGTTGCATATTTATTATCTAAGTAAGAATGCGGTTTCACAATTATGGACAGTTTGAAATTGGAAGGAGACAAAATATAATGCTTAGAGGTTGGAAATTAAACATTAGAAAAGTTCAAATTAATCTGATGGCTTTGACAATGATAATTGTTATTCTTGTACCTAGTCAGATCAAAGTGAATGAGGTTCACGCGAATACACCACCAATGATTAAGGGCGGTGATTATATTCAATTTGGAAAATATTATGATGTCCCAATTTTATGGCGAGTGATTAACATTGATAAGAACGGTGACCCGATGTTAATTACTGACAAGATTATAACTTTCAAGTCTTTTGATTCGGCGGGTAGTTATCATACTGAATCAAGTCGAAAATTAGAAGGTAGTAATTATTATCCAGATTCAAACATTAGACAATGGTTAAATAGTAGCAGTTCCAACAGTGGTTCGGATGTAATTGATTGGATACAAAATGATCCTAATTCATTAAATTTGAATGGATATAACCCATACAGTAATGAAAAGGGATTTTTAGCGGACGGAAATTTTGAGTTGTGGGAACGCAGTTTGATTAAACCATACACACATAAAATAATGGTATCTGGAGTTGACTCTATGAGGACGGATGGTGGGGAAGAAAATCATAAATTTAGATGGATTATTGATGAAATTATGCAAAATTATGATACAAACGCATTTTATAAAAATGTTACGGATCGAGTTTTTTTATTATCTACTAAACATATTAAAGATATTGCCGGAAGTGATATTCTACAAGCTAAACCTACAAACGAGGCTGTGAAAAATAATTCATATAAAGATTCTGATATCAATATCAGTAAAAACTATCGATATTGGTTAAATACACCTCTAGCATCTTCATCCAACCAAGTCAGATACGTTGCACCTCCTGGAGGAAGATTTAGTTATCCTACTTCTAGTTATGCAAGCGCAAGTAATTGTTTATGTGGTGTAAGGCCTGCGTTAAAACTAAAGTTAACTTCTGCTATTTTCCAATCGGGAGGAAATGGTGCATTAAGCAATCCATATATTGTACAAGGTACAAGAAATTTAATAATAGATGATAATATTCCACCGAGTACTCCAAACTCGATATCAAGTACTTCATCTAATAATTATATAAAACTTACATGGAAAGAATCGACTGATAATATAGCTGTTACTGGATATCAAATTTTTGTTAACGATGATTTACTTGCGACAGTTCCAGATAATAATTATTTAATAACTGGTTTAAAAGATAGCACGTCATACAAGTTTAGACTTAAATCTCAAGATGATGCGGGTAATACATCAGAGTATAGCAAGTTAGTAGAAGTGAAAACCAGTGATGGTATCAATCCAACTATCCCGGAAGGATTGAAAATTACTTATATCGGTAACAATAATTTTAAGCTTACATGGTCAAAAGCTTCTGACAATGTTGCAGTTAATGGATACCAAATATTTATTGACGATAAACTTATTACTACAGTGTCGGAAACGAGTTTTGATTTTAGACCCAACAAAGTTAACACCACAGTTTCATTTTTCATAAAAACTATAGATACTACTGGAAATCTGTCAATGTCCAGTCGTTCATTGTACTTGTATATTCCAGATTTAACCGCACCAAGCGTGCCCACTAAAATCTTTCATAATTCAATCATGGAATCAGGGCTAACATTAAATTGGTCACCATCTACTGACAACGTTGGTGTTACAGGATACGAGATTTACCGTAACGGCAAACTCATAGGAACATCCAAGTCCACAATTTATAGAGTAACTGGATTGAACGAGAATGCTGCACAAACCTTCACAGTTCGGGCTTTAGATGCTGCAGGTAACAAGTCTGGGTTATCCGCTTCGGTCAAAACGAAACAAGCAATTAAGGTAATCGGACAACAACTTTATGCTAATTTTAAGTTAATCAATTTGGGCACTGGAATTACACCAACCCAACTCGCAGGTCAAACGATGGTTCCCTATAAACCGGTTCTCGAAGCAATGGGTTTGAAGGTAAGTTTTGATTCTGCTAAGAAAACAATCACCGCAACGAAACCAGGAATGACATTACGATTCACTCAAAGTAAGAACGTTGTATTAGTGAATGGTGTCAATAAAACGATGCAAGTTGCACCGACAGTTGTAAAAGGCACAATTATGATTCCGCTTAGATTTATTGCAAAAGAGTTGGGTTATCAAATCACGGTTACGAAGTAGTACAAGCATTATTGAAACTCAGTAGTTTATGTTTTGATTTAATATGAGCGTTATCTCTAATCTGATTAACCTACTTCGAAGCTGAACTATATATTTTATTTGAAATTGTGTTTCTTCTACGGTGTGGGTCGTCGATTGTATTGCTTTTCTTCTAAATATAGTGTGGGTAATGATGAAGTGTCAGCAGAATTACTGGCGCGTAGGACCAGTTCAGTCAACACGAATTGAATGTTGAACTACGACAAGTTGTTTCGTGATTGTGAGCGATTCGATCTAGAGAATCTTCTTGTTTATGTTTGTTTCAATATCATGGGGTAAATGAATGACGCCGTTCGTTTGGATTTCATTTCGGTATAATATTGATAGGTTTGGTAAGCTATTGCGCATTGGTTCTCTCACGTGTGGAATGGGTACACATTGAGTCTTGCAAGTAGCGTGAGATGAGTTCGGTTATATTCACGCTTCGATATGGGTGATTGGCGTGGGCGACTTTGTTTATTGCGTACAAACCAAATTGAGCTCGTAACGGTACATAGCTGATTCTGCACATGGTCGGAGGATATAAGGGTTACTCAACAGAAGTTGTTCCGTTCCGGTCATTGCTTCATTGGAAGTTGATTTTGAGCGACTGTTTTATTGTAAGTGTGGTACCTGGCGCTATCATTGTGATTGATGATCGTTGAGCACTGTGATTTTTGGCGTTTTGGATGTATGAGGGGTAATCGGCGGAGCTGTTATTGATTGAATGATTACGTCTCCGATTGATTATAGGCGTCACATGAGGGGTAACTAATTGTAATTTTTATGGGTTGATTCATTTTGTTAAACGTTTTTTATTCCGATGATTCAGCAATTCTGAGCGTATTATGTAAGTTATAGAGCAGTTGGGTAAAAACATCAGTACTTATCGATCGTGCAATTAACATGGTAATTTTACTAGTGAAGACTTGTTTATTGATGTGGCTTATATAAATAGAGGACATTATAACATTATATCAATTGATTAAAACGAAAGACATGATTGAAAAATGAACAATGATTGAAGTAAGACAAAAGTGAATCAACGACATTGGGTAAGTGAGATGGTCTTTGAGTATGTTGTTGAGCGAAGCGATTGATATTTGAGGAGCGAAGTTGATTCATTTTAATATGAAAGGGTAATGTAAGTAATGGATTTATTCTGAGCGAAGAAGTGGATGTTTCGTTCAATTTGTAGACATCGCGCGATTAGGGGTACTGGTGTCGTTTTCACACAACAACGCATACCCGCTCGTGAAAAGTAATAGCCGACTAAGAGCTTGTAAGGAATGATTTGCTTTAGAAAAACGGTTTGAAATGGAGTGGATTACGATGAAGTACAAAGCTTATAAAGAGCAAATAATAAAGAAGTTAGTCGAGTATAAACACAACGTATTAAAAGAACCGGGTAAGGGGGAATTTGTGTCCACCGATAAAGAGGGTAACAAAAAAGTTACATACCATGATCATATTTTAGAGAAGTCGAAAGCACGTAAAAATGTAATTGAGACCTACCGTGATGATTTCTATAAATCAGGTTTCGATGTTGATAAGCTGCACAGTTATTTCCATCATCTAAATTCATCGCAAGCGATGTGTATCAATTTCTTTTACCCATTGATTCATGAGCGACTTCTCGAGCTGGTTATCAAACAATTAGGGGTAACTGGTTCGATTGAATATAACTCATTGAGCGTTTGTTTTGAAAAGGTATCAGATATTGAAAAAGGTAACTACAGGAAAACGAATTTTGATTTTTTCATCAAACTCGATACCGGCTTCAAAATTTACTTTGAGATCAAATATACGGAAGAAGAATTTTCAGGAAAAATCAAGAGCACTACCAAATTATCAGACTCACCCGATACTTACAGCGATAAATACAATCAAGTGTACAGACAATTGGTAGACAAATGTCCGGCTCTTAATGATGAGGCTAATGAAACGATTTTTCTTGAACACTACCAACTTATGCGGAATGTCGTTCATCTATCTGAGGACAGTATGGTGGTATTTATTTATCCGAAAGGGCACGAGACATTAAAAGAGCAGGCGACTTTCGTAAGAGACAAAGTATTGAAGGAAGATTGGAAATCAAGAATGGTGCTTCTACATTGGGAAGATTTATGCGCGAATATTTTGAGCGAAGTCGAATCAACATCACATGCAAAGTTGAGCAATCATTATGAAGAATTCAAAATGAAATATTCAGTATAAAAGATTTGGTTAAATGATCGCAATTATTCACCTTTATACGCGAGGGTGTTTCTTGTAGAGTCCTCACTGATTGCATTTCAAATTGAGTTCGTATTTGATTAACATACATTACCGTTACGACACCACCGTCGTAGCGGTTTTTTTATTTTCCGCGGTCCATGTATAAGGGGTAATCATCCACGTCCCATAAAGGCGTTGATTTTTTATTCTTAAGATTTTTGATTGGGGTAAATGGTCGGTTGGGGATTACATACATGCGATTTATTTCATGCTATTAGATTGCTTTTTTATAAAAAAATATAAAATCATGTGATTTGTTGATGAGCTTTTCTTTGGTCATCTCAGTTAGGTTATTAGGTTTTTTTTAGATAGGTGAGATTGAAAGAGGGGCTTATTAAATAATTGGGCTTTAGATATTGGAGGAGCATAGTGACATATCTATAAAATTTCGATCGATTATTTGTTTTTTCGTATAGAGTAGAGCTAATTTTAAGATTTTTCTTAATACGTGCAGCTGTAGAGGATGAGGTTTTTAATAACCATCATCTTTTATGGAGGAATGTATTAATGAGTAATTTGAAAGTAGTATCACTATGTTGCGGAGCCGGCGGGGCCGATCTAGGGGCCAAAGGGGGGTTTGAATTCCTAGATAAGCATTATGCACAACATCCGATTGAAATTGTTTCAGCGGTCGACATCGATAAGTTCGCGATCAAGACGTATCGCCATAATTTCGGTGAAACGGGTAATGCGATTGTGGGCGACATTTGTAGTCTTAAGGCGGAGGATTTGCCGGAGCACGATTTGTTGATCGCTGGTTTTCCTTGTCAACCGTTCTCAACCATGACCATCAAAAAGAAAGCGAACGACAAGCGGATCAACATTTTCCGAGATGTATTAAGGGTTGTTGAAGGAAAGCGGCCGAAGTTTGTCATGCTCGAGAATGTAGCGAATTTCGTGAATTTTAAGGGTGGAAGGTTTTTTAAGGAGCTTTGTGATCATTTGAGTAAACTCGGATACCGCGTATCGTATCGAATCATCAATTGCGCTGATTTCGGGATTCCTCAAACGCGTCGTCGCGTTTTCATATTTGGGGTTCTTGAAGAATTGGGTATGAATTATGAATTTCCCAAAAGCGTTATTCCTAAGAGCGAATGGATTCCGCTCGGTGAAGTTCTTGATGAGAAAGAGCACCTTAATACTCGTTATCATTTCTCTCAAACAGCCGTCGAAACGATGAAGCGGACTGCGAAACCGCATAAGGTGGGGACGAGTTCAAATATAAGTAAACCGTGCAATACAATCAAGTGTACTGTTGGAACTGCGCAGTTCAACTACCGCAATCCAGTAGTTCTGGTAGATCGAGAGAATGAGATATTCCGTCGGTTGACACCTAGAGAGGCGGCGAGGGTACAAGGCTTCCCTGATTCCTTTGAATTTCCGGTGTCTAATCACCAGGCATATAAGCAAATCGGCAATGCTATACCACCTTTAGTCGCGTGGCACCTTGTGGACGCGCTGATAAATCAATTGAATTCTTTAAACAATTCTCCAAAAACACATATTTTCGAGAGAGTTGAAGAGTATCAGGGTCGTAGTGAAGACATCATATTAGATTCATTAGGTTCAAAAAACCAAAGTGGGCGTACTATCGAGTTTAAAAGGTACGAAGATGATTTGTTGGAGTGCAGTTCAGAAGATTTAATGTTGCGAAATAACTCGATTCAACAATTGAAGAATACGCACGCGTTAATGATAGAAGCAAAGTTGAACAATGTTGAAGTGGTTCCTCTTGATATGTACGCCACACGGGTTCGAGATACTTACCTCATTGCAAAAATTAATGGTAATGAGTTATTGGTAAAGGCTTGTGCAAAAAAGCACTATTTGGAGGTGGATAAGATAAATCGCAAGATTCTGCTACACCCATATCATCAAGAAACTCCGGTTGTTTTGTTCTCACCACAAACGGGAATCAACAAATGTATCGCAGAGTGTAAATATATTGATATTCATTTAGGTAAAAAAAACACCGGTTACAAGCAAATTACCTTACCATCACATAAATTTTCTAAGGGGTTTAAGAATCTAAAACAATCGAGAGTAAATTTCAGCGCGCTCAGCTTTACCTTGGCGATCGATGAATCAGGAATTCTTGCAGTGGGTGGAGGCTCGTATCATATCCACCACACGCTAGGAGCAAAAGAATTAGCTGCAATTATTTATCTTATGTTGTTAATCGATTGCGACCATAGAAAGATGGAAAATTTTATTGGTAAGTATGGTATCAAAGGTGGAATGGAAAGTTTTCTTGAATATAAGCAAAAGCCAGAAAACGAGTACTTTTTTAATTCGCGTACAGGATTATATCTATCGTCATACCATTTGCTTAATCAGCATGCTATCGATCGAATTTTGAACGGACCTGAGGACAAGCAGGAGTTGGGGTCGGAAGATTAGTCAAAAAAGTATGTGTCAGACTAATTGAAACACTTATCTGCTGAGGGTTAAATGATGAAGAGGTTTGAGAATAGAAGTGTCGGATTTTTGTGTGCGGACGTTGTATAGCATGATTCATTATAAAAAATAAAGGGAGAGAATTATATGTATTTGTACGAAGGACTTATACAATCACAATTGGATTTTGCAAGTGAAAAAGATTTAAATGAGAATAAAATGCTTCAACAGAGAAGTGCAGTAATGAATAGAATTGTTGCGTACGCAGATAGTCTGATGTGGTGTCGGGACCAGAAAACTCGAGAAATCTTACTCCATTTGCGTTACCACAATTTCGATTATGGTAAAACGGCACTTGAATTTAATTTGGATGTAGACACTATTGAGGAATTGGTTTTCGAATCGGAGCAGTCGTTGGAGTTAAGGGTTGGTCGAGTGTTTAGGTGTTTGTTAAAGTATGTTGACCCGTCGTATGTAGAGCGTTTGTTTGAGGCCGATACGGCAATGATGGCAGACGTTTTCGTGAAAGATATTTTCGAAAACTTTGATCCTGAAGAATCGCATTTTGTTAATCTGGAGGATTGCGGGCGCGAGCTAAAATTCCTTTGCGATTGGTCCGTTAAAAAGTTTGCTAAAAGTCTTAAAAAAATTGATGTCGAAAAGTTGCAGCACTTGCTCTACATTTATTATTTGAATGAAGAATCAAGGTATGTTGCTGAGCGTTCGTTGATGGATAAATGTATTAAAAAGAAGCTACCAGTAAAAGATGCGCTGAAAAAATTCAAAAAGCAAAATTAAATGTGGTTATTGATGATTAGGGGAAATAATAAGATTTTCAAGATGGTGAGCAACTAAAAAATTGAAAGTTAAGGATTTGCTGGACAAGTGAATAATGGTTCGCGAATTCTTAACACCGATTTTTTGAAGTGTATTTTGAAAGAATTCAAAAGTGGAGGGGTCAAAATGTTGATGTATAAGAAGGTAATCGTACGTCAAAAAAGTCTTACCGACATGCGGTCGAGTGGTAACACCGAGATAGCAGAACCTGTGCTGTCGCAGCAAATCGCTTTAATGAATCGCATTCTGGGTTATGCTGATAGTCTGGTTTGGCTTAGGAATCGATTCGCGCGCGAGGTCCTCTGTTATTTGCGTAATAACGATTTTGATTATGGTAAAGCAGCGGATGATTTTAAATTTGAGGCGGAAACTATCTATCGTATTTTACTGCATGCCGACGAGGTACTTGAGTCAAAAGTTGGTCGTGCTTACGATCTTCTCTTGCGCGGTGAGGTGTGGTTGGCCGAGTCGAAATTCGAGCAAGATGTTGGTTTACGGTATGACGACGTTTTTACGTCAGAGATTCGCGAAGATTTTAGACCAAAACAAAAAGAAAACCTGCGGCTTGAAGATTGCGAGCAGGAATTAATATTTTTATCTAATTGGTCTCAGCGAAAATACTCAGCTGATCGGATGCTTGTTGACGAAGATAAGGTGAATCATCTGATGTACATTTTTACTTCAAGCAATCAGCATTACAACATTGAACGGAATTTGCTATATCGTTGCTTCGAGTCAGAAGTGGAAGTCGAAGAAGCACTCAGGCATTATAAAGAATCTAAGCAAATCAGTTTCTTCGATGAATTCTAACAACTACTGTTTTACTTTAACTATTTTACGAAAAGGCTCAATAGTTGCTTGGAAATGAGGCTAAAGAAGCGAAAATACAAAAAGCTAAAGTAAATTCAAGAGATAACTTTAACTTTAATTCTAATTCACCATCTCCTCCAAAACGTTATCTTTAACGCTTTATCGCGGTAAAATATGAGTGAGATTATTTGGAGGAGTGGTGTATTTGATTGATGTTGATTTGGTAGGCGGCACGGAATCGCTTAGGTATGAGGGGAAGTCCGGTAGCGCGGAGGACGGAGCGATTATGAATGGGTTTCACGGAGTTGTGTATGGTCGCGGCTACGACGAGGGTTTTCTGTTCACGTTTAACAGGCGAGAAAATCCTCTGTTCTACCGAACGATGGATGTCAGCGAATTTTCGGTGAACGGGGTAAGGCTCGATGAGGTACTTATAAATTTTCAAAAAGATTTTATAAAAGAAAACGGGATTTTTATTGAAGATGAATTAACAGAACAGTTAAAACAGAATCTGCTCTATTCGTATTTGCTTCAATCGGCGTTATGCTATGTGGAGTTTTATGATGGAGAGGAAACAATCGGAATGATTGTGTCACAATGTTACGAGTTACTCAAAAATTTCGGTGTTGACGATTGGATGGTCCAACCAAGTAAAACTGAAATTGAATCTAGTGTATTTGGGGTAATGCGTGTCTGGCCGCAGTACGATCGGGTTGAGCCGGCGGTTGTGGACTTAAAGAAAGTGAAATTATTTACCACGAGGTACGCAATGCAAAATCTATATAGTTATTTGTATTTCGAACTACTGGGCGGGGTTTTTGATGTTTCGTACTCAATTGATAAAAATGTCGATTCAATTATAACAACCCGAGACAACGAATCATTAACCAATCAATGGTCAAACGATGATTTATATGGGGTTGACTTAGAAGTGAAGATAAGGGTGGAAGAGGATTTCGCGAATCGTTTCTCAATCGTACTTCCGAATCTAGAAGCACCGGGAGAGATGGTAGTTGTTCCTATCGTTGACATTAAGGAAATTTTCAGGCACTCCTAAAACTTTAGTATTTGGCGGATTTGATTGATGCAACGAAAAGTGTCTGATTTGACAGTGAAATGTCCTCCGAAAATATCTCCAATATCAAACCTTCTTAAACGAGGTTTTTGGGGGACCAACAATTTACGAATGAGGTGACTCATGATGACTGGAAAGGTGTTTGGTTATGCTCGGATATCTACATTAGATCAAAACTTAGATCGGCAGTTTGATGTATTGAAAGAATACGGAATATTTAAGAATGATGTATATGCTGACAAAATGAGCGGCTCAAAAATCGATAGACCCGCGCTTACAGAATTACAAAAAGTATTACGACCAGGCGACACTGTAGTCGTCGAAAGCTTAAGTAGGGTATCCCGATCGACGAAGGATCTCCTACAGATTATTCAAGGGTGGCAATCAAAGGGGATTACGTTCATCTCATTAAAAGAGCGACTTGATTTTTCCTCAACCACTGGCAAATTAATGTTGACGCTAATGGCAGCGTTATCTGAGTTCGAACGCGATGTTTTACGTGATCGTGTTTCGGAGGGTTTGGCGTCAGCGAGAGCTCGCGGTAGGATTGGCGGTCGACCACGAACGGATAAGCAAAAAGTAGCGAGAGCTGTGAAGTTGTACAATTCAAGAAATTGTAGCGTTAGAGAAATTGTAGAAATGACAGGCGTTTCAGAATCAGTCTTATATAGAGCGTTGAAGCAAAAGGGGGTTTCTTAATGTATTGGGGAAACGATGATTTTGAAAATCATGCATTAATTTACGCACTGGCGGCAAATCCTTTTTCGCTTAATGATCAAACAGATCGGTTAAAAAAGTTTGCTGACGAACAGGGTTTTTATGTCGTGAGTTCGATCCAAGACTTGGCTGGCCTTAGGGACCAAAATAGATTAGGACTCAAGAATGTCGCTGAAGAATGCAGGAACGATAACTGTAAATTAATTATAGTAACCGATTTGTTAAAGTTGTTTGATGGCAACCAATTTGCTCCGGGAATTCATGATAAGATACTTAACGGTGAAGTTCGGTTGGTGTCGCTTGACGAAGGATTGAACACGTTGACGGCAAGTAATTCATTGTTACTCAAAATTCTGATAAAGATATATCGCATAGGAATTGATCGCGTGGGCTAACGGACCTTTAATGGTCCGTTTTTCATTTTTAAGATATTTATGATTTTTCGTAAGAGGTGAATTGAATTTTAAGATTATTTTTGAGATGTGAAATATACGACGGTTTGCACTTATTAAAAGCACCGGGAGTGGTGGGGTTGTCTTATAGATTATTGGGTAGCTTCTTTATATTTTTTTTGATTAGGGATTTGAAAACTTAGTTGCCCTTTAGTAATTGTACAGTTCGCGGTAGGTTATGCGGAGTGTGACGAGTAAGGAGGGTTGCGAAATGGAGAGTGAGTATGAAGTGATGTCGGATGGTATTAGCGTGAGGAAGTTCAATAAGAAGTATGGACAATGGGTAACCATTAAATTTGTAGAAGTTGATTCGTTGAACGAAGACGAAATCGTCGAGATGCTGAAAGACGAATTCATTGAGTCCAGGTCGACCAAGGAGGTGTCAGTCGCTTAATAATTTATTAATGAAGTGAGGTTCGTGTAATGTTCGAAACACAAAAAAAACGAGTAGTAACGCTTTATAGGGTATCGTCAAAAAATCAAGTGACTTTTAATAATAATGTGGGCGATATCCCGCTTCAGCAACGTGAATGTAAGCAATTTATCGCGAGCAAGCCGGAATGGGAACTCGTAGACGAGTACAGAGAATTAGGCGTCTCTGGGTTCAAGAAAAAGTCAAATGAGCGAGATGTTTTGCAACAAATCTTGCTAGATGCAAAGAAAGGAAAGTTCGATGTAATATTGGCATTCATGTTCGATCGCTTCGGTCGCCGTCATGACGACACTCCATTTTTCATTCAGGAGCTTGTCAAGACAGGAGTAGAAGTATGGACAGTGAAGGAAGGTCAGCAGACGTTTAACTCTCATATAGACGAACTCATGGCGTTCATTCGGTCATGGCAATCCTCAGGCGAGAGTGGCAAAACTGCCACGCGTGTCACTGCAGCGCACAAGGCGCTAGTTGAGGATGGCATGTATAGAGGTGGTTCTGCACCTTTTGGGTACCGTTTAGAAATCGCTAGTGAGTTGAACAAGAAAGGAAAGCCGGTATTAAAGATGGTCATCGACCCGGAAGAGGCGGAGATTGTGAAGTGGATCTACAATCTAGTTGACACGTTAGGTTACGGACAATTACGCATTGCTTGCGCACTCAATGAAAAAGGGGTTCTTTCAAAAACGGGTACGACATGGACGGCAGCTACTGTAAATTATTTGCTAAAAAACCCAATGTACAAAGGTATCTTTACTTACGGTCGTCGCACAAATGATGCTGTTTTCTCGAAAATGGCGAATCCTGAGTTAATCATCATTGATGAAGCGAAGTGGAATCGCGTACAGAAAACCCGCGCGGCGCGGAATCCACACAACACAGCGAATGTAGATGTTCCATGCATTCGATCAACAAAAGGTCCATTACTTTTGGTCGGCTTGATCCGATGCGGTCACTGTGGCAGTCCTCTAACCACAATGTACAACATGCGCAAATATCACACCGTCGATGGCACTTTGAAAGTAAGTAAAAATGCAAAGTACCGTTGTTCAGGTAAGGCGTTGAAAAAGGCGCAGTGTGACGGACAAAAGCTTTTTTCCAAGAATATTGTTGAAGGTCTCGTTGAAGACGAAGTCAAAAATTACTTGGACAAGCTTAAGAAAATGGACCTTGGAAAAGAGATTGATGAACTGCGAAAGAAGAACACAGCTTCTGAGGTGACTGAGTTGAAAAAGCTTAACAAACAACTGAACACGCTTGAAAAAGAAATCTTGGGGCTTGAGGGAGAAATCATTCGAGTCATTCAAGGGGTAAGCTCGTTCGACCGCGATCGGTTGAACAGGTTGATTCTAACCAAAGAAGCGGAGAAAAAGAACATCATGGAACAGATCGCCATTGTTTCGGAGAAATTAGAAAGCAAAAAAGTTGAATTTCTCGAGCTGGACGCACTACAACAATTCATTCCTGTATGGAGCGAAGTGTATGAAAATGCTCCAATTGAAAAAAAGAAAATGCTACTCGGCTCACTTGTTGAGAGGGTAACGGTGCACAGGTCCGGGGTTGAGATTCAATTCAAAATGTCGATGAATCGATTCTTTGCAAACGCCGGTGTTTCATCTGATGATGGCTTTCTAATGAATATGGGCGAAAAGATTCTGACGTCGGAATCAAAAGTTGAGAAAAATCCGGATTGATTGAGAGGCGTATTATATGGAAATTTGGAGAGGGGTGATGCGCTATGCGCTATTAGGATTGTTGCACATTGTTTTTTGTCGGTGTAGTAGGACATTTCACGAATATTAAGGAAAAGAGGTTAAAAAATGAGAATTTTTGATGGTAAAGATCCAAAGAAAATTATACAGATTGGAGCAAAAGAATCCAATCCTGAAACTATGCACTTGCTTGCAGAAGGCGGATATTATGCGGAGATTGTCAATGTGAACATCGTTGAAGGTGTGAAAACGCCTTATGGCACGAAGAATGCGCTTGATGTGAAATTTTTGATCCGGACCTCGGTGAAAAATTACAACATTAACAAACGTCTCTTTGTGAGCGAGGGACCTGATAGTGCATTTGTTCAGTTTCTGAATGCAGTGTTTGAAAAGAATGTTCCTGATGATTTAGAAATCCAGGATATTATCGGCATCCATTTATGGTTCGTAGTCTATCACAAGAGGGGAAAAGATGGTAAGATGTACGCCGATATAGAAGGTTATCGGACTCGTCAACCGTCTATTTACGACCAAGATTACGAAGAAGGGTATTAAAAAAGCTACCTTTGATTTGGCGATCAGGTAGCTTCGTAAAGAACACATTTAAATTATACCCTAAATCTTAAAAAAATATAGTTAAATTAGTTGCCCGGCGGTCCGTTGATTCAGTGAATTCACGGATTGTCGGGTAATTTTTATACAATGTTATAAAGAAATTTTGTGTATGCTGCAAGTAAATTTGTGATAAAATTTATCTGTTACGGTATCAATTAGATATCGGACAAAAAGGAGCAATCACTCATCAAATGTAAAGCACCTAAACAAGAAATTCCCGGTGAATGGTGTGATTCACCTCACTCTGTAAGAAGTGCAGAATTTCCATAGCAGATAAAGTTGTTTAACTCGGTTGGACACGTCGCAAACTGTATACATTATTTTTATGTACAGTAGCTCAAACGACAGTCTAGTAAATCTAGTTTTTTGCAAAAACTAGATTAGAAAATATAGAATGAAATCTAGTATTTAATAAGGCACCTGGCGGTCCGTTGATTCTTTGAATTAATGGATTGTCGTGTACTTTTATACAATGGTATATAAAGGGTTTTTGTATATGCTACAAGCAATTTTTGTGATAAACTTTGTATGTTATCGTTTTCATTTTTCACTCACAAGAAGGTGTAGCGCATTCCATGGACATCAATCAAATATGCTTACATTGCATGGAAGTCAAAAAAGAAAATATCATTTGCCCACTTTGCAATGTTGATGACCGACAGATGTCCGCTGAACCGCAGGCA
This sequence comes from Caryophanales bacterium, assembly GCA_947459205.1. GTDB lineage: Bacteria > Bacillota > Bacilli > Paenibacillales > CANHCR01 > CANHCR01. Next base: position 10,749 of record CANHCR010000002.1, on the reverse strand, counting down.
CTGCCGTTGCGAACACTGTTAAATGGCAAATATTTAGTTGGTCGTCTACTTGGGTCAGGTGGGTTTGGCAATACTTATTTAGCGATTGATCTTATGTTGCGTCAAAAAGTCGCGCTCAAAGAGTATCTTCCTCGTGATTTTGCGACACGCGCTCACCGAGAGACAAATGTTATTGTTTATTCAGGAGAACGGACGGAATTATTCAAAGATGGGTTGGATAAATTTCTCGATGAAGCACGGACGCTTGCGATGTTTAACAATCATCCTGGTATTGTGTCGATTCGAGATTTTTTTCATGCCAACAATACTGGATATATTGTTATGGAGTACGTGGAAGGGATTACACTGAAACAATTTTTGGCACAAAAGGGTGGTCGAATATCATGGCAAGAAGCGTTGGACATTATGACGCCGGTTATGGATGCGCTGCGAGAAGTTCATTCGGTTGGCATGTTACATCGTGACATCAGTCCTGATAACATTTATATAAATCGTGACAAACAGGTGAAGCTCCTTGATTTCGGAGCAGCAAGACAAACTCTAGGTGACATGAGCAAAAGTCTGTCAGTTATTCTCAAACCGGGGTATGCACCTGCCGAGCAGTACACAACAAAAGGGAAACAAGGACCGTGGACGGATGTTTATGCTGTAGCAGCAACAATCTATCTCACTGTCACTGGAGTGGTCCCGGATGATGCTATGGCTCGGACTCAGGAAGATAATCTAGAGCCAATCCCTGTACTCGCAAATGTACCTAAGCCATTCAACAACGCCGTGATGAAGGGGTTGAGTCTTCAAACCAACAATCGTTGGCAAACGATGGCCGAATTTCAGGCTTCATTAACAGGTATTCGATTAGCGGTTGGTAAGATGGAATCAACGGACCAAATGTATGATGAGACTAAAGATGATCGTCAAGTGGAAAAGAACATAGGAATTCAAAATGATAAAAGTCAATTAAAGGAACAGAAAAATGCTTTTGGTAAGAAGAATGTAAGGTTATTAGGTTTGTTTGCATTGCTTGCTTTACTGGTTACAAGCGGAATCTGGATGTTTAGCTATTTTTCGAATGATAAAGAACTGGTCGTTAATAATTCTCCGAAGGAAATCGTTAACCCGAAACCTGTACTAATCAAAGATTATACAAATCAGAAGCTGGAAGATGCGAGAAAGGATTTGTTAGGAAGAGGCTATACAAAACAGCGGATTAAAGTTGAGTATGTATGGGATAAAGCAATTAAAGATACAGTCATCAGTCAGCAACCTGCGGTAGGCAAATCGATGGATAAAAATGCATCGGTTAATCTAAAAGTGAGTCAAGGAGAACTGAAAATCGGAGACTATATCCAGTTCGGCAAATACTATGATGAACCGATTTTATGGCGGGTGATTCACAAGGATGATGAAGGTGATCCGATACTTTTTAGTGATAAAATCATAAGCATTAAGGCTTTTGATGCTGCTGGGCCAAATCATATCAACTCTAATTCTGATAGATATAAATCTGGTAGCAACAATTACGAACATTCAAATTTGAGGCAATGGCTAAATAACTCTTACAATGCAGTTTCTTGGAATCAGAACTCACCTAATAAAGAAAATTTAGAAAATGGCAATAATGCGTATGGAAAAGAAAAGGGATTTTTAGCTGACGGGAATTTCACAACAACTGAACGAGAGTGGATTAAACCACGTACTCATAAAGTATTATTGACTCGAAATGAACAAAGTCAAGCTGACGGCGGTTTGGAACCATTTAAATATACACACGATTCAGCATACTATTCAGTTCAAGAAATGCAGTCAAATTATGACACGGCGTGGTATAAATTGATAACTGATAAAGTATTTATTCTTTCAGTAAAAGAATTGAAAGATTATGTATTGGACAATTCCTCCGTTTTAGGTGATGATTTTATTGTAGGGAAACCAACCAACTCAGCTATCAAAAAAACAGAGTATAGAAAGCAGGATTATGAATACGGGTTTGGTTGGAGTTATTGGGTTAACACTCCTGAAACGGATTCATCAGAATTTGTACATTATGTTTACGATAACAGTCTAGTTTATATTTATGATGCATATGGAGACTTTATTGGTGTTCGACCAGCATTGCAGTTGAACTTGTCTTCTACTATATACGTTAATAGAGGAACTGGCTCATCAAATGAACCGTATATACTGAAAGCGGACTAATTTATTTTTTTATAGCAGTTAAAGCACCTTAACGCGACTGGACACGTTCGCAAGCTGTCTCCAGTTTTGATGTACAGTAGCTCAAACGACAGCCCGTTTAATCTAGTTTTTCGCAAAAAACTAGATTAAAAAATGTTGAATGAAATCTAGTTTTTAATAAGTGTCTGGCGGTCCGTTGAGATGATGAAATCACGGATTGCTGGCTGATTATTTTGATGTGATTGAATAATGATGGGAGACACGGAAGAGTCATTCGATAACAGTTGAAATAGAAGTGTCAAAGATTATTTATTCCGGAAAAGCGTTTCAAATCATGCGGGGCACAGTTACCACAAGTCATTCGAAACGGATGTTATATCGTTATGAAGTGAAGTGCAACTAAATAATACACGACCTCAAATTGAAAAATGTATTAACATTTGCAACTTTCTTCATGGATAAGTCGTTTATGATGATGGATGTTAAATCATGAGGAGGTCCTTGATTATGCAGAGAAAACTTCGATTGTTCTTATTTATATGTTTACTGCCATTAGTTCTTATGGCATGCAGTCAAGAGGAATCGGGCATCCAGGTCGATAAATCGAAGATCAAAAAGATCTCGTTGACTTGCTTGGAGGGATGTAAGCAAATGCAGGTTCCTCCATTTCAAACAAGAACGTTTGTCGATCCAGTAGAACTCTCCATTTTTGAACGTGCTCTAAATGAATCAGATAAACTGGGTGGTGTGGTCGACTATATTCCATATTTCACAATGGAGATAGTTGATCAAAAAGGGAAAAGAACGGAATATCATTTGAATATCAGCGAAGAAAAAGATAGGACGGGGTTAATTGCCCCTCTTTCAGGAATTGGTGCACTTCAATTAAATCAAGAGATGTCTGAAGAATTACGAGAGTTGATATATGGAAAAATGCGGGCAAAGCATTTGACAGGGGTTGTAATATCTAAGCAAATGGTGGATTCTCAATATCGTGTGCTTGTCATTCATGGTATCAAATCAGAGGTAGTAATGCGTATCAAATCGGAGGACCGATTACTTACAAAGGCTAAAAGTGAAAAACTCGATTTTGCTCAATATGTTACAGATCAATCCACGTTTGAACGAATGCAAAGAGGGCAAGTTGTCGACATCCAACTTGCAGATCAAGAACAGTACGACATGGGTATTCCCATTCGCTTTGCCAATGAAATTACAGTTCAATCAATTGGAGACTCTATATTCGAAGGGTATATAATCGAAATCTCTGAGAAAGGTCTTACCATGGTGTGGGGTGTAGAACCAACGGATGTTTTATTGAAGACAAAGAGAGAAATTCTTGCGATTCCGAACATCGAGGCACTTTTTGTTAATTATGCAAATCCAAACGCTTTCAGTATTGGGGATCGTATTAAAATCTGGACAACTGGAATGCAAGAAGACTCATTCCCTGGCCAGGTTCAGGCGACAAAAATAGTGCTTTTGTCTGATTAATGAGAATTGTGTTTTTGACTAAGAATAATCATTCCATAGCAGTTAAAGTAGTTAACACGGCAGAGTGCATCAGTAGGGCAAACTTGTTTGCCCGCGCTGGCAGCACTAGCGCAAGCTTAGCTTGTCGCGCGATGAGGTCAGGGTTTCGATCCACCTTGGCTCCATAAATTTTTGGTTGACTGACTTCTGGTCTGCTGTGAGGTGGACTGGTCGTTTTACTTTGCTCTTAATCGTATTTTTCACGTAGTTCTTCAAAGATAAAGTTGGATAAGGTATAATCAGAATGTGATAATAAAGACGAGGTGACCAATGATGATGACCTATAACCAATATGTCGAGTTTCCTGATGACGGACAACGTTATGAAATTATTGACGGGACATTACAGATGATGACACCTGCGCCAAGTTATAAACATCAACTAATCATCACTCGATTGGCTTCAGTGATATATGCACCCTGTCGAGAAGAGGGAATATTTATTGTATCACCATTTGATGTTGTTTTTTCACAGGGCAACGTTCGGCAACCAGATTTTATTTTAATTCTAAACGAAAATATGCACATCATATCAGACCGAGCTGTCGAAGGAGTTCCTGATATAGTAGGAGAGATTTTGTCGCATTCTACTGCGAAAAACGACCGAAAAAGCAAGTTCGAGACCTATCAACGTTTTGGTGTCAAAGAATACTGGATTGTTGATCCTGAACTTGAACTTTTGGAGCAGTTTGTTTTGGTAGACGACAAATATGTTCTTTCACACGTATACGGAAGAGGAGAGACTGTAAAGACATCCTTACTGAAATGTTTAGCCGTATCTATGGATGACATCCTGGGCTAATTGGTTGGTGATGAAATCGATTTTGTAGCAGAGCGCTTAAGCTAGTTTACTGCTATAGGATTGTCTCAGAATGCGGAACCAGAGGTTGATGCGAAAGCGTCGACCTCTTTTGAATATAAGGTATATTAAGGCTAATATTATTTTTTGAGTGGTTGGGGATATGATGAATAAAGATGTGAACTTAGATAAACAACTGATGTTGGGTTGTTTCGAAAAATTAAATCAAAAGTTAGTTCATGCTGACGAACATGGAGAAATTATTATTTTCGGTGGAGCTTCCATGTGTTTGGTGTTTGGAAGTCGAGGATACACACGTGATGTTGATGCAATTTTTCAACCCAAGACGGACCTGTATCAAATGGCCAAAGAAGTTGCTAATGAAATGAACATACAAGAAGATTGGTTGAACGAAGGGATCAAGGAGTTTATTTACACAAATCCACCTCATGTTGAAGTGAAGACTTACTCCAATTTAAAAATACAATCAGCAACTGCAGAATATATTCTGGCGATGAAGTGTTATGCTGCAAGGGAAGGAAGTAAGAATCGTGAGGATGCAATTTATCTTAAAAATTATTTAAAACTAACAAGTTATCTTGAGGTACTTGATATCGTTGAAAAATATGTTCCGCGAAAGTTTCTTAGTGTGAAGACAGTCGCGTTCGCAGAAGGGTTGTTTTTATGAACCTGGTGTCAATCATGGACAAGTACTTAAGCGACGGGTGAGACTTTACGTTTGCGTGGGCGATGTTTTTGGATGCTTTCTATGCTACTGAATCAGACAAGAAACTTGACATGGTAAATGAGCCTGCTGACCGACTATCTCTGGATGATAATTCTCTTGCTTTCATTGCATCATCAGTCCATAAACTCACGCGTGAGGCTGGCTTGGAAATTCCGGCTTGGGTGTACGAATCGAAATACTTTTTAGCCAATCCCTATTTTGTCGGGAACCCTCCGGATTTGCTGAGGATTGTGTATTTGGTGGAAAGTCCGGCGGAGTTTAAGATGCGAAATGTATTCTCCTCTGAAAATTGTTTGTCGCGGGTGTAAACGTTTGTTCCATAGCAGTTAAAGTAGTTAACACGACAGTCCGCATCACTATCATCACTAACGAAAGTTTTTCATTTCGGGCGATGAAGTCGGGGGTTCGTTCCCTTTGGCTCCAAATTATTGATTCAAGATAGTGCGGTCGATCTGCTAAACTGGCGGGTTGGCCGTTCTTTTTTGTATGAAAAAATTGACTCGAATCCTATGTAATATGAGTGATTCTAACGTTGTTCGAAGAAATGAGGTGAATCACCGTTGATTGAATCCTTTTGTTATACGTCTAGCAAGTTGCAACTGTCGCCATGCAAAACGTATAATGATGAAACAATTGACTAACGTTTTGGAGCGATGAAGATGCAAACTTTCGATTTTGACAGACTACACGACCGACGCGGTACGAATTCATATAAATGGGATCAATCGGAGGCGTTGTTCGGCGACAAAGATATTTTACCGCTATGGGTAGCAGATATGGATTTTCAATCGCCGCCTGAAGTTGTAAAGGCACTGACTGAACGGGCACAACATGGCGTCTACGGATATACGATTCGTCCGCAGTCATATTTTGATTCACTACTCGAATGGCTTAAGCGACGCCATCAATGGGAGGTTCCTCAGGATTGGTTGGCGACGAGTCCAGGCGTTGTGACGGCTCTGAGTCTACTTATTCATACGCTGACCGATAAAGGGGATGCAATTGTTATCCAGACGCCGGTCTATTATCCGTTCTTCGATGTGATTCAGCTTAACGAACGGATGCTGGTCGAAAATCCGTTGATCATCGAGAACGGTTTGTACCGCATGGATTTTGAATTGTTGGAGAGGCAGTTTGCGGCAGGCGCAAAAATGTTGCTACTTTGCAGTCCGCACAACCCGGGTGGCCGCGTTTGGGAACAAGAAGAGTTAATTCGCTTAGGTGAGCTGTGTCTGAAATATCGTGTGTGGATTGTGTCAGATGAAATTCATTTTGACCTCGTGTTGCCGGGGCACAAGCACATCCCGATTGCTTCATTATCATCGGAATTGGCGCAACAAACGATCACATGTATCGCTCCGAGCAAGACATTTAATATGCCTGGCATTTCAACGTCTACACTAATCATTCCGGATGAACGAGTTCGGCGTAATTATGTGCGCGCGTTGAAGACTTTGTCGCTCCACTTGGAGAGTTATTTTGCGTGCACGGCGTTCGAGGTGGCGTATCGTCACGGAGACGCTTGGCTGGATTCGGCGCTTCAATATATTCAAGATAACATCCGCTATTTGGAGCATTTTTTCATCGAGCATTTCCCTCAATTTAAGGTGATGAGCCCTCAGGCGACGTATCTTGTTTGGATTGACTATCGCGATACACAATTATCTGCTGCGCAAATGAAAGACATCATGTTCAAACAGGCGAAAGTGGCGTTCAGCGACGGTACAGTGTTTGGTGGTGAAGGTTTTTTGCGGATCAATGTTGCATGTCCTAGGAGCATATTAGCGGAGGCCTTGGAGAGGTTTCGCCATGCAATCCTTCATAACGATTTGAAATGATCGTGAATGAATCCGATATCTACACTAGAATGAAGTTACTAGCACTCGGAGGATTATAAATGAAAACGATTACAATTAGAAAATGGTCATTATTTTTATTATGCTTCTCGATTTGGTTTGCTTCGCTTGGACTTGCTAGTGGGGTCGCCTCAGGTAATGGGGATACACAAGTTCCGACTGCGCCAACATCTTTGCAAGCAACTGACATTACGAGAAATTCCTTCACGCTCCATTGGACAGCATCGACCGACAATGTTGGCGTCAAAGAATATCGTGTGTTTCGAAATGAGAAGTTGATTGGCACATCTGTGTCAAACTCATTTCTCGTCAACTCCCTCATCATAAATACCGCTTATAAAATGCGTGTCGTTGCGGTTGATCAGACGGGCAATGTTTCCAAATCGAGTGCGACCATTACGGTCAAAACATTAGCTGATACTGTGCCACCACAACCTCCTACCGCATTGCAAGCTTCGAATGTCGGTTTGACTTCATTTCAACTGACTTGGCAATCTGCGACCGATGACGTAGGCGTCACTCGATATGAAGTGTACCTCGATGGTTTGCTCAAAGTGACAAACAAGATTGCGAAGAACACCCTTTCGACATCTGCCTCGCTAGGTGGTTTGAATGCGGATACAAAATACACAGTTACGGTCAAAGCGTTTGATTCCATGAACAACGGATCAGAGCAGAGTCTGCCTCTTGAGGTGGAAACGCTCTCCGATACCGTTGCTCCTTTGCGTGTAAGCGGATTAGCCGCTGATTCGATTACTTCTACTGGTTTCCGCTTGCTTTGGGACCGCACGATTGACAATCTACGAATCTCGGAATATGAAGTATTCAGAAATGGAGCCTCACTTGGCAAAACAAATTTGAACACTTGGACATTGACGAACTTACAATCTTCAACTGCTTACGCAATGACAGTGATTGCATACGATGATAATGGCAACAAATCCACAGTAAGTCTACCATTGACAGTAACCACGAATGCTAGCAACGTAAATGCTTCACACAAACTTACCTTGGTTGCAGTCTCTAAACCAGTGTCGAAGGGAGCGACTTCGATCGGTTATCTATTGCCAGAAGCGTCTGACATTACAGTCAGTGTACACAATACTTCTGGTCAATCGCTGCAAACCCCTTTGTCGAATGTACCCACGAAAGCGGGGACAAATAGAGTGAATCTCTCACTTGCGGCGCTCGGTAGCGGCGATTTTGTGGTGAAAATCAGTGCGAAGAAAACGGACACGACGGAGACACAATTGTTGAAAATGGTCACAGTGGATTTGACTGCACCGGTGATTACCATTAATGATGCGACTGTCGAGTCATTTGCGACACCAGCTCCAATCGATACTTCCGTGTTCTATTCGTTGTCCGAGCAAGCGAATGTCTCGATTCGCATCGTAAACAGCGAAAACAAAGTAGTGTACAGTCTGTCTGTGAAACCGACATCATTTCCAGGCAATCACACATTCACTTGGGATGGCAAGAACGCCAAAGGGGTAGTGCAAGCACCAGGGGATTACACCATTCAAATCGACGCCAAAGATTTGCTTAGGACAAGCGCGGTTCGGAAAACGGCAAGCATTGTGTTGCGTCCGAAAGGCGTCTCGCTATTCGATGTGTTTACCGGTAAAAATGGTATCGATGATGCAACGACCGGTTCATTTTCAAAACAAAATTACGCAGCCTACAACCCCGCGCGTTGGGCTTTTACGAGCGGTCAAATCAACTGGGCCAATTATCCTACAGTAACTCCGTTCGGCGAGTCTTCTGTATTCGGCACCGAACTCACACATCGCGCCAATTCTAGCCAAACGGATCGCAGTTGGTCGATACGAATCGGTAAGGGAGGCAATATATACTCCATCAAACTACCTGTCGTCGGCGAAATTTCACCACCGAGTTTCCGCCAACCCGGTTGGAACATGCTTTCCCCATGGAACGATGACGGCATGACTACGACTCTAAATAGTAGTTTTGTCAGTAACAACGACACTGTTATGGGTGTGTTTGGCAACGGCTACATCCATGGATCTGGAATGTATATTAGTCCATTGGCTGATGCGCAAAACAACAAACCGTTTCATTCGCCGCAGCTTGCTGGTTTTTATGACGCGGAAGAACGCAGTTATGCAACGATTAACTGGGGCGTTGTGCCGAAACCGAGCGTCAACCGCGGAGACATCATGATTTATTCCAAGTATCGTGACGCTGGGAACGGCGTCATTGAGCTAAACTATTATTACTATAATTTCGGCTCGATTTCGTATGATTTTGCTGAAGCCCCTTGGTGGATGGTGCGCAGAAGTCTGTTTCCGCATCAAATTCGCGGCACGACTGGGGCAAATTTTGAAATTTTCGATCGGACCTATGGCACCAATCATACGTTTAATGTCAATTCGTTTGCGGGGTGGGGCGCTTCAACACAAGATGCCGCTAATCCGAATGCGATGACGGCTGCGATGGTGTGGGGCAAAGATAAGGACTGGAGTGCGCAGTCTGCTTTAAAAAACAGTGGCGGAGACTACTGGCAAATTCGGACGTCGGCGGCTGCTTACGGTAAGGTAAACGATCTCGCACGTGACGGACAACTGCTGACATCGGTAATTTTTCCGCTCATCAAGCCGGGTGAAGGGTTTCATTTCCGCAGATATCTTGTATTTGGTAAGTTATCACAAGTTGCGCAGACCGCCGCTTCTCTAGTTGATAAGGTAGAATACAAGCGGGTTGAATTCGAAGCGGCATCGTCCGGTCGAATGGCGCTCTATGAAACGACGCGAGATGGACAGACAGTATTGACCGCCACACCGCCAACTTACAGTGAAGTGCCAGTTGGTTATAGTTCGCCGGTGCCACTGAAAGGTTCACAACCTCTAATGTTGATGCGAAACGTTGAAAGTGGACAATACTTCTTGTCGACCGATCCATATGCTTTTGCAGGTAAAAAGGCGTTCATCAATCCGTATGCGCCAGGAGATGCGAAATATGAGACGTATCAGAACCGTGTCATTTACCAGCCATATGACGCTAAAACCGAATGGATTTCTCTGCTCGGTTATGTGTTGCCGGTGCCAGATACAGGCGTACCGTCAGGTTATAAACAATTGTCCGATGCATCTGGCGCTTCGTTTATAAAAGGTGAAAAAAGAGACGTCAATCAATTGATGTTGTTTGCAGAGTAGAATTTTTTAATGTTTTATGCCCGTCTAACGCTCAAAACAAACGCGGCGCAATAATTTTATATGCTAGAGTCTGTATTTTTGATTGTCAGAATATGAAATATAGAATAAAATGATTACGTATAGCCTCGTATCAGAGTTTGTATCTACCATTTTCAAAAGGAGAGTTGAATCGAATGAATGTGTTTTCGAGGAAAAGCTGGTTGGCGTTTGCTTTGGCATTTGCGATGCTATTAAGCGGTTACGCGCCGTCACTCAGCACACTTGGCCCATGGAGTTTTGACTTTGCTAGCGTGTTTGCGAACACAGGTCAGCAACCATGGATAAAAGGACCAGTATCATTTTCAGTAAATGAGGATACTGCTCTTGACTTGACAGGCATCACGGTCGGAGACCCGGATACGGCTTCGTTGACGGTGAACGTCACTTCGACTTCTGGAAGTTTGTGGGTTACAAATAGTAGCGG
>CANHCR010000001.1 GCA_947459205.1 Caryophanales bacterium | reverse complement strand
GGCGCAGCGATGCAGTACTGAATGGCTTGCACGATGTTGTACTTTGCTTCAGGCCAGCCGATGCGTTCGAACGCTGTGTAGGCAGCCGTTGCTTGAAGCATTGCCTGCGGGTCAGCGAGGCCGATGTCTTCGGCGCTCGCCACGACGAGTCGGCGGACAAACACTTGCGGGTCCATGCCGAGTTTTTCAACGCCGTATAAGAACCAGAGCGTTGCATCGACACTCGAGCCGCGCACCGATTTGTGAAACGCCGATAGCACGTCATATTGCGTCGTTTTGTTGGCGCGCACGAGCGGTTCACGCAGCGCTTCGGCAATGAGTGCTTCCGTGATGATGTAGCGTCCGTCGCTCGCAGGTACACTGACGCGTGATGCTGTTTCAAGCGCGTTGAGCGCACGCCGCACATCTCCGTTTGCGGAGTTCGCGAGCAGATTGAGTGCTTCGGCTTCGACAACGATTGGTAAGGCTCCGAGTCCGCGGAGCTCGTCAGCAAGCGCAGCCTGCACCGCACCCATGACATGTAGCTCGCTTAATTTGTTGAACTCGATCACCGAACAACGTGACAATAGTGCATCGTTGACGTAATGGACCGGACGTTCGGTCGTCGCGCCGATGAAGATGAGTTCCCCTTTTTCGACTGCCGGCAAGAGAATGTCCTGGCGTGCGCTGTTGAAGCGATGTACCTCGTCGAGGAAAAGGATTGTTTTTTGTTGATACAGGGCGCGCGCCTCATTCGCCTGTTCGATTGCTTCGCGCACGTCTTTGACCGAGGCATCGACGGCGTTCAGGCGCACGAAACGTGCCTTGCTGTGCTGCGAAATCAGGTGTGCGAGCGTCGTTTTGCCGCAACCAGGCGGTCCGTAAAAAATCATCGAACCGAATTGATCTTGCTCGATGGCGCGCCGCAGCAGACCGTCTTGCGCGAGGATGTGTTCCTGACCGAGAAATTCGCCAATGCTGCGCGGGCGCATGCGCGAGGCTAGCGGTTCATTGGGCGATACATCGGAAAAACCGAATAAGTCCACAGCGATCACCTACTGTTTGGCAAGCAGTTCGTTGACGACGACACCGGCCATGATCAGACCCGCCACCGACGGCACGAATGCGTTGCTCGAAGGCGGGTTTTGTGCTTTGCGAATTTCCGGAGCGTTTTCGGGCACGATGCGCTGAACGACATCTTCGCGCGTCTTCATCGGCTCTTCCGTTGAAAATACGACTTTCACGCCTTTTTTGATGCCCAGTTTGCGCAGTTTTTGACGAACGACGCGAGCGATGGGGTCCATCGACGTTTTCGAAATGTCAGCCACTTGGAAGCGCGTCGGATCCATTTTGTTCGCCGCCCCCATGCTCGAGATGACCGGAATTTTCCGTTCTAAACATTGCTGAATTAAGTGGATTTTATAGGAAATGGTGTCCGACGCATCGACGAAATAGTCGATTGGGTAGGCGAACACCTGCTCATACGTTTCTTCGGTATAAAACATGCGCAGTGAGATGACGTCGCATGCTGGGTTGATTTGCAAAATGCGGTCGCGCATGAGGTCGGCTTTCGGTTGTCCGACGGTGCTCACGAGCGCATGGATTTGGCGATTGATGTTGGTGATGTCGACGACGTCTTTGTCGATGAGAATGATGCGTCCGACGGCTGTGCGGGCGAGCGCCTCCGCCGTGAACGAGCCAACCCCGCCGATGCCGAGAATCGCCACCGTGCTGTTGCGCAATTTGTCGATGCCCTCTTTACCGACGGCCAATTCATTGCGTGAAAACTGATGTAACATGTTAAACGTCACTCCTCGTGTGGATGATGCGCCGTTAGTTTTTCGCGACCGGTTGTTTGCGTGCGACACGAATCGACAATTCTTCGAGTTGCTTGCCGTCGACTTCGCCCGGCGCGTCGGTCAATGGGCAAGATGCGCTTGCCGTTTTCGGGAAGGCAATCGTGTCTCTTAGGTTGTTGCGACCAGCAAGGAGCATCACGATGCGGTCGAATCCGAAGGCAATGCCGCCGTGTGGTGGTGTGCCGTATTCGAACGCTTCAAGCAGGAAGCCGAATTTTTCCTGCGCTTCCTCTGCGCTGAAACCGAGTGCTTGGAACATTTTTTCTTGCACGGCGCGCTGGTAAATCCGCATCGAACCGCCGCCGATTTCGTAACCGTTCAACGTAATATCATATGCAACGGCGCGAATTTTGCCGGGGTCGGTGTCGAAATAATGCACATCTTCTGGGTTCGGGCGCGTGAACGGATGGTGTTCAGCGACGTAACGTTTGCTTTGCTCGTCGTAGCCGAGCAACGGGAAGTCGACGATCCACGCGAATTTGAACTGTGACTCGTCGATCAACTTCAGCTCTTTACCAAGTTTGAGGCGCAAGTTGCCGAGCACGTCGGCGACGACTTTCTTCGTGTCGGCCGAGAATAAGAGCAAATCGCCCTCTTCGACTTGCAAACGCTCGGTGAGTGCGGCGATGTCAGCTTCGCTGAAAAATTTGACGATCGGTCCGCGCCACTCGCCGTCTTTGATGACAATCCAAGCCAAACCTTTGGCTCCGTAACGTGCGGCGTAGACGCCGAGATCGTCGATTTCTTTGCGGCTCCAGTTGGCGCAACCTTTGGCGTTGATGGCTTTCACTTGACCGCCTTTTTCGATGACGGAAGCGAATACTTTGACTTCACAATTCGCCAAAACATCCGACAAATCGACAAGTTCAAGGCCGAAGCGCAGGTCTGGCTTGTCGGAGCCGTAACGGTTCATCGCGTCGGCATAGCTTAAGCGCTGAAACGGACGCGGGATGTCGGCATTGACGGTTTCTTTGAACAAACGGACGAGCAGTTCCTCCATCATATCTTGCAGTTGCTGATCGGACATGAAGGACGTCTCGATGTCGACTTGTGTAAACTCTGGCTGGCGATCGGCGCGCAAGTCTTCGTCGCGGAAACAGCGAGCGATTTGGTAATAGCGCTCAAGGCCGCCCACCATCAGAAGTTGCTTGAAAATTTGCGGCGATTGCGGAAGCGCAAAAAATTCGCCAGGGTGTACGCGGCTTGGCACGAGGTAATCGCGCGCGCCTTCTGGTGTGCTTTTCGTCAAAATCGGCGTTTCGACTTCTAAGAAGTCATTAGCATCAAGGAAGTCGCGGAAAATCTTCGCCGCTTGCGAACGAAGCATCAATGTTTTTTGCATTTCAGGACGGCGGATGTCGAGATAACGATATTTGAGGCGGATGTTTTCATCCAACTCGAGCTCGTCCTCGATGAAAAACGGCGGGTTTTTCGCCGCGTTGAGAATTTCGATGTGGTGCACTTGCACCTCGATTTCGCCGGTCGCAAGGTTCAGATTGACAGTCTCAGAGTCGCGCTCGATGACTTTGCCTTGCACAGACAGCACGAACTCGTTGCGCACTTTATCGGCGATGTCTAGCGCTTCACCGGAAAAGTCAGGGTTAAAGACGATTTGCACGATGCCGCTACGGTCGCGCAAGTCGATAAAAATGACGCCGCCAAGGTCGCGGCGGCGCTGCGCCCATCCGTTCAAAATCACCGTTTCCCCGGCATTCGCTTTCGTTAACGTTCCACAATGATGCGTTTTCAATAACATGATTGATGATTCCCCTTTTGGATAATTTCGATTTGACAGTCGCCTATAGATGCTGCGGCGATCTGGATTTTAAGATGACAAACATTTGCTGGACAAATTGCTCGAGTGCGAACGACTCTTGGTGACCGGTCGCCATCGTTTTGACGACGATTTCACCGCGCGCCAGTTCGTCCTCACCGAGGATGGCCACGTAAGCCGCTTCGAGTCGATCGGCCGCCTTCAGCTGGCCTTTCATTTTGCGTTGCAAGTAGTCGCGCTCGGCGCTGATGCCGGCTTTGCGCAGTTCAAAAACGAGCGCCGTCGCACGTGCTTCTGCTTCTTCACCAAGGCCAACGACATAAATTTCAATCGGGTTTTGCGGTGGTACGCCGATTTGCTGCGCCTCCATGATGAGCAACAAACGCTCAAGGCCGAGGCCGAGACCGACGCCCGGCTTGTCCTGACCGCCGATTTGCCCGACGAGACCATTGTAGCGACCGCCGCCACCTATCGTTGTGATGGAGCCGATGCCATCTGCCATGTATTCGAACGCCGTATGCGTGTAGTAATCAAGCCCGCGCACAAGTCCCGGATTGATGTTGAATGGAATGCCCATCGCTGTCAGCGCCTGCTGAACTTTCAGGAAATGCTGCTCCGACTCCTCGTCGAGGAACTCCAAAATGGACGGTGCTCCCTGACAATATTCGCCGTCTACTTTGCAATCGAGAATGCGCATCGGATTGCGCTCAAAGCGCGACTGGCAGTCCTTGCAAAGTTTGTCGAGATTCGGCTGAAAAAATTGGCGCAGCGCCTCGCGGTACTGTTCGCGGCATTGCGGCGTGCCGACTGAATTCAGCTCGACGCGCACATTGCGCAGCCCCATTTCCTCGTAAAACAGGTACCCGAGTGCGATCACTTCTGCGTCAATCGCCGGATCGGCTGAACCGATCGCTTCGATGCCGAACTGGTGAAATTGTCGGTATCGCCCAGCCATCGAGCGCTCGTAGCGGAACATCGGCCCCATGTAATACAGTTTTTGCACATCGACTGCACCGTGCAACTTATTCTCAACGTAAGCGCGCACTACGCCCGCTGTGCCTTCCGGTCGAAGCGTCAAACTGCGCTCGCTTTTGTCGAGGAACGTATACATTTCTTTTTCGACAATATCCGTCGTTTCACCAACGCCTCGTTGGAACAATTCCGTATGCTCAAAAATCGGCGTGCGTATCTCGTTGTATTGAAAGCGCCGACAAATGTCGCGTGCTTTGCTTTCGATATAGTGCCATTTTTCGACATCTTGCGGCAAAAAATCTTGCGTGCCACGCGGTTTTTGCAGACTCATCGCGATCTCCTTTTTGTGAAAAAGTTTGTGAAAAATAAAAAAATCCCCGCCCAAGCAAACAACGCCTGGGACGAGGATTTGTGTGCAATCACAAATGCCCGTGGTACCACCCACATTCGAGAAGCCGTCGCCTCTCGCACTCAACGTGTAACGCACGCCTGCGCCCGCAACTGGGACCGATGGTTCGGTCGTTGACCACGGGTTCTCCGGGATGTCTGTTCACTTGCGCGCACAAGGATGCTTGCAGCCGGATGGCATCCCTCTCTGTGTGTGTAGCAACAAATTACTTGTTCCCATCAACGAATGTTCTGCTATGAAATTCCAATGAAATTTTACCCCTTGCACCGCTGAAAGTCAAGCGTGCGCAGGTGCAGGATAGGCTTCGTCAAGCAGTTGGATTTTGCGTTGTAACGACTCGCGCCAAGATGCGTTGTACTGCGCCGGTTCCTTTGGATTGGCAAACCGCTCGATGCGCTCGCCGTCCGCGTGAAACACGATTTTGCTGACCGCACCACAGCCGATGCCGATGATCGTCTGCAACTCCTCCATCATCAGGATGTTGTAGAGACTGTCTTTGCCTGGCAAGGCGTAACCGACGTTCTCCAAATTGCCGAGGATGTTTTTTTGCCGGTACAAATAGTAAGCCCTGTAGCCGTTGGCCGCTGTCCACTGTTCGGCAAGCGCCATCATCTCACCAATCTCATCGCGTTCCGCCACCTCGTAACTGTCGCGCTCGCGCGTCATTTTCGATGCGCGTTTGAACGATAGTGTGTGCACGGTTAGCGACTCGGGCAGCAAACGGTCCAATTCGGTGAGCGTGTGCTCAAACTGCGTCACGCCTTCATCAGGCAAGCCGATGATGATATCCATGTTAAGGTTGTCGATGCCGTGTTCGCGACACAGATGGAATTTTTCGATGGTTTCCGTAACCGTATGATGACGACCAATCGTGTCGAGCGTCGCTTGCGTGAAACTTTGCGGATTGATGCTCATGCGGTCGACGTTGCGTCGTTTCAAAAGCTCGATTTTTTCGACGGTGATTGTGTCCGGTCTTCCCGCCTCGACGGTCACTTCGCGGATTTCGTGGTAACCAGGAATCGCCCGCTCCAACTCGTCGATCAGTTGCTCCATTTGCTCGGCGGTGATACTTGTCGGCGTGCCACCACCCCAATAGATGGTTGTCACCTTCAAGCCACGCTCTCGCAACCAGCGCCCAGTCTCGCGGATTTCTTCGATTAGCGCCTGCAAAAATTGCGGTACAGCACCTTCGTATTGAACGATGTCGTATGCAGGAAATGTGCAATAGGCGCATTTCGTCGGACAAAATGGGATGCCGATATAGATGCTCACTTCGTTTTGCAAATGATACAAATCGGGGATGACGCGCCGCTGAACGTCGACGATGTCGGCTAGCAAAGCGACTTTGTCTGGTTTGAGCAAATATTCTTCACTGAGCAAGCGCCGCACCTCTTCGAGCGTTCGGCCTTGGCGGAGCAAATTATGCATCAATTTTGTCGGACGTACACCGGTCAAAATGCCCCAAGGTTGCGAGATGTCTGTATATTGTTCGAGTGCGCGCAGCAACGCGCGGAACATCATCCGCTTCACCAATGTGCGTTGCTCGTCGGCGTTAACGTCTGCTGAAAGTTGCAATTGATCACGCCATTCGCGTTCATATTCGGCACCGAGCAGCAACTGAAACCGTACCGAACCAGCCTGCGCTTGCTCTTGTTCTTGCGCTTGCTTAAGGAGCGTCATTCGCATCCGAAGATCCGCATGAATCGGTTCGACACCGTCAACCGTATATGTAATGTTCGCCTCAGCAAAAAACAGCTTCACCAAATGCGTGATGGAGAGCTGATGATCGCTAAAACCAATTTGTTCAATGATGATATTCACTTCGTTCATTCACCGCCTGTCATCCCATACTCCATCCGCTCAACGCATCGTTTTGCTATCCAGCCAAATCGTAACTGGACCCCAATTGCACAGTTGCACGTCCATCATCGCTCCGAACTGTCCGGTCTGCACTTGCAAACCATGTTGACGAAGCAATGTGTTGAACGCTTCATAAAAGTTGTTCGCGACTTCAGGATGTGCTGCACCCATGAAGTTCGGCCTGCGTCCTTTGCGACAATCTGCATACAGCGTAAACTGTGATATCGAGAGAATTTCGCCGCCGATATCTTTGACGGACACGTTCATTTTGCCCGCCTCGTCCTCGAAAATGCGCAGATTGGCGATTTTGTCCGCCAAGTAGATGATGTCCGCCTGCTCATCCTCTTCGCCGATGCCGACCAACAACACCAAACCTTTTTCGATTCGGCCGACGACTTCTCCGTCCACGGTCACTTGCGCCTGTTTTGAGCGTTGTACGACAACACGCATGAGCCATACCTGCTTTCATAAAAAAGTGCATTGGTTGCATGCAAATTTATTGCATGATGCGACTGACCGAGTGTACGTCTTTGACGCGATGGATACGTTCCATCACCCGGTTCAGATGCTCAGTATTACGAATCATAATCGTCATTTGAATGAGCGCTGTTTTGTTTTTATCCGCGCGCCCAGATATCGCGGACATGTACGTTTTGTTTTCCGAAACCGCCTGCAGCACGTCGTTCAGCAGGCCCCGGCGATCGTGACCGACGACTTCGATTTGCACGTTGAAGGTGGACTCGACTTCCTGCTCCCATTCGACTTCGATCAGCCGTTCGCGCTCTTCAGCGATGACCGCCGGCATGTTGCTACAGTTGGCACGATGGACCGATACGCCGCGTCCTCGCGTGATGAAACCGATGATGTCATCGCCAGGTACTGGTTTGCAGCAACCGGCGAAACGCACGAGCAAATTGTCGACGCCGATGACGCGCACGCCCTGGCTATTTTTCGCTTTCCGTTCCGGCGCAACGCGCAACTCGCGCAGTTCTGGTTTCAACTCGTAGCGATCGATTTCTTCTTGACGGCGCAATTTTTCCGTTAGTTTCGTCGCTACTTGCTGTGCGCTGATGCCGTTGACGGCAATCGCCACGAACAAGTCTTCGATTTCGTTAAAATTAAACTTGCGCGCTGCTTCGAGCAACTTGTCATCAGTCGCCACTTGTGCAAAATCGTACGCCTGACGCTTCAACTCACGTTCCAGCGCCTGCCTGCCCTTGCCAACATGTTCGGCGCGTTTACTGCGTTTGAACCATTGACGAATTTTACTGCGTGCATGCGAAGATTTGGCGATGTTGAGCCAGTCCTGACTCGGTCCGTACGTGTGTTTGGTCGTCTGGATTTCGACGATATCGCCTGTACTCAAGCGATAGTTTAGTTGCACGACACGCCCGTTGACGCGTGCGCCGATGGTGCGGTTGCCGATTTCCGTATGAATGCGGTATGCAAAATCTATCGGTACGGAACCAGATGGCAATTCGATGACTTCGCCGCGCGGCGTGAACACATAGACCATGTCTGAAAACAGATCGGTTTTGAGTGAGCGGATAAACTCGGAAGCGTCCTTCGTCTCACTTTGCGTCTCAATCGCCTCGCGCAGCCACGCCATTTTCTCCTCGAAACTGCTGCCAGCGATGTTGTTGCCTTCTTTATATGCCCAGTGGGCAGCAATCCCGAATTCCGAGGTGCGGTGCATATCCCAAGTGCGGATTTGCACTTCGAACGGCGTGCCAGAGGTGCCGACGACGGTCGTATGCAACGACTGGTACATGTTCGGCTTCGGCATGGCAATGTAATCTTTGAAACGCCCTGGCATCGGCCGCCACAAAGTGTGGATGATGCCGAGCGCGGCATAACAGTCTTTGACATTTTCGACGATGATGCGCACGGCCAGCAAATCATATATGTCGGCAAACTGTTTGTTTTGCGTCGTCATTTTTTTATAAGTGCTGTAGATGTGTTTGGGACGTCCAGTAATGTCGGTCTGGATGCCCATTTCTTGCAGTTTGTCGCGGATGTCGTCAATCACCTTGTTGATGTACGTTTCACGCTCATTGCGCGTTTGCTTGAGCATCGCTGCGATTTCGAAGTACGCTTCAGGTTGTAGGCAACGCAGGCAAATGTCTTCCATTTCCCACTTCATTTTCGACATCCCGAGTCGGTGTGCAATCGGGCAATAAATGTCGAGCGTCTCTTCGGCAATGCGAATACGCCCTTCTTCTGACTGATGCTTGATGGTGCGCATATTGTGAAGGCGGTCCGCCAACTTGATTAGGATAACACGCAAGTCTTTGGCCATCGCCACGAACATTTTGCGGTAATTTTCGTTCTTTTGCTCTTCTTTTGACTTAAACTGAATTTTTTCTAGTTTGGTCAAGCCGTCGACGAGCATCGCGCACATCGAACCGAACCGTTTGTCGATCGTTTCGATGGTTACGCCCGTATCTTCAACGACATCATGAAGCAAGGCGGCCATGACCGACGTCGTATCAAGCTGCATTTCGACAATGATATCGGCAACAGCAAGCGGGTGAAGGATGTAAGGTTCTCCAGATTTGCGCATCTGCCCCTCATGCGCCTGCTCAGCCAGTTCATACGCTGCACGAATGTTTTGCAAATCCTCTGCGCCCAAATAAATTGACGCCTTTCGCAGCAACTGCTCGATGTCCACACCCTTCACCTCCTCTCACCTTTGTTTAAATATTAATTGTATTGAATAAGCGACTGCACGTCGATACCAGCCAGTTTCTCGCGACCGTTCAAGTAAGTGAGTTCGATTAAAAATAGTGCACCCACGATGTTTCCGCCCACTTTGCCAATCAAATCAGCGGTCGTCGCAATCGTGCCACCCGTGGCCAGCAAGTCATCGACAATCAGCACGTTTTGACCACTCGCAATCGCATCCTCATGCATCGCCAACTTGTCTTCGCCGTACTCCAAATTGTAACCGGCTTCAATCGTTTTTCCAGGCAGTTTGCCACTTTTTCGAATCGGCACGAAGCCGACACCCAGTGCCGCGGCAAGCGGAGCACCGAATACGAAACCACGCGCCTCTGGACCAGCAACGAGATCGATGGACTGATGTTGCACCTTTGCTTTCATGTCGTCAATCACTTGTTTAAAGACAGCGCCGTCTTTCAACAGCGTGGTAATGTCTTTGAACATGATACCGGGTTGCGGAAAATCGGGGATGACGCGGATATAGTCTTTAAAATTCATGATGGTTCCCTCCAAATGCGATTTAGCCATTGTTTCAGTTCATTCGTGCTCGCAGATCGAATCAGTTGTTGCTCCAACTCCGCTTTCTCCATTTCTCGCAATAATACAGACGAGGAAAGCGATTTTTTATGTTCGCTACGGACTGTCGTCAAGCCATCTGCAGTCCATGCCAAAACCCCAAGTTCACAAAGCACATCGACGACAAACCGCATCTGGTTTGCATTCAGTTGTAGCAGGCGCATGCCATCTAGCCAAAGTTTGTTATCTTTGGCAAGCGGTAACGTCTGCGCGGCAATCCAGCGATACGTTTTGCCGAATTGATCGTGTGCAGGCAACTGCAGCGAATGCGTATGGCGCGTTTCTTGACCGACAATACGTACCACTGCAAGCGGAAATAGACGGATGGCTTCGCGCATCATTCGCCGTGGTTGTTCTGGTAAAGTCAGCACGATCAATTCACGCGGCATAGGCGTCGAAGCATCGTCTGCACCACCAAATGGCTGTAAAGAGCCGTCACGTGACATCGTCCAAGCATACACATGCTCTACTTTTAATCTATCACATAGATGGCGGTAATCCAATTCGTGACGGACAAAAAGAGCGGTCTCGCCCATTTCGCCTGCATCGATACGACTTAAAATCTTTGCCCACAAATCATGTGATTTGCTCCAGTTGCGCCAATCAAAAAATTGGAGACCGTTCGTCTGCCAATCGTGCAACATGAATTGCGGTTTGCGTGTGCCGCGAAATTCATTCACCGATAATTTACAGAGAATGCTGATTTCGCTCCCCTCTCCCAGTTCATCGAGCAGTTCGGCCCGATTGAAGGCGACGACTTCGTGCAATTGATTGCCACTCGATTTGCCGCTTGCAAATAATTTGGCATGTTCATTTAGCTTCCCCATCAATTCGACACGCGCCACTGACAAATCATCGATCTGAAAATAAGGTTGATGGTTGTTCGGTCCAAATGGTTCGAGCCACTGTATTTGCTCCAGTAACTTCATCGACACATCGGACACGTCGCAAACGATATCCACCGTTTTTTTCGGTACCATTTGCTCTTCCGTCTGATGTTCCATAGAAAATGCATTCATCTTTTCGCGAAATGTATCAATCAAATCGACATCCAACGTAACGCCAGCCGCACCTTGATGTCCGCCATATTGCTCGAACAAATAGTCCATGGAGCGCAGCGCCTGAATCATGTCGAGACCGTTATACGAGCGCGCCGAGCCTTTAGCGAGTCCCGTTTCGCGATCGATGGACATCACAATCGCAGACTTATGATACGTTTCCAGTAATTTGGATGCGACGATGCCGACGACACCCGCGGTCCAGCGTTCGTCCGCGATAATGAGCACGCGGTCATTTTTCAGGCCAAGTCGCTCGACCTTTTCCTTCGCCTGTTCGCTAAACTCACGCACCATCTGACGTCGTTCTTGGTTCAAGGAATCAAGATTCGCCAACCATTGACGTGCTTCTTGTAAAGATTCGGTGATGAGAAAACGAACGGCTTGCTCAGCACAATCGAGACGGCCGCTTGCATTGATGCGCGGTGCCAATTGAAAGCCGATATCCTCGCCGCGAATTTCAGATTTGCGTAGTGAATCAGTAAGAAATACTTGGATGGCAGCTAGTGGACTTTGATTCATCGCTGCAATCCCCAGTTTGACGATGACGCGATTTTCATCATTAAGCGGCATCATGTCAGCGAGCGTACCGATCGCTGCATACTGCAATGCCCATTGCGGAATGTACCCGAGCAATGCATGCGCCAACTTTAATGCGACACCGACCCCCGCCAAACCTTTAAACGGGTAGGAGCAACCTGGTTGCTTAGGATTGATGATGGCATAAGCAGCAGGCAATACAGCCGGCGCTTCGTGATGGTCGGTGATAATCACATCAATCCCCAATTCGTTGGCATACGCAACCTGTTGCACAGCACTGATGCCCGTATCCACAGTAATAATGAGCGTCACGCCACGCTTCGCAAGTTCCGCGATTGCCGCTTCTTTCAAGCCATAGCCTTCGTTCGCACGATTCGGGATATAAAATTCAAAATTGGCGTTTAAAGAAAGCATCGTATTGTACATGAGTGCTGTACTGCTGACACCATCAGCATCATAATCACCATACACACAAAGTTTCTCGTTTGATTGAATCGCGCGTTGAATCCGTTCGACAATGTTTTCCATTTCGGTAAACAACATGGGATCATGCAATTGTGACAACTGTGGATGGAGAAACATGCGTGTTTTCTGTTCGTCATCAAAACCGCGTGCCATCAGCAATTTTGCAACAATCGGGATAATCCCGAATGTTTGCGCAAAAAAAGAAGGAATGTCGCCTGTGTGTTCCGCTAATTCCCATCTTACTTTAGCTGAACTCACCGGACATTCCTCCTTTGTCGATTAATGTAAAATATCAGGAAAGTCGTAATCATCCGAATCTACATTGTTTTTGTACGGATATCTCCCGTCATATGGATTGATGTGTATGAACACATCCGAAACATGGGAAAACTTGGCCATCAGCGCCTGCTTGACCGCTTTCCCAATTTCATGCCCTTCAATGACTGATATTTTTGGGCTGACGCTGATTTTCAAATCAATAATCACATAATGACCATGTTCTCGCGCGCGCAGTTGGTCGACCGCGATCACTCCGCTTACACGTTCTGTCTCGCGAACCAGTTCGGCTGCATCTTCCTCGTGAAGCACATGATCCATCGTGTTGTGAATCGAGTGACTGGCGAGCAGATAACCCATTCTGAAAATAAAACCGGACACGACAATGCCAGCAATGGGATCCAAATACAACATCCACGGTTGATTCCACATTGCGCCGAGCATCGCACCGCCGACACCAATCAATACCGCAATTGATGTCAGTACATCGCTGCGATGATCCCAAGCTACAGCGACAAGCGCTTGACTAGCGATCTCTTTGCCTAAGCGAATTTTATATCGATAGAGTGCTTCCTTGACGATGATGGTGAGTCCAATCACAATGAGCGCATAGGACGCAGGTGCCTCGCTCACACCGTTATAAAGCGTGCGGAATGAACTGAGCGCGACTTCCACGGCGACAATCAGCATCAGCACGGAAACAACGATGGCGGCAATCGACTCCGCCTTTCCGTGACCATACGGATGGTCTTTATCTGGTGGTTTTTGCGCTACTTTAATGCCGATCAGTGCTGCCACCGATCCAGCAACGTCTGCTGCGGAATTCGCCGCATCAGCAATCAGCGCTTTACTGCCGGCAAAAAAACCGACAATCCCTTTTACAACTGCGAGCAATAAATTGCAGACAATACCTAGCCATGTCGCAAATTCAGCTCTCGCAAAGCGATCTTTTTGCATTGCACACCCCTTGGTAAAAACAACTTATGCCTGCGTTTCTTCCTTCGGTGCGTAATCCGTGATTTTCTTGAGTAAAAGCCAAATTGGACTGGCGATAAAAATCGACGAATATGCGCCGCTGATCAGACCAACGAGAATCGCCAGCGAGAACAACGCAACCGATTCACTGCCGAAAACGAACAAGGCAATCGCAGCGAACACTACGGTTAACACAGTGTTAAGCGAACGGGTCATCACTTGCCATATGCTAGTATTGACCAGCTGTTCGAGTTGCGGGAACGACTTTTTCTTGCCGAAACGCACATTTTCACGGATTCGGTCAAAAATAACGATCGTATCGTTAATCGAGTAACCGATAATCGTCAATACAGCTGCGACAAACGGCAAGTTGACTTCAAGTTGGAAAATTGAGAAGAAGGCAATAACCATAAACGCATCGTGGAACAAAGCAATTAGTGCTCCGACAGCAAAGCGCCACTCGAAACGAATAACAGTATATATGACAATCCCGACACAAGCAATCAGTACTCCGATAATCGCTTTCCATGCAAGTTCGCGAGCAATCGTCGGATCAACAACATTCACTTCAAATGATGTTTTCTCACCGAACGATTTTTGCATTTCATCTTCAAATGCAAATACTTTTTTGTCGACCAAAACTTCATCGAAACGGAGCGTGACGCGCTTGCTATTATCCGTTCCAATGCGCAATTCCGACGGTTCTTTGATGTCTGTTTTTTTGATGACATCCAAGATTTGTTGCTTGCTAGCCGTTTTTTCTAGCGTGATATCAATCGCAGTACCTGCTTTAAAATCAACGCCATAATTGAGTCCGAAAATGGACAGTGCTATCAATCCGATGACCAATATAGCGAGCGAAATTGAAAAGTAGATTTTACGATGTTTGACGATGTCGAACTGTTTGAAATTATAGCGCACTGATCTCACCCTCCTTGACACCAAAATAGCGTGTTTTCTTGAATACATTCGCTCGGATGAGCAAATCCATCAAGAAGCGCGAGAACAATACGTTGGTGATCATACTAACCAAAATACTCATCACAAGAATTAAAGCGAATCCTTGCACTGGACCGGTACCGACAAAATAAAGCACAAGACCTGCGATGATGGTCGTAATGTTCGCATCCAAAATTGTGCGGAGCGAGTGTTTGGAACCTGCTTTATGGGCCGACATGATGGTCTTGCCACTGCGCAGTTCATCCTTAATGCGCTCGAAGGTAATAATGTTGGCGTCGACTGCCATACCAATACCAAGAATGAACGCGGCAATACCTGGCAAAGTAAGTGTTGCATTCAGCAAATTAAAGACGAGCAATAACAACCAGATGTTTGCAATAATCGAAACTGCAGAAATAAAACCTGGAACACGATAGAAGATAAGCATGAAAATTAAAATCGCAATCGAAGCGATAAGACCTGCGTAGACGGTCTGCTTCAACGACGCCTCCCCTAAGGTTGCACCAACAGACTGGCTATATTTCTCAGTCAATTTCAAAGGCAATGCGCCCAAGTTAATTGTATCCGCAATTTCCTTCGCTTGTTCAACCGTATATCCGCCAGTAATCGATGCGACGCCGTTCGAAATGACCGCTTGCACGACTGGGTTCGTCAACATTTGATCATCTAGGAAAATCGCCAACTGTTGACCTTGAAGTTTTTTGGTAATCGCTTCTAACTTCGCAGCGTCCTTAACAGATACTTCGATTGCTGGCATATTCGCATCATCAAAGTAGACCTTTGCGCCTTCTTCTTTGAAGTCGCTACCGTAAAGTTCAATCGTCTCAAAATTTTCACCGCTGCGGAACGTCAGTTCCGCCGGCTTTTTCAAAACATCACGCACTTTTTGTTGGTCGCCGATAATCGCCAATTTGACGCGAATTCGGTTCGCACCTTCGGGGTCAATTTGCGGTTCAGCAACTCCGCCCGTTACCTTATTAATCCGTTTTGCAAGGCTAGTCGCCGTACGGTTCAATGATTCTTTCGTCACTGGCAACGCCGGATCAAGCGGCGATGCTTCGTACAAAATCTCGAAACCGCCTTTCAAATCTAAGCCAAGGTTCGTCTGCTTTTGCACCCAATCGCCGGTAAAGAACACGACGCCGAGCGTAACCAAAACAACAAATACAAATGCGGTCATGCGTATGTACTTCATAGTCGGTATGTATCCCCTCTCCAATTTCAATACTTTCTCATTATACCGATTGCGTTTTGCATCGTCAAAAGTTATGTATATCTAGTTTTCACTTGTCCTTGTAAATCGAAAGTGTCTGCCACGTCATGAATTCATTGATCGCCAATGAGGCAATATCCTCGACGAGGATGTGCAAACTCGGCACGCCGTGCATGACATAACGGCTGTTCATACATGCCCAAATGTCCTCACCACTGATTGCCGTATATCCGAGCGTTCGAAAATCGCCAGCCTTTGCATGGCAAAGCGCACAGACCAGTTCATTCAGCGCACGGTCATCCAACGATGTATCACTATCCTGCAACTCTCCAACACTCAACCCAGAAAACAACTCATCCTTCATTCGCACCCCTCATTTCACATACGAATCAAATGCTCGCATATACATGATATTACCTTTAAACTCGTAAAAATGAAAGAGGCTTGCCGTTGAAACAATCATTCATGCAAGGCACCTTAACGTTGTTTGTTTCAGGGATGATCAATCGCCTGCTCGGCTTCGTCCCGCGGATTATCCTGCCGCGTGTGATTGGCGCCGAAGGTGTGGGGTTATTTCAATTAACTTATCCTTTCCTAATCCTTCTGCTTACGGTCATTAGCGGCGGGCTGCCGACAGCGATTGCAAAGTTGGTTGCCGAAGAGGAACAGGCCGGCAATCATGCGGAAGTCAAGCGGATTGTACGTGTTTCGTTATGGTGCGTGGTTGCCGTAAGCACCATTTGTGCGCTCGTGTGTGTCGCAAGTGCTCAATGGATGAGCATCCACTTGTTCCGTGACGAACGAGTCTATCCAGCCTTTTTAACGACCGTACCGATGCTATTCATCGTTGGTATTTCCTCGGTATTGCGCGGCTATTATCAAGGCAAACACAACATGATTCCGACTGCAATATCACAATTGGTTGAGACCGTCGTAAGATTGTTTGCCGTCGTTATCATCGCAAAGCTTTGTTTGCCTTACGGTTTGGCGTGGGCGGCGGCGGGCGCGATGAGTGGCGTGGTGCTCGGCGAACTGGGCGGGCTCATTTATTTACTAGTATACCGTCGGCGAAGCGCATTGCACGAACGACCGAACAAAACTAAAATTGTCGCTACTTCATCGACGCACACTCTTAGAAAAATATTGAAACTGGCATCACCGATGACCGCCAACAAACTGGTCGCATCGACCTCCTATTTTTTTGAATCCATTCTTATCATCCAAAGTTTAGCGTTAGCCGGCATTAGCGCCCAACAAGGAACAGCACTGTACGGCATTTTGCAAGGGATGATCATCCCCATTCTCGTGTTGCCCAACGCTCTCACTTACTCGCTCTCGCTGGCGCTCATTCCTGCCATCTCACAAGCCTACGCACGCGGTGATTTCCCGCTCATACGGAGCCGCCTACAACAGTCGCTCAAATTGTGCATCGTCTGCGGCATCCCGTTCGCTGTCATGATGTTCGTGTTTGCCGAGCCAATTTGCCGTCTTATGTATAACAACAGTGAAATCGCCTACATGTTACAATGGATGGCGCCAGTGGCATTGTTTCTTTATGTACAAGGACCGCTCCAAGCAGCGCTCCAGGCGCTCGACCGCTCCGCTGTCGCTTTGCGCAACACGTTGCTGGCGGCAATCGTCAAACTGACACTAATCTACATGCTCGCCTCGTCGCCGCAACTCGGCATCACCGGTGCGCTCATCGCCATTAACATCAATATCCTTTTGACCGCGTTGCTGCACTGGTTCAGTGTGCGCAAAAGTAGCGAACTCAGAACGCGCAATTTGCAACTACCATTACTCTTTCTTTGTGGTACCTTCATGACGGCGCTGGCGCTGTTTGCCGAGCAGATTACTGCGAGTATGCAAGGAATGGCACATACGATTATCGCCCCGCTGCTGGCACTCGCTTGTTACGTCTGCTTCCTGTTCGCATTTCGCATCGTCTCGTTCAGTCATTTTAAAAAATTATTCGGGCGAGTCAGCGCATAATTCAGTTCGCATTTTTCAACTGTATCATCCAACGCAACGGTTCCTCTGATTCGAGCGAACAATAGAACACATCACGCACATCGTCAATCCCCTCGATTTCTAAATGCTTCTTCAACCAACGCTCACTTTTTCCAAGCTTCTGCAAATGTTCCGTTTGAATGATCCCGTCCATGACGAGCGGTAGCGGAGGTTGTGCGGGGTCGTCGCTTTTTTTGAAGACACTCAACTTTCCGGAATTTTCGAGAATCGCAAACTCGACGTCGGACACGCCAGCCACATCTTTCTCGCGAAGTTGTTGCAACAAATCGTCCAAACTGTAGCGTTGACGACGCATTTCACGTATGTCGAGTCGTCCGTTTTGGATTAAAATGCTTGGTTTTCCATCTAACAGCGAACGAATGCGCTGACTTTTGAGTTGCACAAAAGAGAGCGCCAACTGCACGGCGACGAGGACGAGCATCGGTAATAAGCCGTAGACGAACGGTTTGTTCGGATCTTCGATGACGAATACTGCAATTTCAGCAATCATAACGGAGATGATGAGGTCGAAAATCGACAATTTGCCAATTTCGCGTTTGCCCATCAATCGCAAGATTGCAAAAATGATAAAGTAAATCAGGACGGTACGCATAAAAATAATCCAAATGTCCATAGTGCCCTCCGGAACGTAGCAACTTCTCAACAAGTGTATCGTGTCCGCCTATGCACTGATTCATTCATAAAAACATGCGCAAATGGCGATTATCGAGTATACTGTTAGAAGTTTATTCGATTAACGGAGGTTTCCTCTATGTCGCTAGAGTGGCAATTTTACATAGCCATCGTCATCTTTCTCATTACATATGGCATTATTATCTCGGAAAAAATTCATCGCTCTGTCATCGCCTTGTTCGGTGCGGGGTTGATGGTCGTGTTCGGCATCACCGATATTCACCAGGTCTTCGAGGATTACATAGAATGGAGTACAATTGCATTGCTCGTCGGGATGATGATTTTGGTCGGCATCACGGCAAAAACGGGCGTGTTTCAGTATGTCGCGATTAAAGCTGCTAAGCGGGTCAAGGGCGATCCGCTGCGCTTGCTCATCACGCTTTCTGCGATGACGGCGTTCGCTTCCGCTTTTCTTGACAATGTAACGACCGTACTGCTTATTGTGCCTGTGACTTTTTCGATTACACGCATCCTTGGCATCAATCCGGTACCCTATTTAATCGCCGAAATTATCGCTTCGAATATTGGCGGCACCGCGACTTTAATCGGCGATCCACCGAATATTATGATTGGTTCGGAAAATCCGCATTTGACGTTCAATGCATTTTTATTCAACTTAGGACCGATTGCACTCATCATCATGTGCGTGACCTTGGTGATGCTCTACTTCATCTATCGCAAACAATTGAAGTTTGATGCAGAAAAAAGTAAAATGCTGATGTCATTGAAGGAAGACGAATATATTACCGATGTGCCGCTGATGAAAAAGTCATTGTTTGTGCTCGGTTTGACGATTTTAGGATTTGTCTTGCATTCCGTCATTCATGTCGATTCGTCGGTGATTGCGATGCTCGGTGCGACGGTGCTGATGCTGATTGGATTGCGCGAACACGACGTCGAAGAAGCGTTCGACAGCGTCGAGTGGGCGACCATCTTTTTCTTTGTCGGTTTGTTCGCTCTAGTGGGTGGATTGCAAGCTTCTGGTGTCATCAAAAGTATGGCTACGCAATTTCTCGAATGGACGAATTACGAAGTGGAAGCGACGGCACTGGTGATTTTATGGGTGTCCGGGATTGCCTCCGGTTTTATCGATAATATCCCGTTTGTTGCGACGATGATTCCGCTCATTGAAAGCATGGCAGGCGATTTGAATCTGGCAATCGACTCGCCACAAATCAATACACTCTGGTGGTCGTTGGCACTTGGTGCTTGCTTGGGCGGTAATATGACGATTATCGGTGCGTCAGCAAATGTCATCGTCGCCGGTCTCGCCTCTCGTGAGGGGCACGGGTTTAGTTATTGGGAATTTCTCAAAATCGGATTTCCGATCACGATGGTATCGCTCGTGCTCGCACACGCATACATCTACTTGCGCTATCTTCTGTTTTTATAGTTCATTTATTCATCGGCTGTTGCTCGGAGGGACTTACATCTATGAAATGGATTCATCGTTTTTTAAGTCGGCGCATTCGCTCTTCGATGTTGAGCGGGCTGGTGGCCGCGTTCGCTGCATTACTCATCTGTTCGATGGGCGTCAATGCCGCGATGTACTTTATTGATTTGCCATTATGGCTGTTCAACACACTCGTATACGGTTGCCACCTTGCTGCGATTTATTTCGGAACCGCGCACATCATGATGCGTCGTAAAAAACGCCCAATCTTTAACGGTATCCGCATTTCCGTCGCTTATTCGTTGCTCGTCTGGTTGGCCGCCTACTTTTTTAGCGATCAATCGTTTGAGTGGGGCGGACTGCTGTTGATTGGGCTGGCAATCGCGTTCGCGATGGCTTGCGCTTTATGGACGTCACAGCCGATTCGCCGTAAATAGTTCTCTTCTGATGTCATATTCGACCCATTATGATATAATGATAAAATCGCACTTCGGATTGGAGGTTGTACGTGATGATTACATCGATGAATCAAGTTACGTTGCTTATTGCGATCAGCGTGTTTTTTCTTTTACTCATACATCTGCGTGCCAACCCGTTCAAAACAACTGGCTTATTCGTGAAAAATCTTTATCAATCACCAAAATATCTATTGCATTTTTTGGCACTGATTAGCATTCTCGTGATTAACAAATTCGAACTTTGGTTGGAGCGACAGATGGTGACTCCAGCAGACTTCACCCCTCATATTTATCGATTTGAGGGCGATATCGTCTATTGGATTCAGCGCATCTTTGAGCATGAGTGGTTGACGTTTATTCTCGGATTTTTCTACGTTGTCATCTTCACTGCATTGCTTGCCGCTTCGATTGCCATCTACACGCACACGAAACAATTTCATTTATACTACGCATTCATCTATGCGATTATTATCAACTATTTGCTGGCGATTCCGTTTTATTTGTTCGTACCGGTAAACGAAGTGTGGTATCACATTCCGCAAAAAGTGCAGTTTTTGATGCTTGATTTCTTTCCGACCTTTGAGCAGGAATATCGCCCGCTATCCGGTCTCGATAACTGTCTGCCAAGTTTGCACACTTCCGTATCGGTTACGATTGCCTTGATTGCGTTGCGATCCAAACTCGTGCTTTGGCGCTGGACCGCTTCGATTAGTGCAGTGATTATCATTTTCTCCATTTTCTACATGGGCATTCATTGGGTCGTTGATATGTTCGCTGGCGTATTGCTCGGTGTGTTCGCGGCAACTGTCAGTTTGCGCGTTGTCGAAGGCAGATTGTGGTTCCGTAAAATGAGATGGCCACTCTTCGGTCAAGCACGCGATTATAACGAGAAGATGTAAACGGTGATTTCAAGCAAAAAAGGCTACGCATTCGAGTGCGTAGCCTTTTTGTGTGCCTGAAAGATTATTTCGTTTTTTCTGTCGTTTGCTCAGTGACGACGCGACCGATTGCATCACGGTCAAACGTCAATCTCGTGCCGTCAGCCGTTTTCAACGTGACTTTGTCATCCGTTAATTCCTCGATGGTTCCGTGCAAGCCACCAATCGTGACGATTTTCGCACCTTTTTCTACGGAAGTCAACATTTTTGCACGCTCTTTGTTGCGCTTTTGTGATGGGCGCAAAATCAGGAAATAGAAAACGACCACCATTAAAATTAGTGGCAGAAAAAACGTCGTGAACATCCCTGCTCCGCCCGATGCTGCTTGGTTCAAAAATAACATTGCGCTCTCCCCCTTTCCTAAAATCCTTTACTATTTTCATCTATACCATAATCAGCAAAAAACTGATCGCGGAAATCGAGCAACCGATCGTCCATAATCGCTTGGCGGACGTCGCGCATCAACTGCAGCAAAAAGTGCAAGTTGTGGTACGTCGTCAAGCGGATACCGAACGTTTCATCCGCTTTAATCAGATGTCTGATATATGCTTTTGTATAATTGCGACAAGTGTAGCAATCGCAGTTTTCATCCAGAGGAGTAAAATCGCGTGCAAAGTTGGCGTTGCGCACGACCAATCTTCCCTTGCTAGTCATCGTCGTCCCGTTGCGAGCAATGCGCGTTGGCAGCACACAATCAAACATATCGATGCCACGAATCGCACCTTCGACGAGTGCATCCGGCGACCCAACGCCCATCAAGTAGCGCGGTTTTGTCGTAGGTAACAGCGGCACGGTCTCTTCCAATACTTCATACATTAACGGTTTCGGTTCACCGACACTTAATCCGCCCAACGCATAGCCAGGAAAATCTAGTGCCAACAACTCTCGCGCACTTTGCTTGCGCAAGTCAGCAAACATCCCGCCTTGGATAATGCCGAACAACGCCTGATCAGTACGCTTGTGCGACTTCAGGCAGCGCTCCGCCCAACGCGTCGTCAACTCCAGCGATTTTCGCACATAGTCATATTCTGCAGGATAAGGCGGGCACTCGTCAAATGCCATGATGATATCGGCGCCTAATGCATTTTGAATTTCCATCGCTTTTTCCGGTGAAATGAACAGTTTTTCTCCGCTGATGTGCGAACGAAACTGCACACCTTCTTCCGTTATTTTGCGGATGTCGCTGAGACTGAACACTTGAAAGCCGCCACTATCCGTCAAAATCGGACGGTCCCAGTTCATAAAGCGATGCAGTCCGCCTGCTTCAGCGACAATCTCATGACCAGGGCGCAAAAACAGATGATACGTGTTGCTTAATATGATTTGGGCATCCATCGACTGCAATTCTTCTGGACTCATCGTCTTGACCGTAGCCTGTGTACCGACCGGCATAAAGGCAGGCGTATCGAAACTGCCATGCGGCGTATGCACTTTGCCAAGGCGAGCGCCCGACTGTTTGCAAACCTTAATCAACTCATACGTAATCGCCATATACTCTCTCTTCCTCAGCGTACTTCTCGTCAAATCATCAGCATCGCATCACCAAAACTGAAAAATCGATATTCCTGCTCAATCGCGCTCTGGTAAGCGTGCATCACGTGATCTCTCCCCGCAAACGCACTAATCATCATCATCAGCGTCGATTTCGGCAAATGAAAGTTGGTGAACATGCCGTCCATCGCTTTAAATGTATAACCCGGATAAATGAAAATGTCCGTCCAACCGGAACATGCTTGAAATCCTTCGGTCGCAAAATCGAGTCGCGAGCCGACAGTCTCCAATGTGCGTGCAGAAGTCGTTCCAACGGCGATAATTTTCCCGCCGTTTTTGCGCGTTTGTTGCAGCAGTTGCGCGGTCTCCGCCGGCATCACATAGTATTCGCTATGCATCTCATGATCTTCGATCTGCTCGACCATCACTGGACGAAAGGTACCGAGTCCGACATGAAGTGTCACAAACCCAATGTTGACGCCTTTTGCCTTTAGTTGCTTCATGTACTCTTCCGTAAAATGTAGGCCAGCTGTCGGAGCCGCCGCAGAACCTTGTTCGCGAGCATAAACCGTCTGGTAGCGCTCCTGATCTTCCAACTTTTCTCGGATATATGGAGGCAAAGGCATCTCACCCAACTGCGCCAACACTTCCATGAAAATCCCTTTGCACTCGAAGCGTACGGTCATTTCGCCCATCTCATGGTCGGTCATGACAACCGCAGATAGCGTATCGGCAAAATGAATCTCGCTACCGATTTTTAAACGCTTCGCCGGTTTCGCCAGCACACGCCACTGAAAATCGTCCAATTGACGCAACAATAGCACTTCAACTGCTGCTCCAGTATCACTTTTCGTGCCTAACAAACGTGCTGGCAACACTTTTGTATCATTGAAAATAAGCGTGTCTCCTGGGTTCACATAGTTGATCAAATCAAGGAAAGTTCGATGGTCGATTTGTCCCGTTTGCTTATGCAATACAAGCAAGCGTGACGCCGTACGGTCCGCCAATGGCGTTTGCGCAATCAAATGTTCCGGCAAATGAAAATCAAAGTCGTTTACATTCATGTTGTTATCATCATTCCTTCGTCACACTCACACCAGTGTAATAATGTTTGAGAATTTGCTCGTAATTCATGCCCTTTTCTGCCAATCCCATCGCGCCCCACTGCGAGAGCCCAAGTCCGTGACCGAACCCTTTGCCAAGAAAGCGAAAACGAGCATCCTTAGTGGCGACGCGCAGACGCAAATCGCCATCAACAATCACAAATGATGACGATGACAAAGTCGTCGCAGCCGTTTGCTCACCGTTCATGAGCTGCTTGCCTTGCAACACATGTAGTTCTTGCTTACTCTGCGGATAATTTACCTTTTGTCCGCCTGTTCCCATAACAGTATAACTGCCTGTTTGTTCGATATCAAATAACGTACTACGAAGACCACCCATCACCGTACGATAACTGTCCGGCGAACGAACGGCAATCACCTGATTGTTCGCTTTCACTTCCATCGCTCGCCCCGATGCACCCCGTTTAGTTACCTCGAGCGTGAGCAACGGCCCACCAATCTTTTTCGACGCCTTTGCATTGATCGTCTCCAGCATCATTGCCGCGCTGTACGGCCCTTCAATCCACTGAAAACTATTGGACCCCATATCTTGTCCGATGACCGTCACTTGCTCGCCGCTTTTCAGTGTATCCACCGGCGAATTGTCGGTCGGACTGGAACTCGGCATCGGTCTTACTGACGTGTTGTTCGTTTTGACCGACATATAGCGCAAACCGAGCGGATTTTTTTGGCCGCTGTCGGTTACATTAGTTTCGTGAACATAACCGATATTGTTGTCCGAAGTAACCACTCTGTACCACAACGAGCGATCGCGGATTCCCGTTTCATCAGGGCTGTCGACACTCTTAAAATACGCCCGGTCGCCACCCCACACTTCATCAGGTTCAGCTGTTACCCCGCCGGCATTTGAAAAGTAAACGGCACTAATCAACTCATTCTTGTACGTAAGCAGCATATCTTCGGTAAATTTGACGGCCGCTGTCACTTTTGGCGCCTCACTACCTACGCCCATATATGCTTGATCGAACGTCGTATCAGAGACATGTGCAATTTGGTACTTCAATCCTTGCGCCGCCGCATAAGTACGAGCGATGATCGCCTGTGCACGCAGTGCATCATCAGGAAATAACGAGCCCATCTCAGCACCAACCACCGAACATAAGTACGTCTCAAACGGCAGCACATTAATCACAGTGAGCACGCCGTTGTGGCGCAACAATTCGAAGGTCCCGCGATAAATTCGGCTCCCCCGCTCGTCCACACGAATTCCATCCTGCGCAGCACTAACTACCACGCGCTGTCCGACAGGATTGAAGAAATAGAGTCCAGATGTGACGTAACTGTCGCCTGCTGGCAATACCGCCTCTTTTTTGTGCAAATACGTGCGCCCGCTCCAGTCGAGTGGTTTGATGGTCAACAACAATCCAGGAAATGCTTTGAGCGTTTCGCTTTTTACTGTCTCTAACTCTGCATCATCGGTCGCTTCACCGACACTGATGACATACGTTACTACGCCTTTGCTGTCGGCGATTAAATTAAGTGCAGGGTGCAACCCTCTCATTCGCAACAACTGCATCTGTGCGAGGGCATCCGTTTCTTTCGTATACGTTCCCGTCAACAAACGTTTATTTCCAATCAGATACACACTGTCTGCTTTAAGCAGCGGTTTCAAACGTGGCGACGATAACAATCGGTTCCGCGCGGATTGAGCGTCGCTACGGGTCGCATACATCCCCGCCAGCACGCGAAACATCGCTTTGCCTTTACGATACACCGTATCGATGTGCGGTTTGTCGGTCGTCGTGCCGCTCATTTTATCACTTAAAGCTTTCGCCTCGCTCCAGCGCTCAGTCTCCAGCAAAGCCACCATGAACTGGTCCATCGCAAATTGCTGCGCCGCTGTACCTTGCACCGTAAACCACGGAACAATCGCACCCAGCGGTGTGCGCTCACCAATCGTCAACGCTTTGCTAGCACTCGCATCGGCAACCGGTTTCTTACTCGAACTGAGTGCAGTGCGCGGGGAAGCAGACAAGCTAACCGACGCCACCGTGCCGCGATAAAATTTGCCGATGTCGATAAACAAGGCAACGCGAATGGTGTCTGGCACTCGTCCTTTCGCAAGCGTAACCGTAGGGCTATATGTCGCAAACGAAGTCAGCAGTAGCACAGCGCATAATAGGCCAACGATTACATTACGCCAATTCAATACAAGTCCCCCTGTTCGTTCGTTTTCGGCGGCGTCATGCCGAGATGGCGATAAGCGGCCGCAGTCACCATTCGCCCGCGCGGTGTTCGCTGCAAAAATCCAATCTGCAGCAAATAAGGCTCATACACATCTTCAATCGTCTGGCTCTCTTCACCAATCGTGGCCGCAATCGTATCCAAACCGACCGGTCCGCCGCGAAAGTTGGTGATAATCGCCCGCAGCATTTTGTGATCGATAAAATCAAGGCCAAGCGCATCGACCTGCATCATTTCGAGCGCCTTGCGTGCAATCTCGAGCGTGACAATGCCATCGCCTTTCACCTGAGCGAAATCGCGCACCCTTTTCAACAGACGATTGGCAATTCGCGGCGTACCGCGCGAACGTTTGCCGATTTCTTCCGCAGCATCACCCAACATTTGCACATTCAAAATATCGGCTGCACGCATGACGATCGTCGTCAACTCTTCGACCGTATAAAATTCAAGTCGGCACACAACTCCAAAGCGATCACGCAGCGGTGAGGATAACATGCCAGCACGCGTTGTCGCGCCAATCAAGGTGAACGGAGGCAAATCAAGTCGGACTGAACGCGCACTTGGTCCCTTGCCGATAATAATGTCGAGCGCGTAGTCTTCCATTGCTGGGTAGAGCACTTCCTCAACGGTTCGATGCAAGCGATGAATTTCATCGATAAACAGCACATCGCCAGCTTGTAAATTCGTCAGCAACGCCGCCAAGTCACCAGGGCGCTCAATCGCTGGCCCCGATGTTGTGCGCAAATTGACGCCAAGTTCATTCGCAATGATATTCGAAAGCGTTGTCTTGCCCAGCCCTGGCGGGCCATACAAGAGCACGTGATCAAGCGCTTCTTTGCGTTGTTTGGCGGCCTCGATAAAAATCGTCAAATTGTCTTTCGCCTGCTGCTGGCCAATATATTCAGCGAGGTAACGGGGACGCAAACTGAGCTCCATCACCTGGTCTTCCATCATCAACTGCGCAGAAATCAGTCGATCTTCCATCGTTCAAGCCCCCTCACATGTTACGTTAGATACAAAATTTGCAAAGCTTTCTTCAATATCACATCTGTCGAGTCATCGTCTTGAACCCGCTCCTTCAACACGCCCCAAGCGCGTGACAACTCCTGCTCGGAATAACCGAGATTGCGGAGCGCTTCCTTCGCTTCTGCCCAAGCCCCACCCGTACTCCCAGTGAGCGCCGAAGTTCCCGCGGTATCGAGCACCACCGAACCACCTTCCCACGCACCAATCATCGATTTGGTGCGATCCTTTAAGTCCAAAATCATCCGTTGCGCCGTCTTTTTGCCAATCCCCGGCAGACGCGTCAAGAAGGTCAGATTTTCCTGTTGAATCGCAAGCAGCACATCGCTAGGACTGCCGCCTGCCAATATGCCGAGCGCCACTTTCGGCCCGATGCCTGACACCTCAAGCAGTTGGCGAAATAGTTGCAATTCGTCACGAGTCGCAAAGCCGTACAAGGCCACCGCATCCTCTCGCACATGGTGATGCGTATAAATCGTCACCTCGTCAGTCGCCGCAAAGCGATACGGATTGGCGCAGTACACTTGGTAGCCGACCCCGTTCACATCGATGACCGCATAATCCGCTTCCGCATAAGCAATCTGTCCGCGCAGAAATTCAATCATTGTTTGCGCACCTCATTCAATTTGGAGTTCAACGTCGCACTGTGTGAGTGGCAAATCGCAATCGCCAACGCATCCGCCGCATCGTCCGGTTTCGGTATTTCCTTGAGACGTAGAAACATCCGCACCATTTCTTGCACTTGTTTTTTATCCGCTTTGCCATAGCCGGCAATCGACTGCTTCACCTGTAGCGGCGTATACTCCGCAATCTCCAGTCCGCGCTCCATCGCCGCCAGCATCAGCACGCCACGCGCTTGTCCGACCGATAAGGCTGTCGTCACGTTCCGATTAAAAAACAACTTCTCAATTGCCATCACCGCTGGTTGGTAGCGATCGATTAGCTGCAACGTCGTATGATAGATTTGCTGAAGGCGTAAAGCACTGTCAGTGTGAGCTTCGGTCGTAATGCAACCATACTGCACTGGCGTCAGTTTTTGAGCGACAAAATCGACGACGCCGAACCCAACAATCGCTACGCCGGGATCGATTCCCAAAACGCGCATGATTACCCCTCCAAAGGCGAACATATATTTGTCTTTCTAGTTGCATTATATCAAAAAAACAGATGTACAGCGATAAAATTGACGCACATTTAACAGTCATTTAACAGTGTCATGAACAACCACGCAAATCCGTATGATAAATTAACTATGAAGGGGTGGAAAGCTATGCGCAAACTGGTTCAATGGTTCAGTGCGAACGATCAGCGCGCCGCTTTATATATATTTTTAAACTGGCGAAATCGCACGCTTGAAAAATGGCTGTCAAAAGCAACTCACCTAGGAGATGCCTGGTTTGCAGTGTTGTCGATGTTTCTCATTACGATGGTGACACGATTCGACATTCGCGGTGCACTGGCACTTGTGGTCAGTCATTGCATCGTCCAAATCATAAAAAAATGTGTGCCACGTCTTCGACCTTACGACCGTAACGAACAGATCGTGCTATGTGGCATACCGTTACGAGACTACTCGTTCCCATCAGGACATACAAACGCTGCGTTTACCTTGGCAACCGTTATGACATTTTTAATCCCTGTACTGTTACCCGTTTTCTTGAGTATCGCATTGTTGGTCGGTTTTTCACGAATTTACCTTGGATTTCATTACCCGACAGATGTAGTCATTGGTGCTTTAATTGGGACAATCAGTACTATATCAGTATTCATAATTTAAAAGATAAGACAAATTATTATGATGTAAACTATTGCGACCTTGGTCCGAAATACCTTCGGACTGAGGTCGTTTCATTTTATTTTCAATTGATCAACATCTCATTTTTCATTTTCCTCGTATATTAGTTTTTAAAGCTTGTATTGTTCCAATATCCAGTTGGACTCTTAGACCTGCCCGTGGGACAACGGGATTGACATGCTGTTCTCAGGATATTTCTATCACTCCTTGCGGACCTTCCGGCACTGCTTTGAAAAGACTGCTACCCTAGATCCTCAGTCCATTTTCTAACCGCTAGTTGCACCGCCAATTTCCGTGGGGGTAGCGCCCGAAATTGTCATGGTCTTCGAATGAGTGCTGATGACAAGGCTGCTGTTGGCGGATCTCACGGGCACCCAGGGAGGTGAACCTATGTCGCAAATGTTGGTTGGAATCGACGTTAGTTTGCGTTCTCACCATATTTCCAACGATCGTCAGTCTTGAATGCAAGAAAAGTCGCTCGTTTCAAGAAGGGGGATGACTCTCTTCCCAAAAACGACCGCGCAGATGCCTGGATCATTGTAGACCACCTGCGTTTCGGACGACTTCCTTATGCCATGAAAGATACGGTACACTTTTTCGCTTTGCAGCATCTGACGCGCACGCGCTTCTATCTCATGCAGAACATCGTGCGTGACAAAACCTATTTCCCGAATCAAATGTTCATAAAGTTCAGCGCTCTTCGTAAGGACATTCCGTTCTCCAACACCTTTGGTGAGACAAGCTTAGCTATTCTCTATACCGTGTATGGGTGATTCTCCACCGTTTCAATTCTGTTATTTTCATTAAAACACAAAAACCCACTTATCAGACACTTTTTAAAAGTGTCCACCAAGTGGGTTGCAGTACATAATTTGAGACTCAGAAATATTATTTATTTCAATTACTTAATAGCAGCAATTGGAATGAATTTCAATGATTTAACAGAACCGTTTTGGAACTTTTTGCTTTGTACATAGTCGATAAATGCTTTCGTCGTTCCTGTAGGTTGACCTTGTGTCATCATGTAACCGAAAGCCCAGATTGGGTAAGTTTTGTTGATCACGTTTCTTGGCGACGCAACTACACCATTGAAGGAAAGCGCCTTAAGGTTACCTGTAACGTATACCAAATCGATGTAACCAATTGCATTTACGTTGCTTTCTACACCTGTTTTCATTGCACCGGATGATGCTCTTTCAACGTAGTTTGTACCTGAAGATAGAAGACCAGTTGCACCGTTCAATCCTTTAGCAATGACGTTAACGCGTGTTCCCGAACCAAATGAACGATTATTTACTACGATTGGAGCATTGTTACCGCCAAGTTGTGACCAGTTAGTAATTTCGCCTCTGTAAATTCCAATTGCTTGTTGTTGAGTAATA
This sequence comes from Caryophanales bacterium, assembly GCA_947459205.1. Classification (GTDB taxonomy): domain Bacteria; phylum Bacillota; class Bacilli; order Paenibacillales; family CANHCR01; genus CANHCR01. The sequence goes on along the minus strand of CANHCR010000001.1, from coordinate 183,814 downwards.
TTGTTAACTGGGTTATCTTTATGAACGACAAACGCGAATGGAATCGCAGCAACTTTATGAGCAACTTGTCCTGGAAAAGCTTTGAATCCAGGTACGCTAGTGGAAGCATCCCAGTCGCAAGTTCCGATTTGAGCAGTGCCTCTTTTGACTGCTTGCGGACCAACGATCGAAGAAATACCGGACACAGCGATTTTAACACGCGGATTTGATTTGTTGAATTCTTTCTTCGCTTGTAACATCAACGGAAGTAATGCGGACGAACCTGTAATTGTAAGATTTCCTGTACGACTTGCTGCTTGTGCGCCCATTGCAAACATCGATAGGAATAGCGCAACAGCTAATGAAATGAGACCGATTTTTTTCATTTTTATCTCTCCTTAATCTAGTATGGTTTATATTAGTTAGTCAATTGGAACCAGGAGTTACCTTTGCGTACAAAAGTCTTTCCGGTTTCAGTAATGTAGCTGATTTGCGAGGAAGTGGCACCGATTGAAATATCCATTGCATCAGCAGGAATTTCAAACAAAGTTTTTGCTCTATTTTTGAAAGTGTCAATTTCATAGATGAAATCTTTGCTAACAGTTGAACCTGGTTCAGCATACGTTCCTTGAACGATGAGTTTGTCGCCAAGTTGCGTATAGTTAACGATCTCAACATTTGCCAATACAAGCGTTCTAAGGTTAGTACCTTTTACGATTGAAAGTGTCGGCAACGACTCATCATCAGAAGTATCTGTGCTCAAGAATACCGATGTGCCGTCTGCAAATGCTGTTGTAAATGTTTTGTTATCTACGCTGCTTGTCAATTTTGCAGGCGCAGGATTTTGAGCAGTCGAGTCAAATACATACAATTGTGGTTCCGTGCCGTTTGTATTCACCGTTACATCAAATTCAATGTTATCTGAGTCTGGCTGCAATCCCGTTGTGTTTGCAGTCGTTACAGCAGGTACAGAAACAAGGTAGGACATTTTCGTACCGTCAGAAGTAACATTCAATTGCGACTTGTAGTTAATATTGTCATTTACAACGTTTGTAATCGTTCCTGTTGACACATTGACTCTGGCGATAATGTTTTGTCTTTCACCCATAATGAAATACAACGTGTTGTTATCAGTCCACTCAAGTTCAACTTTTTCGGTCGTGTTAGAGCTAACCTCAACTTCTGTGCCGTTACCATTCGGTCCAAATGTGTAAACAAAAACTTTCCCATTTTCGTCAAGGTATGCAACTTTCGTGCCGTCTGGCGAAGGTAAGAGTTCGGAAGCATCAACGGTAATACCGTTCAGTTTCGTTGCCACACGTGATGCATTACTTACTGTGTAATACTCGTTATTGTTCTCAGTTCCTTTTACAATCAAACTAGTATTTGCATTCAATAATTTTTGATCAAGAACATCAGTGAGCAATTTAAAAGAGGAAAATTCTTTTGTGTTACCGACAATAATTGATTCGCCGCCGATCAACGAAAAGAAATTGTCAATTTGAACATGCAAGTTACCCGAAATGACGACCGGCGCTCTATCCAAAGTCACAGTTCGTAATGCACTATATTGAGCAGTGCTTGATGCTGCGCCAACACGAGCAATCGGACTGTTTTGTGTAATCCAATATGTGTTACCATTTACATCAACTTTAAACGTTCTGTTGGATGCATCTACTTTTACTGGAGTCGGTCTTCCTCTAACAATTTCAGTGAATACCGGTCTAGGTGTTACTGTCGCATTAATCGCTGCAGCGATTTGTGACAGCCTGTGAACAAGTACGTTTGTTCTAGGAACTTCAGGTGTTGCAGGGTTTGCCGGAGTTGCACCAGAGAAGGCTTGCGTTCGAAAATCAACAGACGTGTTTGAACCATTAAGCGATATTGTCTGTGATGTTACGACCGGTGCTTTAGGTGTGCTTACATTACTGATTGAAGCTGGTGATGACGCAACGGCGCTTGTCACTCCTAGCTGAGCGGAAAACAGCATCGAAGCTGCAAGCACAACTGAAGTAACTTTTGTTTTACTGATTGTAATCATTTCTAACCACTCCTTATATTTTTTTACTTGCTTTTATATTTTAAAATCTAGTAAAAAAAATGTATTCAAAGTTGTGTAAAAAATGAATTAATCTTTTGTTTTCTTTTTAAGCTGTAATTCGATATTTTACATTTTATCCGTAGTAAAATAGCCATAAACGTGTTGAAGAAGATGATATTGTTTTGGAAATGAAAAAAAAGAAAAATAATTGTAAAAATGATTGTTGTGTGCAAATTTTTAGGCGAAAAAAAACTCCTTCATTTTTGAAGGAGTTTTTTTAAGAAAACGATCAAAAGAATTATCCAAATCGACCGGTAATATAATCTTCTGTTCTTTTATCCTCAGGATTATTAAACAAAGTTTTGGTCGGTGCACTTTCAATCACTTCGCCGTTCAAAAAGAAACAAGTCTTGTCCGAAACGCGTGCAGCTTGTTGCATATTGTGTGTCACCATGACGATTGTGTAATCCTTTTTCAGTTGTTGCACCAGTTCTTCGATTTTCATCGTCGAAATCGGATCCAAGGAAGCGGTCGCCTCGTCCATCAACAAAACATCAGGTTCAACGGACAGTGCACGTGCGATACACAAACGTTGTTGTTGTCCCCCGGATAAACTAAGACCAGATTTTTTCAATTGATCTTTCACTTCATCCCATAAAACGGCCGCGCGCAAACTTTTTTCGACAATTTCATCGAGAATGGCCTTAGACTTTACACCAAATCGGCGCGGTCCGAATGCGATGTTATCATAAATGGACATCATAAACGGATTCGGAGCCTGAAAAACCATGCCTATGTTTTTGCGGAGTGATTCTACATCCGTATTCGCCCCATAGAGCGACTCTCCAGCCACTGAAATTTCACCGGTAATTTTGACATTGGGAATGAGATCATTCATCCGATTCAAACAACGCAACAAGGTAGACTTGCCACACCCTGACGGACCGATAAAAGCGGTAATTTCATGTTTGGCTGCTTGCAGTTTGACATCTTTTAATGCTTGATTTGTACCGTAAAAAAGATTGACGTCGTGTAGATTAATGTAATCATTCATTGGGGATGGAGCCTCCTATTTCATCTTCCGTTCCATCCACCAAAGCGGAATACGGAATAGTAGGTTAATGGCTAATACGACAAACAATAACACGGCAGCCGATTTATGAGCAATTTCTTTGGCATCCGGAACAATCGCTTCTGACTGTACATACCATAAGTGAACGGCAAGCGTACCGCCAGGTGAAAACAAACTGAAATCCCACATCTCAGCAGAAGCATTTACACCGCCGGCTAGAATAATTACTGCTGATTCACCGAACGCACGTCCCGCTACAAGACTGAGTCCTGTAATGAGTCCTCTCATCGCAACAGGAATTACGACTTTAAAAATGGTTTGTAATTTTGTTGCGCCGAGAGCGTAAGATCCTTCACGGTAACTGTGCGGTACCGCACGAATCGACTCCTCAGAAACGCGTGTCAACAAAGGTAAATTTAACATGGCCAAACTTAATGATGCACCGATAATCGTCAATCCGATTTGAAAATATTCGACAAAAAGTGCAATCCCGATCAGACCGAATACGATGGAAGGTACGGAAGACAAGCCTTCTACGCAAACACGAATGGTTGACGTCAACTTATTGTCTGGTGCATACTCGGCGAGGTATATGCCGGCGCCTAACGATATCGGTATGGAAACTAGCAATGATAAAATTGTCACATAGAATGAGTTGAGCAACATCGGACCAATACCGCCACCTGCATCAATTTCGCTAGGCAAACCGATCACAAAATCCCATGTCACATAAGGCAATCCATCTTTAAGAATTAAGAAAAGTAATAGCAAAACAAAAAAAACAGTAATAATACCGAGTACCCACATGCTAACCATAAAAAACTGATTAAAGATTTTGGCTAGTTTGGAAGCTTTAAAATCTTTTAAATTTTGCATCATTGCACCTCGCTACGATTATTGATAATTCGCACGAACACAATCAACAGCAAGGCAACGACGAGCAAACTGAATCCCATGAAGAATAACGCATAATTCCAAGTGGATTCAAATGGTACAGCCATAATTTGCATAACGATATTGCTTGTCAAAACGCTTGTCGGCTGAACCAAACTTTCAGCGAGTTGCGGTACGTTACCGATAACCATGACGACCGCCATCGTTTCACCCAGCGCACGTGTCATACCGAGGATGATTGCTGATACAATCCCTCTTCGTGCGGCTGGCAAAACAACGAAAAAAATCGTTTGTAGTTTGGTACACCCCATCGCATAAGCAGCTTCTCGATACTTTTGTGGAACCGCCTCAATTGAGTCATCGCTGATTCGGCCGATGGTTGGCAATACCATCAAGGACAAAACAAGTGCAGCAGCAAGTAATCCATCGCCCAATTGTGTGCCAAACACTTTTGCAACAAATGGAACTAAAATAGTAAGACCGAGAAAACCATAAATGACAGATGGAATACCGACCAATAAGTCAAGGATTGGACGGACCGTTTCTTTTAGACGTGTAGGTGCAATTTCCGCCAAAAACACTGCGATTCCGACAGAAATCGGCACGCTGATGATAAGCGTCAGCAATGTTAACAAAATGGTTCCGATGAAGAAAATCCCTGCTCCGTATGTAGCGGTTTCATCAAATCCGGGATTCCAATTGAGTGAGAAGAAGTATTCTGTGACTTTTACAAATTCGAAAGTAAGGACTCCTGTTTTTCCCATGAAGAAGACGATTGAAAATAGCACGACACAAAGCACGATTGCGCTAAACAAACAGAACCATTTAAAAACTTGATCACTGAACATCAGTCGCCAGTGTCTGCCGGACATTTTTGAAGCAGTTGAATTGGTTTGCTGCATGACTGAGCCTCCTACACACAAACCAGCCTCAATCTGCTATTGAGGCTGGTGTCTTTTATTTTGTAATCGTATTGTAAAGATTATTTGATTGCGCCAATCGGAATGAATTTCATTTTTTTCACAGCACCGTTTTGGAACGTTTTACCTTGTACAAAATCGATAAATGCTTTTGTTGCTCCTGTTGGTTGTCCTTTTGTCATCATGTAACCGTAACCCCAAATCGGATAAGATTTGTTGATGACATTCGCTACCGTTGGTGCCACTCCATTGAAACTCAATGCTTTCATACCGGAAGTAACATATACAAGATCGATATAACCGATTGCATTTGGCGTAGTTCTCACTGTAGTTGCCATCACACCTGACGAACTCGCTTCTTTATAATTTGCACCGCTTCTAATGATTGTTGCACCGTTCAATGCTTTTGCAGTGTAGTTTACACGTGTTCCTGAACCGAAGGCACGATTGACAACAACGATTGGAGCATCATTACCGCCCACTTGACTCCAATTCGTGATTTTACCTGTATAAATATCTATTAGTTGTTGTTGAGTAAGGTTGTTAACCGGATTCGCGGAATTGACAATCGTTGCAAACGGAATCGCGGCAACTTTATTAGCAACCAACCCGTCAAACTTTTTGAAACCAGGCACATTAGTCGAAGCATCCCAATCACACGTACCAATCTGTGCTACACCTCTTCTAACGGATTGTGGACCGGAAATTGAAGAAGTACCAGATACAGCCATTTTCACCCGCGGGTTTCTAGCAGTAAATTCCTTTTTCGCTTGAAGCATCAACGGAAGCAAGGCTGACGATCCGTTAATCGTTATACTTCCTGAGACAGTTCTAGCTTGTGCTCCGATTGCAAATATCGACAAAAACATTGCAACAGCAAGCATGACAATCGTAATTTTTTTCATTTCTCAAACTCCTTTTTTATTAGTTTTGTTATGATAAATTATCTTGCTAGCAGGAACCAGTTGTCGTTTTTCCAAACATAAGTCTTGCCGTCAACATCTTGAGAAACAAGTGCGTTTTTAGGCAGACCTGCTTTTACTGTTGAAATTTCTAGCGGTGTCTCAGCGATGGTTTTCGCTTTCCCTTTTAGAGGATCTACTTCGAAAACAAACTGTTTTTCAATGACTTCGCCTTCTTTATTTTGCTCGGTCACGATGCCAAGTACAATTAATTTGTTATCCGCAACGACTTGCCCGCTAATCAGTTCAACATTGAATAAGATGTGATTCGTTGCCGCTAGTTTGCTATCGACTGTTCTTAAAATAGGAACCGCATTCTCATCATTAAAATCTGTGCTAAAATATACTGCTGTTCCATTGGCAAGTAATCCAGTGTGCGTTTTATTCTCAAGGGTAGTAGTAATCACCACAGGTGTCTTTACTTCAGCTGTTAAATCAACCTTATATAAAGTCGGTTCAGTACCTGCAGGATCGATTGTAACATCAAAATCCGGAAGTTCTTCTCCATCTTTAATGCCGGTAGTATCTTGAGTAACTTTACTTTGTTTTGTCACTGTGTACAACAAGGTCGAATTAGAAAGTACGAATAAATCTGATTTGTAATCCACCTTGTCATCTACTAGTTTCTTGATAACACCGTCTGCAATCGTGATGTTACAAATCGCATTTTGACGTTCGCCATCGATGTAATACAACGAATTACTGTCATCAGCCCAAGTCAATTCAAGTTTTGTAACTGTATCTTCACTAATTTTACTTTCTTTATCAAAAGCTAGATTATAAACGTAAACGTTAGAGTTGTCATCGGTGTACGCAATTTTCGTGCCATCCGGAGAAGCCTCGACAATTTCTGTGTCAACCGTGATGTTTAATTTCGTATATTTACGATTGTCGATATTTACCGTAAAATGTTCAAACATGGTTTCACTTTGTTTCGTGACAAGAACGGTACTTTCGTTCAACCATTGCGGATTAATTGCACCTTCCAGCAATTTAAATGACACATATTCTTGAGAGTCGTCATCTTGAGTTAACACTTCACCGCCTAGTAAAGTCGTCAACTGATTGATTTCAACAAACGTTCTGCCATTCACTACACGCGGTGCATGTGTGATGAATTTTCTTTGATTGTTTAGATTTACAAACTTATCATTCGCTTTTAAAGCTAATGTAATGGTATTTTTTTTCACCGTGACTGTCTTTGTTTTCACATCATTCGCCATTGTCGCACCGACTTGTCCGACGAATGTTCTGAGGTTAACCAATGTGCCCCCGCTTTGAGTGACTGAATCGATGGAAACATTTTTTCCATCAAGTACAATGCTGATCGGATTGACTTTCAATACAGGTACTGTCGGTTTCACAGTATTCGACTTGACCAACTTCACATTTGCCTTTGTTGCTACGCTAGTTTTCGCCGCTGCAAACGCGCTCGTTGCAACGAATTGTGCTGACAGCAACATGGATGTTGCGAGCACTACCGAGACTACTTTTTTCATCGAACTAACTTTCATGATTGTCTCACTCCCACAATTGATATTTGTTACATGTTCATTCTACTTGGCGATTATTATTCTCTCATCAATTAAGTGTGAAATCTTGATTAATTTTAGATGTTGTCCGTTTACAATTTTTTAATCATTTATTTTTGTTGCATTAACGGCAATTCGATTGAAAATTCAGATCCAAAACCAGGTCGACTTTCCACAGAAATCGTTCCGTGATGAAGTTCTACTAAGTGTTTAACGATTGACAAACCTAAGCCTGTACCTCCGGAATCGCGTGAACGCGCTTTGTCTACTCGATAAAAGCGTTCGAAGATTCGCTCTTGATCTTGCTTTGGAATACCGATTCCCGTATCCGAAACAATCATGCGAATTTTTTCAAAATCACCCTCGGGTTCCATGTAAGCTGCAGAAATTCCGACTTTTCCACCATTGGGTGTGTAATTAATCGCATTTGAAGTTAGATTAATCAAAATTTGCAGTAATAAATCTTCATCTGCTTCGATATACATCTCATCTTCCACTTTGATTTGGATTGCAATCGCTTTGCCATCCGCTTGCGTCTTCATCATTTTCAACAGTTTTTCAAAGAGTGGTTTTAACTCTACTGGAGAATAAGATAACGTGTACTGACCTGATTCCATTTTGGATAGTTGTAAAATATCTGTAATGAGTCGATTGAGTCGATTCGCTTCATTGTGAATGATTTGCAAAAATGAATGGGCCGTTTCGCGGTCATCCAAAGCGCCGGAGAGCAACGTTTCGGCAAATCCTTTGAGTGCAGTTAGCGGTGTCTTAATTTCGTGTGACACGTTGGCAACGAATTCGCGACGCATCATTTCTAATTTGCGAATCGTGGTAATATCATGAATCATCACAATCAATCCCCGATAACGTTCTCCTTCTAAATACAGTGGCACGATGTTAATTTCTACAATTCGTTCAACCGGGTAGTAAATCGTCAATTCTTCGCGTATACTACGTCCACTTTCGATGCAAGATTGAATGAGTGCCGGTAACTCCAATGGATGTTTGATTACCTTGTAAGATTGTCCAATCAATTGCCCTGGATTATAATCAATCATCTGAGCTGCGCGGTCATTCAGTAACGTGATGTTTTGTGCTTCATCAAGCAATATGATCCCTGTTACCATGTTGTCCAAGACTGTTTTGAAGCGCGACTCATTCTCACGAATTTGAAATAGTTGTTGCTCTAGACTGGTCGCCATCGTATTAATAGCATGTCCTAACTGACCGATTTCATCTTTGTTATGTTCAGCTGCACGAGAGCGAAATTCAAACGTTTTGATTTCACCGGCAATTCGCGTAATATTCTCAATGGGTTGCGTAATCCCTTGGGCCAAACGCCAACTGATGATCGACGCAACCACAAACACGATAATCAAACCGAGTACCAATGCATTCCAAAATCTTTGTGTCGATGCGTCAACACGTTCCACGCTTTTCGCTAAGACGATGTAGCCATGGGGACGATTATCATTCGGCCACGACGCCGTTGCGAGCATCAAGTGTTCACCGGTTTCGCGGTCCATATACAGATGATGCTTATCCGCGTCGGCAATGGTCTCTCTCACTCGCTTACTCAATTCATCCGATGAAATTTGATTCTCATCAAACCAACGGATTTTCGTATGCGCGGATTGCACGAGTCCGGTTAACACCTGTTTTTTTTCACTAACGTTAAGCTTTTGAAACGAGTTTGACTGACCGCTAATGTGCTGACTAATGACCTGTAACTGTTCCTCTAAACTGATGCGCATCGAGTCAAGCAAGGAATCACGCAACAATTTGGCCGAAAGCAATCCGCAGATGAGCACCGAGACAGCAATCAGTGAAATGAAAACGATTGCCAAGCGGACGCGGATTTTCCCCATAAAATTACACGTTCAAATCTTTGCGTTTGCCGACAACCATGTAGATCACACTTTCACCGATATTGGTCGTGTGGTCGGCCACACGCTCTAAATATTGCGCAACGAGTAATAAGTGGATAAGTTGACGGTTGTCTTCAATGTCCGTACCCATCATGCCGCGCACTTCTTGAAAAATTTTGCCGTAAAGATGATCGACTTCGTCGTCTTTTTGCGCGAGCGAAGCTGCCAAATCAACATCTCGCTCGGTATAAGCAGCAATCGATTGAACAAGCATCTCGCGTGCTTTTTCCGCCATCAACGGAATGTCGACAAGCGGCTTAATCAATTCTTGACCAGATAGCCGAATCGTAACTTTTGCAATATCGACCGCGTGATCGGCAATACGCTCCAAATCCGTTGAAATTTTGAGCGCCGTACTGATAATTCGAAGATCAGTCGCCATTGGTTGTTGCAAAGCAATTAAGCGAAGGCAACTTTCTTCAATGGAAAGCAACATGTCGTCAACGAGGTCGTCGCTAGCCACGATTTCTTCTGCCAACTGCTTATCCATATTGACGAGCGACTGCACTGCGTCGTGAATCAAGCCCTCTACTTTTTTGCCCATATTGAGCAAATCTGCTTGCAAACCTTCTAACGATTGGTGAAAATTTGAACGAGTATCCATAGTGTGTGCGTGTCCCTTCTCTCTCTATTTATCCAAAACGACCGGTGATATAATCTTCGGTCTGTTTTTCCTTAGGTGCGGTGAAAATCGAATTCGTTTCGCCGACTTCGACCATTTTTCCATTCAAGAAAAATGCCGTCGTATCAGAAATACGTGCTGCCTGTTGCATATTATGCGTCACAATGATAATCGTATAACTTGATTTCAGGCTTTGGCTTAATTCTTCGACTTTAAGCGTCGAAATCGGATCTAAAGCGGAGGTTGGCTCGTCCATCAAGAGTACGTCTGGTTCGACAGCAAGCAAGCGTGCGATGCACAAACGCTGTTGTTGACCGCCAGACAAGCCAAGAGCTGACTTATGAAGGCGATCTTTGACTTCATCCCACAATACTGCTTGACGCAGGCTACGCTCAACGATTTCTTGCAGTTGTGCTTTCTTAGACGTGCCATGAAGCCGCGGACCATACGCAACATTGTCGAAAATGCTCATTGGAAATGGGTTTGGACGCTGAAACACCATGCCGACACGTTTGCGCAGCGACTCAATATCGACGGTATCCGCATAGATGTCTTCGTTATCGACGAGCACTTTCCCGTTAATTGTGACTCCGTTTATTAAATCGTTCATGCGATTTAATGTGCGCAGAAACGTCGATTTGCCACAACCCGACGGACCAATGAAAGCAGTGATTGATTGCGGTTTGACTTTTATATCAACGTCAAACAAAGCCTGGTGCGTTCCATAGAACAGATTTAGTTTCTCGACGTGGATCTTGCTTGTGCTTGTTTGTGTCAATGTTTTTTCCACGGTATTTCTACAACTCCCCTTGTCTAAAATCCGCTCAAGTATAAATTTCATTTTAGCGGTGCAATATCAAAATGACGTTAATTGTTTGTTAAATGAATGTTAAATTTTTATGGCTCGACGATTAATTTGTAGCCGATGCCATGAACCGGTTCGATGCGTGGCCACGGTTGTACAGCCTCCATCTTTTTACGAAGCGAACTGACATGAACGTCAACCGTCCGCTGACCGCCGATGTAATCATAGCCCCACACTTCATCCATCAGATCGTTTCGTGCGACGACAATCCCAGGACGAAGCATAAAGTACTGAAGCAATTCGAACTCTTTCGGTCGCAGTTGCAGCGATACACCTTTAAGCTTCACCTCGTATTTTTCGGGATAAAGAATTAGGTTGCCAATGCTAATCGTCTTATCAACGAGTGGTTTCGCGGCAAGATTGTACGTGTCAGATTGACCGGATCGTCGGAAGATGGCCGCCAAACGGGCAAGTAATTCAGCGACACCGAACGGCTTCGTAATGTAGTCGTCCGCTCCTTCATTCAACCCCTGTACAATTTCTTCTTCCGCGTTGCGCGCTGTCAAAATGATGATTGGCACACGGAGCGATGCTTTGCGAACTTCGCTCAGCACTTCGAACCCAGTCATGCCAGGCAACATCACGTCGAGCAAAATCATGCTGTATTCATTGCTGAGCGCTGCCTTCAAGCCGTCGTTGCCGTTATCACAAACTGTGACTTCATAGCCTTGCTGTTGCAAATTGTACGACAGTAACCGCGCGAGCATGACTTCATCTTCGACAACCAAAATCTTTTGTGTCATCGCTATCACCTCATACTCCATAGTAACCGCTACATGTTAAGTGCAAGTTAACTGTTTGTTAATTATTGATTATTTTTTCTAAGTCTAATTTTTATAAAACACACGCCCGAGTTTGTTGAGCACGGGCAATGGCGAGAATGGTTTGACGCCACCTCTCATGTATTTGTCGATTTGAAAGGTGTGCTTTTTCACCGCACCGTTCAAGTTGTATTCGAAGGTGAACAGAATGACAAAGTCAAACGTGCCGTCATCATCGTTTTCGATTTCCAATGCGCTAAACGGTGCGAGTTCGCCAAAATTTTCGGTGTAGGTGCTCGTGGTCACCAACTCGTCATCCATCGTGCAATAGCCGTACGTTTCCATGCGCACATTGGTCAGCGTGGAGGCCGAGTTGTTCACAAGATAGACAGTGTAGTAAAAGCCGTCCGGATCTTCTGGTTTGTCTTTGCAAACAGCAAGAAATAGTGATTGGTCTTTCATTTCGAATCCCATCCTTTATAATTAGATTATGAATTTATGAAGAGGTGCGCGAATGAGTGAACAAACGTGTTATTCGGTATGCATAATCGGAGCTGGGTTGGCAGGGTTAGCGGCTGCACAAACGTTGCTGGACGGCGGTGTGCGCGATGTGATCGTGCTCGACAAGGGGCGGAGCGTCGGTGGGCGGTTTGCGACAAGACGGGTGGATGACGGTCGGGCCGACCATGGTGCGCAGTTCATGAGTGCGCGCTTGCCGTTGTTTTATGAGAAATGCATCGAACCTGGGTTGCAAAACGGGGCATTGCGTGTTTGGTTTGTGGATAAAAGCGAGAAATACGTGGCCGTGAATGGCATGAATGAGTGGTTGAAGCAGTGGGCGAAACAAATTGGGGATACGTACCGATTGTTCACTGATGTGAAAGTGGAGCGAGTGGAAGAAGATGAGGCGGAGTGGCGGATTGTAACGGAGAGCGGGATGATTGTGCGAGCGAAAGCCTTAGTGGTAACCGCCCCGCTCCCGCAGACGCTTGCGCTGACGGCTCCGCTACAAAAAACGTGGAATGAAGCGGACTTGCAAAGACTCAATGAGGTTGCTTATGATCCTTGTTTGGCCTTGTTATTGTCGTTAAACGGTGCAAGTTCGATTGAGTCGCCAGGTTATTGCCGTACAGACTTGCCGGAGCCGATCAGTTGGATTGCGGATAATGCACAGAAGGGCATTTCTAACCAAACGGTTATCACCGTGCATTTGCGTGGCGATTGGTCCGAGGCGCACTACGATGACAGCGATGAGGCGATCATCGCAACCATCATGCCGTCACTCGCACCGTATTGCGGCGGACAAGACGTGTCGCAAGTGCAGGTGAAACGCTGGCGCTACGCCTTATCTAAGCAACTGTATCCGGCACCATGTTACGTTGCAAACACCAGCGCACCGTTGTTACTTGCTGGCGATGGCTTTTCCTGCGAGCCGCACCACCCTCCAGAGGAACAAGGACGTGCCGAGACCGCTTACCTATCAGGAGTGGCGGCAGCTCGTCACTTGCTAGGCGGTTAACCAAATACAGTTTGCACTTCTTGCTTAAGTTGATCGTAGAGCGCATGACCGGCAAGCGTATCCGCTAATGCTTGGACCACGCCTTCGTAGTACCATTTTTGCGCGTCACGTTTGGCGTTGAATTTGTCGAACACGGTCTCGCCCTCGACCTCAAGGTCACGCTTCAAACAGCGCAAGTTGTGCAGTTTATCGGCGCACGACACTAGGCAAATTTCTCTCGGTGCCGTCTGTAAATAGGCGTGCGTGTGCTCTTTGCGCTCACGCCACGACTTTGTCTTGTCAGGCTCGGACGCACCGGCCACCAGCACAGCCACCTGTTCGCCGAATTCGCGCACCAAATCCTCTAGTTCGACTGGCGTATCTTCGACCGTATCATGCAAGATACCGGCACAGACGACCGCTTCAGAACATCCAGCCTCAGCAAGCAACAAGCCGACGGCGAACGGATGTGTGAAGTACGGCGTGTTCGTTCCCTTGCGCACATCGCCAGCGTGTGCTTCCGCTGCAAATTCAATCGCTTTGTCTACCATTCTCATGGGCATTCCCTCCTCACACTCTAAGTATACCGACTTTTATTGCTCGTTGACGCGATGTTCATCGTGAACACCCACATTTTTTCGTTTACGACGCCAAATCCACCAGACGACAGCGATACTGATTGCCAGCAAAATTAGCGTAGGCAAGGCACCCATCATAAACAGCAAGCTCCCAGCGAGAAACTCGAAAATGCCATATACGCCTGCTTTCAGTTCATACCACAATTTCGAGCCATATGAAGCACTGCTATCGGATTGCCCATACAATCGCTCAGACAAGGAAATGTTAACGGTTGAAAATGCGACATTGCGATCAATATACTGGATTCGCCCTTTCAGCGCCTCAATCTCCTCTTGAATCTCACCAAGTTTGACCGCAAACGACATGAGATCTTGACTACTCGTCGCCTGCTCCATCAATTGCAACATGCGCGCTTCGACCGACTGCTTCACTTTTAAACGAGCCTGCAAGTCGACATACTCTTCACCGACATCATCGGCACGAATGTTACGCGAAAAGGAGAGCGGTGCTAGCGCTTCGAGTCCATCAATAAAAGTCTGCAACTGCTCTGCCGGCACTTTGACTTCAAAATATCCACCAACAGAATCGCTGTCCAAACGATCGCTGAACGACAACACATAACCTTTGACTGCAGTTACCTGCGACTCGACTTGCTTTTGCGCCTTTGGGAAATCGCCGACCTCCATACTCAAGTCCGCGTTGTAAATGAGCTTGCTTGTAGCAGATCGCGATGCAGCATTTTTCTCGGCACTTTTGCCTTTTGCTTCATTTTTCGTTGTGTTCACATCGTACATGTACTTTGCAGTATCGCTTTCTGTATTTGCTGATTTTTGTTCCGTTTCACTAACACCTGCACAACCAGTCAGCAATCCTGCGATTATAAGCAAGAAGAGAAGCATTGTTTTTTTCATATCATTTCACCTCTAAATTTTCATAAGTTTTCATATTATTCGGACGAAAAATGCTCCCACAACTTAGCAAACGAAAGTTCATCCAATTTATATATCAGAGAACGATTGCTGAGCCCGCCAAATTCGAGATATCCCTCGCGATACAAATAGACGTGAACAAGCATACCATCCGATAGCTGCATGCCGAGATACATGATATCTTGCTCGCGTTTTCTGATGTCCGTCACATTCCAGCGCGCTCGCAACATTGTGCGTGTCTCAGTGGCTGGGGAGGCATCTCGCAACGCCTGTAAGAACGTTTGCACGACATGGTCTTTAACATCCAAATCAGCAGCCGTACGATCGAGTCTGCGGAGCGTCTGCAATGTCTGTTCCAGATTAAGTGCCGAGAGCATTGCAACTCCTTTTTGATCCGCTAACAAATCAGTAGATTGATAGAAATGAAACGATGGCGAACCGTGTTTTGTTGCATATTGTGCAAGTAGAAATGAAGGATTATACCCGCGAACGGCATATAGATCGGATTCGCCAATATTACCGATGATTTGCGACGTGCCTTGTGTGTTGCGTTGCCACTTTGCAGTATCGCCCTCTGTGAGTTGAGCAGAAACTCGCCCGATTTTTTGACCCAAAAGAGACTCAACATCTACACCGCTTTCCAATGATAAACCGGCTGACAAATAGACACGGCCTTGATAGATGATTTGCTCCACCATATCAGAGGTTGCAAGTTTGTTTTTCGGCAAGTTGTAGTGATTGTTCTCGTCCACTTGATCGGATGAAAAATTCATCGTTTTTTTCTGTTCTCGTTTAGTGGGGTTATCATTTTCGGTCAGCAAGACGGTGCTAAACGATACGATGAGCAACAACGAAAGCATAGCGCCGGCAAGCGCGATGTGACGTTTTTTAGTGTGAAAAAACGTTTGCCACGGTCGAGCACCAGTTTCAGACAGCGCATTCATCTCTTCGCTTCGTTGCGCCACCGCTCGCTGCATTCGCTCAGCGAAGTCGACATCCGGTTCGATTTTGTCTAACAAGTGTTTGTATTGATCCCGATTCATTATTCTCCCTCCCACTCCCATTTTAGTAGCGCCCGACCACGTTTAAGCCGCATCTTGACCGCCGACTGACTGATTTTTAAGATTTCGGCGATCTCCGCTACCGAGTAATCCTCATAATAAAACAAATGAATGACCGTTTTATACGAAAACGGAAGTTGCATGACAAGTGACAGCATCTGTCGTTCTTCAGGTTCTTCGATTGATATGATTTGATCCGCTAGTGAAACGGTTCGTCGACGCCAAAAACTGCGCGTCATATTTTTGCAGATGTTAATCAAAACACGAATCAACCACGCTTTTTCGTGTGTCTCGTCGACAAAAGTGGGTGCTTTATGTAAATGTTTAAAAAACGCTTCCTGTACAGCATCTTCGGCATCGATTGAATTACCAAGGTGAATCATCGCGATTTTAAACAACGTAGTTGTGTGTCGAGTGTATACGTCCATTCAGTCACCTCCACTTTAGAAACACCCGAGAACAGCATTTGGTCACACGCTCATAAAATCTCTTCTATTTTCACAAAAAAACGCGCCGGCCATCAAAACATGGCGCGACGCGGTGTAAGTGAATTAATGTTCCGCCCAACTTTCGAGGTATTGCTTTTGCGCAGCCGATAGCGCATCGATGCTAATACCGAGCGATTGCAGTTTGTAGCGTGCGACTTGCTCGTCCAAATCGTACGGCACGTTGACGACCGTGTTGCCAATCGCCTCATATTGCTCGTTGACATATTTTAGAGACATCGCCTGCAACGCGAAGGTCATGTCCATAATTTCTGCCGGGTGACCGTCACCTGCCGCCAGGTTGACAAGGCGGCCTTCAGCAAGGATGTAAAATTTGCGACCATCATGCAACTGATACTCTTCGATGTTACGACGTACCGTGCGAATGGACTTGGAAAGCGCTTCTAAATCCGGTTTGTTCACTTCGATGTCAAAATGACCCGCATTCGACAAAATCGCTCCGTCTTTCATCACTTTGTAATGTTCGCCAGTAATAACGTCGCGGTTGCCAGTCACGGTGACAAAATAGTCGCCGACTTTCGCCGCTTCGCTCATCGGCATGACGGCGAATCCATCCATGTACGCTTCGACCGCTTTGATCGCATCGACTTCAGTGACGATGACGTTCGCAGCCAAGCCTTTGGCGCGCATCGCCACGCCTTTGCCGCACCAGCCATAGCCGCAAACAACGACCGTTTTGCCGGCAACGACTAGGTTCGTCGTACGGTTGATGCCGTCCCACACCGATTGTCCAGTGCCGTAACGGTTGTCGAACAAAAATTTACATTGCGCATCGTTAACAGCGACCATCGGAAACTGCAAGGCGCCCTCTTTCTCCAACGCTTTCAGACGCAAAATGCCAGTCGTCGTCTCCTCCGCACCGCCGCGTACCTTTTTCAACAAATCACGACGCTCCGAGTGCAAAATCGTCACCAAATCGCCGCCGTCATCGATGATCAAATCTGGTTCCGTTTCCACAGTATGCACGAGAAATTGCTTATACTCTTCAGGCGTTGGGTTGTACTTCGCGAACACGGTAATTCCGTCCTCTACTAGCGCTGCACAAATGTCGTCTTGCGTGGATAGCGGATTGCTGCCCGTGATGACCACATCCGCACCGCCGGCTTTCACCACTTTCGCCAAATATGCCGTCTTCGCCTCCAAATGAAGCGAGATGGCGACGCGCAAACCTTTGAATGGTTGCTCCTGCTCGAACTGTTCACGAATCCGATTCAGAACCGGCATGTGTGCTTTCACCCAGTCAATCTTCAAATGACCTTCCGGCGCCAGTTTGATATCGGCGATGATGCTTTGCTGTAATGCGTTCATGCTTGTTCCTCCTTGGATGGGGTGAGATATACAAGGTGATGATTGGCGGCAGACCATCGGGACGCCTCTGTCACCAAATGTGAAATCCAATCAAATCCGTTGCGATTTATAAATGCAATTATATTATAAACTCTTTCCTGTGGTTTTCCAAACGGACATAGAGCCTGATGCAAACGTTCCCATTGTCGCAAAAAAGCGCTATGTTGCTGTTCGAAGGCTGCCGTCGTGCGCGATTCGAGATAGCGTACTTGCTCCTCGATTTTCGTCAAATTTTGTCGCCCCAATTGACCGATGCCAGGATTGAGTCGCTCCAAACCCTCGATGAGCGGGGCGTACAAATCGGCGATGTTCGACTTCAGCATCGCAAACGTCTGCGGCCACTGTTGCTCGTCCTGCGACTCCAGCCACTGTTTTTTCGACTCTTCGTAGAGATACGTGGCGGCTCCGAACGAGAGTTCGGTTTTGCTAAAAATACGCGCAATCGGTGGTTCGATGAGCGTGCATTCGGGCCGGACAACGACGAGTGGCATGCTCATTCCCATCGTTCGAAACGCCTCAGGCAACAACGCCCAATACGCCGTCTCTGCTCGCCCCAGCACAGTCGCCACCACCGGAAACAAAAACTGTTGCATAAGCGGTCTGGTCAGAACATTGTTGCTGAAAATGTCTGGATGTTGGCGGATCGCTTGCTCTACTTCCGTCTCCGTCATCGAAAACGTAGCGCGCCGATCGCTGAATATCGCACCATTTTCACCCATCTGCTCAAACAGCATCGTCCGCTGCCTGTTGTATTCGACGAACAGATTCGTCTGTCCTGCTTGAAGTTGCACCGGTTGCTCGTACCCCTCGGCAAGCAGTTCGTCGCGAGCGTTTTGAAAAATCTCAGAGAGCACGGTTCTGTTCACAAATAGCGCCGCAAACATGTCCGCTTCCAACTTGCGGATCGCAGGATCTGCAGCATCGACAAGGATTAGGCCATGAGGACCAAACAGATGATGCATCAAACGAGCGAACAGTTCGGTCAAACTGCTCGAATGCTCAGCAAAATCTTGCAAACGTGCGAACAACTCGTCAGAAAACTCGGTTGGTGGCAACGTCTGGCGCAACTCCTCCAGCACCTCAAGCCAAGCCGCTTGCGAAATGGCGCGGTGGCTGACAGATACCGAATCGTCCGTTTGCGACGTCACACTAATCTTCAATGGTTTATGATTGCGGTCGTCAACATATAGATGATTGACTTCGTCCCAGTCATGGTCTTCGCCCGCCAGCCAAAACACGGGGACAACGGATCTGCCCAGCAGTTGCTCCGCCCGCTTGGCCGTGGCCAAAATCGAGATGGCTTTGTGAATGACGAGCAACGGACCGCCGAACAATCCGACTTGCTGGCCACCGACGACGGCTAACGTACGCTTGTCACGGAGCGCCAGAATCGCACGCAAGACTGGCGAATCGGTATCAGCACGCTGCTCGATGGCAATCGATTGTTGAAAAGCGAACAATGCGTCACACAATGCATCGCGCGGGACGGTCAATGTTTGTTGATCAAGTTGCGCCGCCTGCTGCAGCCACGCTTGGTGGTCGCTTGCGTGCCCACCTAACCGGTCCACAACCTGCTGTTTTTTATCAAGATAATCTTGGGCAAACGAAGCTGTTTGCGGCCAATAGATGGTTTCTACGTTCATAAGTCCCTCCAAGTCTCGTGTAGCCGTCAATCGTTGATACAATTGCTGGTTCAAAGGCATGGGTAGTGCGAATTGCTCTGCCCATTCAAGCAAGCGACCACTAATGGCCGGCAACTCTGTCGCGCGTCCCGCCAATACGTCTTGGAGCATCGACGAGCGATTTTTGGCCGTCGCCTGGCACACGCTTCGAATCCACTGTGGCAACGCATCCATCTCACGAATCCCCACGCGCTCAGCGAGTGTCAGCAGTTCCGCACACATTTGGTCGATGATGGAGAGCAGTTGCGGCGATTGCAGTAACTCGCCATTGCGTAGGCGCGTCAGAGCAGTCAATGGATTGATGACGGCATTGATGAGCAGTTTGCGCCAGATGAAAAAATCAATGCGTTCCGTCATCATGCTTTTCAAACCAGCATCATTCAAGTGTACAACGAGCTGTTCGATAACAGCCAACTGGGGCGTGGCTCGTGAAGGTTGTCCGATTACCGACTCACCTTGTCCAGTATGAGCTACACGGTGCAAATCGAGCTTGCGCGCGCCTTCTGTCGTGACGGCGCCGATAACCATTTCAGTTGATCCCGCTGCACTTAAACATTCGAGGTGTCCGATGCCGTTTTGCAAGCAAACAATCGGCATGTTTGCACCATACTTTCGAACCAAGCGAGCAGCGAATGCAGTGTCGATGTGCGTTTGTTTGACTGCCAAAAGTACTACGTCCACTTGCGCACCAATAGGCACATCGGCAAATGTGACACAATCGAGAACTACGCGTTTGACGTCTCCCGTTTGACACTCTTCAACCAAATCTACCCCGTTCGTACGCACGGCTTCACATTGCTCATGACTACGCACAACGAGCGTCGTCTGTACGTTCGGCACAGCGGCTAGTTTAGCGGCAAATAACAAACCGAGCGAACCGCCGCCGACAATATGAACCGATTGCATGCTTGCACCTCATTTTGGATGAAAATTGCCTATCGTTTATTATACTACAACGTCGTCCCACAGACTTTCAATTTTGCCGTCTAAGGTCCAAACTTTCATAAAAAAACCGGCTACCCAGTGGCAGTCCGGTTGAAAAATGACGTATGGTTTTGAAAATTACAGTTGTACACTCATTGCACGCGCTTTGTCCAGCAATTGAAGGAGCACGCGGTAATCCTCGTTCTCTTTGCGCAGTCGCTCGACTTCGGCTGTCGAACTAGCAAGTTGCAAATCGAGTTCGCGCAGTTTGTTCAACCATTGCTGCATTTGCTCCGCCAGTTGCAAAAACGTCGTACCATCTGGCGATTTGTACGCTTTACGCTCCAAACTTGAATGATCTTTGCTGATCGTCAACTTACGTTTTTCCAATTGCGCACGCTGACGTTGCATTTTTGCTTGGCGAATGTCCTGGTCATATTGTTTGCGAAGAAAGCTATTCCAGCGAAACCCGCAAGCCGCCTGGGTTCTACCGATCTGTTGTCCTACCTCAGCGAACGCTGATAATTGCGTTCCTCCCTCTTTGATTTGACGGATCGTCACCTCCGCTAAAATCTGGTCATCATGCTCTGTCCATGCATCTTGTCTAATCGCACTCACTGATTGAAATCCTCCTCAAAAATATTTGTACTTTATATCTATGCAGCATCTCGAAAAAATATGCTAACATAGAATCATAATGATAAACTCATGATTTCCAGTTTGCTAAGTAGATATACATTCGAATTCACGCTTTGACATTTACATCGAAGCGTGTACAATATATAATGTTGACAAAGGGGTGAATTATTACATGGGTCGTATGTTTCGCGTACTCTCTTTTTGGACACTGATCTTCGGTTTGCTTGCGCTAGCGAAAGGCGGCGAACTCAAGCCGATGGCGATGATTTGTTTCTTTCAAACGGCAGTGTTCCTGACACTCGGTTATATGAAATTGTCTGAGCGCACTTACATCTTACTCTTTTGGGGTTACATGGTGATCTCATTTATCGGATTCACATACTGGTCATTTTTCAAACTGGAACTGTAATCCCGCTCAACTTTTTAGATGCAAACAAAAAACCATCTTGCGATGGTTTTTTTTGTATTTATTTTTCCGTTTTTATCTGAATCAACACTTTGAACAGTTCACTCATCCCGTCGCTCAGCAGCAACTGGCGAATCATGCGATTGCGCTTCACAGTCGGATGAAACGGGTCGCGAATGTGGAGTGTCTCTTGTAATTTTTGTAACAATCCGTTGTCTGTTAAAAACTGCAGTTGGGTTTGCAATGTTTGGCTACTCACACGCGCCACCTCGCCCGCATCGAGCAAAGCGCTGAAGTTGACATGTGCGGTCATGTCCTGCTCGCCGGGTCGCTCATATGGATTGTCCGCCGCCGTATGGCGATAGTAGCACAGCAATGTGCCGTTCATGCGGTGCGCCGACGCCAATTCCGCAGCGACGTCGCCATAATCCACGGTGAAGACAAGGCCTGAAGCAAGCCGCTCCCACACACGCCCCAGCCAGTCTACCGCCTGCAAATTGATTTCGGCGATTTGCCCTTCCAACAAGTTCGGATAGTATCGTGCCGCATAGGTGGCAAGTTCGCTGTCTGCAGACAACGGAATGTACGTCTCCGTAAGCAAGCCATTCTCTTCAGCTACCCAAATTTCATGAAGTTGATGTTCACGAATGACGACACGATGCACAGCAAATGCATCGAGCAACTCGTTAGAGAACACAAATGTGTTGTAGCTTGCCGGTTCCGTCAACCAATCCGCGCCCGTTTGCCACACAACGCGCCCCGCATGCGCATTCAGTGCCTCCTGCTGAACATTGCGATGAAACTCACTCTCCTCAATCATCACGTAGTTCATCTGCTCGTAGACTGACGGATTGCAAGTTTGCATTGAGGCAAGAAACTGCGCCGCGAATTGACCCGTACCGCCACCCCATTCAACGAATTGAAGTTGACGGTCAAGCGTAATGACCTGTCCGCCGGATGCCTGCTCGAGCAAATATTGAACGACCGTTTCCGCGAGCAATCCACCTAGCGCCGAACTGGTATAAAAGTCCCCGTCTTTGCCGATTTTCACACGATTCGAACGATAGTAACCGTACGTCTCATGATAGAGGCACATTTGCATATATTCAAAAAACGGGATGGCCCGCTCGGTCCGTTCTGCAATTTTTCGTGAAATTTCATGACGCAGCGACAATGGTTGTACTCCTTTGACGATAGGTTATAATTGATTTGTCAGCAACAATCCAAGCAACGCGATGCCGTTGTTCATAAAATGAACGGTGATTGGCACAGACAGTCGATTCGTGATGCGATACAAGTAAGCGAATAGCAGTCCGAGCAGGAGAAACACGAAAAATGCATAGCCTTGCAAATGCGCGAATGCAAACAGTGCCGAACTGATGGTTAAAGCCGGCCAATAGCGCCCTGCATCCGCCCAACGTTTAAACAAAATACCACGAAACACGACTTCTTCGATGATCGGTGCGGCGATAATGACGGCAAAGATGAATAGTTTGCTGCTTTCTATGGCACTCTTCACTTCATCGGCGTTGGATACTGCTTCGGTATCGGCGCCGGTCAAAAACATCGTCAACTGCAGTCCGATCACTTGTATCGCCAACGCCACGATAAAGCCGCCAACAATGTAGGCGATTGTTTTGCCGATGGAGGCCCGTTTTTGACTAAAACTTGGCCCTTGGTCGGCAGAATCATCGAATCGTTTTTTATCGATGAACAGCCAAGCGAGCGCGGCGACAGTCATCACAGCATAAAAACCGACGAGTACGGCAATCAGTTGCTTGCTTTCAGTGATACCAACCCAGTCGGACCAAAGCGGGGCCGCGAACATGAGTCCCATCAGTGTGACGAAGCAAAGTAACATGATGCGATCGTGAGATTGCAAATGTCTCAATAAAAACATCCTTTCATCGGAGGTTACGTGATGCCGCAACGGTTGCAGCAGATTACGATATGGATCATCAGCGTGTTGATGCTGTTTATGTTGCTTGCACCCGAGCAAACGGCGAAAGCAGATGAGCAGAAAGATTCGCTGTTACAAACGTATTTGCAAATGTATGAAATCGACCGTGAAGTCGAGCGACTGACAGCCAAAGAAACGAAGCGGTTGACGAAAATCGCAAAGGTAAGAGCATCGATCAAGCGCCAAGATGCGACATTAGACGTCCAACGTGAGCGCGCAGGCGTTGCTTTGCGCAATTATTACATGCAAGAACCCGCTCAATGGCTGTCGATTTTACTGTCCGCCGACTCACTAAGTGATGCTTTGATTGCTTATGATCTTTTGAACGTGATATTTCTCAATGATATGCGGCGCATTCAAGGGTTTCTCGACGAATATGAAAAGTCGCTGGCGCTCGAGCGGAAACTGGCCGGCGAGTTGGCGCAATTGGCGAATGAACGAGCAACTCGACTGCAGCAACGAGAACGTGTCGAACGTGCGCAGGCCGAGTTAACCCGTCAACTAGCGACGATGCCAGATGGCGAACGCACGATGCAAGAACTCAAAGCATTTGCAAAAGAATGGCAGACACTCGGTCTGCCGAAATTTCATCAATATTTTGCGACGATGGCCAAATCGATCTCCGGGTTGCCGAAGTATATCGTCGAAAAGCAGCAATATAAGGGAACGAAACTATTCATCTACGATGATCAACTAAATGAATTTTTGCGGATGCGCGATCCAATGTTTCGCAACACGAATGTGCGATTTGAGCGCAAGCAAATCGTTGTAACTGGTGAAGATGCAGGCATTCGCATCAATATTACCGGCAACTATAAAGTGCTGCGCAAACCAGTCAACACGATTCGCTTCGAAATGACCGAACTTCGCTATCAAAATTATGCGCTGCCTGACACGACAATCGCATATTTGGCCAATTTGTATGACTTGAGCATCTATCCGAAAACGTTAACGGACTTGATTGAAGCGACCGCTGTCGAAATGGAAGACGGCAAATTGACCATTAAATTGAAATTTTCGTTTTAAGCAATCCGCTCGTACTAAAGCAAATCAGCAGCCAGTTGAGCCAACTGTGAACGTTCACCTTTTTCGAGGGTGATGTGACCGCTGATCGCTTCCTGTTTGAATCGTTCAACCACATACGTCAATCCGTTGCTAGACGCGTCGAGATACGGATGATCGATTTGATCAGGGTCGCCGACGAGCACGATTTTGCTGCCTTCCCCAACACGCGAGATGATCGTTTTCACTTCATGCTTCGATAAGTTTTGCGCTTCGTCGATGATGATGAATTGACTCGGAATCGAGCGGCCACGAATATAGGTCAGCGCCTCTACTTGAATACTTCCCAGTCCGGCGAGGATTTTATCAATGTCGCCGGATTTTTTGACGTCAAACAAAAACTCCAGGTTGTCATAAATCGGTTGCATCCACGGGCGCAACTTTTCGTCCTTTTCCCCAGGCAAATAACCGATATCTTTACCCATCGGGATGACGGGACGAGCAATCAACAATTTTTTATACTTTTGTTCGTCCTCCACCTTAAGGAGTGAGGCGGCGAGCGCAAGCAACGTTTTGCCCGTTCCAGCCTTGCCGGTAATCGTCACAAGCGGAATGTCATCATTCAGCAACAGTTCAAATGCCATCCGTTGTTGGGCATTACGCGGGGAAATTCCCCATACGGGATCGTTACCTAAAAATAGCGGGTCAAGTTGTTTGCCATCTGCGGATGTTTTGAGCAACGCTGATTTCGAACTGCCCATCTCATCTTTGAGAATGACGAATTCATGAGGAAAAAACTGTCCCTCTTCGCCCAGTTGCTGCACCTCGATGTGACGGTTGCTGTAAAAATCATCAATTACAGACGGATGCACCATGTGCGACACGCAACCATTATACATCTCCGAGCGCGAGACGACACGGTCATTCAAATAATCTTGCGCAATCAAACCGACAACGTCGGCTTTTAAGCGAACAAGTGTATCTTTACTTACGACAACGACTGGACGCGGTCGTTTTTTCGCTTTTTCATCCGCTTGCAAATTCAAGGCAACGCTCAAAATGCGATTGTCGTTCGAAATTTCGCCGAACATTTCTTGCATCCAACTGGTGTTGCGATGATTGAGTTCGACGCGCAACAGTCCGCCCGTTTCCAGTTTTACCCCTTCATTCAAGCGACCCTTTAAGCGCAATCCATCAAGCAAACGCGAGGTGAAGCGCGCGTTTCTACCCAATTCATCTGCAAGTCGCTTCTTCGAATCGATTTCCTCCAACACTACTGCCGGAATCACGACTTCATTATCTTCAAAAGCAAACACTGCATTCGGATCTTGCAAGAGTACATTGGTGTCTAGCACATAAATTTTTTTCATTTTCGCCACACTCCCTTAACTTGGTTTAAAGGTTTTCCAGTACGTTAATGGTTTAGAACGATTGAACACGGACATAATAATCGCTGAAATTCAAAACTGCCGAAAGGGTGACTTGCATGAAAAGATGGGTATTGACGTTCACTTGCGCCATCGGTGCAGCCTTGATGCTCAGCGCTTGTATGAACACCGATGACAACCAAAACAAAGCCAATGAAATCGGAACAAACATGAAGCAAAACGTACAACAGAGTGTTCGCCCGCTTGCGCCGCAGCAACGAATGAGTAATTTGCGACAAATCACAAACCAACTCGAAAAGGTTGCAAAAAGCATCCCTGAAGTGAAACAGGCAAACGCAATCTTAATCGGCAAAACAGCAATTGTCGGCATCGATCTCGCGAAACAAACGGACCGAGCAAAAGCAGATTCGATAAAGTATGCGGTTGCCCGCGCCTTGCGCAAGGAACCGTACGGTGCGCGCGCCATCGTCACGTCGGATGCCGATATGGGACAGCGCATCATGAACGTCCGCAACGGCATCGTGAATGGTCAGCCATTAGCGAGCTTCACCAACGAATTAGGTGAGATTATCGGTCGCATCGCACCGCAAATGTCGAACCAAGTCGCACCGCAACCCATTCCCAAGAAACTTCCGTATCAAGCGAAATAGTATTGGACAGAAAAAAGCCTGGCCGCGGCTAGGCTTTTTTCATGGCATCAAACACTTGACCGTCTAATTTGGCGGCCGCGCGCTCATCATATGTTTTTTCGCAAACTGGTGGTGCAGTAATCCGTGAACCGTAGTACATAATGTCACGCACGGCATGAATGTCCACGTCGACACAACTCAATTTCAATGGTACATCAGCAAGCAATTGCTCATGTACAGTTGCAGTCCCTTGGATCAGATAGAGCGACTGTCCCGCGAATACAACAATCGAAACTTGTGAAGATTTGGTCATGTTGGCAATCATCCGCGAACGGCTGTCTACTGCGAAGCGCAACTGACCAGCGGAATGGGCGTAGAGCCATGAGATCGCATGTTGCACAGGCGCGCCAGTTTCCGCATCAATCGTACCTAACAGCACCATGTTTTGGCCTTGCAAAGTCTGAAACAGCACTTCATTCAATTCTGTCATCGGTTCATTCATGAGCCATCCTCCTTTGAAAATGGACTTGCCATGATTCAGTATTTACGAATCGCAGTTTACTCATTCACTGAGCAGAGGAAACCGTCCCGGACACCTTTGCATCTGTTACCGACGGTTTCAACAGCATGTTGAGTTCTGCACCTGCTTTTTTGACATCTTCGTCATTCACATAAATGTACGGCGACTGCCACTTTCCATCGAGATGAATAAACTTGATGTTCGAGCGATTCAAACTTGCATATTTGCGCATCATCACTTTAATTTCACTCGACGGAATGTCCGAAACGATATTATCCCCAAGCGCATCGAATACTCCGCCCAAACTGAGTACACCGCCAAACGATTTAATTTGATCTAATGTGGCGGCAATGACTTCCTCTTGTCTGACATTGCGCTCAATGTCGCTCGAAGCACCTGTACCACGATTTGACTGACGATAGCGAACATAATCAAGTGCTTGTTTACCGTTCAACGTTTGTGGACCAGCTTGCAAATCAATGTTCGTACCATCTGCATTGTCGACATATCGCATATCCATGTCGACATTCACATCAATGCCGCCTAACTCATCAATCGCCTGCGAGAACGCATTAAAATTAAAGACGAATGCGTAGTCAATCGGAACACCTAAATAATCTGAGTACACTTTCTTCAGTTCTGGTTCATATCCTGTTTTGCGATCGCTAATAATTCGCGCATAGTAAGAATTCGCCTTTCCTCCGCTAAATCCTTCTGGCTTCATGTATGTATCACGCGGAATCGAGACAAGCGTCGCTCGATCCTGGTCTGGGTTGATGGTAGCAACGATGATCACATCGGTATTGTAGCTTCTGTGCGCTTCACGGTAGTCGCTGCCAAGAAACAGAATCGTTTTTGGTTTGACGCTCGCTGATTCTCCTTCGGGAACGTCCACATCCGTGCCGAAATTACCGATCATATTGTCAAACTTGAAGTATAAATACCCCGCGAATCCAGCTACGATTAGGATGAGCGCGAGCGATACGATTCGGAACCAATGCCAGAATCGTTTGGATTGCCAAAACTTATAGGTCATCTCTATACTCTCTCATTTCATATTAATGTCAAATTAATTATATTTCGGCTCGGCGTTGATATCGTGCAGCAATTGTTCGACCGTTTCACGATCGAACATCTGCTTCTTTTTCACGCCACTCAGCTCATATGACACATGATACATGGTCGCATCTGAAGTTGTCACTTCAAAGTGAGTCAGTTTATGATCATCACGCAAAATTTCGGCAAAGAAATCAACCGTTTTTTTGGCCGCCTCATCTGTCGGGCGAGCGTCTGCTACGGTTTTAATTTGCAACCAGTTAAAAAGCGCCGTTTGCAAGTTCATCGGTCAATCCTCCCTGATCAATACAATCGTATACTCGTTCGCTGTCCACTGTTTCATCGCTTTCAGCCATCCACGCTCTTGCTCATTCCACTGAACGTCTGATTTCTCTATCATCTGCAACGCCTCTCGCCACTCACGCGGATTGGGCAAGCGATCAAAAAATGCTTCAGCACAATGCGAAATCGGCAGTTGCTCAGGCGCAAACAGAATGTCCCCTGAATGGTGAAAATCAACACCAGACTCACCATCAGAGCCGCACGCATCGTCGTCATCACTAAGCAACAAAGCGCTTTTGAACATCATCAAATGGCGTGGACTGCTTTGTTGTTGGACTTTCGCACGAAACGAATCGAAACTTTCACCACTGCACAGTTGCCGTTGACCACCAATGACATACGGATCACGCGAAATCAGCGGTGAAAGCCAATACACACTCATTGCGATTCACCCGTACCGTTTTGTCTGCCTTGAATCCAGTAGCGAATGCGTACGATTAGCATCAACCCGATGGCAACAGCAAGCGAGATAATGATCGGCAAGCCCATCAGTTGGAAAAACAACAGCATATACGATCCGACCAAAATAAGACCGTAAATAAGCAACGATCTGCCAGTCACTTTAAACTGCCGATTGCGCAGCGCACGAACGTGTTTGCTGACCGATTGACGAATCGTCAATTGTTCGACGCGAAACACCTTGTTGTATATATATGCAATGCATAGAAAAATCACAATCAGCATTGGCAACACATTCGCTGGGGATTCAGATACCGTTACTTTATCAGACTCTTGACCAGCAGCATCAAGCGCGGTCACAGCAATTGCATACTCAGTGCCATTTTCCAAATTTTTAATCGTTATTTCGGTTGCTTTCACTTTTTTATAAAAATCACCGTCAACGTACACATGATAAGCAGCGGGCGACTGGCCTGATGGCGCTGACCATGACAATTCAAGCGCTTTGTTCGCCGGTGCAGCGATCACATCGCGCGGTTTTTGTGGTTTCGCAGATTCGCCAGCCATCACGATATGACTACCGAAAAATGCCCCAAAAATCAGAAGCAAAGTTATCACTATTTTTACCCGTCGCAGGTTCATGCTGAATCCCTCCGAAAGAAGTTATGCGTTGATTTCTGCCATTTTTCGTTGCTTCTCATAGCGGTCGCGTTCACTCTTATTCAACACTTTTTTGCGCAAACGCACCGTTTTCGGCGTAATTTCACAATATTCGTCATCGTTCAAATACTCCAAAGCCTGCTCCAGACTAAAGAGACGCGGCGTTTTCATTTTGACCGTATCTTCTTTCGTTGCCGAGCGTACGTTAGTCAGTTGCTTCTCTTTACATACGTTGACGATGATGTCGTTGTCGCGGTTATGCTCACCGACGATCATCCCTTCATAAATCTCAGTTCCTGGCTCGACAAACAACATGCCACGATCTTCAATCGACAAAATACCATACAACGTCGATACACCGGATTCACTGGCAATCAACACGCCCTCATGACGGCCGCCGACTTGTCCGCCAACGACTGGTGCATACGAATCAAAACCATGGTTCATGATGCCATAACCGCGTGTCAACGTCAGGAAATAGGTACGGTAGCCAATTAAGCCGCGCGCAGGAATAATAAACTCAAGACGCACTTGACCGTTGCCGTTGTTTATCATATTCACCATTTCGGCCTTGCGAGTACCCAGACTTTCCATGACAGCCCCCATGCTTTCTTCAGGGACGTCGATGACGAGTCGCTCCATCGGTTCCATTTTGATGCCGTCGATCACTTTAATGATGACTTCCGGCTTCGATACTTGCAATTCGTAGCCTTCACGACGCATATTTTCGATCAAAATACCAAGATGCAACTCACCACGACCAGATACTACGAATGCATCGGGACTTTCTGTATCTTCCACGCGCAGACTTACGTCTGTCTCGAGTTCCTTATAGAGACGATCACGCAACTTGCGAGACGTCACCCACTTGCCTTCGCGACCAGCAAACGGACTGTTATTCACCAAAAACGTCATCTGCAATGTCGGTTCATCAATTTTCAATACCGGCAATGCTTCCGGTTTGCTCGCATCGGCAATCGTCTCGCCGATGTTAATTTCCCTAATTCCAGCAATCGCGACAATGTCGCCCGCCGCCGCTTCCTCAATTTCGACGCGTTTCAATCCCTGGAAGCCGAACAACTTCTCGATGCGCGCTTGCTTCGTCTGACCTTCACGGTTGATGACCGCCACAGGTTGTCCTTGGCGAATGCGCCCGCGGTTCACGCGACCAATCGCAATCCGTCCCAAATATTCGTTGAAATCAAGCAACGTCACAAGGAATTGCAACGGTTGCTCGACATCTTCGGTCGGATGCGGAATGTGCTCGATAATCGTGTCAAAAAGCACCGACATATTTTCATTCAATTGATCAGCATCCAAACCAGATACACCATTCAGCGCCGACGCATAGACGACGGGAAACTCCAGCTGCTCATCGTTCGCCTCAAGTTCGATAAACAATTCCAACACTTCATCAATCACTTCGACCGGACGCGCATTCGGACGGTCAATTTTGTTCAACACGACGATCGGCGTCAAATTTTGCTCCAACGCCTTGCGAAGCACAAACTTCGTCTGCGGCATGCAACCTTCGAAAGCATCGACAACGAGCAACACGCCGTCAACCATTTTCATGATGCGCTCCACTTCGCCGCCAAAGTCGGCATGCCCTGGTGTATCGACAATGTTAATCAAATTATCTTTGTAAGTAATGGCGGTGTTTTTCGCCAAAATCGTGATGCCACGCTCGCGTTCCAAATCGTTCGAATCCATCATCCGGTCATGCAGCGCCTCGTTGTCGCGGAAAATGCCGGACTGTTGCAGTAATTTGTCGACCAACGTCGTTTTGCCGTGGTCAACGTGCGCAATAATTGCAATGTTTCTAATTTTTTCTCTGTTTAACATGTGACAACTCCTTGTATCCATCTAAAGAATATTATACGCTCATGATAAGGACGATGGCAAACCGCCAAGTTTATGCTACAATAATAAGCGAAAAACATAACTGAGGTGAACCGAATGTCAAGATCCTCGTCTTATTTCTACATAGTGCTTAAATTAGCCAATCCAACCGCGGAGGCTATGGAAAGCGGGCTGAATCTCGACGACTTACTCGAAGCGGCCGATTACTACAATAGTCGTTTCAAAGGACTAAAGCAACTACTTATCATGAAGACGGAAACGGTGCGCGTACATGCCATCCTGACGCTTTCAGAGTTGTCTGGCGTTTCTTTGAAGCGCTCGAACCTTGATTTTTCTACGCACGTGTCAGTGTTCAGTAACTTTTTGCTGAATCAAAAAAAATGGACGATGTACTCGCGCGATTATCGCCGCTTGTTGCACATCTATCGCGAACCAATGGTATGTAGCCGTGAAGACGTGATCGGCGCTTTGGAAACGTTCGGATATAGTGATGAAATGGCAAGTAAGGCTGCTGGCAGTTTGCAATTTGTCGGACCAAGTGACCGCGCACAATACAAATGGTATTTGCATGTGCAACAGTGTTTGAAATACCCACCGCATTTGGCGTTTGAATCGGCAAACGTGGACGGTGTAGCAGCGGACAGCGAACCATCAGTAAACACATCGACAAACTCATCGACAAATTCATCGACAAACTCACCGACCAGTGTATCCACTAGTTCATCGGCGGGACCTCAAGCGGAAGCACCTACTGGAGCAACTGCGGATTCAGCAACAGGCCCCGCACCAGTCACTGTGTTGCCGCGACGAACGACGATTTATTCGGCCCCTGCTCATGTCATTCGTCAGCAATACCGCCAAGCGTCGATGGAGGTTCAGCCGCCTGCTGCCGAACAAGAGCAGACGTTTGCCGCTGCACTTGAAGCAGTCGACGAACCGTTGGAAGCATTGCGTCAGCAAAGTATTCGCGAAGCTGAGATTTCGAAATTAATTGATAAAATGGTCGAAGAGGAAGCGCGAGCTGAAGCACAGGCTGAGGCTGAGGTCGAAACTGAGGTCGAAGCAGAAGTTGAAACTGCAGCGGTCGCCGAATCAGAAATTGCACCCATAGTAAGCGAAGTTACAGATGTTGCTGCCAGTCTAGTGACCACTCCTTCCCCGCTCAACGACGAGCAACTGATGGCTGTCTTGCACAGCATGGTGCTCACCCAAGACATTGGCGACGAACAAGCGATTGCACACAAAAAACATATTATCGAGCAGATCAAGCAGTTGATCGGACCATGGGCCAATTTCGGATGAGATTGGCCCTTTTTTCATCTGAATCCATATAAATTCGGCTTTAAACCGAATGAAATAACGCACGAATGACGGCGATCGCATCCACGCGCTTGTTACTAGACGAAGCCTTCACAATCCGCTTCACTTCCTCCATCTGCAATTTCGGACGAATAGCAAGTGCCAAGGCAAGAATACCGCTCACATGTGCAGCCGCCATTGAAGATCCATTCAAATGTTTGTACCCTCCGTTCAACCAGCATGAAAGAATATGTTCACCTGGAGCAAGGACATCGACCTCCGCTGATTGTTTGCTGAATGAAGCGATGTTCCCCTGCCGATTGTAGGCGCCAACTGACAAGGTCGTTGCATAACGAGCTGGTTCATCCAAAACGAACCGATTGCCGCCGTTGCCAGCCGAGGCAACGATTAGCATCCCGCGCCGTTCCGCGCTACGCACCGCCGCCATCAACGCCCCACTTCGCTCCTGCATACCAAAACTCATGTTGATGACATGCATCTTGTGCTCGACACACCATTCGATCGCGCGAATAATATCTGAAATATAGGCCGTACCGTTGCGATCAAACGCCTTTACCGAATAAATTTCCGCCTTTGGTGCCACTCCCGTGAGCCCGCTCTCACCGCTCGCTGCAATCGTACCTGCGATGTGCGTGCCATGTCCATTATCATCGAAAATGGTGTTTGTGCTAACGTTTTCGCTGTACAAGTTGATGCCACCTTGCATACACATGCGCAAATCCGGATGCGCTGGATCGATTCCGGTATCGATGACCGCAATCCGTACCCCTGCCCCTTTTGTAAAACGCCACGCTTCACGAGCACGCACCGCATCGATGCCCCAAGGCCACTTTGTTTGAGCGGACTGCTCCAAAACATTCCTCGCAGCAGGTACAGACATGCTAAACTGCAGTTGAATTCGATCATCTCGTTCTAGACTCACCAACTCGCCGAACTGTCGCAACAAGCTTTGCGGATTGGCAAAGCGATAGCGAAAGGCATGAATCGAGGGGATAATGACTCCTGACCAATGTTGAAGTCCGAGATGTGCAAAGCGAAAAAACGATTGATCGTTGTGAAAGCGGAACAGGTATGCCGGACCGTCATCAAGCCGCTTCATTTTGTCGCACTCCATCAAAAAGCGTACCAATTCCCGTTCGCGCATTCGATTTCACCTCAATGACAATGTATGAGGCGAAAAAAAAAGCGCAGGCGATAATCGCCCACGCAATGTAAATGTTCGATCAAGCCGAAATGCTAATCTCGTCGCTGACCGCAGTCGACACATTACCAGCCGTGTCCGTCGCTTGAACGACGATAAAATAACGGACGGTTGAGCCATTTGAAACCGGAACATTTTGTCCTCTGCTATTTTTACCGTTCCACACTACACTGATTGGATCGTCGGTCGCTGATTGTTGCTGATTGTTAACAATCGTATGCAATATTTTTCCGCTTGCCGATAGCGAGCGCAGGGTAACGGTCACGCGTGCATCTTCACTTAATGTGTACTCGATATTAGATCCCGAGTTGCCCGAAATGTCCGCTGCACTCAACGCGCTTACGACAGGCAGTGTGCCGTCCACGGTCAACGTCAATTTCACTTCACCCGACGATTTGCCAAAAGCATCGGTCGCCGCCATTTTGATGCGATATGTGCCTACTGTCAATGCGCCTTTGACTGTAAATTTGTTGGCACCCGATTTTTTCGCTCCGACTGCCCCTGATACAATCAACGAAGGCTGCGCAATCTCGTCACCATTCTCGTCGATTTTGAATATTTCAAAATTATTCGTAATCGTAGCCGCCTCAGTCAAACTGTAATGAATGGTCGCACCGGTCGCTGAAGGCTTTATGCTAGCTGGCGTCAGACTGAAATTTGGCACAGCGCGCTCGACACGAACCGTCACTGTTTTTAGCGCCGCTTTTACGCCCAATGGATCAACACCGCTAAAGACAACCGTATAGACGCCGTCATTGACTTCGACGCCATGTGCATCGTTACCGTCCCAGACAAAACTGTACGATTCGCCGCCGAGCAAGCGTGTTGACGTCAAAATGGTCCGTACTCGCTTTCTTTTACTATCGTTAATGACGACAGTGACCAACGCAGATTTATTGAGCGAATAACCGATTTCGACTTCAGTAACTTCTGTTTTGGTTGCACCGTTGAAGCTGTATGCATCGCGAATTTCATACGGTACGCTAGGGATTGTCGGCGTGATTACAGGTGCCGCTTTGGCGACAACTAGCACTGCATGATACACGCGCTCTGCACCGCTAGCCGCGATTGTGAACTCGACAAGGTATGTGCCATCTACATATCCGGAAGCAGGAATGTTCAGATTTTTGCTACCCGCTTTGACCACTACGTTGTTGAGCAGTGTGCCGCCCGTTTGGAGCGGCGTCGCACTTGGAATTCCATTGTTATATGCATACACTTTCAGCGACATCGTCGTTTGCACCGTCGTCACATAACTAACAGCCGCTTTGCCTTTTGTAAACAAACCGCTGAAGTTCACCGCGCTGACACCATTCGCAAGGAACGTTGCGCTCGGTTTGCTCACTTTAAGATTCGCGCTTGCAGCCGAGACGAGACCCGAGCGATCAACTGCTTGAATATAAATAGTTTTGTCCGTCAATTCATTCTCACTATAAACGAGACATTGTGTTCCAGTAGAAGTTGTGCACGTCGTGTCACCACTTGTGATTTCTGAATCTTCCGCTTCGTTTGCACCAACCGCGTACACTTTATATGCTGCGACTTGATCGTTATCAAAGGAATTGGACCAATGCAGGATGTATTTACCTGCCGTCTCTCCATCCACAACCTCTTCAACATATGTCACACGTAAACCCACCGGCGCTTCAGGTTTTTGCAAATCGTTCGAAGGAGTAAACGTCGTTGCATCACCAAGTTGAGTGGCTATGAGCGCGGTGCGGCTCGATTCATTGCCTTCCGCATCGACTGCCGCTACACGCAACGCCTGCTCGCGCCCAGGCATGATGGCAATCGTTGCCGAAATTCCGTTCACTTCAGTCAGGAGTGTCTCTGCCTCGCTGCCATCCAGGCCATCTGCTGTTTGTGCAACTTTGGCATACACTCGATATTTGACCACTGCAATATCATCTGCGCCTGCCGTCCAACTGACCGTCGCCCGCACTGACCCGATATTCGTCACAGAAGCAGCACTTGGCGCTACATGTGGTGCGACAGTGTCAAGCAGAGTCGTGTACTCAAACACCATACTTGCAGGTGAGAGATTCGATTTTCCGTCGCTATTCACTTGATCGAACGCGCGAACCGTCAGCAAATATTTGGTTTTATGGACGAGATTGCTGAACGTGAAACTCGTACCGCTCGTCACATCTGGTGTCATCAAAACATTGTTCAGGTAGACTTTGTAACCAGCTACCGCCACATCATCAGTCGATGGCGCCCAGTTCAAGGTGAAGCCTGCGACTGTGCCCGTCCGCGTTTCATTCGTCACTGTGAATGAAGTAGGCGGGGTGGGCGCTGTCGTATCTCTTGTGGTTTTTACAGTGATTGTTGCGCCGCTTACGGACTCGAGATTTGACGTGTCGATCGTCGTCACCTTGAACGTGTAACTTGTTTCTTTCGTCAGACCGGTGACAGTGTAAGTCAACCCTGCCACTTTGGCGACAAAGACATCATTTCGATAGACGAAATATTCTTTGACAGCGACGTTATCCGAACCTGCAGTCCATGTCAATTTGACGTTTGTAGCCTTAATATCTTTCGATGTAGCAACCATCGAACCTGGTTTGATCGGAGGAACTGTGTCCGAACTTTGCACGACAGTAACGACTACATTGACCGTTTCAGCGGAATCTAGCGAACCGTCCGATACAATGAGTGAAAATGCATTCATATTCCCGCTAGTGCCGGCGGCCGGCGTCCAAACCAAACTTTCTCCTGATGACAATGTTGTCGTTCCAGCCGTAACTGCTGTGCCACCTTTAGTGAGAGTGCCCAAAAGCACACTCGCGACGCGGAATGTGAACGTCGTCGAATCGACGTCTTGAATCATAGCGTTCGTTAACAAGGAGGCATAACTGATGATAAATGGTTGCCCGCCAGTCGCACCGATTAATGTTTGCATTGCGCTGAATGTAGGTGCCTCATTCACATTCGTCACCGTAATCGTAAACACTTCTGCATAAGTCAACGCGCCATCGCTCACTTGTAAGCGTACGCTGTAACTCGATTTCGTTTCAAAGTCCAAACTCGCAGTCGCACGCAGCGATGTGCCGCTGATGTTGAAACTGCTGTTATCAGTCGATCCCGTGCCGCTCACTAACGTAAACGTAAACGTCGCTCCAGCATCCGGATCTGTCGCACTGAGCATACCAACCGTCGCGTTCACACCCGCATTTTCAGCGATGCTCGTCGCACTCAACGCGATGTCCGTCGGCGCACCGTTCTCCGCAACATCTGTCACGGTAATTGAAAATGCCTCGGCATAGGATAATGCTCCGTCACTGACTTGCACGCGCACGCTGTAACTTGCTTTCGTTTCAAAATCAAAACTTGCATTCGCACGCAACGATGTACCGCTAATGTTGAAACTGCCATTGTTGGTTGACCCCGAACCAGTCACCAAAGTAAACGTAAGCGTCGTGCCTGCATCCGGATCCGTCGCGCTCAATGTGCCGACCGTTGCATTCGCACCCGAATTTTCAGCGATGCTCGTCGCGCTCAACGCAATGTCCGTCGGCGCCTCATTCACATTCGTCACCGTAATCATGAACACCTCTACATAATTGAATGTTCCGTCGCTCACTTGCACGCGCACACTGTAGCTCGCTTTCGTTTCAAAGTCGAAACTCGCATTCGCACGTAGCGACGCGCCACTAATGTTGAAACTTCCGTTGTCGGTTGACCCCGTACCGCTAACTAATGAAAACGTGAACGTCGCTCCCGCATCCGGATCGGTCGCACTGAGCGTACCCACCGACGCGTTCGCTTCCGCATTTTCAGCGATGCTCGTCGCGCTCAACGCAATGTCCGTCGGTGCACCGTTCTCCGCAACATCCGTCACGGTAACAGTAAAAGCCTCGGCATAGGATAACGCGCCGTCACTCACTTGCACGCGCACGTTGTAAATTGATTTTGTTTCGAAGTCAAAACTTGCATTCGCACGCAACGATGAACCGCTAATGTTGAAACTTCCATTATCGGTTGACCCCGAACCAGTCACCAAAGTAAACGTAAACGTCGTGCCTGCATCCGGATCCGTTGCACTCAACGTGCCCACGGTCGCATTGGCACCTGCATTTTCAGCGATGCTCGTTGCACTCAAAGCGATGTCCGTCGGTACCTCATTTTCATTCGTCACCGTAATCGTAAACACTTTCTCCATCGTCGCACCGTTCGTATCAAGTGCCTTTACTCGTATAGAATACGTCGTTTGCGCTTCAAAATTAAATCTTACACTATTCCGCAATTGATTGTATAAGATGTTGAACGAACTATTGTGATCACTTCCCGTGCCGCTAACCAACGAATACGTAATTAACTGTCCGATTTCCGCGCCCATCGCGGAGAAAGAACCAATCGTAGCATTCAACTCGCTGTTCTCAACGATTTCATTTGCACTTAATGAAACATCATTCCAATTACTCAAGGTGCGTACCACAATTGCCGTGCTTGCAGCGGACACGTTTCCTGAATCATCGACCGCTCTCACCGTCATCGAGTGTTCACTATATGGCGCAAGTGAATTGATTGCTAGTGAGGTTCCACTGGTAACGGTATCTACCAGTGTGGTTCCGTCAAATACGCGGTATGCCACTACTCCCGAAGCGCTGTCTGTCGACGCGATCCAACTGAGCGTGAAACTAGTGGTTGTCATGTCGGAAGTCGTCAATCCTGTAGGGACTGAAGGCGCCGTCACGTCCAGCGTACGCACAGTAATCGTATTGCTAAGTTCCGATACGTTTCCTGCGTTGTCGCGTACTTTTATGTTTACATTGTGTGAAGTGAACTCATTCAATCCTGAGAAAGTATAAGAACTAACCGTATTAGCAACCGTTGTAACCAACGTACCGTTGCGGTAAATTTCATATTCTTTGATGCCAGAACCGCCGTCCGTAGCGCCGCTCCATGTAATCGAAAAACCACTTACTGTCACCGCTGAATATTCAAACATCGTCGGCAATGTCGGCACACTGATATCCAATGTCGTAACATCTAATGCGCTGCTTGCCGCAGAAAGATTACCTGCCGCATCCTCTGCACGCACGCTAAATAAATATACAGTATATTCCGTCAAACCACTTACCGCGTACGAAGTGGCACTTGTCTTGCCTAGTAAAGTTGCGCCACGATACACATGATATTCTTTGACGCCGGTATTACTGTCCGTGGATGCGTTCCAAGTTAAAGTGAGGCTATAAGCCGTAAGGTTCGAAACAGCCAAACCGCTTGGCACAGAAGGTGCTACAGTGTCCGGTGCAAGTGTCGCGTTCACAATCGCTGACGATCCGTCATTTGTGCCACCAACGACTTGCAGTCGGAATTTGTAAGGCGTGTTCGGCGTCAAACCGGTAACCGTCGCGCTTGTCGAAGAAGCGACCAACGCCGCAGCTGTCGTCGAGGTGGTCCACGTCGTACCGCTATCGGTCGATTGTTGAATTTTCACGTCAGACGCGCCTGAAGGTGCGACAAATGACAGCGTAACGGAATTTGCATTGCTTGCCGTCACTGCCAATTGATGATTGTACACTTGCGCTGCCGGCGCACTCGGTGAACTCAAGTCAAACTCATAAAACCTAGAGAAATCTCGGTCAAAACCGTCGCCGTTGCTGAACGCATTGGATGGCACGGAAGCCCACATCGCATCGAAATTGCCGTTTACATCTTCATAAACCAAATTGCTTACCCATTGCAACGTTTTGCCGGTGTCAGCTCCCAGATGACTGCGCGGAATTTTAAACTCGACATATCGATTGGCGTCATTTCGAGCCTGATCGCTACCCCATGAGTAGTTGCCCATATCTTGCCAAGCGGTACCATTCCACATTTGCCGATTCGTATAGCCGCCGTCCACTTTAAAACGGAAATGGTATTTGGCTGCGAACGGTAGGTTCGGTTGTTGTCCGGAATAGTTGACACCGGTCGTTGTTCCCCCGCTACCGCCGACATACACCCAAATCCATTTTTGCGAAGCGTTCGAGGTGTTGCCGGTAATATCGCTAGAAGAATAGCCAAAATAAATGTTCGTTGCGTCCCACGTTATATACGAGAACATATCCGTTGTCGATGTAGTAAACGTTTCATTTTTCTTTTTATCCGGATTGTTGCTATTGAAAAAGTCATTGTTGCCATCGAGTGTAATCGTATGCACATGTGAGGTGATGATCGGATTGGTCGAAACGGTTAGCGTACTGCTCGCCGCCGACACATTACCTGCCGCATCTTTGGCACGCACAGTAAACGAATAACTTGTATCCGCTGTCAAGCCACTAGCCGTGTATTGTGTCGCTGTCGTTGTGCCAAGCAACGTTGCACCGCGATAGACGTCATATCCGCTGACCGCCACATTATCTGTCGATGCAGTCCATGAGAAGGCGATCGTTGTCGATGTTTTTTCGGTAATCGTCAAATTAGCAGGAACAGTCGGCGCAGTAACGTCGACAAACATGACCTCGTTGACAATCGCCGAGTTGCCCTCATTGTTACCGCCGGTCACTACCAAGCGGAACTTGTAACTCGTATTCGCAGTCAAACCCGTAACGGTTGCCGACGTTGAAGTTGCATTAAGAGACGCGCTGGTTGTTGAATCGCTCCAAGTAGTGCCGCCGTTCGTTGATTGCTGAATTTTCACCGTAGTCGCACCGGTTTGCGCTGCGAACGAGAGACTAGCAGTCGTCGAAGTGTTGCTCGTGCGCTGGAAATTGTAGTTAAAAACTTGCGAAGCGGCAGCCACAGAAGCATTCAAGTCAAATTCATAAAATCGCGAAAAGTCACGGTCGTAGCCGTCGGCAGTGACTGCTTGTGAAGGAGTGACAGCCCATGTCCATTCTGAATTCGGTTTTTCATTGATTATATACGAAACGAATGGTAACGTCGTTGGATTGCCTAAATCCGCACGCGGGATGCGCAATTCCACATAGCCGGCGTTGTTCCGCTCGAACGCCGTCCCTGCATACGTACCAGCGTCCGCCCATGCGCCATTTTGAAAAATTTGTCGATTAAAGTAACTGCCATCGACTTTCCAACGCACATGGTATTTGGCGCTGAACGGCAAATTCGGCGACTGCGAGTTATAGGTGACACCGTTCGTCGTTCCACCAGTTCCGCCAAAGTACATTAGTAGCCACTTGGTGCTAGCGTCGGTAGTTGTCGAGGCCAAGTCCGCGCCGCTGTAACCGATATACACATTGGTCGCATCCCAAGTCACATAACTAAAGAAGTTGTTGGTTGAGGTGCTGAATGTTTCATTGCCTGACACGTTCGTATTTCCATTAAAATCGTTCGCTTTATCAAGCGTAATTGTATGTGAGTAAGCATTCGTCGACGCTTGCGGCTTGGTAGTCAAAGCCGTGCTGGCCGCCGAGACGTTACCCGCAGCATCTTTGGCTCTCACAGTAAACGTATAATTCGTGTTGGTCGTCAAGCCGGTTGCGGTAAACCCGGTCGATGTCGTCGTACCGAGGCTGGTCGCTCCACTGAATACCTCATACGATGTGACACCGACATTGTCCGTAGATGCAAGCCAACTCAAACTGATACTCGTCGTGCGAACGGTTGCTGTCAAAGAAGTTGGTGCACTTGGTGCTGTAGAGTCGACAACGTTGTTAATCGCTGCCAGCGCATTCACTAGCCC
The DNA here is from genome assembly GCA_947459205.1 of Caryophanales bacterium. GTDB lineage: Bacteria > Bacillota > Bacilli > Paenibacillales > CANHCR01 > CANHCR01. The sequence continues at coordinate 142,697 of CANHCR010000001.1, read as the reverse complement.
GAATCCGTAATAGTCGTCTTTGCCTGGACTGCCCAAATCGGAAGCCGTATTTTTCAACAATTGCTCCACTTGTGCTGGCGTCATCGTCGGATTGTAACTGAAAATTAAGCCCGCTACCCCAGCCACATTCGGCGTCGCCATCGAGGTTCCTTGCTTATATCCATATCCGCCATCAAACGTTGTCGCCAAAATGCTAACGCCTGGTGCAGATACATCGACGTGCGCACCGTAGTTCGAAAAACTGGCACGGTTATTGTTAGAATCGGTCGCCGCAACTGCGAGCACATTGTTATATGCTGCTGGATAATAGGCTGCCCCCGAATTGTCGTTCCCGGCTGCAGCGACGATTAGCGCACCTTTGTTGTATGCATAATTGATTGCATCAATCATCGTTAACGAGTAATTGGTTGACCCGAGACTAAGATTAATAATTTTAGCGCCGTTGTCCGCAGCCCAACGAACACCTTCTGCAATGTCGGACGTATAACCGCTACCGTTCGATGACATCGCTTTGATCGGCATGATTCTACAACTCATACACACCCCTGCGGTGCCGATGCCGTTGTCCGTCGCGCCCGCAGCGATACCAGCCACGTGTGTGCCGTGCCCTTGATCGTCGTTCCAGTTTGTATTGTTCGTAATCGTGTTATAGCCCGCAGCAAATTTACCAGTCAAATCGGCATGGTCGCTGTCTACGCCAGTGTCAACGACGGCAATGATAATACTCGAACTTCCGACTGTTTTGTCCCATGTTGCAGGCAGATTCATCTTCGGCAAATGCCACTGACTCCAATAACTCGGATCGTTTGGCGTATACAAAGTGTTCACCACATAATCCGGTTCAGCGTACAATACGTTCGGGTCTTTTTTGTATGCTGCAATTTGCTCGTTAAGCGGCACGCCTTTTACGGTGCGAACTTTTGTAAAACCCAGTTTGGCATCCGTGCCTAACTTTTTCCCTTTGTTTTTCGTGACCACCTGATCGATGGTCGCACCTGGTACGGACTTCTTGAATTTAACGATGATTCGTTCCGTCGAAGCATTTGTGGAAGCGTTACCATCTAAGTGAAAAGTAAAAAGAAAAGCGAGTGTCACGCCGATGACTATGACCCACTTGAATAATAACTGTATATTTAGTCCTACTGTCTTAACCATACAAACACACCCCTGCAATAGATATTAATTCCATTATAACACAAAATATGTTTATACAAATAAAAACAATGCCACGTACAACCGAAGAAGTATCGCAGCATCGTTTTCATTAAAATTAACTTAGAGTGACGTCAATATTACATCCGTTCCGGCGATTCGATGCCAATCAAACGCAAACCGTTGGCGAGTACGGTGCGCGCACACTGCACGACCGCCAAGCGAGCGTTACGCAGCGCTTCGTCCTCGACTTTAAGTATTGGGCAATCGCGATAAAAACGGTTAAAACTTTGTGCCACATCGACAAGGTAGCGCGTGACGAGCGACGGTTCGAGTTTGTCGCATGCCTGCAAAATTTTCTCCGGAAATTGCTGCAACGTTTTGAACAAAGCAACGGTCGTTTCATCGAGCAGTTGTCCGGCATCGACAGCGAGCAAATCATCGCACGCTTTGCCACTCTCTACCGCCTTGCGCAACACGCTCGAAGCCCGCGCATACGTGTACTGCACATACGGACCCGTCTCGCCGTCGAAGTTGAGCACCTCGTCCCACGAGAAGATGACGTCCTTGATGCGATTCGTGCTCAAGTCGCTGAACACAATCGCACCGACGCCGACTTGGCGCGCCACTTCTTCTTTGTTTTCCAATTGCGGATTGGTCTCGTTGATTTTTTCCGTCACTTTCTCGATCGCCTGCGCGAAAATATCCTCGAGTAAGACGACGTTGCCTTTGCGCGTCGCAATCTTCGCGCCCTCGAGACTCACTTGCCCGAATGGCACGTGGAACAGTTCGCTCGTCGCCCAATCGTACCCCATCAATTCGACAACTTTGAACCATTGTTGGAAATGCAAACTTTGCGTGCCGCCCGTGACGTAGATAATTTTGCTCGAATCATATTTTTTCTTGCGATAAAGAGCCGCGGCAATGTCGCGCGTCGCATAGAGCGAGGACCCATCTTTTTTGAGAATGAGGCACGGCGGCATGCTGTACTCTTCCAAGTCGACCAATTGCGCACCATCGTCCTCTTTCAACAACTGCTTAGCAATCAACTCGTTGATGACGATCCCCATTTTGTCGTTATAAAAACTTTCACCCGCATACGAGTCGAAGCTGACTTTCATCAAATCGTACACGCGCTGAAATTCCTTCAAACTGATATCGCGGAACCATTGCCACAAGTAAACGGCTTCGGAATCGGCTTCCTCCAAGTTGACGAACCATGCACGCGCCACATCCTCGAGCGATGGATTCGTTTCCGCTTCTTCATGAAACTTAACGTAAAGACGCACCAATTCTTTGACGCCACCTTCGTTGACGGCGTCCTCATCACCCCACATTTTGTAGGCCACGATCAATTTTCCGAACTGCGTGCCCCAGTCGCCCAAATGGTTGACACCGACGCATTTGTAGCCGATGAACGACAGCATCTGATAGAGCGCATTGCCGATCGCTGTCGAACGAAGATGTCCCACGTGAAACGGTTTGGCGATATTCGGCGAGGAGTAGTCGATGACGACCGTCTTGCCGGCGCCGTCATTGGTCGCACCAAAGCGCTCTCCGTCCTGTAAAATCGTCTGGAGCGAGGCGCTGACGAACGCCTGCTTGTCAATAAATACATTCAAATAACCGGAAACGGCAACAACTTTCGCCGCCCAGGCTGGCACGACGAACGATGCCTGCAACATCGCAGCGATTTGCGGCGGTCCTTTGCGCAGCGCCTTGCTCAAGCGAAAACAAGGAAAGGATAGGTCGCCCATCTCCTCGTTCGGCGGATATTCGATCATTTCGACCGCCTCATTGACGGTCAACGTAGCGCCGGCAGCGGCGAGTGAGTCTTGCAGCAACTCGACGATTTGCGCGGCGAACCTCATTTTGTAATCATTCATCTGTCGGTTCCTCTCTCTGTTCGTCTCTTAATCTATCAAATAGTTTCAATCGTATACTCTCGTGACAAACGCACGATCTTACGATTTTGCTTGCGCAGTAGCACACATTCATCATCCCACGCCACGACAATCCCCTTAACGTCATTCGCAGGATCATCATCGCGGCGCACACGCACTTTCGTGCCGTTCACACGCAGCATGTCCAATTGCTCTTCTGAAATCATCTGTGCCTCCCGCTTGTACTTCATCTAAAATATCAAAAACCTAACCGTCTGTCGACAGTTAGGTTTTCCTGGTTGTGCGCTTCGAATTACTGCTCCAGAGTGCCGCTGATTGTCTCCGAATCTTGGACGGCAAACCAACTGTCAAGCACGGTACCAGACATGACGCGTTGGCGGATGAATTCCACCTGATGTTGCGCAAACAGTTGCGTCCAGTCGATACCCAGTTGGTCAGACATTTTGACGAGCGTCAGCAACTCGGACCATGCGACATATCGTTTGTACCAGAAAAACTGCGGATGTTCAATCATGTAAGGGTATAAGTCGTCAAATTCCGTATGTTTGCAGTCCAAAGCGCGCTCAAAATTGCGTTTGGCGGTTACCAACTGATCCAGTAAAAATTGTTCTGAAAAAATTTGATCGCTCACTTCCATGCGCCCCCTCTGCATCAATTCTCTTACCCTATATTACGTCTATTATACTCGAAATGATTAGACTAGTGAAGGCGATTTCACGGCTTATTGGTTGTTAATTTTAAGCAAATTCAATCTTTCCGGCCGACATCGAACGAATTTGCACGAGTGACTCGACGCGAATCCCTTGCTCGCGAATGGCATTGCCACCCGCTTGGAACAGCTTCTCGATGGCGATTCCCACGCCCGCCAACTTGGCGCCCGACTCCTCGACAATTTTAATAATTGCCAACGCCGCGTCACCATTCGCAATGAAATCATCGACCAAAACGACCGTATCTTCAGCCGATAAATATTTTTTAGCAATCGCCAAATCGGTCACGATTCCTTTTGTAAATGAAGGTACGCGCGCCACATACGCATCTTGATCCATAATGACCGTCTTCTTTTTACGCACAAATACCATCGGCACATTCAAATCGAGCGCCATCGCAAATCCAATGGATATCCCCGACGACTCGACGGTAATCACTTTCGTAATGCCTGCATCGCGAAAGCGAGCGGCAAACTCGCGCCCCATCTCAAGCAACAACGGCGGATCGACCTGATGGTTCAAAAATGAATCGACGCGCAGCAACTGATCAGAAACTACGATGCCTTCTTGCAAAATTCTTTGTTTTAGACTGTCCATCCTCTCGACCTCCGCTCCTGTATATAGTATGATTATATTACAAAGAATTTTTAAAAAAAAGGGGATTGTCATGCAAAGAGCAAAGCCGTGGTGGCTGCTTTCGATTACCCTGCTGAGTGTTATTATTTTCCTCGCCCTCATCTATACACCATCGCGCGAGTCACATAAGCAACAAAGTGCAGAAGAAACGAAGCAAGGACAAAGTAATGAGTTGAAAGAAGAAGGCAACCAGTCCAGCGAAAAGAGCGGTGACAGTGGTGCCACGAACGATGCGGAAGGCAATGTCTCGAATAAAGAGAACAACGATGACAAAATTAAAGTGCAAAGTAACGATACGTCCGACGCGAAGCAGTCGAGTCCGGATGAGCCTGATGCGGCGAACGCAGCGCCATTTAAAGGCGATGTATTTTCTTTGTTCGGGATGAGCATCGGTGACGACAAGTCACTGTTCCTCAGCAGTCACGGCTCGCCACTTAACGAATATTTTACGGACGGTCACTCGGAACCGCTCCTCGTCATGGAATTCAGTGAGTTTATCGCCGGCTTCGACTCTGACGGGCGCGCTGAATTCATTAACGTCATCGCTGAAAATAGCAACGTAGGGCTAGGTAATGTGGCCATCGGCAGCAACGTGAATGATGTTGCGCAAACGCTCGGTGCGGCAGACAGTTTCAGCACCTATGTGATGACGTATTCAAAAAATGGTGCGATTTTGAAATTTGACATCGACCCCGAACTGCAAATCGTCAGTTCGATCAAACTTTTCAAACAAGTGGAATAAATCATTCAAGACTGCCTTCGCAGTCTTTTTTTGTTATGATTATTCGCCTCGCCGCATACGATGAACTGACATCGTACAAGCGGAGTGATGAATGGATGAATGCGAAAGAAGTGTGGCATACGTTACAAATTATGTTCGCCTACATCGGCACGGTAGTCGGTGCTGGATTTGCGACTGGGCAGGAGATTTTGCAATTTTTCACACAGTTCGGTTGGGTCGCGATTTTGACGATGTCGTTCGCTTCGCTGCTATTCGTCGTCTGCGGTGCGCGCTTGATGTTGCTGTCTCGCCAAATCCGTGCGAAATCGTACGAGGATTTGAACGTCCACCTGTTCGGGCGCACATTCGGACAGGCCATGAGTTGGTTCACGCTCGTCATTTTACTGGCGGTCACCGGTGTGATGCTGGCAGGTGCTGGCGCGATTTTTGAGGAGCATTTGCAATGGTCTTACCAATTGGGATTGTTGCTCACGTTACTGCTTACTTATTTCGTGTTGCAACGAGGCATGGACGCGATTTTGTCCATCAATTCGTTGGTCGTACCGCTGATGCTACTGTTTGGAGCGATTCTCATCGTAGCCACCATCGATGCGCCGCTCACTGGACGCTGGCTTTCGATCGACAGCGATCATTCGTTCGGCATCGCCTGGCTTGCGCCACTGCTCTACGTCTCTTTCAATCTATGGATGGCGCAGGCAGTTCTCGTACCACTCGGTGCGACCATTAAAAAACGCCGCACCATCATCGTGGGCAGCGTTGGCGGCGGATTGGGCATCGGCCTGCTCATTTGGATTGCACATTTTGCGATGGCGCCGCTCATGCCGGGTGTCCGCCAGTTCGACATTCCAATGGCTCAAGTCATCATCGAGCATGGTTGGCTCGTGCAAATCCTATTTTTATTCATCTTGTTTGCAGAAATATTCACGACGCTAATCGCCAACGTATACGGTCTTGGCTTGCAATTGCAGTCGCGCCTACCACTTCGCCAACCAATGATTATACTTCTCATTTTGCTCGTCTGCTATGCCATCAGCCAATTCGGATTTAAGGAGCTGCTGGGCTTTCTGTATCCGCTGTTTGGGATTCTGGGGCTTGTATGGTTTGTGAAGTTGATGTGGAAAATGACGGACTGACGTTGCCAAAATGGAGCAAGATGAACATTCGCAACCAAAGAAATAGGATGCCGAAGAACAAGTAGCAGAAACTGCTCAACAAATAGCCGTAGCGATACATCGGATAGAGATGCCGGTCGCGGCCCATGGCGATTACATCGGCAAGCAAAAACATCATGCCGACAATGAACAGCATCGTCATGGCAATGTCGAGCCACGTCCAACGGCTGAACAGGCGAAGCAGATGTGTGGAGAGTGGCGTCTCCGGATTCGCACGTGTCGCTCGCCACAATTTCAACATTTCCCATGTGGTTGCAGCAATCACGCAGACGCCTGCGAAAATGGCAAACCACCCCAGCCAAACGTACATAAAAACACACTCCTAAAGGCAACCGCTTACCGACTGATAGCAATTTGCCGATACTGATGAATCAGTTGCGAAATGACGCGATCAAGCGAGTATTCGCGGTGCGCTTTTTGCCAGGCATGCTCGGCCATCTGCATGCGCAGTTGCGGGTCTTCGATGAGCTTGCGCAACGCTTCACTAAGCGCCTGCGGATCGTTTAACGGCACCAAAAAGCCGTTGTGACCGTCTTCAATTTGTTCGGAAATGCCTCCGACCGCGGTGCCGACGAGCGCCAATTTGCATAATGCTGCCTCAGCGAACACGTTGCCGAACGCCTCGGCACGCGACGGCAATACGAAAATATCGGAGAATGGCATGAATTGTTCGGGATGCAACATGTAGCCGTAAAAAATCGTCTCTTCATATATATCGAACGTATGCGCCATTTTTTCTAGTTCTGCGCGCATCGGCCCGTCTCCGATTAAATGGAGCACGAAGGAGTATCCTCTTTGTTTGAGCAACGCTAACGCTTGCAGCAGGACGTCGAGACCTTTCGCTTCAACAAGTCGGCAAACAGTGATGAACTGCGGCACTTTGTTGTCATGCAAAATCGGACGGAAGCGCGCCTCATCAAAGCCGTTCGGAATCACGAGAAGATTCTGAGGGCGCTCGACATGTTGCGCCAAATAATCACGAAAGGAGCGAGAGACGGTGAGGATGCCGTTCGTCCGGCTCTCCAACTCGCGGTAGATTGAAGTGAGAAAGCGTACTTCTGCACCGTCCTCGGCAATTTGCCCGTTAAGCAGCAACTCGCGCTCAAAACTAGAATGAATCGTGATAATCAGCGGCGTTTGCGGATATAACATTTTGAAAACGAGCGCAGGAATCGGATGGTGCGCATGAATGAGATCATACTCTTCTCGCATTCGCAGCTGCACCCACCAAATGTAATCGCGAATCGTCTGTATGTACTTGTCAATGACCGGATTTCCGGCGAATTCACTTGCGTCAAAGGTGGCAAATGCAACATCTTCATGACCTTTATTGCGCACCCTTTTCGGCAAAAAGAACAACTCCATTTGCCACTCCAGCCGATCAAACCGCTCCATAATGTACGGTATCATGGACGATACCCCGCCCGGTTGTTCCGGCGGGAAAAATAATGCCTGCAATACTTTCATACGTTTCTACCCCTGTTCATAAGCGATCGGGTCCGTGTGTCCCGCATCGGCAAATCCTTTCAAGCGCAATCGGCAACTGTCACATTTGCCACAAGCGCGTTCGTGTCCGTTGTAACAGGATGTCGTCAAATGATACGGCACGTTCAGACTCATACCGCATTCGATGATTTGCGCCTTTGTCCAATGAATGAGCGGCGTCTCGATGCGAATCGGCGCCCCTTCCACGCCAACTTTTGTCGCCAGACCGACGGTTTCCTCTACTTTCGCGATAAATGCCGGACGACAATCGGGATAGCCGCTGTAATCAAGTGCGTTGACGCCGATGTAAATCGCGCTCGCACCGATGACTTCGGCATAGGAAGTGGCGATGCTGAGAAACAGCAAATTGCGACCAGGCACATACGTCACGGGAATGTCAGGGGTCGGCTGCTCTGGCACAGCGATCGTGGCGTCGGTCAGCGCACTCCCTCCCCACTCGCGGAAAAAAGTCAAGTCGACCACACGATGACGCGTACCGACACCATAAAAACCGGCCACTTTGGCTGCATATTCGAGTTCAATACGATGGCGCTGTCCGTAATCAAAGGTGAGCGGATAAAGTTCATAGCCCGCTGCTTGGGCAATGCCCATGCAAGTCGTGCTGTCTAGACCGCCACTCGAAATGATAACCGCTTTTGGCGACTGCTTCATGCTCCTCTCCGCCCCCTCGTCTCCTAAGAAAGTTGATGATTCGTTAGCCGCAACTAGACGCCGCGACGCCCTGCTTCCCAAATCAATTTATGCATTTGCAACGACATGCGTACCTGCACTAAGCCGTTCGCTAGAATCAACTCGGCCAAACGCTGTGGCGGCATCGTCTCCCAAACCGGGCTGAACAATGCCGTGGCTTGTGTTGGATAGCGCTTCAGCACGTCGACTGCCTGCTGAAAATCACGCTCGCCGGCAATCACAAATTTGAGTTCGTCTGTTGCCCGCAGCAACGCTAGATTGGCAACGCACATTTGCGCTGTCTCGCCCGAGTCGTGCAATTTGTAATCCATGATGTAGCGCACTTTGCTGCTGTCGATGGCTTCGATGAACGGTTGCAAATCGATGGCGCCGTTCGTCTCGATATGGATGTCGGAAAATTGTTCCACGTCCACGAGCGCCTGCACCAATTGCAGTGACTTTTCACCGTACATCAGTGGCTCACCGCCAGTTAGGCAGACGTGCCGTGCATTGAATTGACGCGCCTCTGCAACAATCTCGCCGATGCTCATTGTCCGTTCGGCCTTCGCCGGCGCATAGCTGTACGGCGTGTCACACCAACTGCAACGCAAATTGCAACCGAACACGCGCACGAATACGGTAGCGAACCCTGCGCGCATGCCCTCGCCTTCAATCGTCTCGTAGATTTCGACCATCGGCAACGTCTGTTCGAGCGACGCTATTCCTCCATCAACGCTCGGGTGATCGTCGCGCAACTTGTCGGTGTTTCCCACAGGCGCACCTCCTCAAGCAGCACATTCGGATAGAGTCCTTCCTCAACGAGCGCCTGCTGAATTTGCTCATAAATCCAGACGACCATGTTTTCCGCGGTCGTATTCATCGCTGGCAACATCGCATTCAAATATTGATGATCCATGCGATCGACGACGCGCTCATTTGTGATCCGCTTGATGTCGCCGAAATCGATGACGATGCCCCGCGCATCTGGTTTCCCCTTAAGTGTAACCGTCAATTTGTACGTATGACCGTGCAAACTTTTGCATTTGCCGTCGTATTCATATAAGTGATGGGCGCTGTCGAACACAAACTCTTTGGTCAACAGTACCGCCTTCTGATGATATCGTAATTGCTCGGGCTGAATATCTTCGCCAAAATGATGCACCCGATGCGGCGCTTCGTACTTCATGCTATGACTCCCTTCGTTGTAGGCACAATTTTTATTATACCACGTTCGTCAAGAGTTTACATGACAGGCGCTTCATGTCAAAATATGAGGAGCAAACGAAGCGGAGGCTATGAAATGGGAATCAGCGATAAGGCAAAAGGAATCATCATCGGCATCGTCATCGGTACGATGGTCAGTGGCGGCGCAGTTGTGGCGACGTCTGGCAAAGCGAAAATCGACGTTGTCTTTAAAGCGATGAATTTTCGCGTGGACGGGTTCGAGAAAAAAATGAACGGCACGACGCCCATTCTGTACAAAGGAACGACCTATGTGCCGATGCGCTTTGTCGGCGAAAGTTTGGACTGGCCGGTCAGTTTTGATAGCGCTACGAATACGGTGTGGATCGGCGAGCGCAAGGTAGTCGCTCGTTACAAAGGTGGCTTCGTGACGGTGCAGGAGTTGGAGAAGCAAATGGACATCGTCAACATTTTCAACAATTTTAACGACGAACAGCGCGCTGACGTCGATTTCCGCGCGGATTTCCTCCACCAACTGCTTGCCCATCGACTAAATAGCGGCAAACTGAACGCTGCGCAATGGGCGGATGTGAAGAAGCAGGCGGCATCGGAGTTGAAGAATGTAAAGGAATTCATGAAGGATGAGGACACTGGCGCTGATCGGTTTGCCCTACAGTTGAAACGATTTGCGGTGGCTGAGAAAGATGTGTTGCAATTCATCGAAAACAGTTTGGCGCTGCGCAAACGGATGGAGTTGATGGTGAAAGAGGCGGACATTCGCAAGCAGTACGATGCACAAATCGCGAAAGATAAAGATACATTTACGACAGCGAGTGTGCGACACATTTTGATTGCGAATGAATCGCGCACGGACGAGGAAGCGTTAGCGCTTGCCAATAATATTCGCACGAAGTTGGCGGACGGCGATGATTTCGCGGCCTTAGCTCAGCAATATTCGGATGATCCAGGTTCCAAAAGTGAGGGGGGCTTGTATGCCGATGCGCCCGTCAAAAACTGGGTGCCGGAGTTTCGCGAAGCTGCGATTAGCCTGCCGCTGAATACAGTTAGTGAAGCGGTCAAAACCGATTACGGCTATCACGTGATGCGTGTCGAGAAGCGCAGCGTGAAAACGTATGCCGATGTGCGTGCGCAGGTGTTGCAAAGTTTAGTGGCTGAAAAAGTGTTTGACCATACAGATGAAGAAATCCCGAAACTGATTACGTTCAAAGACTTGAAATAACTTGTTGTTTTCCGTTATGATTAGTAAAGAAATTGAATAAAAAGGAGCTTCGATTATGTACAAATGGATTATGGCCGTTTTGTTTTTCGGAGGCTGTGTGTTCGGTGTCGGTTACTTGGTATTATCCCCGTCCGATAAACCAGAGGAAGGTGCGGAAACGGTAATCAAAAAACCTGCGGTGCTCGTAGCCGAGAGTGATCCGGCGAACAAGAATGTGTATCAGAAATCTACTTGCTTGATGTGTCACGGTACGGATTTGAAAGGCACGATGGGACCATCCCTACTTGGCGTCGGTGACAAACACGACAAAGACGCGATCATGAAAATTATTAAAGAAGGTGTCGGCACGATGGGCGCACAATACGATGCGAACATCGCACAAGGTTTGACTGATGCTGATATGAATGCATTAGCTGAATGGCTCAGCAAACAGAAAGCGCAATAAAAACGGAAGTCACAAGCAGAACTGAACATAATTTTAAATCGACTTGGCAAAATAATGAGAGCGAATCGCTCTCGTTTTTTGTTTTGTGCATGAGTTCAAATTTGAGGTGAAGTGAAGATGGGTGTTGTGTTCGTATTGGCGGGAGTTGTCGCCGCCATCATCATCTTTTTAAGTATTTATGTCATCAAATTAGCATATTCAAGAAAGTGGGATGAGTAGTGATGCAAACGGCAGATGGATTGACGGCACTGACGAATAGTCGGTTGATGGTCATCTCGCGCGGCCTTGGCAGCAAACACTTGTTGCCAGTAGCCGATGCATTATTGGAGGGCGGCGTTCGCGTGCTGGAAATAACGATGAATACGGATGGTGCACCGCGTCTGATTGAGCGGTTGGTACAGCATGCTGGCGAGCGGATGTTTGTCGGTGCGGGGACCGTAACAAATGTTGCGGAAGCCCGTACAGCACTGGCGGCTGGCGCGCAATTTCTAGTGACGCCAAATACGGATGTTGCCGTTATCGAGTTGGCGAACAAAGCGGCTGTACCGATCTTCCCAGGCGCATACACACCGACGGAAATTGTCGTAGCCTGGCAAAGCGGTGCAACCGCTGTGAAAATTTTTCCGACAGGCTCTCGTACATTGGAAATCATCCGAGAATTGCAAGGTCCGCTCGGACACATTCCAATGATGGCGTTAGGCGGCATCGATGTAACAAACGTTTCTAAGTTCATCCGACTTGGGTGTTATGCTGTCGGTGTCGGTAGTTCGGTGCTGGATCAGCAAGCGATTGCGAACGGTGATTACCAACAAATCACAAAACGAGCAGCAGAACTTGTAAGAGCGATTGATTTGTCGAAACGTGACGAAAATGATTTGTTGAATTAACGCAACAAATGTATTAACATTTTTGGTGTAATCGCTTTCAACTCAACCTAAAAAGAGGTGGCATGGATGCCAATATCTATCGACAAGATCAGCGACAAATTGAAACAAGAAATTCGCATGCTTCGCGAACAACTGCATGATTTGGTCGCGCAAACAACGCACCTCGGAGATTGCCGCGTGATTGAACTAAGCCAGTTGCTCGACGAGAAAATCAGCATGTACTACCAACTGCAAGCGAAAAAAACAGCAGCGAGCACGGTCCACTCGACTCGCTCAGCGTAAACTCGCTCAGCGTAGTCCGCGAAAATTGGCGGCGTGTTCTTTCGCCTGCTCTACGGTCCGCACTTTATGTTGTTGCCATTCCAGCAATATGCGGTCGATATAACGGAAGTTGAGTTTGCCAGCAAACACTGCCTCACGTAAGGCATGTAACACGAGCGCTTGCGCATATTGTTCCTCGTCCAGCCATTTGCTGATGGTTTCGCATTCCATCGGCGACAGCAACCTTCCAAACTCTTCTTCGAACATTTGGTGTACTGATTTATCCTGGACAGTCGGCGCTTGTCCGCCCGGCTGTTTTTTAATGGAAGTTGGCGTAGTTGCTTTGTTTTGCTTTTGAGTGGCCGCGTGCAGTTCAAACATTTTCAGCAACAACGGCGTCAAGTTATAACCTTCACTACGTATACCACTTCCCTCATCGACATTTTCATCGATCAGCAAATAGCCGATTTGCAGCAACTTTTGCAAACTTTGCACAATCACATTTGCTTTCACGCTCATCTGCTTCTCCATGTCTTGCACAAGCGGAAATTCATTCCCTTGGGCGCGAAAAGCCATGAGTTGCAACACAATCATCGCTTCGCATTCGTTCAACCCGCATTGTCGGTAATAGCGCGTGACAAAGAAAGGCAACTGCATCCCAGGTTGATGCAGCGCCTCTAACATGCCTTGCGCATATGCTTCTTTCAGTTGTTTGTCCAAACTCACGATTCGTGACTCCCCTCTCTGCCATGCTCTATGGGTACAGTCGATATAACAATCTCGGAAACGGAATCGTTTCACGCACATGCTCAAGTCCGCAAATCCAAGCCACCGTCCGCTCTAGACCGAGTCCAAAACCGGAGTGTGGTACCGTGCCATATTTGCGCAAATCCATATACCACTGATAAGCTTCGGTTGACAGTTCATGCTCCTCATAGCGCTCCGTTAGCAACTGCGGATCATCAATGCGCTGACTGCCGCCAATAATCTCGCCGTATCCTTCCGGTGCAATCAGGTCGGCACAGAGCACTACTTCTGGGCGCTGCGGGTCTGGCTTCATGTAGAAAGCCTTGATTTCCGTCGGATAGCACGTAATGAACACTGGTTTATCATACGAGGCGGCGATTTCCGTCTCATGCGGCGCCCCAAAATCATCGCCCCATTGAATGTCGTGACCGCGCTCTTGCAAAAAGCGTATCGCGTCGTCATAGCTGATGCGCGGAAACGGCGCCTGAATCTGTTGCAATTTACTCGTATCGCGTTCAATCGTTTGCAACTCATCGCGGCAATTCGCCAACACCGATTGGACGATGGCTTCAATAAACTGCTCTTGGACACGCAAGTTTTGTTCATGATCGACAAACGCCATTTCTGGTTCAATCATCCAAAACTCGATGAGGTGACGGCGCGTTTTCGATTTTTCCGCACGAAACGTTGGTCCGAAGGAGTACACTTTACCGAGCGCCATCGCAGCTGCTTCCATATAAAGTTGACCACTCTGCGTCAAATACGCGTCTTCGTCAAAATATTTCGTTTGAAACAGGTTGGTCGTCCCTTCACAAGAAGAAGGGGTCAAAATCGGCGGATCGACGAGCGTGAAGCCGCGCTCATCAAAAAATTGCTGAATCGCGCGCACAATCTGAGCGCGGATACGCAATATCGCACGTTGGCGCGGACTGCGTAACCATAGATGACGATGGTCCATCAAAAAATCAACGCCATGCTCTTTGGGCGTAATAGGATAGCCATCAGCGATTTGGATGATGTGTACATTCGTCACGGACAGTTCATAGCCACCTGGACTGCGTGGATCTTCACGGACCACACCGGTAACATATAGTGAACTTTCCTGCGTCAATTGTTGACCAGCCTGCCACACTTCCTCAGTCACTTCACTTTTGACGAGTACTGCCTGTATAAAGCCACTGCCGTCGCGAAGTTGGAGAAACTGAATTTTGCCACTTGAACGACTTTTTGATAGCCATGCGCCGATCGTCACTTGTTGCGTCACGTATGCACCAACCTGCGCAATCGAACACGTACATTCTGGAGTTTGCATCCGTTTCACCTTCAGTCTGATTTGATATTATGGTTTTGGCAAAATCACGCTGCGCAGTGCGCTACCGTCTTCGAAACGATAATAGTTATATGCCAAACGTTTGGCACCCTGCTGATCGGTGAAAGTATAGTATACCTCCCACGCAGGCTCGTCATCAACGACGCCGGGCGTAATGCGCAACACTTGCGCTTTCGGTCGCTCAACAAGCACTCGTTGCTTGGCGTCGACAGCACTGATCCCTTCGACTGCATATTTTTCGAGCACATCATTACGCCCCAACCAAACGATCATTTTCTCGCCATCGCGATTGAAGCCGCTAATTACAGTATAGTGTTTGTCAGATACGAAAGAATAAACAGTACCTACTTTTTTGAGTGACGTATGTTTTTTTGCATAGGCGATGCGATCTGCCGTGCGTGACGCAAGCTCGTCGTCGATGCTATAGACGAACCAAAATGCAACGCTGACGAGCAATACGACAATGAATAGCGCGAGAAATAACCACCGTTTGCCGATTTTCATCGTTATGAACTGCGCAGCCTTAGAAGCGCTTGATTCGCTTCTGCCTTAATTCGTTCTTCGTCGAGCGTCAAACATTGGCGATTGCGGACCAGTTGCTTGCCGTCGACAAAAACGTCGGTCACATCTTGCGCAGCCGCAGCGTACACGATATGAGAAACGAGGTCAGTGAGCGGCTGAAAATGCGGTTGGTCGATATCGATGGCAATCAAGTCGGCTTTCATCCCGGCCTGCAAAAGACCGACTTCTTCCAACCAAATCGAACGTGCGCCGATTGACGTGGCCATGCTAAGCGCTGTGAACGCGGGGACGGCAGTCGGATCGCCGCTCACGCCTTTATGGATAAGCGCCGCCAAGCGAACCTCTTCGAACATATCCAAATTGTTATTACTAGCTGCACTATCCGTGCCGAGCGACACGAGCAAGCCAGCACGCAAATATTCCGGCACACGTGCGATACCGCTGGCCAACTTCAAGTTACTGCCCGGATTATGGGAAATGCGCACGTCGTGAGCACGACAAATTTCGATTTCTTCGTCGTTCAAATGGACGCCGTGTGCGACGATACACGGACGGTTAAAGACGCCTAGTCTGCGCAAATGTTCGACTGGACGAATGCCGTACTGCTGCTCATGACGCTCGACCTCGCCACGCGTTTCTGACAGATGCGTATGAATCGGCAACTGCAACTCTTCGGCGATGGCAACAATTTTTTCGATATATTCTGGCGGACAGGTGTACGGAGCATGCGGCGCCATCATCGTCGTGATGCGTCCATCCGCACGGCCGTGCCAATCCTTTGCGAAAGCGCGCGCTTCAACCAGTTTAGCCGCCGCTTCGTCAGGCGGACAATAGCCGATTACGCCGCGTGTCAAACATCCGCGGATACCCGACGTTTCAACCACTTGCGCCACTTCGTCCATAAAGGAGTACATGTCGACGAAACTCGTGGTACCGCCCTTCAACATTTCCAAGATGGACAGTTCGCTGCCAACACGCACGTCAGCCGCGTTAAACTTCGCCTCAAGCGGCCACATTTTTTGTTCCAACCATACCTGCAACGCTAGATCGTCACCGACACCGCGCAACAAGGACATAGCTGCATGGCCATGCGTATTCACTAGACCGGGCATATACAATTTGCCGTGCCCATCAATGCGTACATCACCGTCCAGTTGCGCTGGTGCTGACTCGCCGATGGAAGCGATGCGGTCCGCTTCCACCACCAGATAGCCGCGAAATACCGACTCTCCTTCGACCATACTCAAAAACGTTCCATTTTCAATGACGATGCGCGACATAAGTTGCTCCTCTTTCTTCGTTTATTCATCCAAATAAAATGCCAAACTTTGCAGTTCCGTCGTAAAATCGGCATTATGCACGCGAATTTCTTTGGGGAGCCTGATTTTGACGGGCGCAAAGTTGAGAATCGCTTCCACACCTGCATCAGCAAATTGTTTCGCCACCGTCGGCGCTTCATCGGCCGGCACGGTAATAATACCGATGCGAATCGCACGTTCGGCAATCGTCTGTCGCAACTCGGCCATCGGCTGTACGATCAAATCATTGATGCGTTCACCGATTTTGCTATCGCCAGCATCAAACACAGCGACAATTTTCATGTTGTCCTTCAAATACATGTTATAGTTACAGAGCGCCCGACCCAGGTTGCCGGCACCGACCAGCGCCACATAGATTTGCTGATTGAGTTTGAGAATGTTGCGAATTTTATCGATTAAAAAGTCAACGTCATAACCGACGCCCTTCTGTCCAAACTCACCGAAATAGGCTAAGTCCTTGCGAATTTGTGCAGGATTCATGTCAAGTTTTTGACCAAGCGAAGCCGATGAGACCGTTTTGATCTTTTGATTGTGCAGTTCCGTTAAAAAACGCAAATAAATGGGCAGCCTACGAACAACCGCATCCGATATTTTCACCTTTTTCACAATCATCCCCCCAACCCATTGCTCACACTCTTGCTAAACATTCGCTTTTTTTACGACAATTCCTGCAACCATGAGGCAATTCGCGTCGGCAACTGTTCGCTCGGCATCCGTTCGATGCGAGGCGACGGCAATGAACGCAAGAAATGTGCACCGTAGCGCGTGTGGATGACTCTGCCATCGTACAAAATGACGATGCCTCGGTCGGCCGCGGTGCGAATGAGTCGTCCGAATCCTTGTTTGAAACGGATGACCGCTTGCGGCACCGCCAGTTGCATAAACGAATTTTTGTTTTGCGCCTTTAGGTGCTCGCTTTTCGCCTCGAACAGCGGATGTGTGGGCGGCTGAAACGGCAGCCGGACAATCGCCAAACAGCTAAGCGCGTCGCCTGGGATGTCGACTCCTTCCCAAAAACTGCTCGTCCCAAGCAGCACACAGTTGGCGTGTTCTTGAAACATTCGCGTCAACTTGCTGCGACTGGTAGTCGTAACGTTTTGTGCGAGTACGCGGATTCCGTACCTGGCACAAACCGGTTGCAACTGCGCGTGCACTTGTTTCAACATCCGATTCGAAGTGAACAGCACGAGCATGCGCCCCTTCGTCACGCGTGCGACATTTGTCAGCGAATCGACAAGCGCCGCGACAAAGCCACCGTCGCCGTTGCCGCGCACATCAGGAAAATCGTTCGGGATACAGACGAGCGCTTGCTTCTCATAGGCAAACGGCGAACTCAACTGTTTCGTTTGCAATTTGCCATCTTCCTGCGCTTGCTTCAGACCAAGTCGCTCGGTCAGATGAGAGAATGATTGGTCGACAGATAGCGTCGCCGAGGTCATAATGACACTCTGTTTTTGTTCAAAAAATGCATCGCGCAACAGGCCACTGACATCGATTGGCGTGGCGAAATAGTGCAGCGACTTGACGTGATTTTTACTGCTCGCTTCCAGCCAATAGACGTAATCTACATTTTGCAAAGCGAAGAAAAACTCAACGTTGTCGCGCAGCCGCAGCAACTGTTGGAGCGCACCGCTCAAGTCGGTCAGCGCACCCTGAAATTCCTGCTCATAATCTGATTCGCGCAAACCGTTCGTCAATTTTTCGAAGCCTTTTAAAAGATCGGTACAGGTGAGGCAAAGATTGGCAGCCAACAATTGCAGTTTGTCCCAGTCAGCAGGCGCTTCGCCCGGCTTCAAACGAAGCACATACTGTTCTTGTTCGCCGTCGCTTTGGCCGCCGAACCGTTGCAACAGGAGAAACATCACTTCACTAAGTTGCTCCCAATATTCTTTGACAGTGACGCAAAACTCCATCATTTGCTCAACCAACACCGACAGCGCGCTCATTTCCGGTTCCGTAAAAGCACGCAAGCGGCTGCGAAACAACGGCAACTGCCCGTTGCGCTGATCACGGTAGAGGCGAAACAGTGTATTGAGAAATCCGGGATGTGTCAATTCGATGCCGAAATGCTTACCCGCCGCATCTTCAAAATGGTGCGCCTCGTCGATGACCACATGCTCGTACGGCGGCAACAATTTGTTGTCCGTTTGCATGTCAGCAAATACCATCGAGTGATTGGTAATGATCAAATCGGCGCGATTCGCCTCATGACGCGAACGATGGTAGAAACATTTTTTGTACCATGGACAAGCGCGATTCAGGCAAGACTGTGAATCGCTTTCGACCAATTTCCAAAAGTCTTTGCCCTTTTGCCAAAACTGCAGTTCTTCATCGTCACCTGTCTGCGTCTCATTGAGCCATACAATCAGCTGCGCCGCCGTGATGTACATATCATGCGTTGGCGAAAACTCATTGCCATTGATGGAATGCTCAAATTTGCGCAAGCACATGTAATGGTTGCGACCTTTGACGATTGCCGCCTCAAACGAGCCTGGCCACAGTTCCTGCAAAAGCGGTACATCGCGCGTGACAAGTTGCTCCATCAAATTAATGGTATGCGTGCCGACGACCATTTTTTCTTCATTTTTGAGCGCGTAAAACAAAGAGGAAATCAAATAAGCGAGCGATTTGCCCGTCCCTGTGCCCGCTTCTACGAGCAAGTGTTGTTCATGCTCAAGCGTCTCAAACACCGATGCAATCATCTCATCCTGTGCCGCTCGCTCCTCGTAATTGGCAAACTTCGCGCGCAACTTGTCTTTCAATTGTTCGTAAAAATCGGCGAACGAGCCGTGCTGCCATTGTTCGACAAATGGCGACGATTGATTGTCTGCTGTTTCGCCCCAATTTTGCACCGCCAATGAAAAACGGCGATGGTAGCGATGATTGTTCGTATCAAGTGCAACCGCCGCTTCCCGCTCCTCGCGCATCTGCTTGAAAAACCATGCGATGTCGGCGTTACTGTAAGGCCGCAGCACATCGTCGACGCGCTGCGCAACGAGCAGCGGCCATGTGCGAATGCGAGCTAAACAGCGAAGCAACACCTCCGCAGTGGCGAGTGCGTCGCTATCCGCCTGATGCGGACGATCGTGAACGATGCCAAAATGCGCCGACAGCATCCCCAAATTAAGAGCCGGCAACGTCGGAAAGCAGATGCGCGCCATTTCCACCGTATCGAGCACACGTCCCTTAAAGCGCGGAAGTCCGCAAAGCTGAAGCGAACGTTGCAAAAAGCCAACATCAAACGAAGCGTTATGTGCACAAAGGACTGCTCCGTCCAGCAAGCGCACCATTTCGCCCATTACTTCCTCCAGCGTGGGAGCATCGAGCAAGTCCTCTTGATCAATGCCGGTCAACTGGCGTATATCTTCAGGGATCGTCTGCTCTGTAAAAACGAGCGATCCATATGTTTCCGTCACTTTGCCGTGCTCGACAATCGCCACGCCCGCTTGAATAACGCTGTCGTGCGCCTGACTGCCGGTCGTCTCAAAATCTAAAACCGCAAATTTCATCCGTTACCCCGATTTCCTCGTTATTCGAGCATTGTCGTCGGTTTTTCTTTAAACATCATTTGCACGATGCGGTTATCTTCTCCCAAAATCGCAATGGTTGGTTGCAAAGCACGAGCCGCTTCATCGGTCATCATCGAGTAGGCCATGATGATAATGATATCTCCTGGTTGCACCAATCTAGCGGCGGCGCCATTCAAACAGACCATGCCCGTACCGCGCGGTCCGGCAATGGTATACGTTTCGAAACGTGCACCATTGTTGTTGTCGACGATTTGCACCTGCTCGTGCGGGTAGATCCCGACCGCATCAAGAATGTCCTCGTCGATGGTGATGCTGCCTACATAATTTAAATTCGCTTCGGTCACAGTGGCGCGATGTATTTTTGCCCTCATCATGTTTCTAAACACGGTGACCACCTCCCAACAATCGATTATCAATCAATCTCGTTTTACCGAATTTGACCGCGGCCGCAATCAGCACTCGACGCCCTGATTGCGCCAGCCATTCGGCGCAACTCAAATCCTGAGGCAAATCGGCAAACGAAGGGTATTGCAAACATTCGATATAGTCTACTGTCGCCAAAGGCTGCGCATGGATTGCTGCCTCCAAACGGTCCTGTAAGTCAGCGAACGTTAGCGACGTATCCTCTAGCCAATCATCTACTTCAGCAAGCGTACGCGCAATGACCGGCGCCGCTGCCCGCTCCTCCGCCGACAAATAAACATTTCGTGAACTGAGTGCCAAGCCGTCCGCTTCACGCACGGTCGGACAAGCGACAATTTGCACCGGAAAATTGAGGTCGCCGACCATCTGCTCGATGACCGCCACTTGCTGCGCATCCTTTAAGCCGAAGTAGGCTTTGTCCGGTTGCACGATATGAAACAACTTGCTGACGACAGTGGCGACACCGGCAAAATGCCCAGGACGCGAGGCTCCGCATAACTTTTCCGTCACCTGGGTTACATGGACGGTAGTCAGCGACGTAGCGCCAGCAGGGTACATTTCGGCAACTGTCGGCATGAACACAAGATCAACACCATACTCAGCGGCGACCGCCAAATCGCGTTGCTCGTCGCGCGGGTAGATTGTCAAATCTTCACCAACAGCAAACTGCAACGGATTGACGAAGATGCTGAGTACGACAATCTCACATTCTCGGCGAGCGCGGGCGAGCAGGCTGCCGTGTCCGGCATGTAAATAGCCCATGGTCGGGACAAATCCGACGGTCGCTTCCGCAGCTCCCGAGTGCTGTATCTTTTCTTGCTGTAATTGTTTCAATGCACTGCGAAACTGTGTGATGGTTGTGCAAACGTTCATTTCGGACCCCCACCGCCATACAGTTTTTCAATGACCGTTTCATCCATCGAAAAGGAATGCGTTTCTTCGGGAAAACGGCGCGTTTTCACTTCTTCTACGTACTGGCTGACCGCCAATTTGATCACCGCACCGACAGCCGCGTAAGACTTGGCGAATTTCGGTGCAAGCGGCGAACCATACTGCAGCAAATCATGATAAACGAGCACCTGACCATCGCAATATCTTCCTGCGCCGATGCCAATCGTCGGCACCGTCAATTTTTCACTGATGAGTTTTGCTAAAGGTTCGGGCACTAACTCCAGCACAATCGCAAACACGCCAGCCGCTTCTAAGGCGAGCGCATCGTCGAGCAGTTTGCGCGCTTGCTCCGGCAATCTACCTTGAATCTTATAACCACCGAGTTGGTACACGGCTTGCGGTGTGAGGCCGATATGCCCCATCACGGGGATGCCAGCCTTTACACAGACAGCAACTGAATCGACGATCTCCCGTCCGCCTTCCATTTTGACCGCTTTCGCCAACCCTTCACGCATCAAGCGCGCGGCATGGTTGAGCGTGACATCGACGCTGCCGTGGTAGGTGGCAAAAGGCATGTCGGTTACGACGAAACACCGACGCGCCGCACGCGTCACCGCTTTCGTATGATGGAGCATGTCTTCGAGCGTCACGGGAATCGTCGAGTCGTAGCCGAGCACCACCATGCCGAGCGAATCGCCGACGAGCAACACATCCGCTCCCGCTTCCTCCGCCAATTTTGCCGACGGAAAATCATAGGCCGTAATGACAGCAATCGGCTCGCCCCGCTCCTTCATCGCACGAAGCGACGCCGTACTCACTTCTTTGTTGTTCATATGCAATCACCATCCTAAAAATAAAACCTTTAGCAGCAGCTAAAAGGTCGATTGGAGTGGCGTTCTCATCTATCTATATGTCACCACTGTCTCAATCCTCTCGGCTGTGAGCAGTTCATATAAAACGGGCATGCTCGCCCATTTGACGTGCAACTACTAGAAACAATCATATTCAGCGGTGCGACTCCGCCGAGCAGATGTCACCCACATTCATTATACCAAACTTATACGACAAACGCATTTCAGGCGAGTGGCAACAGTTCCAAGTCGCCGGAAAATTGTTTGCGAAGCGTGCCGTCGGCCATGCGCAGCACGAGTGCTCCATACTCATCGATCGTTTCCGCATATCCTTCGACGATCCCGCGACTGCTCGTGATTTTGACCGCTCGATTTAGGGAAACACTCATTGCACGCCATCGTTCGCCAATCGGCGTGAAGCCGGCGACTGCGTACTCATGCAAAAGTTGTTGCAAATGAACGAGCAGTGCTGCGATGAGCGGTGCCCGTTGAAACGGCCGATCTGCAGCAATCCGCAGTGAGGTGGCGGTATGCGCTATGTCCGCTGAAAAATCGCTCTCCAACTGATTGACGTTGATGCCGATGCCGACGATTACGTAGCGGATTTGCTCCGCTTCAGCAACACTTTCGAGGAGCATGCCCGATAGTTTGCGCTCGCCGATGAGGATGTCGTTCGGCCATTTGATACCGGCCGGCAATCCCGTCTGTTCACGGATCGCCATACACAATGCGACCGAGCTCAAAAGCGTCAGTTGCGAGGACCATTGCACGGTGACGTCGGGTCGCAAAATCAAACTGAGCCAAATCCCGCGCCCATATGGAGACTGCCATTTGCGATCAAATCTACCACGCCCCGCCGTCTGACGTTCGGCGATCACTAACGTGCCAGCAGGTGCACCTTGTTCAGCTAAACGGCGTGCAACGGTTTGGGTAGAGTCTACTTCTTCGAAAAAGTGAACCGCCGCCGCTCCGCTCCGCTCGAGCGCAAGCATAAACTCAGGCGTGTCCAAGCAATCAGGGGCATGCAGAAGCCGATACCCTTTATGCGACACCGATTCGAGTTCGTAACCCATTTGTCGCAGCTGTTTCATGTATTTCCAAATGGCCGTGCGACTGATGCCGAGTTCGCGGCTCAGTTGCTCGCCCGAAACAAACGCGTTGTCGGAAGCCACCAATAAGCGAATGATCGTATCGACGTGACTCATGTCTGCGCACCGCCATCCTCTGCTTCAACAAGTCGCTCAGCCAATTCCAGCAGATCAGCCTCTTCGTTGGCAACATCCGCGTTTGCTGCCGCTCGCAGTAGCGAGGTGAGTAGCGCTCGTAGCCACGGACCGTTTTTACGCTGTAAATGTTTCATCAAGTCGTTGCCGTTCACCGCCAAATCGCGCGTATGAAAGACGCTCATCTGCGCCAACCATCGCTCACCATGCGCGACCAACTGTTCCGACACCGGACATAGACGTGCGCCCTGCCAATCATTGTGCAGCCACTCGAGCACCGCGAGCGCCGTCTGCTTGCTATATTCAACGGTCGTCGTTTTCCAGATGCGCTCCAAATTGTCAGATGTGGCACATGCTGCTAGCGAGTGAAAAAACCGCAATTGATCGACAATATCCGCCGTTTTTTGATTGGAATGGGTCAGTTTGCGGCAAATGTCGACCGTTTGCTCAGGTGTGGCAGCAATCGTAAAGAAAAGATGTGCCCAGCGACCGGCCGCGTTTTGCAATAATTGTGGGTCGAGAGCAAATGGGCGCTCATTCGGCGCCAGTTGCATCCATGCAGTCAACAACTTGTCCCAATCCGTCAAGCCGCGAAAATGATGAAAAAGCCCGCTCTCGCAAAGCAGTGCGAGTGCACGCATCGGGTGGCGGCCTTCGAACATTTTGTCCAGTTCCATGCGCACACGTTCGATGGAAATGTGTTCAAGGTTGCTGCGATTGGCGATCAGTGCCTGCCATGTATGCGATTCGATCTGCAACTCGTACTGGGCGGCAAAGCGCAAGCAGCGCAGCATGCGTAAAGCATCTTCGGCAAACCGTTCGTTTGCGTCGCCGACCGCACGCAACAATCGCAGTTGTAAGTCCGCTTGCCCAGCGAACGGATCGATCAGCCGTTCTTCGCTGTCGAGTGCCATCGCGTTGATCGTAAAATCACGACGCTCGAGGTCGGCACGCAGGTCGCGAATGAAACGCACCTCTTTCGGACGGCGCGCCTGCTCGTACACTGACTCCGCTCGAAAAGTCGTCACTTCATAGGCGACTTTGGCGATGATGATACTGACTGTGCCATGTTGCAGACCGGTCGCGACCGTATGTGGAAACAACGCCAACACCTCGTCAGGTAAGGCAGACGTTGCGATATCAATGTCTTTGACTGGCTCGCCTAACAAACAATCGCGGACGTAACCGCCGACAAAATACGCCTCATGACCGGCGTTTAGTAACGTTTGTAAAATCGAGCGCGCTGCCACCCATTTATCGTTTGTTATCGAATGATCGCTCATGATTGATCCTCTATTTTTAACACTTGTTCATATAGTTGTTCGTAACGACGGACAATCGCGTCAGCACTGAATCGCGCTCGCGCACGTGCAATCGCCGCTTGGCGCATGTCGGCGAGTCGCTGTTCATCGCTCAGCAACGAGAGTGCGAGGCGCGCCATCGTCGAAATTTCGCCGACTGGTGCCATTAAGCCGCTCACTTCATGCTCAATCAACTCTGGAATTCCGCCTGTGTTCGATGCGAGTACCGGCACGCCGCAAGCCATCGCCTCCAGCGCGGCCAAGCCGAAACTTTCTTTTTCCGACGGCAATAACAACAAATCGGCAATCGAAATGAGTTCCGCCACTTCGTCCTGTTTGCCGAGAAAATAGACACACTCAGCAAGTCCCGCTTCACGCACACGCGCCATAATTTTCGGCAGTTCTGGACCTTCGCCGACAAATAGCAGTTTGGCCGGCATTTGACGGCGAACAAGCGTGAACAGATCGACAACATCGGACACGCGTTTGACGGGGCGGAAGTTGGAAATGTGCATCAGCACTTTTTCATGCGGCTGCGCGAATTCGGCACGCAAAGCGCTAACCTCTCGCGGGAAGTAGATGCGTTCATCGACAAAATTGTGTGCGAGCTCGATCGAACGCTCGATTTGCAATGTACGGCGCGTGTCGTCGATTAAACTTTGTGAGACAGCCGTTACCATGTCGCTCTCATTGATAGCGAATCGGATAATGTCAATCAGCGTCGGATCTTGTCCGAGTACGGTAATGTCGGTGCCATGTAACGTTGTCACCACTTTCAAGCGAGTGTCAGCCGCGATTTGCTTGGCGAGATAAGCGCTCACCGCATGCGGAAACGCATAATGAACATGCAAAATGTCCAGTTGCTGAATCTTCGCCACTTGCGCCAATTTGCTTGCTAACGCCAAATTAAACGGCGGATATTTGAACACATAATAGTCGTTCACTTCGACTTCATGATAAAAAATGTTTTTTTGATATTTGCCGAGTCGAAACGGCATCCCGTGTGTTATGAAATGCACTTGATGACCGCGCTCGGCCAACAATTTCCCTAGTTCTGTGGCGACTACGCCCGAACCGCCCAATGTCGGGTAGCACGTAATTCCGATTTTCAGCATCTCATCACCTCAAATGGTCAATCCAAAAAGAGCGTACGCCGCTGTGCCGTCTTACTCGCGAATCCCTCGGCAAACTTCATACCATAACGGCGTCCGAGCAATCGATCGCGCTCAACGACTTGCTCCAAATAGCCTTGGTTCAACGGCGTTACTACCATATCCAATTCATCTATATGCAAAAATTGCGAACGATACGCCGCCAGCGCCAGCATCTTGGACTCATGCTCCGCACTTACATCCATGACGACGTCAGCTTGCGGTAGCTCATGAATGAAATAGTAATAGACTTGTTCGACTTGATGCGCCTCACCAGCAAGCGGATAACGACGCAATTTGGCGTTAAAAACAGCTTCCTCCACCATTTGACTACACATCACATGGTCAGGGTGGCGATCGAACCAATATGGCGCAAATACGAGCCGTGGACGCGTTTCACGAATGACCGTAGCGATTTGATCCAGTTGCTTCCGATCACAGCGCAAACCACGGTCGGGCAATGCAAGATTGATGCGCAACGTCAAACCCAAAATTTCACTAGCGGCAACAGCCTCAGCGCGGCGTAGCGCCGGTGTGCCGTTCGAAGACAACTCCGCCTCGGTCAAGTCACATATGCCGACGCGCAGGCCTGCTGTGAGATGTTTAGCAATCGTCGCACCCATGCCGATTTCCGCATCGTCAGGATGGGCCGCAAAAACGAGTAAATCCAGTTGACTCATGCCTGTCCCTCCTTACATACGGTCGCCCGGCTTGTATTTAGTCGTCAGCTCACGCCAAGACATGTCGCCGCGCTGCAAGGAACGAATCAGCAGTTCCGCGGTCGCCAAATTGGTCGCTACCGGCACACCCTGGACATCACATAGCCGAAGCAATGCGATAATATCCGGCTCGTGCGGCTGCGCCATCAGCGGATCGCGAAAGAAAATGACCAAGTCCATCTCGTTGCGTGCGACCATAGCGCCAATCTGCTGGTCCCCGCCGAGCGGGCCCGACATGAAGCGCTCGACTTGCAGTTTCGTATGTTCCATTATCCGCAGACCTGTGGTGCCGGTCGCAAACAGTTGATGCCCGAGAAACACGGCCTCGTATGCGATGACAAAATGGACAAGTTGCTCTTTTTTACGGTCGTGTGCAATTAAAGCGATGTTCATTGCCTGTCACCCCGCTAACAAATCGATTAGTCGATAAAATGCTCAAACCCATAGACGACGCCGGTGCAGTCCATCACCTTGCGCACCGCCACTGCAACGCCCGGCATATAGCCCGCGCGCTCGTAGGAATCGTGGCGAATTTTGAGTGTCTGCCCGTACCCGCCGAATACAACTTCTTGCTGAGCAAACACGCCTGGCAAACGTACGCTGTGGATACGGAAGCCGTTATAATAGCCGCCGCGTGCACCATCTATCGTCTCGTGCTCGTGCGGATTGCCTTGGCGCAGTTCCTGGCGATTGGCGGCGATTAATTCCGCCGTTTTGATTGATGTGCCGGAAGGCGCATCAAGTTTTTGATCGCCATGATATTCGATAATCTCAACATGTGGCATATATTTGGCCACTTGCGCAGCGAATTTCATCATTAAGATAGCGCCGATGGAAAAGTTAGGGGCAATCAAACCGCCGATTGCTTTTTCTTTCAGCAAGTTGTCGATTTCCTCAATGTCTGCTGGCGACATGCCAGTCGTACCGATGACTGGGCGCACGCCGTGGCGAATGGCGGTGCGGACGTTGTCCATTACCACTTGCGGAATGGTGAAATCAACGAGTACATCTGCCGCTGATTCGCGCAAAGCTTGATCCAAGTCCGCTTGCACGATGACGCCGCATGGCTCTTTGCCGACCAGCACACCCGCATCAACGCCCGCACTACTTGGGTCAATCGCGACGACCAGTTGAAAATCGGCTTCCTGCAATACCATTTTGACGACTTCCTGTCCCATTTTTCCTTTTGCGCCAGTGACGGCGACTCGCAATGTTTTACTCATGATGTGTCTCCTTTTCGATTCTTGTCCAGCGATTGGCATCGCGCGTGTTGAATTTGTGCATCACTTGTTGAAACGCAGTATTGAGATCGATGTTTAGCGAATTGGCGAAACAAATGATGATGAACAAAATGTCGCCCAATTCCATATCGATCGAGTTATCCGCTTCGTCTGTCTTTTTCGGTTTTTCACCGAACCGATGATTGACTTCACGCGCCAATTCACCGACCTCTTCGGTCATCCGCGCCAACATCGACAACGGTTGAAAATAGCCTTCCTTGAATTGTGAAATGTAATCATCCACTTGTTTTTGCAAATCGTGCAACGTTGGTTCTGACATGCTTGTCCTCCCTCGCCTAATACTATCATTATGTTATCGTATCGTGCATTCAAATACAATCATCTCATATCCCATAAAAAAACCTCTGTATTCCGCTCGGGAACAGAGGTTTGTTATTTACCAGTAGTGATCTTTTGTGCGACTTCTTTCGGATCTGAGTTCGGCTCTAAGAAAAACGAACGGGCAGCAATTTGCCGCGTTTTCGAGATGCCGACAAGCGCTTTCAGCAACGCGTTCTTATCTTTAACGACATTCGAATTATGTAAGTAGTTCGCAACTTGCGTTGCATCCCAACCTTTTTGAATGGTAATTTTGATGCTCGTCGGCGTTTTCTTCGTACCATTCAGTGTGGTTGTGACATTCGCAGCATTCCCGGAAGTCTGCTGCGTAGGTTTGGTCTGACTGTTTGACTGCGGTTGTCCGGAATTTTGTTTGTTTTTGTATTGCTCGATTGCTTTTTCGATTTCCAATTGAATCTCATTTTTCGTCTTCAATTCGTAATCGAATTTTTTCGCTTCTTCACGCAGTTTTTCGACCGTCATCTCGCCAGCATTGATCTGCTGGTCCGTCTGCACTTTCCAAAAATCAAGTTGTAACGTTAATGTTGCCAATAACAAACCGAGTCCGAGACCAAGTAAAAATGATTTCTTTGCCATTAAATTTCTTCTCCTTGCTTCGCCAAGTCAATAATCAAAATGACTTCACCTTTATTTTTGCCGACTTTTTTGGCGATAAACTCGATCGATTTGCCTTCTTTGTACAGTTCGAACAACTCAGGATAACGCTCGACCATCGTTTGCGGAGCCTGCTCTTCTTGCTCTGGTTCTGGTGCAGTTCCAAGCGGTCCATCCGCCGGACGTCCGCCAGTACGCGCTTGATGAATGATCTCATCTTCAACGGTTCTGGCCACGCGCTTTGTATCCTCTTCGATTTGATTGCTCTTACGCTCGAGATAGTCGATGCGCATCAACAATTCGCTTTTTTGAATCTCATGATCGATTTTCATCGATTGTAATCTTGCATTAAGATCCTTATTATCTTCCTCTAAACCAGAAGTGAAACTATTCAATGATTCTTCTAAATCATCAAGTGAAGTGCCTTGTTTCGACTTGTTAGGTTGGGAAGGCAGTACAAATGACCAAATGACCGCGATAATCCCAGCGATGATTAAATAAATCCATAAGTTCACAAGACGTACTCCTTTACTTCGATATTAGAGTGACAAATCAAGATTTTTACCTTTGTAAGGATGCTCTGCATCATCCGGCTTTTTTGCGTAAGCTTTATTCTTACGAGCACGCTTCTTTTGCCCCTGCTCTTGGTTCTGGTTTTCTTTTTTTTCATCTTTGCTGATAGCATCCTGGTCCGACTTGTCTACTTCTGTCGGCTTCTGTGCTGCCAGATCACTGTCTTTCGAATTCGTTTGCTGTAACATAGCTTGGTCTTGTTGAGGTTTATGCTGCATTTGTTGCTGAACTCTGCCTACTTCGGTAGCACGTGGAATCGCCATTTGCAAATCAATCGGTTTCATATTCATGACTATGCACCTCCGGATTAAACAAACAATTGCGATTTAAATCTTGCTAATGAACCTCTTAATCTTAGGATAGCCTTCGAGTGAAGTTGTGAAATACGAGAAGGAGAAAGATTCATCACATCTGCGATTTCAGTCAACGATAGTTCCTCAAAATAAAACAAAGTGACGACCTGTCTTTCGTTGACCGTGAGTTTTTCTAATGTTTTCGCGAGAATCTCCTTCAGAAATACTTCGTTCACTTTGCTCTCTGGATTGACCGCATTGATGTCAATCAGCAGAGAGAGTCTCGAATCAGTTTCTTCGTCTTTGATTGGTTCATCAAACGAGATCACGGTAGATATCGCGGTTTCTTGTAACATTTTGTGAAATTCATCAATCGAAACATTCAAAAACGTTGAGATTTCTTCATCCTTGACGTCACGCATATATTTCTGTTCGAGCGAAGTGTAGGCATCTTCAATTCGTTTTGCCTTCTCGCGGATCGAGCGTGGAACCCAATCGCTTTGGCGGAGACTGTCGATGATAGCACCGCGAATTCGCCAAGAAGCATACGTTTCAAACTGCCAACCACGTTTGTGATCGAAGCGATTGACCGCGTCAATTAAGCCCATTATACCATATCCAGCCAAATCATCTCTAGATATGTTCTTCGGCAAGCCAATCGCCAGCCGATTGACGACGACGTCAACAATTTTCATGTAGTTAACAATCAACTGCTTGCGCGCTTCATCTGAACCTTCTTCTTTGAATTTTACCCACAAATCAACATAAGTTAACTCAGCAGGTTTACCTTCCACCATCCCCAGTCACCTCCTAGTTTTGGCGAAGTGAAGAACGCACAGCTTCCACCAATGGATCTGCCTGAGTCTCAGGCGCACTCGACAATCGCGTAGGATTCAGCGGTGAAAAGTCTTGTTGCTGCTCCTCACCGTTGTTCATGTAATTTTGGCGCAAAATATCTTGCAAGAAATCATCATTATTTGGAGTTTGGATGTTAACGTTGCCACCTGCATCTAAAATTTGATTCGTCGAAGTGAACTCCAAATTCGTATCTACGGGCAAATTAATTGCGATGAGTAATCCGACCAGAAAACGGAATATGAACGCAACAAGGAACATAATCCCGAACACATATAGCGATTGAATAAGCGCAGTCAAAAACAGGTTGCTGGAAAGTGATACGAAAAAAGCCAGCACCGCCGATACCGCCGATATGATGAAGTTCCAGCCGATTGTTCCGTACATCGATCAAATCTCCCTTAATGGTTTGTGTAATTTACTGTTTCAAAAGTTTCATCATCTTTCCTAAGAAGCCCTTGATACCACTGTTTTCGGTTTCAGGTTCAGGCGACGCCGTTTGACCGGCAACAAAACGCTGCACAATGCTTGAGACGCCACGCGTCGCTTCGGAGTTCGGAAAAGCAAGTGAAAACGGGACTTGTTTTTTGACCGCTTTCGTGACATTGAGATCGTCAGGTACATATCCAAGAACAGGCAATTCGATATTTAAAAACCGTTGACAAACCATGCTGATTTTGTCTGCAGTCTGCTTGCCTTCTTTCGCATCAGCAACCCGATTGACGACCAACTGAAACTTGATTTTATAGTTCATCGCGCGCACCATTTTAATAATCGAATACGCATCCATAACAGAAGTCGGTTCGGGCGTAGTGAGCACAATCGTTTCGTTGGCTGCGATGATAAAGCGCAATGTTTCTTTGGATAATCCGGCACCCGTATCGAAGATGATGAAATCGACATGTCCGTTCAATTGATTTACTTGTGATACGAAATATTCGACTTCACTCTCGGATAACCGAATCAAGTCTTGGAATCCTGAGCCACCACCAATAAACTGCAAGTTATTATGACCGACATTGATGATTTCCCAAATCGTCTTCTCTCGTTTGAGCATATGGTGCAAATTATACTGTGGCGTCATCCCCATCAATACATCGATGTTTGCAAACCCGATATCAGCATCAAAAATCAGTACTTTATACCCGTAACTTTGTAAAATCAAGGCGAAGTTTAACGTGAAGTTGGACTTGCCTACGCCACCTTTGCCACTCGTAACGGTAATGACTTTCGTCTGCTTACGATTCGGATCCTGGCTGGCAATGACATTGTTGACCATTTGCCGTAATTCTTGAGCCTGATCATTCATTCGTATCTTCCCCCATCAACTGACCGACGAAGCGGTCTTCTTTCACAACCTCGATGTCATTAGGAACTTGTTGTCCGAATGTGAAATAAGAGAGTGGAATGGAAAACTGATGAATCAAATTCACGATGGCACCATATGAAGCGGATTCATCAATTTTAGAGAATAACAGTCGATCAATGCGAATCCGGCTGAAATTTTCGGTAATCGCTTTCATATCCTTGTACTTCATCGTCATACTAAGCACGAGATACGTTTCCGAATGCTCACTTGAATTCAACATCGTATTCAACTCGGAAACATACATCTCATTGCGGAAATTTCGTCCAGCCGTGTCCATGAAAATGATATCGAGATCTTTCATCGATTCGTATGCGCGAGCCAGGTCCTGTGGTGACATCGCCACTTCAATCGGCGCGTTGAGGATGCTTGCATAGGTGCGCAACTGTTCTACTGCAGCAATCCGATACGTATCCGCTGTAATGAAGCCTACTTTGCGTTTGTTTTCAAGCACTTGCAACGCAGCAAGTTTGGCAATCGTCGTCGTTTTACCGACCCCAGTCGGACCGACAAAATGGACAATTTTCGTTTCAGGTGCGATTGTCATGACACCATTACTGTAGACGATTTTCTCCAATTGTTCACGCACAAGACTGCGCACCGTTTCTTCGTCTGGGTCAGCAATGCCGCTTTGTTCCAATTGGTTTTTCACGTGCAAGATGATTTCTTCGATGAGAACCGAATCGAACTCCTGATTTTCGAGGTGTTCAATCATCTTCTGAATATTTTCATGGTCTTGGTTTTGTTCGCGCGATGCTGTCGAAAGTTTCAGCATCATTTCCTTCATTTGACGAAGTTCACTTAGCACCGATTCATCTGTACGTTTTGGTTCTTCAACTGTTTCTTTGCTCGGTTGCGATTTGTCCGACGCATTCACTGCATCGACAAGCGTTCCTTGCTTATCTGGCTCGGTAGCAACGGCCACCGCTGCCGCAGTAGCAGTGGAAGCAGGTTTGCCTGCATCCGTTGTCGCAATCACTGGATTCGTTTGAGCGGTTGCCTCTGTTCGTGTATTTGTATTGATGCCATATGCTGCATTTGCTCCTGCAACATTCAATGTTGTAGCGGCCGATTGCGTCATTGCGGTGGTTTGCGTCCGAACCGGCGTGGTCGCTACAGGCGCTTGCTGTTGCCGCGGTTTGGATTGCTGGATGCTCGGATCGACAGCCGCCACTACTTCAATTTTCTTCTGTGAGAACAAGCCGAGGAACCCGCCGACACGAACTTCCTTCTGATTCAAAATAACGGCGTCTTTCCCTAGTTCTTCGCGAATTTTTTTCATCGCTTCCGGCATCGTATCTACGATATAACGTTTTACTCTCATAAGTTAACCACTCCAACGCTCTGGATTTCAACATTTGGATCAAGTTCATTGTATGACAATATCGGTAAATCCGCCATTGTTCGCTCTAAGATTTGACGAACGTACATACGTACGGCCGGCGAACTGAGTATGATTGGTTGTTGGCCGAACTGAACCATCTTCTCGATTTGTTCATTGAGACTTTGCATAAACATTTGATTGGAAGAGGGATCTAAGGCAACGTACATGCCTTGGTCACTTTGTTGAAGCGATTCTGCGATTTTGCGCTCTAATTTAGGGCCAAGTGTAATCACTTTTAATTGTTCTTCTCCGTTGGAATATTGGAGCGTAATTTGGCGTGCTAATCTTTGTCTTACGTATTCCGTCAGTACATCTGTGTCTTTGGTGAACATCACATTGTCTGCGAGTGCCTCCAAGATTTGCACTAAATTTTTGATGGATACTTTCTCGCGCAATAAGTTGACCAGTACCTTTTGTACTTCACCAAGCGTAAGTAAACTTGGGATTAGTTCTTCGACCAACGCAGGATGCGTTTCTTTAATGTTATCAATGAGTGATTTGGTTTCTTGTCTACCGAGCAACTCATGTGCAAAACGCTTAATGATCTCTGTTAGATGCGTTGCCACGACGGATGGTGGATCTACGACTGTGTAGCCAGCGAATTCAGCCTGATCTTTCATTGCTTCATCGATCCAAAGAGCCGGCAGTCCAAACGCTGGTTCGACAGTTTCGATACCAGTAATCGAATCGTCTGCTTCTTCGATACCAGGACTCATTGCCAAGTAGTTGTTGAGCAAAAGTTCACCGCGCGACACTTCGTCACCCTTAATTTTAATGACATATTGATTTGGTTTTAATTGAACATTATCACGAATCCGAATGACTGGAACGATAATCCCCATCTCAATCGCACATTGACGGCGAATCATAATGACGCGATCGAGCAAGTCTCCACCTTGTTGAGTATCTGCTAACGGGATCAAGCCATAACCGAATTCAAATTCAATCGGATCAATTTGCAACAAGCCGACGACACTTTCTGGTGAGCGCACTTCTTCGATTTCTTGCTCTTCCTCCTGGCGCGACTCTTCGAGTTCGATTTTTTTGAGATTTCGTTGCATTTGGAAACCGGCAAATGCTAGCGCTCCAGCTACTCCAAGCGAAGGCAACAAATGAATCGGCGTGAACAATCCAAGTCCAGCAATCGCACCTGCAACAATGTATAACAATTTCGGATAACGGAACAATTGCGACTGCATGTCAAATGCCAAATTGCCTTCGGATACAGCCCTTGTGACAATGACACCGGTTGCCGTTGAAATAAGCAATGCCGGAATCGAACTGACCAAACCGTCACCGATGGTAAGAATGGCAAACGTCGACATCGCTTCAGTAAATGGCATGTCCATCATCACCATACCGATGATGAGACCGCCAATAAGATTGATTAATACGATAATAATACCGGCGATGGCGTCACCTTTAACGAATTTACTACCCCCGTCCATCGCTCCATAAAAATCGGCTTCTCGAGAAACTTTTTCGCGACGGTCTTTCGCTTCCTGTTCGCTGATAATGCCAGCGTTCAAATCTGCATCGATCGCCATTTGTTTACCAGGCATTGCATCGAGCGTAAACCGCGCAGCAACTTCCGCTACCCGCTCTGAACCTTTGGTGATAACGATAAATTGGACAATCACTAGAATCAAAAAGATAACGAAACCAACGACAATGTTTCCGCCTGCCACGAATGAACCGAATGCTTCGACAACGCTGCCACCTTCACCTGTAGTCAAAATATTTCGTGTAGTAGAAATATTCAAGGTGAGCCTAAATAACGTTGTAATGAGCAACAACGTCGGGAAAATCGAAAAATTGAGGGCATCTTCCGTATTCATTGCGACAAGTAAAATCAATATCGCAACGGAAATGTTGATAATTAGCAAAAGGTCAAGCAAAGGTAGTGGAATCGGAATGACCATCATCAATACGATGAGAATAATGCCGATCAATACGACTAAATCTTGAATCCTCAAATTCGCTTGCTCCTTTCGTTACATTACATCGTTCTACGCTTCACTTTGTATACATAAGCAAATACGTCGGCAACAGCTTTAAACAAATCGCCAGGTATTTGTTGGTCAATCTCTACCTGATCATAGAGCGCTCGTGCCAGTGGCTTATTCTCCATAATGACGATGTCATTTTTCGTGGCAACCTCGCGTATTTTGAAAGCAACATAATCAACACCTTTGGCAACTACCACAGGGGCTGACATTTTTTTAGGATCATATTTGATAGCAACAGCATAATGCGTCGGGTTCGTTACGACCACGTCAGCAGTTGGAATGGCCTGCATCATTCTTTGCATCGCAACTTGCATCTGCTTTTGCTTAATTTTCGATTTAATTAACGGGTCACCATATATATTCTTCATCTCATCTTTAATATCCTGCTTTGACATGCGTAATTGTTTGAAATGCTCGTAGCGTTGATACAAATAATCGAGGATTGCCAACACAGCTAACGCAGTTGCAATTTGCAATCCCATCACGACGGCAGTATGAACGGTGTATTTAAGTACACCATCAAGCGGCACAGTCGCCATCGACAAAATCGTTTCTCTTTCATTCAAGAACGTGAGATAACCAATCACAAAAATCACGGTAATCTTGATCAACGATTTAATAAACTCAACGACTGATTTGAGTGAAAAAATTTGTTTGAAACCATTGATCGGGTTGATTTTATTCAAACTGAGTTTGAGCGGTTCGACCGTAAACAAAAAGCCGAATTGCACATAACCGCTTGCCAAGCCAATAATCATCGTTATTGCAAATATAGGCGCTAACATGATTAGTGAATCGATGAGTAACCCTTCGAATAGTTCAATAATGTTCGGAATCGAGATGTCCATCGTTAATTTCGTATTAAACAGCGTACGAACAAGAGAAATCAAGCGTTCCAAGAAAAACGTTGGAATCGCGAAAAAACAAGCGAAAATCCCCAAGAATATAAAAGTCTTGGAAATTTCCATGCTCTTCGCGACTTGTCCTTTTTCGCGGGCTTGTTCTAGTTTCCGCGGAGTCGGTGCTTCTGTTTTTTCACCGTTAAACAACTGAAGATCAAGTTTCCAGTCGATAAACGTTTTCATTTGAAGCACACCCACCTTTCCAAACGTAACTACTGTAATATTCTCAAAAGTTGATACATCGCGTTAAACATGTCTTCAAACAAATCTTCGAAAATACTGATTAATCCATAAGCAATTAAGATGAATACAATGAAGCCTACTAAAATTTTCGTAGGAATTCCAACCACAAAAATATTGAGCTGCGGCGTCGTTTTCGACATAATACCAAGCACGAGATCAAGCATGAAAATGACGACAATAAACGGCGTGGCCATTTGAAATGCTAGCATAAACACGGTCGAAAACGATTGAACCAAGAAGTTTGATACTGTGCCTGCTTCGATGTTAGCAAACAGATTACCGTCAAGCGGAACAAATTCATAACTTTGCATTATGCCTTGAATTAAAAAATGGTGCGCATTAATCGATAAAAAGATGAGGATCGCGAGATAATACTTGAAGTTACCAAAAACAGGTGCTTGCGCTCCAGTCATTGGATCGATGACACTCGCGAGTGCGAATCCGATCTGAAAATCAATAAAGGTACCGGCAACTTGAATCGCTGTGAAGAACATAAGTGCCAAATACCCTAAAACCAATCCCATCATAATTTCACGGATGATGGAAGCGAAGTAAGCACTATCAATCGGAATTGGCTCTGTCATACCGATTGACGAAAACGTGATCAAAGTCATAAAAAAAGAAACGCCGACTTTAAACTTGATAGAAACCGATCTGGATGAGAAGAGTGGCGCTACTACAAAAAAAGCTGATATTCGGCAAAAAATGAGCAACAGATTCGGGAAAAATTGCAGTACGAATAATGTCATGTCTGTTACCCGATATATTTATACAGATTATTTAATAGCTGATAAGTAAAATCATATACTGTTGTCAAAATCCATGGACCGAAAAACAAAATAGAAAGTAAAACGCCAACAATTTTAGGGACATACGCTAATGTCTGCTCCTGAATTTGTGTAGTCGCCTGAAAGATACTGACAATGAGACCAATCGTTAAGGCAACCACAAGCATCGGCATACTTGCTTTCAATACTGTGTATAGTGCGTCGCCGGCAAGACCGATGATAAACTCGGGACTCATTGTATACTACCTCCTACATCGCTATTGAAAACTTAGAAGTAAAGACTTGACGACAAGGTACCAACCGTCTACCAATATAAACAGCAAAATTTTAAACGGGAGTGAAATCATGACAGGCGGTAACATCATCATCCCCATTGCCATCAGCACGCTGGCAATAATCATATCGATTACGATAAATGGTATGAATATCATAAAGCCCATTTGAAATGCGGTCTTCAGTTCGCTAATTGCAAAAGCAGGGATGAGCGCCGTCAAAGGAATGTCTTCCACTGATTTTGGTTTCTCCGCTTTCGAATAGTTCATGAACAACATCAAATCTTTTTCGCGGGTTTGTTTGGCCATGAATTGCTTCATTGGCACTGAAGCGCGGTCTAATGCTTCGGTCTGTGATATTTCGCCTTTAAGTAAAGGTTGTAAAGCGACTTC
This sequence comes from Caryophanales bacterium, assembly GCA_947459205.1. Taxonomy (GTDB): domain Bacteria; phylum Bacillota; class Bacilli; order Paenibacillales; family CANHCR01; genus CANHCR01. Next base: position 104,872 of record CANHCR010000001.1, on the reverse strand, counting down.
ATTAATTTTGCCTACAGTCGGGGCCATCACGAACAGCGTGATGAATAAAGCGATGGCGACCAAAACTTGAGTTGGCGGCATTTGGTTTGTAGCCAAAGCTGTACGTACAAAACCCAAAACAATGACAACCCGAATAAAACTGGTCATCATGATGATGATTGATGGAGCAATACTTAAAACTGTAATTAAGGCGATAATCGACAATGTGTTGGAGACGTCCGCGGGCTCATCTGATGTGCCCAGTGTTACATTTAACCCAGGAATAACGGTTGAACTGTTAGCAGCCATCGCTTGTCCGGATATTGTAACAAAAAGTACACAATGCAATAAGATAACAAGCAGTATCCATTGTTTTTTCATGATTCCTACAATCGCTCCTTGTTTTCTTCAGCAGGCTGATCCTCAGCATTTTCTCTTGCAGTCGCTTCTCTTAATTGTTCCGAGAACAATTTTTCATAATCCTCAATGTCCAGTTCTTCACTCGTCACGTCTTTTTTTTTAAACAAAGACAATATCCGCTCGCGCCAATTGATCATGACTTGGTTCTCAAGATTCGTCATGTCCATCATTTCGATTAACTCCGCTACTTCTTGCGGGTGCTCGATTTTATCTAACACAACGACATCTTGTCCGACACCTAGTACATACAGTTTGTGACCGACTTCTACCACCTGCATCGACTTTTGTGGTGATAATCCGATTGCTGCAATGATCCTCAGCTTGCGAGGAGAGTCATAGTTACGCGTCTTTCGCGAGAGAAAGCGGATTAACACATAAATAAGAACAACAATAAGTGCCAAAGCGAGTAATACTCTTATGAGCATCCAAATAACTTCGGCACCTGACATCGGTTCTTTCAATTCGACTTCATCCGGCACAGTACCGGAATCTCTAAATTGTACACCTTGCGTTTCTGTTTGTGATTGTTCACTTTTTTTCGCTTCTTGTGCAAATACAGTGAAGGAAGAAGCGCAAACTATCGAAACAAACAATATCATCGAAAGCTTTAGAACCAATATTTTATTTAGGAAATGAACAAAGTGTCTCAATTCGAAAACCCTTTACCCGATTATTTTTTTCACCGCTTCTAAGACGCGATCCGCTTGGAACGGTTTGACAATAAAGTCTTTTGCACCGGATTTAATCGCCTTAATGACCATTTGTTGTTGCCCCATCGCGGAGCACATAATGAATTTCGCACCACCGTCGATTTTTCGAATTTCCTGCAATGCAGTAATTCCGTCCATCTCAGGCATCGTAATATTCATCGTAATTAGGTCAGGGCGAAGTTCACGAAACTTCTCGACCGCTTGTATGCCGTCATTCGCTTCGCCGCAAACATCATAACCGGCCTTAACCAGTATATCTTTGATCATCATGCGCATAAAAGCAGCATCATCAACAACGAGAATACGATTGCCCATTTATAATCCTCCCAAAAAATACAAACGACTCATCAACGAAGTTTTTGCAAACGATCCCACTGAGTAATAATCTCTGTTACACGAACACCAAAGTTTTCGTCAATAACAACAACTTCGCCTTTCGCAATCAACTGGTCGTTCACTAAAATGTCCACTGGTTCGCCAGCAAGTTTGTCCAATTCAACAATCGAACCTTGTGACAAGTCCAAAATGTCTTTAATCAATTTTTGTGTGCGTCCTAATTCAACAGATAATTTGAGCGGGATATGCATAAGCATATTCAAATTATTCGCTTCAAAAGGATTTAATTGCGATCCGGAATTAAATGATGCCCATTCAGGTGTTTGCGCGCTCACATTAACATTTCTTGATGGTGCTTGTGACGGCGGTTGAGAGTACCCCGTAGCTTGTGGTGCATTATAAGAATAGGAAGGTGTAGCATCCGCTTGATTCAATACTTGTTGTACTTCTGCTGGTTCATTTGCAGATGCAGCAGCAGTCGATGCATTTGCAGCATTTTTCAAAGCTGAGGCTACATTTTTGACAAATGGAACGGTTGTCAATTGGATGAGTTTCGATTGCTTGATCGAACCGATTTTCAAATCAAACGTGACTTGTACTAACACATCATCTTGTGGAATCATTTGTTCTGCACTCAGGTTAGCGAAATCAATAGCAGCAACAGTTGGCGCACCGTTATTGACCATCACGTTAAACAATGTGCTCATTGAAGTCGAAGCAGATCCAATCATTTGATTCATCGCTTCTTGAACAGCACTTGTTTGTGCTTCATTCAGCGTTGATTCACCATCTGAAACACCGCTGCCGCCATTCAACAAATCGGCGATAATTTTTGCATCTTCTGTCGCCAAAAATAAGGACTGCACACCATAAATGCCTTCCATATACTGTACATTGACAGCAATTTGTGGATTAACAGCATCACGGCCCAAAGCAGCACGTTTGACAACTGCGACTTCGGTTGATGTAATGTCAACCTTTTGGCCGAGCAATGACGACAAACTAGTAGCAGCTGCGCCATATGCAATATGATTTACTTGTGCAAGCGAATCACGATCTTCGGAAGTAAGATAGTCACTCACGTTAAGTACTTCATCAAGAGCCGTTTCTTCCTCTTGGTTTTTTAACAACGCTTCAATTTCATCTGGTGATAAATAATCTTTACTGTTGCTCATCATCTTGCTCCACTCCCTCTTCAATGTGTTCAATGATTTGAACAGCCATTTTATGGCGAGAAATTCCCGGGCTACCGATAAACTTAATATCTTCTCCGACCTTAAGTCGAATCATATCATCTTTGTGATTGTCTAGTTTCAAACAATCGCCAGTTGAGAGTTGTAAAAGTTCTTCGACTGTAATTGATGTTTCGCCAAGCAAAGCGACGAGATCAACTTTCGTCTTCTGCACCCGATTATGAAGTTGCTTTTCTTCTTCTTCATTCCGTTCTTTACGAGACGTAAAAAACAAGTTGTTGACGGAAAGTTTTTGCATATACGGCTCTAATGTCACATGAGGGATACACAAGTTCATCATCCCCGTCGCTTCACCGACTTTTACACTGAGCGAAATCAGCGCGATTGTTTCATTCGGCGATACGATTTGCATAAATTGCGGATTCGTTTCAAGCGCCTCATGCTCTGGTGTCAAATCGACAACTGTCTTCCACGCTTCACGGAATGAATCAAGCGCATTTCCAAACACGCGTTCGATGACTACTTGCTCAATCTCAGTCAAATCATCGACTTCTTCAAACGAGCCACCGAACCCACCAAACAGGCGATCCAGTAGTGTGTAAGCAATGTTCGGATTGACTTCAAGAACAAGACGCCCTTCAAAAGGTTCTGCTTGAAAGATGTTCAAGATTGTCATCGACGGAATCGAGCGAACAAACTCTTCATATGGCAATTGTTCAACTTGTACGACGTTGATTTGCACGAATGTGCGTAATTGCGCAGAAAAATAAGTGGACAAGTATCTAGCAAAAGTCTCGTGAATTCTCGTCAAACTGCGGATATGATCTTTCGAGAAACGAACCGCACGTTTAAAATCATATACTTTGACACGTCGCTGAGTGTTATCCTTTTTCAAATGATCGCCGTCTACCTCGCCACGCGAAAGCGCAGCTAACAGCGTATCAATCTCACTTTGTGACAGTACGTCTACCAAGAACAATCCCCCCTTTCGGAACAAACAATGGTGTGACTATGGCTGAATCAGTTTGGTGACATAAATTTCGCGAAGTTTACCTTCGGTTAATTTCGGATTGATTTTGTTCATCAAAGTTGCAGATAGGAAGTCAATCCCTTTCGCTCCTTCAATATCTTCCGGTTTCATGTCAGCAATCGTCTTTAGCACGATATCTTTGGTGATGTAGTCTAACTTTTCGAACTCTCCCTTAGCGTCAACGCTGTCCAATTCGAACGTCAAACTAAGTTGCACGATGTCTTTATTCGACAAATTGGCAATCAGATCATTCATGTGAACAGACATTTCGATCAACTCATCAGCTGTGTACTTTTTGCTATCCACATTTTCAACTTTTTCCTTCACATTCGCATTCGGGTCATTCGGATCAGGACTTGTATCTAGAATCGTATTGAATAGAATGACAACGACGACTGCGATTAGTGCTAGCGCGATTAAAATAATGACGCCAAGTTGGAGCAATTTATTTTTGAACACTTTATTGGTCCTCCTTAGTCTTGAAATCCAGACGGATATAATTAATGGATGTCATGTATTGCTTTATTAAGTCTATCACATCAGCACTCTTTTCGCGAACAGTTAATCTTTTTCCAGTAGTCAAAGCGATGAGTGTATCAGGGGTTTGTTCGATGGATTCGATCATCAGTGCGTTAATTGTGATTGGTTGTCCATTTAGGCGAGTGACAGTAATCATATGTAACCTCCAATATACTCAAACTGTATTGCTGGGCGATGTGATAAACAGTGAGAAGAGAGGCGTTAAACACCTCTCATCCCCCTAAAATCTAATCAAACGGATTATCGTTTCAGGTTAACGACTTCTTGCAACAGTTCATCTGATGTGGTGATGATTCTTGTGTTCGCTTGAAATCCACGTTGCGAAACGATCATTTCAGAGAACTCAACACCGAGGTCAACGTTCGACATTTCAAGGAATCCGGAACGAATTTTACCGGTACCTTTTTCGAATGTATCAGGTTTGAAAATGTATGGTTTCGGTTGATCATCAGCATCCGCAACACGCGTATATCTGAAGCGAGTTGAACCGACTTTTTCTAGACCTTGTGGGTTGGCAAACTTAGCAATACCGATTTGTGGTGAATTCTCAATTTGCTCCCCTTTGTTATTGACTTGGACAATGAATCCGCGCTCGTCAATGTTATATGCAACCGCTGTCGGATCAATCGTAATTTTCTTGCCTTCAGTATCCATAACGAACAAACCGTCAGCAGTTACGAGGTTACGGTTTTTATCAAAATAGAAATTACCCGCACGAGTGAACAAAAGACCGATGGAGTCGCTGCTGCTTTTGCCAATTTGATTAATGTTCGGATCCATCACGACTTCTAAAGTCTCACTCGGATATCCGGAAATGACATTACCATCTGCATCTAGTGCCTCAACACTGAATGTGTATGTTTCACCGGCAGTAAGTCCTGTTGCTTGATAAGGTTCATCTTCAACATTGATTAAACCAATCTGTTGTGGCGGATTGTCACCTTGTGCACGAAGGATGCGATATTGAGCTATTGGAGTTGTTGGATTCGTTGGTGCAGAAATATCTAACGTAACACTCGTTTCATCCATAGCTGCCACACTGACGCTCGTTTTGTTTGCCGTATTACCAAGCGCAGAACCTGAAGCAGTTTCAGAAACGACGAAGAATCCATCGCCCTCAATCATCAAATCTGTCTTAACACCAGTGCTTTGTGCGGAACCTTGCGAGAAAATTGTATCAATCGAAGCAACGCCAACACCCAAACCGATTTGACGCGCATTGATACCGCCTTGATCTTGATTTGGAACAGTACCAGCAGCGACCGTTTGGCTCAAAATATCACGAAACGTCGTACGTGCCAATTTGTAACCAGTCGTGTTCACGTTCGCTACGTTGTTGGAGATTACATCCAACTTTGTTTGAAAGCCTCTCATACCGGAAATACCTGAATACATCGCTCTAATCATTGTTACTTCCTCCTAATTGTCATTGATTCAACTGCGTCATTCGATCGGCAGTCGGAGGGCCCCCTTCCGGTCCAGCCCTTAAGGAATAATTACTGCACTGTCTATTTGCGTGAAAACATGATCCTCTAGTGATTGCGAATCCATCGCGGTAATCACGGTTCTGTTTTTGATGTTGACGATCATCGCAACGTCTTGCATCAAAATCAGTGAATCTTTAGCGCCCTTCGCAGATGCTTTGTCAATTGCGTTGTTAATTTTCTCGATTTGATCATTACGCAACACAATCCCTCTTTGTCTTAGCCGAGTTTCCGCGTGCTGACTGAACTGCAAAATTCGTTGTTGCAGTATGTTTTGGAAACTTGCTGCGCCTGGTTGTTGATTCCCTTTTGTAACCGTACCGTTGAATTTGTTCGGTACGTTTACCCCCGGTTTTACCTGCGGTGTTCGCAACGCATTTTGGTAAAGTTGGTGGATGGGCAGGCGATCGCTCATTGTCGACTCTCTCTAATTCCCGATTCGTGTGATTCGGTTTAGAGAAATTTCCTCCCCTTTCACAATCGCGTACTGTACTCCGTCGCGAATGGTAATCGCTTCTACTTTACCGCTACCATTTTTAGCAGGTGTTTTCCCAACTGCTGGAATGGACCAATTGATTGTTTTATCAATCAGCCCGGATGCCACACCGAGTGATTCGCGTAATGCTCTCATCTCATCTAGCGACCCTTGGACTGCAGTGCTGATTTTTGTCAATTGTTCAACGCTTGTGAATTGTGCCATCTGTGCAATGAAATCTTTGTCTTGTAGTGGCGACATTGGGTCTTGATTCTTTAATTGGACCATTAAGATTTGCAAAAACTGATCCTTGCCCAGATTATTATTCGGACCAACGACACGCGCTTTCGGTGGACCAAGTGTTACCGATGAGTAGTTGTTATCAATATTATTCGTCGATGACATCGATTTTACCTCCTATTCTGCGAAAATTATGCGGTGACATCGATTCTCGCCCCCATTTTCAAGCGAATTCCAGATTCGACATCCGTAGATTCATCCTCTTGAATGCCCACATCCGTCACATCAACATGCTTTTGTTTTTGTTGCTTGTTGAATTGCTGTGAAGATTGTTGTCGTTTTTGCTCGTGGAATTGTTGAGAAAGCATTGTATTGTTGAAAATTTCTAACTTCTCTACGATTAGGCCTGAACTTTGTAGTGCAGCTCTTAAATGGAGCAATTGTGCATCTAGCGTTTCCTTAGCCATCGCAGTGTCCGTATAGATTTGTGCTACCACCGAGCCATTTGTAACGCTAATTTTTACGTTAATATGACCAAGATGTTCCGGATTTAATGCAAATCGCGCTTCGTTTGTGCCGTTCGCTCGATTTAAGCGGAAACTTTTCACTAATTTTTGCATTTCTTGTGGCAACTGTTGTGGTGTGAATGTTTGCGTCTGTTCAGGTTTGGCAGTAGTAAGTTGCTGAGTCGTGATTTGTTGCTGAATCTGATTTGACACAGTCACTGGTTCTGTTGCCTTCGCTTGCGTAGGGGCAACTGCTGGTTGCTCTACTTTTTGTTCAGAAAAAGCTACGACTTGTTTGGCGTTCGCCGCAAGTTTTGGTTCACTTGGTTGAGACTTTGTGTCTGAAGTAGTTGCTGATGATGTTGCTGTTGTCGTTTGCTTTGCATCAGCATTCTTAGCATCAGTTACAGGTTCGTCCACCTTCTGGAATTGCGCTATCAATTTTTGAAGCGTTTCCAAATTAGGTTTTTGATCACCGGATAACAATTGATTCAGTGCAACCATGAATTCTGCAACTGGTTTATTTTTGAACATCGGATTCGTTTCCATCCAATCCGCATTTTGTTGCAAAAACTTCATCAACTTCGCCATTAATGCCTGCAATTGTTGCTCGTCTAATTGAAGTTTGCCATTCATGAACTGATTCAATTGAGTAATCATTTGTTCAAATTCATGGACAGCAATACGTTGTTGCGGCGCCAATGAGAATGGTACTTCTGCAACTGCAACATTTACCTCAACATTGGTCAACTGAATCTGTTCGTCAGACTCATTCACAACAACTTTCATTTCCTCATTGAGTGAACTAGACTGGACGATTGCATCACTAACCTCTATCGTTTCTTGTGACTGCGTTGGATTTGAAAGTTGAGTTACCACATCAGCCACTTTTTGTTCAACCTCTTCATGTTCAGCGACTTCTTGTACAACCACTTCGTGTTCAACCTCATCAGTTTTCACACTACTAGGTGGTACTTGAACGCTTACATCAAGATTGTCGTTCGACTCCGTTGGAGCGTTGATCCTCGTCGGTTGCGATTGTCTTATTTTTTGCACATTCTCTAAAACACTGCGAAAATCGCTGTGTTTCGCTTGGCTTGACGAAGGCTTGGTTACACTCAAATTTGTATCCGTTTTCAAACCTGCTTTTAAATCAAATATACTCATAGCCATTTTTATCACCCCCTTTCACGAAAAGTGATGCTCTATTATTCTCCGATTCTGCTGGTAATTCTAGCCGCTAATTTCGGAGACATCTCTTCGATAATCTTCGCACGCGCTGCAGGACTTAAATTCGCCATAATACTAAACACACGGTTTGCATTTTCATTTAGCAATTCACTTAGTACTGCAGAGGCTATTTTAGGGTCCATGTTCTCATATGTCGACGCCATATCTTGTTTGCTAACTTTAACCTTCACATCAGAATTCGGATTTTGCAGGTTCAATCGTGCTTGTAACGCCGCAATTTCTTGATCCTTGACCGGTACTGCATCCTTCGTCATAATCGAAATTTCAGCAGCTCTACCAGGTTCCATCTTCTGCAAAATATTTTTCTTGTCGCCAGCAGACATTTGGTTTAACACAAGCACGGCTTCTTCCGTCGATAATTTCTCGACAATTGGTGCCGCTTTACTCGCTGACATACTGGCATAAACAGTAGCAAGTTCTTTAATTTTGTTTATATATTCATTATCGGTTAATGATTTCGCTTTTAATTGCTCGTCTCGTTGCTTCAATGTTGTTTTTAATTCAGTGATTAGCTTGTCTTTTGTTTCAATATCACGAATTGCTTTTTTTAATTCTGATTCTTGCACAGCAATTTTGTCATTCAAGCTGCGAATCTCTTTCGTATAATCGACACCAAATTCATCCACTTTTTTTGTAACTGTCGCCGAGCCATCAGCTGTCTCGATTGTAGTAACGCTCTCATCAGACGGTTTCGGTAAATATTGCCCAATGAATGGTATTTCGTTTCCGTATTTTAGCAACGTATCCTTCACGTCATAATCAAACAATGAGAACAAGGAAAGCGCCAAAATTACCGTGAATACAATGGGGATGATGAAAATGTATAGAATTTTCTCAAATGTGCTGTACGTTTTTTCTACGCCAACGTCACTCATGATCGGTACCCCTTCTTAGAGCAATTTCATCAAGTTCATATTGCTCTTTTCTTTGCATGACAGTCATATATTTTTGATAGGCACGCTCTTTAGTCTTCAACCAAACTTTTTCATCCACCGTTTTTTCCGTAAGATGAACTTGTTTCTGTTTCACATCTTCTACCGCTTGTTGGGCTTCAATCCGTTTTCGTTGAATGCATTGTTCCAAGTAATCAAGATATCCTTGAATCGTAATCAGTTGTGTCACTGTAAACGGGGATTGTGCCGTGTCAACCAGCATTTGTTGAATTTCCTCCCACTCTTGCTCAAGTTCGGATAGAGTCATCTCTACAAGTCGCAAATGTCCAAGTGAGCGGGCAAGCAGCATCTCCGCGTTCGTTTTTTCCGTTTTCTTTAAGTTTACGACTTTTTGTAACGGATACTTAAAACGCATAGAAATCATCTCCAACTACTTTATTGTAGTTCTAAAAATTCATCCAACAATCTTTGTTGCGCAGCCTCGAAAGCATCTTTCTCATCTACTTCTTGCTTCGTATATTCGTTTATTTGATGTATATACTGAATCGCTTGATCAATGCCGTCATTTGCACCCATTTGATAAGCACCGAGATTAATCAAATCTTCCGATTCGCGATAAACAGCAAGTAATTTTTTAAGATGATTCGCAGCAATACGATGTTCTCGCGGAACAATTTCGGTCATTACACGGCTTACACTTGCCAGCACATCAATCGCAGGATAATGGCCTTTGTTAGCGACATTACGATCGAGAACAATGTGTCCGTCCAGGATGCCGCGTACTGCATCGGCAATCGGTTCATTCATATCATCGCCATCGACGAGAACGGTGTACAGAGCGGTAATCGAACCTAGCGCTGAATTTCCCGACCGTTCCAAAAGTTTCGGCAAGTTGGCGAATACGGAAGGTGTATATCCGCGTGTTGCCGGCGGTTCACCAACGGCAAGACCTACTTCACGCATCGCCATCGCATAGCGAGTGACTGAATCCATCATAAACATTACATTCAGACCACGATCGCGGAAGTATTCGGCAATCGATGTGGCAATCAGTGCACCTTTGATACGAATCAATGCTGGTTGATCGGACGTTGCTACAATAACCACCGAGCGACTCAAACCCTCGGGCCCAAGATCACGTTCGATGAAATCAAGCACCTCACGGCCGCGTTCCCCAATCAAACCGATGACGTTCACGTCCGCAGACGTGTTCCTAGCAATCATACCCATCAACGTACTTTTTCCTACCCCAGAACCAGCGAAAATACCGACCCGTTGTCCTTTTCCCATCGTCAGCAATCCGTCGATACAACGAACACCGACACTTAAGGGTTCAACGATACGAGGCTTTTTCAATGGATTAACCGGTTGATTGCTCGTAGAGTAGCGCGTCATGTGTAATGGAAGTGCACTTCCGTCAAGCGGTTGTCCAAGTCCATCGAGTACTTTTCCTAACAATTCATATCCTACAGGTACAGAAAGTGGACGCCCTGTGCCTTCAACATCACAACCTGGACCGATTGCACTCAATTCACCTAGCGGCATCAAAATCACTTTGTTGTTTTTAAAACCTACTACTTCGGCGGGAATCGGTTTGGATGATTTTGACGGATAAATGTAACAAACCTCGCCAATGTTCGCATCCGGTCCTTCCGATTCAACGGTCAAACCAATCACCTGTGTTACCTTTCCATTCACGCGTATCGGGTCAACTTGTCGTATGGCATCCGCATATCTGGCGGCATCAGGGATTCGAATCATTATTTCACTTCCTCGTCTGCTAGCAACACAGAATATAGCGCTTTCTTAATTTCCGTTAACTGAGTTTCAATTCGAGCATCGATCGTTCCAAACGCGGAACGAATGACACACCCCATATCTTGTACAGACGCATCAGGGATAATTTGCAACTCAGCTTGCGCGTCAATCGAACGTGACAATTCTTCGCGACTCGCGTTCATCAGCATAAACTGCGCAGGTGCAACACATAATGTGATGACACCTTTTTCGCGTTTTCGTTGCAACTGCTTTTGAATCAATTCTTTAATGTATGATTCATCGACTGACAATTGCTTTTGAATGATTTTCTCCGCAATTTGTATGCTCAGTTCCAGTAGGAACGGTTCTGCTTCGGCAATGATTTGATTTTTGACGATGAATGCCTGTTCGACCAATTGCTCAGCTTGAGTAACAACGTCCTCATATTGCTGGCGAACTTCAGCCTCGGCGAGTTTTACCCCTTCTTCATATCCCGTCGTAAAACCTGTTTCGGTCGCTTGTTGCACGAGTTGCTCATCTTCGGCACGGCGTTCAGCCCACCAAGTTTCGATCTCAGTCTGCGTATTGTCTTTGATTGCATTCGCTTCTTGGTTTGCGGTACCGACAATTTCTTCTGCCAAACGTTTGGCATCGGCTAACATGGTTTCGACAACTGTCTGATCGATCGCTTGCTGTTGTTCTTCATGCGAAGAAGTCGAGTCGGAATCTGTTGGCTCTGTCGGTTGAATGTGTGACGTAATTTTCACCGGATTCGTAACCGTTCTCACCTGATAAGGTTTGAAAACACTAGACAATGATATCATCCCTTCCGCCACGAGCGATGACGATTTCACCGGATTCTTCTAGACGACGAATGATGGCAACAATCCGTGTTTGTGCTTCTTCTACGTCACGCAAACGAACGGGCCCCATATATTCCATTTCTTCTTTGAATGTTTCGGCCATCCGTTTCGACATATTTTTAAATACAACGTCTTTCACTTCATCGCCAGCTACCTTCAAAGCGAGTTGTAAGTCAGCATTTTCAATCTCACGAATAATCCGTTGAATGGCACGATTATCAAGCGACACGATGTCTTCGAAGACGAACATTCTCTTCTTGATTTCTTCCGCCAATTCTGGATCTTGAATTTCGAGCGAATCGAGAATGGTGCGCTCTGTTCCGCGATCAACACCATTGAGGATGTCGACAATCGCTTGAATTCCGCCAGCACTTGAGTAATCGGAGACGACAGTCGCTGACAATTTTTGCTCAAGCACTTTTTCGACTTCGCTGACGATTTCAGGATTGGTACTTTCCATCAATGCAATCCGTTTCGCCACGTCCGCTTGTTTCTCTTGTGGCAAAGAGGATAGGATGAGCGATGCTTGTTCTGCCTGCAAATAAGACAATATGAGCGCAATCGTTTGCGGGCTCTCATTTTGAATAAAGTTCAAAATTTGTGATGGATCAGCTTTTCGAGCAAAATCAAACGGACGAACCTGCAATGTTGCCGTAAGTCGGTTGATCATCTCAATTGCACGTTGAGGACCAAGCGCCTTTTCAAGTACATCTTTCGCATATTTGATACCGCCCGATGAGATGTATTCTTGGGCAACACAAAGTTGATGGAACTCGGACAGGACGTTTTCTTTCTCTTGAGGCTCCACCTTTCTTACATTGGCAATCTCAAGAGTCAACTGTTCGATTTCATCATCGGATAAGTGTTTAAAAATGTTCGCAGATACATCCGGTCCCAAGCTAATCATGAGAACCGCGGCTTTCTGACGACCAGTTAACCCTTGTTGGAGACGAGCCATTTATTGATTACACCTCTATTCTTCAAGTATCCATGAACGCAGGATGGAAACGAATTCTTCCGGTTTTCTGCGGGCAAGCGCCTCGAGTTGACGACGAATTTGGTTCTCGTTTGTTGCCATCTCGATATCGAGAATTTTACCACCTTGTTGCTCGGCTGCTGCCGCTGCCGCCGCCGCTGCCGCTTTGACTTCTTCTTCAGCAATACGAGCTTGACGACGTCTGACGAACCAAAGCGCTCCGAACGCTACAAGTGCTAGAGCAAGTCCGCCCAACAACAAGTATGTAGTTAGGTTTGTCGGTTCTTCGAGTACTGTTTTCCCCTCGAAGGAAGTGCTCTCCATAACCGTTACACGATTCGCAAGATTCGTGTCGTTCAATTCCTGATCACTATCAGCCAAACTGGTACGAATAATGTTTTGCAGGTATGATCTAATATCAGTCAACTGTTGCGGCGTCATTTTATCCGTCTCTGCCGACTCTAACGCAACACTAATCGACAAATCTCGCAATTGAAACGGACTTGCAACAATTTGATTTTCTGTCCGATTAATTTCGTAATTCGTACGACGTTCACTTTCTTCCGTTTCAGCATTACCATTAGCGGTTGGCGTATTGAAGTTCGATACTTCCGATTCGCCAGTACCCGTCGTTCCGCCTTCGGTCGTCTGATTTGACGTCGATTTATTAATTTCCTCTTCGCTAATCGGCAACCCTTTTGTATCAACAACAGGAGCGACCAATTTTTCGACCGTGTTCTTTTGATCGAAATTCATGTTCGAAGTTACGGTTACCGCAACTTTGTTTTGACCGAACATCATACCGAGCCATTGCTTGATGTTCTTCTGCATGTCCACTTCGAACTGTTTCTTAATTTGCAAGTTACCAGCAACTGCCGTCGCTGCGCTTCCGTCTTGCTCGCCATCCTTGGAGTAAGCGAGATAATCACCGTCTTGGTTTGAAATCGAGATGTTAGCGTAATCTAAGCCAGGCACACTTTTCGCAACAAGGTGATACATGGTGTCAATTTTCGGTTGATCAATCACATATCCCGGTTTGATTTTCACAATGACGGATGCGCTAGAATCTGTCTGATCTTCCGTGTTCAAGAAGACCGATTGTTCTGGCATCGTGATGACAACTTTCGAACTTGCAACCCCGTTAATCAAATTCAGCATCTGCTGGATTTCACCGGCAATCGCATCCACTTTCAGAACATTAAACTCATTTTCGGTTGTACCAAAGCCAGACATGTTGTTTCTGAAAATTCCGTAACCGAGTGCGCCGTTCTGATTCAGACCTTGCGACTCGACATTCAATCGAACATCGGCAACCATCTCTGTAGGAACACCAATACTCGTACCGTCCGGACTCAATTGATAAGGAATCGAGTTCGAATCAAGGTACGTTTTAATAGCCGCGGCATCTCCAGGTTGCAAATCCGTAAAAGCGAGCGAGTACTCGGTTTTTGCGAAGTTTAGGATGACAACAAACATTACGATTAGCAATAAAACCGCACTGCCAATTAGCATCCACTTTTGCGCGTTGGTAAACCGCTGCCAATATTGCGAAAGGGTTCCGCGATACTGGTTCAACTTTTCGTTCACTATGCCACCCCATTCAAGAATTGCTGAAAATTAACCATAACTATACTTGTATGCGCATGATCTCTTGATAAGCTTCAACGACTTTATTGCGAATTTGAATCGTTAGCGATGTAGCAAGAGATGCTTTTTCAGCCTCAATCATTAATCGGTGCACATCCGGCAACTCACCGGTTATGAACTTCTGTTGCAAATCACCGACGTATGTTCTTTGTTGATTCATATCACTGACGGCATCCGTTAAAAATTGTCCGAAACTTTTCGTCACATCTACAGCGGAAGTCGCATCGGCCACTTTGTTTTGCACGTTATCAAAGCCAAATTTAATCGCTGACGGTGCAAAGTTTTGTGAATTTATGCCGTTAATCATTTCATTCCCTCATTCCCGTTATTGTTTACCGATATCTAGTGCTTTGGCGAACATGATTTTCGATGCATTCAGTGCCGCCACATTCGCTTCATAGGAGCGCGTTGCAGATATCATATCCACCATTTCTTTCAGTGGGTCGACATTCGGCATTAATAAGTAACCGTTTTCATCCGAGTCCGGATGTGTTGGATTAAATACTCTTTTAAAAGGTGTTCGATCTTCGGTAATTTTCGATATCGTCACACCTCGTCCAGTCGTGTCCGTCGCTTCATTCAGAATCTGTGAAAACGATTTCTCTACTGGCGAAAAATGTACCAATTTGCGGGCGTAAGGGACCCATTTCCCGTCGACTAGGCGTCCGCGCGTTGTTTCTGCGTTGGCAATATTCGAGGAAATAACATCCATCCGCATCCGTTGTGCGGTTAGAGCCGATGTACTAATGTCAAAAGCATTGGTAATTCTCATCCTCTATCATCTCCCCTCAATTGCTGTACGCAACCCTTTGAATTCTTTGGACATACGTTCGACGAGCACGTTATAACGCATCGCATTTTTCGACATCTGTGCCATTTCCAAATCGATGTCGACATTATTCTTGTTGTTCTTGATCAACGTCTTGTCATCCACTATCACTTCTGGCATGACATCACGAACGACACCACGACCAATCGGAATGTGCTTGCTATTTGTACGCAACCCCGCGAATTTTGTTTCGCTCATTGCATCCTTCAACACATTCTCAAAATCGACTTCAGACCGTTTAAAGAACGGTGTGTCGGCGTTTGCGATGTTATTCGCGATGACTTTTTGGCGAAGCGCAGATGTGTCCAGCGATCGTTCTAAGACCGATAAACTTGGTTTAAATAAAAACGACATAGGGCACAATACCCCCTTCAACAGTAATGATTTAATAATAATTCGTGAACTTTTGCGAAACTCCTTCTTTTTTTAAAAAAATGTTCACAAAAACTATAAACTATTTTATATCATTTGTCGATATAGGAATTTAAAAAATCTCATTTGGAAAAATGGCGAATCTCTGTCACGATCTGTTCGTTTAATATTTTGATATATGTACCCTTCATGCCAAGCGAGCGCGTTTCGATTACTCCGGCACTCTCAAGTTTGCGAAGCGCATTGACGATAACAGAGCGCGTCAAATCAGCCCGATCCGCAATTTTACTTGCGACCAACAACCCTTCGGTTCCATTCAGTTCATCAAAAATAAGCCCAACTGCTTCTTGTTCACTGAAAGATAGCGATGACACTGCAACTTGAACAACCGCTTTATTGCGTGATTCTTGCTCGATTTCGTCAGCGCGCACACGCAAAATTTCCATACCGACCACGGTCGCTCCATATTCGGCTAATACCAAATCGGTTTCGTCAAACGGCTGCTCACCACTCGTCAGCACCAATGTGCCCCACCGTTGCCCGCCGCCGATTATCGGCACAACCAATGTATGTGTGCGTTTAAAAAAGTCGTGAATTTTCGAAAGTAGAATGCTATACGCACTATGCACATCATTATTGGATGTCGTTTCATCAATTTGCAAAAACATTGCGTTGTAACCTTCCGGAAACCTCCGCTCTTCAACTACCATAATGTTCATGCCTGGTGTGACGTACGGCGATGCCATCGAAAACCCGAGAATTTTCCCTTTGCGACTGACCACGTATACATCAGCGTGAATCGCCTCGCGCAGCACCTCCGCCATGTCCATGAAATTAACCGCTTGTCCGCCCGACTTTTGTAACAATTTATTGAGACGCCTTGTTTTCGCCAATATGCTCACTGTCCGTCCTCCTGCTTGTATCACAAAATTTATAAAATATACTGACTCAAGTCTTTGTTACGCGCAATCGACTGTAACTTTTCACGCACATATTCAGGCGTAATGAGAAAATACTCCAATTGGATGTCTGGCGCTTCGAACGACAAATCTTCTAACAGTTTTTCCAAAATCGTGTGCAAACGACGTGCGCCAATATTTTCCGTTGTGCGATTCACTTCAGCAGCAATCTCTGCGAGTTCAGCTATTGCCTCATCGCTAAACGCAATATTCATTCCCTCAGTAGCTAACAAGGCAGCGTACTGCTTCGTCAATGCATTTTGCGGCTCAGTCAAAATCGCGATAAAGTCTTCTTTCGTCAAACTGTCGAGCTCCACGCGTACAGGAAATCGCCCTTGCAACTCTGGAATCAAATCAGAAGGTTTGGATATGTGAAATGCGCCCGCAGCAATAAACAAAATGTAATCAGTCTTGATGGCCCCATGTTTCGTCACGACAGTGCAACCTTCAACGATTGGCAAAATGTCGCGTTGCACACCTTCACGCGACACATCAGGTCCGGCGGTTCTCCCCGTACCGGCTACTTTGTCGATTTCATCTATAAAAATAATACCGTTTTGTTCAGCACGACGCAAAGCTCGCTGCGTCACATCATCCATATCGATCAATTTCGCAGCTTCTTCCTGCTCCAACAGTTTTCGCGCCTCTGATACTTTCAGACGGCGCTTTTTCTTTTTCTTCGGCATGAATTTGCCAAGCATTTCTTGAAAATTACCAAGTTGCTCATTGCCCTGCCCACCGAACATGTCAAATAGCGGTACGGTCTCGTCCTCCGTCTCCACTTCAATCTCTAGTCCCTCTATCTCACTCGCCGACATACCAGGCTGCACTTTGCCTTCTTTAATCAGCAATTGTTGTAAGCGATCTTCCGCTCGTTGGCGTGCGACGTGCATCATTTTGTCCATGCTTTCCTCGCGCACCATCCGAATCGCCGTTTCAACCAAGTCCCGAACCATCGATTCGACGTCTCGCCCGACATAACCAACCTCAGTAAATTTGGTAGCTTCAACTTTGACGAACGGCGCATCGGCTAATTTCGCCAAACGACGAGCAATTTCCGTTTTTCCGACACCAGTCGGTCCAATCATCAAAATGTTTTTCGGAATCACGTCATCGCGCAATTGCTCGGACAGCGCCTGTCTACGGAACCGATTGCGCATCGCAACTGCCACCATTTTTTTGGCTCGTTTTTGACCGACGATATACTGATCTAACTGTGCTACGATTTGTCGCGGTGTCAAATTGTGTTTGTCGATTGCCATCTTCTACCTGCCTCCGTCATAGTTCCTCAACGATTATATTTCGATTCGTATATACGCAAATGTCAGCCGCGGTTTCCAACGATGCTCTGGCGATTTCTGCGGCTGACAGATGAGCAGCATGTGCAATCAGCGCTCGTCCCGCCGCCAAGGCAAAACTTCCTCCAGACCCAATCGCAATAATGCCATCGTCTGGTTCGATGATTTCACCCGTCCCCGAAATAAGCAACAAATTTTCACCATCCATCGCAACCATCATCGCTTCGAGGCGCCGCAACATTTTATCTTGTCGCCAATCCTTGGCAAGTTCCACCGCCGCGCGTTGCAATTGACCATGATATTCTTCAAGTTTCGCTTCAAATTTTTCAAACAGCGTGAACGCATCGGCAACTGCCCCAGCAAAACCAGCGACCACCTGTCCACGATAGAGACGCCGCACTTTTTTTGCCGTTTGCTTCATCACCATCGAGTTGGCAAACGTGACCTGACCATCGCCCGCCATCGCTCCTTTTCCTTTGTGACGTATCGCAAAAATCGTCGTCGCGTGAAACGGCGAACCGTTCGTTGTCATGTTATGCTCCATCATCGTCATGCCTCCTCATATAAATATGTTCGCTTCCCGTATACACTTCAAGCGCGCGGATGCGACTGATTGTACACCGACTGCAAATGATCGCGCGTCACGTGCGTGTAAATTTGTGTCGTCGAAATATTGACGTGCCCGAGCATCTCCTGCACGGAACGCAAATCAGCGCCAGCCTCCAATAAGTGCGTCGCAAACGTATGCCGCAAGGTGTGCGGACTGACTTTTTTCGTCTGCGCCAACGCACGCATATAGCCGTCGAGCATCCGCCGTACGCTGCGATCCGACATGCGCCCACCTTTGTAATTCAAAAACAGTGCCTGCTCTCGCTCGTCAGTCAACAAGTGCGGACGTCCCGAATCCAAGTATCGAGCGATTGCATGACACGCATAATCCCCCAACGGCACATAGCGTTCTTTAGACCCTTTACCGAACACCAGCGCCGTACCGATGCGCAAATCAACATCGCGTAGGTTGAGCCCGACCAACTCGCTGACACGCATCCCCGCAGCGTACAACGTCTCGAGCAATGCAGCATCGCGCATGCCGAGCGTCTTCGTCACGTCGGGCGCTTCGAGCAACTGACGTATTTCTTCCGGATACAAAAATGTCGGTAATTTTTTTTCGATTTTCGGCGACTTCATCGCCGTCAACGGACTTGCGCTCAATTGTTCCTGCTTTACAAGATAGGCATAGAACGAGCGAAGCGCTGACAACTTGCGCGACACAGTACGGCGAGCGTATTGTTCGCTATGTAGAAAAGCCAAAAAAGCACGCACGTCATGATACTGAACGGCTAGGAGGCTGGCGATGCCGCGTTCGCTGACAAATTCGCCAAACTGGAGCAAGTCAGCGGCATAGTTGCGCACAGTGTATGCAGAACTATTTTTCTCCACCTGCAAGTAAAGCAAAAACTGTTCCAGCAAGTCGTCGTTCATGTCAGTTGATACGGCTCAATGGCCGCTAGAGCCCGCTCGGCCAAACGCTCGTTTTTCAGCTTTTTATTTCGAATTCGCTCCTCAAGCGGTGGCAACAGACCGAAATTTGCATTCATCGGTTGAAAATGACGCGCATCCGCAGACGTAATGTATTGCGCCATCGAACCGAGCGTCGACTCCGGTGGCAAGACGAGGCACGATTGTCCTTTGGCCACGCGCGCAGCATTCAAGCCAGCAATCAACCCTGATGCAGCCGACTCAACATAGCCCTCCACACCCGTCATTTGTCCAGCAAAAAACAACTCATCGCGATTTTTAAATTGATACGTCGGACGCAAACAGTTCGGTGAGTTGATGAACGTATTGCGGTGCATGACCCCGTAACGCACAATTTCCGCTTGCTCCAACCCAGGTATGAGGCCGAACACACGCTTTTGCTCGCCCCACTTGAGGTGCGTCTGAAATCCGACCATGTTATACAACGTGCCCGCCGCATTGTCTTGCCTTAGCTGCACGACCGCATAAGGCATTTTTCCTGTATGCGGGTTGATGAGACCAACCGGCTTCAACGGTCCGAACAACATCGTTTGCCGACCGCGTTTCGCCATCACCTCAATCGGCATGCACCCTTCAAAATAAATCTCTTTCTCGAACTCTTTGAGCGGTGCGACATCAGCCGTAATCAAATTATCATAGAAATGATTGAACTCCTCTTCGCTCATCGGGCAGTTCAAATAAGCCGCCTCACCTTTGTCGTAACGTGACGCCAAGTAGACCTTGCTCATGTCAATCGAATCTTTTTCGATAATTGGCGCGGCCGCATCATAGAAATATAAATATTCTTCGCCAATCAACTGTTTGATACATTGCGACAAATCAGGCGAGGTGAGCGGACCAGTGGCAACGACGACAATGCCGTCTGGTATCTCTGGCAATTCTTCATTGACCACTTCGATAAGCGGATGGTTGCGCAACGTCTCCGTCACCGCGGCGCAGAAGCCGTCACGATCGACCGCTAGCGCCCCACCTGCAGGCACCGCATGCTCGTCTGCACATCGCAAAATGAGTGAATTCAGACGGCGCATTTCCTCTTTCATCACGCCAACCGCATTCGTCAATCCGTTCGCCCGCAACGAGTTGCTGCATACCAACTCGGCAAACTGCGAAGTATGATGGGCCGCCGTTTTGCGCACGGGCCGCATCTCATATAATTTCACTGGCGCACCA
Source organism: Caryophanales bacterium (assembly GCA_947459205.1). Classification (GTDB taxonomy): domain Bacteria; phylum Bacillota; class Bacilli; order Paenibacillales; family CANHCR01; genus CANHCR01. The sequence continues at coordinate 84,404 of CANHCR010000001.1, read as the reverse complement.
GCAGAAGCAATTTGCCATGCAGCCTCACTGCCAGCAAGCCCCGCACCGATGACCGTAACTGTTCGTATTTCCCCGGCGACTGACATCGCAAAAACTCCATTCCTGTTCTATTTTGATTCGTCTGGCTCGACTTTCTCTAGCAAATCATTGAATCCGCAAGATCCGCAAATCGCTTTCTGCTGACCACGCTCTTTTTTCGTGATTAGCAACGAGCCACATGATGGGCACGGCGTCTTCAGCGGTCGGTCCCAGCTCACGTGATTGCACGTCGGATACTCCGTACAGCCAAAGAACAAACGCTTCTTTCCTTTGCGCTCCACTAACCTGCCGACTTTACATGACGGACAAGTAACGCCCGTATCTTTCACAATGTTGCGCGTATTGCGGCACTCAGGGAACCCCGGACAAGCTAAAAACTTGCCTTTCTTGCCGAGCTTAATCACCATGTTGCGCCCGCACTTGTCACAAATTTCATCCGACTCTTCATCTTTAAGGACAACGTCCTTCATTTCCTCTTCCGCTTTCGTCAGCAATCCGGAAAATGGCTGATAAAAATCCTCAAGCACGTGAATGCGGTTATCTTTACCCTCTTCGACACTGTCCAATTTGCTCTCAAAGCCGGCGGTAAACTCGACATCGAGAATTTCAGCAAAAAACTCTTCCATCAAATCGTTCACCAACCGGCCCAATTCCGTCGGCATAAACTTTTTGCTATCAAGCGCCACATAGCCGCGCTTTTGAATCGTCTCCAACGTCGCCGAATACGTGCTCGGACGACCAATCCCGTTTTCCTCAAGCTCACGAATCAAGCGCGCCTCAGTATAGCGTGGTGGCGGTTGCGTGAAATGCTGCTTCGGATCGAGTTTTTCGTTGATCAGCTGCTGTTGTGCCTGCAGCGCCGGCAAAACGTGATGTTCCTCCGTCGACTCATCGTCGCGTCCTTCTTCATACACTTTCGTAAAGCCAGCAAATTTAATCTTCGATCCATTGGCACGGAACAACGCTTGCCCTGCCGCCACATCGACAGTCATCGCATCATACACCGCAGTCGCCATCTGACTCGCGACAAATCGTTCCCAAATTAATTTGTACAACCTATGTTGATCACGGTCCAAATACGCCTTCAACATATCCGGCGTACGCAACACTGACGTCGGTCGAATCGCTTCATGCGCATCTTGTGCCGCCGCTTTTTTCGAAAAATTACGCGGTTGTGCCGGTACATAATTAGCGCCGTATTCACTCGTAATGTACTGTTTTGCCTCGTCTTGTGCAGTCTGCGAAACACGTGTCGAATCGGTACGCATATACGTAATCAAACCGACCGTGCCCTCCTTGCCGATATCGATACCCTCGTACAGTTTCTGCGCAACCGACATTGTCCGGCTCGTGCGGAAGTTCAATTTGCGCGCCGCCTCCTGCTGCATCGTACTGGTAATAAACGGCGCCGACGGCTGACGATACTTCTCCTTTTCGACCACTTGGTTGACGGTGAATGTCGCCGCCTGCACGTGAGCCGCAATCACTTGCATCGCTTGCTCGTTCGGCATCGGAAAATCTTTGCCGCCAAATTTGACGAATTTCGCTTGAAATGACTGGCTACCATCACTCAACTGAACATGCAACGACCAATACTCTTCTTCCTTAAACGCCTCAATCTCACGTTCGCGGTCGATAATCAATTTCACCGTCACAGACTGAACACGTCCGGCCGACAGCCCTTTTTTCACTTTTTTCCAAAGAAGCGGACTAATTTTATAGCCGACGATGCGGTCCAAAATCCGTCGAGTCTGCTGTGCATCGACCAAATTCATGTTAATTTTGCGCGGCGACTTGAACGCTTCTTTCACCGTATCTTTCGTAATTTCATTGAACACAACACGACACGCGTCGTTTTCATCGATATTGAGGTAAGTCGCAAGATGCCATGCGATCGATTCACCTTCACGATCAGGGTCGGCTGCGAGAAATACACGGGACGCTTTTTTCTTCGCATCACGCAAACTTTTGAGCACATCGCCCTTACCGCGCACCGTAATATATTCGGGTTGAAACTTTTGCCCGATGTCGACACCGAGCTTACTTTTCGGCAAGTCGCGAATGTGACCGACCGAAGCAATCACTCTGTACTTGCCTCCCAAATATTTTTGAATCGTTTTGGCTTTCGTCGGTGATTCGACGATCACCAGTGTTTCGCCTTGCTTAGCAGGCTGTTTCTTTGGCATCTTGTGAAACTCCTCCTTCGATGGATTAATGATTCAAAGTATAGCACATTCCGGGATGTTGCAAGATGCGTTTCTTCAATAATAACGATAACAGAAGAGCATGCAGTTGTCCAAAATCATATTGCAACAATTCCAGCAACTCGTCAAATGCGAGCGGCTCACCGGATAATTGCTCCAACACTCGAAGTTCCGCCGTCGTCAGATGTGCAGACGTCAGTTGTGAATTGTTCGCTAGCGGTACACTTGCAGTCATAACCGAATCAGCGCCGAGCGGTCGCAAAGCCTCAGCGAACGTTTCATCATATTTGTACTCTTCGAGAATCTCATCAACCGAGGTTACCATTTTGGCGCCGCGTTTGATCAAATCTAATGTACCCAAACTTTTCGGCGAGGTGATCGGTCCAGGGATTGCAAAAATATCACGCGATTCGTCGACTCCGTTATACGCCGTAATCAGCGATCCACTGCGCAAGGCCGCCTCGACCACCAATATGCCTCGACTTAAGCCAGCGATGATGCGGTTACGCATCGGAAACAATCCTGCTTTCGGTGGCGTTATCAACGGATATTCACTCAGCAACAACCCTTGCGTAGCTACCTGTTCATATAGTGCCTTATGCTCTCGCGGATATACATATTCGAGCGAGCAACCAAGTACGGCAATCGTCGCCCCACCCACCGCCAATGCCCCCTCGTGAGCACAACCGTCAACCCCGCTCGCCATGCCGCTGACGACGCACACCCCGCGTTCAGCTAGCTCCCGCGAAAAAAGTGTGGTCGTACGTTTGCCATACACAGTCGCCACCCTCGTACCGACGATCGCGATGCATGACATGTTCAACAAACTCAAATCGCCCTTGCCGTACAAAATGACCGGCGGGTCTTTGATCTGCTTCAACAGCGGCGGATATCGCTCATCAAGCAGCGTAATAAAATCAATACCATGATTTCGATAAATCGTCAAATGTTTTTGCAAACAATCGTTCTGCAAGCTGTCATAAATAATCTCGCCCAAACGTTTCGACTCGACTGTTTCTTGCCACTGTTCACAGGATAACAAACGAAGTTCGTGCGCAGCAAAACCACTTCCTATGATTTTCAAAAGCGTTGCGTTGCCCACTCCGTTCCGTTGATGAATGATAAATAATAATTCTCGTAGCTCCACCTTTAACTCCTTTTCAATTAAATTCTATAAATTGGAATTAAAGGTATTATACAACAAAAAACCTCTCCAAGTCCAACTCGGAGAGGTTCGTCTTATAAATTATGAATTTGCAGGTGTAGCGGTTGTGCATTTCTCAAGCAACTGATTAGCGACCAACACTTCGACAAGCGTCGCACCCATGTCGGATGGTGTCGGCGCTACGCGAATACCGCACGACTCAAGTTTCGCCACTTTCTCAGCCGCCGTTCCCTTGCCGCCAGAAATGATCGCGCCAGCATGTCCCATCCGTTTGCCTGGAGGCGCCGTCTTGCCGCCGATGAAACCAACAACTGGTTTCTTCATGTTCGCAGCAATCCACTCCGCCGCTTCTTCCTCCGCCGTACCGCCAATTTCACCGATCATGATGACTGCATACGTGTCCGGATCTTCATTGAAGCGCGACAACACGTCAATAAACTCCATGCCTTTCACTGGATCGCCGCCGATACCGACAGCCGTCGATTGACCGATTCCACGCGTCGTCAACTGGTGTACCGCTTCATACGTTAGCGTACCGCTACGCGATACGACGCCGACATGCCCTTTCGTATGAATGTAACCCGGCATGATGCCGATTTTGCACTCGTCTGGCGTAATCACGCCCGGACAGTTCGGTCCGACCAATACCGTTTTCTTACCTTCCATATAACGCTTCACATTCACCATATCAAGCACCGGAATACCTTCTGTAATGCAGATGACAAGGTCAAGTTCAGCGTCGACCGCTTCCATGATCGCATCAGCAGCAAATGCCGGCGGTACATAAATGACCGAAGCATTCGCGCCGGTCGCAGCGACAGCCTCGCCGACAGTATTGAATACCGGTTGTTTGACGACCGTACCATTATCAAGCGTAATCTCAACGAACGTGCCGCCTTTACCTGGTGTCACACCGCCCACCATTTGTGAACCGTACTCAAGCGCACCTTTTGTATGAAACAAACCCGTCGCACCCGTAATCCCTTGCGTAATCACTTTCGTATCTTTATTGATCAAAATGCTCATTCGTCATGTCACTTCCTTTCTGATTATTGCACGAGCGCGACAATTTTTTGTGCGCCGTCCGCCATCGAATTGGCTGTCGTAATTTCCAGACCCGATTCGTTCAAAATTTTGCGTCCCAACTCAACGTTTGTCCCTTCAAGACGAACGACCAGCGGACGATCGAGTCCGACTTGTTTCGCCGCTTCGACCACACCATTGGCAATTACATCACATCGCATAATGCCGCCAAAAATGTTGACGAAAATTCCCTTCACGCCGGCATCAGACAAAATGATTTTGAACGCTTCCGTGACCTTCTCCGTCGTCGCACCGCCGCCAACATCAAGGAAGTTCGCTGGCTCACCGCCAAAATGTTTAATGATATCCATCGTCGCCATCGCCAAGCCAGCACCGTTGACCATGCAACCGATATTGCCGTCAAGCGCAATGTAACTCAAATCGAATTTCGACGCTTCAATTTCTTTCGCGTCTTCTTCATCCAAATCGCGCAACGATTGCACGTCTTTGTGACGGAACAACGCATTGGAGTCAAAGTTCAATTTCGCATCAAGCGCCATCACGTCGCCGCCACCTGTAACAACGAGCGGATTGATTTCGGCAATCGAGCAATCTTTTTCGACAAAAGCCTTATACAGCGCCAACATAAATTTGACCGCTTTGTTGACGAGTTCCCCAGGAATGTTGATAGCGAACGCCAATTTGCGCGCTTGGAACGGTTGCAGGCCGACAGCTGGATCGACCACTTCTTTGAAAATTTTCTCAGGCGTATGCTCAGCTACTTCTTCAATTTCCGTACCGCCTTCTTCCGAAGCCATCACAACCACACAGCCCGTTGCCCGGTCGACGACGATGCCGATGTAGTATTCCTTTTTGATATCGCAACCTTCTTCAATAAGAAGACGCTTCACTTCTTTGCCTTCTGGTCCGGTCTGATGCGTGACGAGCACCTTGCCCAGTAACTCGCTAGCAAACTCGCGCACCTGCTCCACACTTTTGGCAATTTTCACGCCGCCCGCCTTACCGCGTCCGCCAGCATGAATTTGCGCCTTCACAACCGTCACCGCCGAACCAAGCTTCTCAGCAGCTGCAACCGCCTCATCCGCAGTGAATGCGACGTAGCCGCGCGGAACCGCAACGCCGTACTGACGCAACACTTCTTTTCCCTGATACTCATGGATGTTCATATCTTGCAATCCTCCCAATCTTGTTCGATAAACACACTTCTATCATTTTACCATGCGACGATACGAGTTGCACATTTTTTTGAAAAAATTGCATTTGCCTTTGAAATACGCTATATTGATTGTAAATAAATGTTAAAAAGAGGTAGAAAATGTACGGAAAAGTATGGAGCGCTTGTACCCTAGGTATTGACGGTAAGAAAATTGAAGTAGAAATTGATCTGACGCACGGACTGCCACAAATGAACATCGTCGGCTTGCCAGATAGTGCCGTGCGCGAGGCGTTGGAGCGTGTGCGAGCGGCGATTAAAAATAGCGGCTATCGTTTTCCGATGGAGCGCATCACCATCAATTTAGCGCCCGCCGATTTGCGCAAAGAAGGGGCCTCATTTGATTTGGCGATGGCCGCGGGCATTTTGCTGACCAGCGAGCAATGGCGTGTCGGAAATGTGCAGTTGCCACTGGAGCGTTGTCTATGGCTCGGCGAATTGGCGCTGGACGGTACGGTGCGGGCGGTGCGCGGAATTTTGCCGATGTTGGAAATGGCGCGCAAAGCGGGCATTGACTATGTTTTTTTACCGGCCGCCAACATGAGTGAAACGGTGTTTGTCAGCAATTTGAAATTTTACCCGCTCCACCACTTGCGCGATGCGACACACGTATTGAATGGTGAGCCGAAAACTGAAATTGTCGTTAACGTCGATCACCTCTTGCCCAGCAATCCTACGAATGACGATGCGCGCTACGGTCATGCAGATTTGGCCGACGTCAAAGGGCAGCAACGTGCCAAGCGCGCGCTGATGATTGCCGCCGCAGGCATGCACAACATGCTCATGTTGGGACCGCCAGGTGCAGGGAAAACGATGCTAGCCAAACGACTCATCTCCATCCTGCCGCCACTCGACGAACGCGAGATGCTCGAAGTAACGAAAATTTACAGCGTCGCCAATCGATTGGCGGAACGCGATGCCATCATCAGCAAACGCCCGTTTCGTGCGCCACATCACTCGACGACGCTCAGCAACTTAATCGGCGGCGATGCGCGCGTTCGCCCCGGCGAAATCAGTCTCGCCCATTGTGGCGTACTTTTTCTCGACGAGCTGCCCGAATTCCCGCGTCATTTGTTGGAAATGTTGCGCCAACCGCTGGAGGAGCGCTTCGTTAGCATCGGTCGCGCTCGTGCGACCTTGCGCTTTCCTGCGCGCTTCATGCTGCTCGCGGCGATGAACCCGTGTCCTTGCGGATACCTCGGCTTCGACTACAGCGGTGAACGCGAATGTCGTTGCACCATCCACCGGATTCGCCAGTATCGCGCCAAACTATCAGGGCCGCTGCTCGATCGAATTGACATCCAAGTCGAAATGTCGCCCGTTGAGTTCAATCTGATCCACGAGCAGGACGAAGCCCAGAAGCACGATTTGCTGACATCGGAACAGGCGCGGGCCGCTGTGCAAGTTGCCCACGACATACAAAAAAATCGTTGTCCGCAACGGGACAACGACGCTCCACTCTCATTTTATAACAGCCAACTCGATGGCGAGCGCTTGCGCAAACATTGCCAGCTCGACAAGGAAAGTCGCAAACTGATGCAAACCGCCTACAAGAACATGGGGTTGAGTGCACGTGCGCACGACCGCATTCTGCGAATGGCACGAACCATCGCCGATTTAGACGGCAGCGACAGCATCCGCTATCCGCATCTGGCAGAGGCGCTACAAATGCGTGCGCTCGATCGTTTTGCACAACTTTATGAAAAAGCATTGCGATAATGTTCGAGGCGTAACTGCTGATCTGCCGCATCCAACGTGACAGCAATCACGTCAAATCGGACCGGCACCTCATGCAAGCCATGCGCAGTCATGTAATGGAGTGCCGTGCGCCGAACTTGACGTTGTTTTCGTGTATCGACCGATTCCGCAGCCTCGCCGAACGTTCCGCCCGCGTGACGGGTGCGTACTTCGAAAAAAACGAGCACATCCCCTTCGCGCGCAACTAAGTCTAGTTCACCGACGCGGCAGCGCCAATTGCGCGCTTCGATGCGCCAACGTTCCTCGGACGGCAACTGCATCACATACTGGACGGCGAGTTGCTCACCCAACTTACCCGTTTGTTTACGATCGTTTTTCGCCAAACAAATCCACTCTTTCCCTAGCACGCTTGTCGACACTGTAAACGAAAGTTAGTATTTCAGCGACCATCTGATACAACTCCGCAGGAATTTGCGAATCCAAATCAAGTTTGCTCAGCACTTCGACAAGTGACGGATCTTCATGCACATGCACGCCGTTCTCCGCCGCTTTGCGAATGATCGTTTCCGCCACAAGCCCTTGTCCTTTGGCGATGACGGTCGGCGCTTGATCTTGACCTTTCAAATAGCGGAGTGCGACTGCTTTTTTCGAAGCCAGAGAAGTTTTTTGATCTTTCTCTTCGCTCATACTCGGTAGTCCACCCCTCGATAATTTTGACCGTTTTGCGTCGGTAACTTGTGGGCGCCCGCTTCCGATTCCTTCTGCGGTTCCAAATCACCGAGACTTTGCGGATAATCGGATACTTTCAACGACAAAAACTGATATCCTAGTCCTTCCATGCTCGTGGCAATTTCTTCACGCGAGATTTCAAACATCGATTGTACACCAGGATTATCATTCATCACGTATACATTTACGATGCGATCGACCACCTGCACGTCGACCAGGGTCTGACCGATTGCATTCATGTTCAAGTCGAAAAGCAAGCGACAGTTTTTCGGATCCAATTGTCCTTTTTTCCCCTTGCGCGACTGAATGAACACCTCGGCCGTCTGACCTTCGGACTGTTGGTCAAAAAGTGGAACAGTCATTGTCACATAGGAAAACGAACCGAATTTATCTGGCGTCATCAATAGTTGCTGACCGGTAATGTGTTGTACCAATGACTCTACAGTTCCCTTCATCGCTGGCGGCATATCGTTCATACTAAGCAGTTGCATGAGGGCTCCCTTAAATGAATCAAGCGGGTTCAGCGCACTACCTGGAGCGTTTGCAGGTTGTGGCGGCATATTCGCAGCAAGTTGTTGCATCGATTGCCTGGTTTGCTGGACCGCCAGTTCCGTCTCGGTTTGTTTTACCGACTGTGCCAAACCATGCTCAGTCTGAATCCCCATATGACGAAGCAACTGTTGAACAATTTGCGGTTCGCCATTTTTATTTTGAAGCGAGTAAGCACCGGACGAAACATAATTGTTCGGTGTTTGTGGTGCCCAGTTATTCGTAATTGGGGCATTGATTGTCGCAGCCTGATTCGATGCGCTCGTTTGTTGATTCAATGGAATTTGCGCCGTTTGCGCCGTTTGCGCTGATTGAGCAGATTGCGATATAGGTGCTGCCTGCGACATTTGCGGCGTTTGTGGTGCTTGAGGTGCTTGCGTCGTTTGCCCGAGTTGCCCCGGTTGCCCTGGTTGTGCCGGTTGCCCGAGTTGCGCCGATTGTGCTGATTGCGCTGGCTGCGACGTTTGTGCATTTTGCAGATTTTGCGCGGTTTGCGGAACTTGGTTTGTCTGCCCTATTTGGCCTGTCTGCGCAGTTTGCGGCGCTTGAGCCATTTGCGGATTTCGAGAGGACGCACCGGTCGAATTTCCGTCATTTGCAAATGTCGGCGCCGGCGTTACGTTACGTTCTGGATTTCCATAAGCAAGGTTTGCCATTTCTGTTTGCCGACTATTTATTGATGCCGTCTGTTTATTATTTTGAACATTACCCTGTGATGCCTGTGGTGGCGTATTTTGAGTATTCATCGGACCATAAAACCCGATTGGCGAGCGCGTCGCCTCTGATTTTTTCGCAACATTCGGTTGGGCGCTATTTTGCCCCGTAATCTGATCCGAAAGTGTTTTCATTTGCATCAAAAGTTGCGACAGTTGTTCCAGTTTCACTTGTGCTTGCGGAGAAGTCTGTTTCTGATTGAGCAACTCCGTCAGTTGACGACTCAAGTCCTCCATGGAAGCGTGCAATGGCTGACCGAACATGACCCGGTGCAAAGCGCGCACTGCTTCTTCCGTCATCGGCACACCTTTGTTATGCGCCACAACGATTGCCTGATTCCATTCTTCGCTCGGAATATTCGCTGGTTGAGCAGCAAGCACTTGTCGAATTTGCTGAATCGCTTCTTTGTTCAGTGGCACCGGACTGCTCAACAATTGTTGGGCCAACATCCGATTGGCGACCGAATCTTTCAACTGCAAGTTTTTCAACAAATCCTGAACCGCCTCATCAGATACCTCGTTCGTCACAGATAGCGGCTTCAGCAAAATTTGAATATTGTTCGGGTCTTGCTGCACTTGCATCATCGCCGTCTGACCTGTTTTCAGCGGAATTTCCAAACGGGCGCGCACTTTCGCACCATCAATATTTAATAACGCCTCCTGATTGGAGAACGTCTGCAAAACGGTCGCTTTGACAACTTGTCCAGGATGTAGTTCCACCGATTTCGTTTCCGCCATTTTATCGTTAACAATCGTCCCGCGCATCACACCGCGCATTAACTCACCAATCAACATTGAACTCGTCCCCCTGTAAAACAGATCATAAAATTATATCGGAAAATCGAGCCTTGATTTTAATCGGTGGAACCAAGCAGTTTGCGCAAAAATGTCCGTCGATGTAACGGTGTTGTGCCATGTAAAAGAATGCGTTCTCTGTGCAGCGCCGTTGCATATCCCTTATGCCGATCCAGGCCATATTGCGGATACTCCTCATGCCACTTCATGCACATCCGATCGCGAGTGACTTTTGCGATAATCGAGGCGGCTGCAATCGACTGACTGCGTGCATCGCCGTGAATAATTGCCTGTTGTGCGATCGCGGTATCGATTGTTTCAGCGTCGACTAGCACGTGCTGCGGTTGCACTTGCAGAGATTCAAGCGCTCGTTTCATCGCCAGCCTAGCCGCCTGCTTAATGTTGATGCGATCGATTGTCTCTACATCGACATAGGCGACCGCGACCGCAAGTGCTTGACGCATGATTTCGTCATACAGCAAGTCGCGTTTTTTTTCGGATAGCTTTTTTGAATCATCGACGCCAACCATTCGCAAATGCGGCGGTAAAATGACAGCGGCAGCTACGCAATCGCCAAACAAGCAACCACGACCGACTTCATCAACGCCTGCGACCATCGTCAGTCCCTGATTCCATAAATGTTCCTCGAACTCCAACATGATCGTCACCTCGCTTTCTCGCCCTCTAAACCGGAGGCACTTCGAGCGTAACCCCGCCCAATTTCCCGGCGCGCAAATCACGCAGGACGACGAGCGCCGTTTTCATATAATCGATTTGGCCACCGCCGGCGAGACACCCTCGCTTCCGCCCGATTTCTTCCATCAGCGCGAGCGTGCGCATACGCAAGCGTTCGTCTTCGTCTTGTTCATCGTCACCATCAACCTCGACATCTGCATCCGTGGCGACTTGCAACCCATAGCGCTCCGGCAACGATTGCGGGTACTCGCTTTGCAAAAACTTCAACACCTCGTAGCCGATGTCTTCTACCGACAATATTTCTTCTTTAATCGAGCCGAGCGCTGCAAGCCGCAAACCGACCTTAACATCTTCAAATTTGGGCCACAAAATACCCGGCGTATCGAGCAACTCCAATTCGCCCGCAATCCGAATCCACTGTTGGCTCTTCGTGATGCCCGGTCGATCACCGGTAGCGGCGACATGGCGCTGTGCCAATTTATTAATCAGCGTCGATTTCCCAACATTCGGAATGCCGACGATTAACGCACGAATCGCTCGCGGTTGCATGCCTTTGCGTACCTGCGCATCAATTTTGTCTTGCAATAAATCGCGCAAGCGTGGCAAAATTTCCTTCACACGAAAGCCGCTGATGGAGTCAATCGGCAACGTCGGCAGTCCTTGCGTCTGAAAATAATGCTGCCACTGTTCCGTCTTCTGCTGATCGCCAAGTTCCGCCTTATTCATCACGACCAGTCGTGGTTTGCCGCGCAATATTTCATCAATCATCGGATTTCGGCTAGCAAGCGGTGCTCGCGCATCGAGCAACTCGATTACGGCGTCAATCAAGGGCAATTTTTCCTCAATCTGCCGGCGCGCTTTCGTCATATGTCCAGGAAACCATTGAATCGTCATGTGCACACCTCGGTTCATCTATAACTTTTATTATGATATTAAAAAAGAGGCTTGATGAACAAGCCTCTTGTTTTGCCATTAGATGGCCGTAAAACGGGCACGCTTGCCCGTTTTTATTAGAGTTTGGCCCTTGGTCGGCAAAAATGAAAGTCTACGATATGTCGCCACTTTCATTTCCGCCATTTGATGGCCGTAAAACGGGCACGCTTGCCCGTTTTTACGAGAGTTTGGCCCTTGGTCGGCAAAAATGAAAGTCTACGATATGTCGCCACTTTCATTTCCGCCATTTGATGGCCGTAAAACGGGCACGCTTGCCCGTTTTTACTTGCGAATTTTTTCTTGGATTCTCGCCGCTTTACCGCGCAGTTTGCGCAAGTAGTACAACTTGGCACGACGAACTTTACCTTGACGAGCCACTTCCATCTTGTCGATACGAGGCGAATGAAGCGGGAATGTTCTCTCTACGCCAACACCGTTGGAAATTTTACGAACCGTGAACGTTTCGCTAATTCCCGAACCGCGACGCTTGATGACGATTCCTTCAAACAACTGAATACGCTCGCGTTGACCCTCGATAACTTTGACATACACTTTCAAAGTGTCTCCTGGGCGGAACGACGGAATTTCCGATTTGAACTGCTCTTGCGTAATTTCGCGAATCAAATTACTCATTATGACTCCTCCTTCCAGTACAGATGTTCATGACGCTTGTCGAAACGTGTCGAACGTATGCGTGCAGCGGACCATCGTATTCAATGCAATCACATGCAACAAATATGTTACCATATCGGCAATCGTTTGACAACTATCGAATCATGAAACGTTCATCCGTAGATTGAACGAGTAATTCTGTGTCATCACCACTCGCTACGCGCAATAAACCGAAGGAAATCATCATCGGCAAAATACGTAAAGCAAGCACTTGTTCCGCATCATCGTAATAATAAGGTTTGACGAATAGACGCAACGCCGCAATCAGCGAAGAAGCAACAACCCAACGCTCACAAAGTTGAACAATCATGCGGACGACCGCCGCTAGATTCGGCACAGCACGGCGATACGTGCGCAACCAAAAGTGAAGCAATAACTGCGAGTACTCTTCGTTAAGATTCGGTCCCGTCATCGCGAACACCATTTGTTTCCCAGACTCACTCAGCATCAGTCGTTGATCCGTTTCAACGATCCATTGTTGCGCGTAACAAAAATCATATAGGAGCGCGAAACGACCTGGATATTCATGATGACTGCGACCATACCCGAAACGAAACCCGCTCAATTGCAGCGATTCAGCGACACGACATTGACGCATAAACTGTTGCAACCATCTTTTTTGAATCGCGCCACTTTGCGTCAAATCGAGACCGCGCTCCCCGACGAACACCAAAAACAAGCGCACATCTTCCATCAACCATCGCTTTTCTTCCCGATATTCGGGCGGCTCCGAAGCAAATACTAGTTCGCTCGCCAACTCCTCTTTCAGCAAGCGAACATAAAAATGTTGCAAATCATGCGGCATCCGAAACATTTGCCGTTCACCGCCGCTCATTCCTTCAAAAAGCCAACCACGCACCTTAAATTCAGCCAATATATTAGATGCCTGTTTGCGCGCTCCACTATCATAAGCCGCCGTCGCTGCTCGTTGGAGTAAGTCATCCACCACGAATCGCTCACGATAATCATAGACGATATGTTGCAAAAATCGCTTGTGCGAGCCACTCAAACCCTTCCATTGATCGACGAACCGGTGTCGACTACGGAGCGCCGCCTGGATATGCTTCATTAATTCTAATTTTGAATGCTGATTGCACTGACAGTTGTGAAACCGCGCCAAATCGCGCAAATTTTCAATATTGGAATCGTTTAAAAGTTCAACCGTATTCATTGCTGCCTCCCGCCCAAATCAATCTATTAGCAGTATGGCGGTAGCAACGCAAGGCTATACCTATAAAAAAACCTCCGCTATTCGCGGAGGCGGTTGTACCAAGCAAGTCCAAGCAACAGTGCTCCTAAGAGCGCGGCAGACACTGCGAACATAGTCGTTGAAAAAGGAGAAGTCGGGGTTGGCGATTCGTTCAATGTCCACTCCGCACTGACGGATAGTTGTGACTGAACGGACGTTACTTCAGGTTGAGCGGCATCAAATGCGCCTGGCAACGCATACACCATGCAACCTAGCAACAGCAGAAACGCGAACGCACAGGCAACCAAAAAGCGACTGCGAAACAGACGAGTTCGGTACACCGTAGTTCGTGCCGACATTGGTTGCTGCCAAGGCACCTCCTCGTAAATCCGCGTCATCACCGCTGTAATCGTCTGTTGCTGTGAATTTGCACTACTCAATTGCACACTCTGATCACGAGTTATCAACATGTAACTTTCACGCCACAAATCGAATTGACGCGAACAATCGGCGCAAGACCGTACATGAGAATCCATCAACTGTCTGCGTTCATCACTTGCAGACAAATCATAATAAAAGGCAAATCCTTCTTGTACTTGTTGACACTTCATTTCCGCTCCACCTCTTTGTACGTTTTTTTCCAGTAGTCACCGTAATATGAGTCCAGTTGCAATTTGACGCTAGCACGTGCACGGAATAACAAGGATTTGATGGAACTGACCGGCTGGCCGAGAATTTCCGCAATTTCCTGGTACTCCAATTGATTATACTCGCGCAAGATGAGTGCCGAACGCTGTTTTTCAGAAAGATTGCTGATTGCTTTGCGCACGAGCGACACTTTTTCCTGACTGAGCACAGCCTGCTCCGGCGAAACGTTTTGTGCCGTCTCCATCAGCTGCATGGATTCATCCAAACTGACGACCACACCGCGATGCTTGCGCAGCTCGCTAATTACCGAATTGCGTGCAATGGTGTAGAGCCAGGTGGAAAATGCAGCCTCTTGCTCGCGAAACGATTTCAAGTTGCGATATGCCTTATAAAATGTCTCTTGGCACATATCTTCGGTCAACGATTCCATGTGAACCGATTTGAGCATGTGAAAAATGAAGACTTTGATTCTACTATCATAACGCCGCACCAACTCAGCAAACAATTGGACATCTCCGTCAAGAACGGCACGAATCAGTTGTTGGTCTGTCACCTTCACACCTCCCGCAAACCTTCTCATGCATATTATACACCACAGTTTTATACTTGCGTATACCCTTTTTCACAAAATGTATATACTTTTTGAATGCGTTTACAAAAAAAAGACCGCCTTAACGGCGGTTGCACATCGTGCAATTATGTAGGATAGGAGTTGAGAGAAACCATACTTATTTCATATTATATGTATACGCTTTCATGTTGTCAATAGAAAAGTTCAAAAAAAATTCACAAAATCAAAAAAAATCACAAAATCAAAAAAAATATGCATCCCTCGGGGTAGGCTGGCAAAAATGAAAGCAACACCGTTCGCCACCCTCATTTTTGCCTAGCACAATTCACCAAATCTTAGCGACGATCTTGCGGACCCCCGACGAATGCCTGCTCGCTCGTATCCAATCCGTATGCCGTATGCAGAGCACGGACCACGTCATTTTGACGGGCAATGTCGATCACGCAAGAAACTTTAATTTCAGACGTGCTCACCAATTGAATACTGATGCCAAGCGCCGAAATTGTCTCAAACATCTTTGCCGCTACTCCCGGATTGCTCACCATACCAGCGCCGACAATCGAGATTTTCACCAAATCTGTTTCCGATGTCGCCGCGCGGAATTCTACTTTCGGTTTGATGGCTTCGATGACTTGCAAAGCCTTTTGTAGATCACCAAGCGAAACAGTGAAAGAGAAATCAGCCAAACCGCCGATGACACCGCTTTGCACGATCAAGTCAACATCAATCTGTTCCGTCGCCAATGCGCCAAACACCGTTGCCAATTGGCCAGGCTTATCCGGCACACCAAGCAAACTGATACGCGCCACATTTTTATCGTAAGCAATTCCGCTTACCACGATTCCTTGTTCCATTGTTGCTTCCTCCTTAACCAACGTGCCGGGATTCTGATTAAAACTCGAACGAACGACAAGTTTAACATTGTAGTGTTTGGCATACTCCACCGCCCGCGGATGAAGCACTGCAGCACCGAGATTCGCGAGTTCTAACATTTCATCATACGAAATTTCTTGGAGCTTACGCGCCACTTTGACGATTCGCGGGTCCGTCGAGTAAATGCCGTCGACATCAGTGAAAATTTCACAAACATCCGCCTCAATCGCCGCCGCTAGCGCAACCGCCGTCGTATCCGAGCCGCCGCGTCCTAGCGTCGTAATCTCGCCGCTCGCCGTCATGCCCTGAAAACCGGCGACAATCACGATACTGCCACCTTCCAGCGCACGATGAATGCGTGCCGGTTGAATATCCGTAATCCGTGCTTTGCTATGCACTTCTTCCGTATGAATGCCTGCCTGCCAGCCAGTGAACGAAACCGCCTGCTCACCGAACTGCTGAATCGCCATCGACAACAACGCGACCGATACCTGCTCGCCAGTCGACAGCAACATATCCATTTCTCGCGCCGGCGCTTGCTCCGTCAACTGATTCGCCAAATCAATCAAATCATCGGTCGTATCGCCCATCGCCGAGACAACCACGACACACTGGTGCCCTTCGCGTTTCGTTTGCACGACGCGATTTGCGACCCGTTTCATCCGTTCAGCGTCTCCGACCGAACTTCCTCCAAATTTCATGACAATCAAAGCCAAGCCAGTACCCTCCTCACATTCGTTACGAAATTACTTAGGCACGCGAGATGTATTTGCCTTCGCGCGTATCGATCAATAGAACATCGTTTTCATTAATAAACAATGGCACTTGTACATTCAAGCCAGTTTGCACTTTTGCATTCTTGGTAGCACCTGTAGCGGTGTTGCCTTTAATGCCTGGTTCTGTCTCAATCACCTTCAACTCGACGCTGTTTGGCAAGTTGATGCCGATGATTTCACCATGATAACTGATGATATTAACAAGCATATTGTCGATCAAGAAATTTAATTCCCACTCAAGTTGCTTCGCTTCAAGCGCGAATTGATCGTATGTCTCGGTGTCCATGAATACGTGTTCGTTGCCGGTTGCGTACAAATATTGCACCTGACGGTTGTCAATCTGCGCCTTACCGACTTGTTCACCGGCGCGGAATGTACGTTCAACGACGTTGCCATTTCGCAAGTTTTTCAGTTTGGAACGGACGAAAGCCGCCCCTTTGCCAGGTTTTACGTGTTGAAAATCAACGACTGTGAAAATATCACTATCAACTTCAATCGTCAACCCGGTTTTGAAATCGCTTGTAGAAATCATTGTTTGTGACCCTCCAAAAGTTTTTATTATATGATAATCAAAGATTTTGGACTACTAGTCAAAATCTCTATTCCCGTTTGTGTGATTAAAATGTCATCTTCAATACGCACGCCGCCGAATTCAGGAACATAAATTCCCGGCTCAACGGTAACGGTCATGCCTGGTTCAAGAATCGTTTGTGATTTATTGTTGAGGCGAGGATCCTCGTGAATTTCCATACCAAATCCGTGACCGGTGCCATGACCGAACAAAGCTCCATAACCCGCTGCTGTAATCATGTCGCGGGCGAACGCATCAGCCGTCTGGCCGCTCATCCCAGGTTTGATGGAGTCGAGTGCGTGTTGCTGTGCTTTTGCCACCAGATGATACATTTCACGGTGCTTGTCCGTTGGTTGTCCAAGCATGACGGTCCGCGTCAAGTCAGAGCAGTAACCGTCCAAAAGCGCACCAAAATCGAGTTTGATGAACTCACCGCTTCGCAATTCACGCTCGCTTGCAATGCCATGCGGTAGTGCCGAACGCTCCCCTGAAGCCACGATGATTTCGAACGATGCTGACGTCGCACCTTGTTTTCGCATAAACCATTCTAACTCTAATGCGACCTCTCGCTCTCGTACTCCTGGGCGTAGCGTTTGTAAAATATGATGAAACGCCTCATCAGCGAGTCTCGCGGCACGGCGAATGATTGCGACTTCGAGCGCATCCTTAATCATCCGCATGTTCTCCACAATACGCGCCGTCGGAATACATTCGATGCCATCCAATGTCGATTTCAACTGCACATAAGCGCCGTAAGTGATAGTCGCCGCTTCAAAGCCGAGTGCTCGAATTTGTTTCGCTTGCAACAATTCCTTAATCGTTTCCAACAAAAACGGCTTATGCTCCAGCACTTCCATGTGTGGCGTCTGCTTAGGAGCTTGTTGCATGTAGCGAAAATCGGTTAGCAGCCATGCATCATCTGCGGTGATGAGCAATGCACCAGAAGAGCCTTCGAAACCACTCAAATAACGGCGATTGGTAGCGTTCGTAATGTACAACGCAGGCAACTGTGCTTCCGTCATTTTTGCGCGCACCGTACGTAATCGGCGCTGCAATGCTTCTGCGACAGACATCGTTACAATCACTTGTCGTTCTCCCTCTCCAGTTCTTGTCGAAGCGCTCTTAAACCAAGTTCGTAGCTGTAGTGGCCAAAGCCGCTAATTTGTCCGACAACGATTGGCGCCATCACGGAATGCTGGCGAAATGCTTCGCGCGCGTGAATGTTGGAAAGGTGCACTTCAACGACAGGCAATCCAACTGCACTCAATGCATCGCGAATCGCATAACTATAGTGAGTGAATGCCCCTGGATTGATAAGAATCGCGTCTGAAAAGGCATACGCCTGATGAATGCGATCAATGATCGCACCTTCATGGTTCGACTGAAAAAACTCCAATTCAACCTTCAATTCTTTCGCCAACTCTTCTAAGCGACGGTTGATCTCATTCAATGTTTTACCGCCATAAACACTCGGTTCACGTACTCCAAGCATGTTCAAATTCGGTCCATTGATGACCAGTACTTTTTTCACGATTCATCACCCTCTTCGATAAGCGCACATACATTTTCATATTTTATCACAAATCAAGGAGAATGAGAATATGAGGAAACGGTCGATGTAGTATTTTGCGCGGAAAAAACTTATAATATTCTTTAGTGCACGAGTCCTAATTATTATCTTATAGAAGCGGGTGAATCTTTTTGGCTGGAGAAAAACCGAACATTTATGGCGGTCAGGCAGTCATCGAAGGTGTGATGTTCGCCGGTAAAACTGTTCACGTTACGGCTGTTCGTCACAAACACGAGGGCATTAAATTTTACGAGGTGCCGCGCAAGCAACGAAAATGGGTGCAGTTGATTGGCAAGATTCCGTTTGTTCGCGGCTTGTTGGCAATCATCCTCGCGAGTGCAAGCGGTGCGAAACATTTGAATTTTTCTGCCGAAGTTTATGCTGATGGTGAGATTGAAGACGGCGAAAAACCGAGTGAACCACAAAAACCGGAGAAAAAATCGTGGTCAGAAACGTTGACGCTCATCTTCGGCGTTTCGGTTGTCGGTGTGCTTTCGTTTTTGTTTGGCAAATTCGTGTTCACTTTGGTGCCTGCGATTGTCGAAGATTTTCTGTTTGGTGATCTGTTTCAAAACCAAATCGGACACAACTTGATCGAAGGCGGCATCAAGATTATTTTACTCGTCGGCTACATCCTGCTGATCGCCCAGACTCCGTTAATCAAACGGCTTTTCCAGTATCACGGCGCAGAGCATAAAGTCATTAGCGCTTACGAAGCAGGCAAGGAATTGACCATCGAAAATGTTCAAAAATTTAGCACGCTCCATTACCGTTGCGGTAGTAGTTTCATGGTGCTGACGGTGTTGATCGGTGTTTTTGTCTACTCGCTCGTCCAGTATGATGATCTCTGGGATCGCGTGTTGCAAAGGTTATACCTGTTGCCGGTCGTCATCGGTCTATCGTTCGAAGTGTTGCGTTGGACGAATCAATTGCGCGATACGCCGATTTTGCGCTACCTCGGCTACCCTGGACTTTGGTTGCAACTGTTAACGACCAAACAGCCTACCGACGATCAAGTGGAAGTGGCCATTGCCTCATTCAATCGAATGTTGGAAGCCGACGCCAAAGCCGAAAAACAATCATAAATAATAGCAAAAAACTGCAATCCGATGAACTCGGACTGCAGTTTTTTTTGGTTTAGATATTAGCTACAACGGCTATAGCCACAGTTTGTGCACGTTTTGCATCCTTCTGCGCTGATTAGTGACGCTGTACCGCAAGACGGACAAAGATCGAGCAGTTTCACGGAAGGCGCTTTAATCTTCACTTGCGCTTTCGCAATGACCGGCGCTTGCGCCTCAACCAGCGGTTCTTCAACTGTCAAGTCAGCATCTTCTGTACCGAACGAATGCATTTCAAGAGCTTTAGCGACCGCATCTGCGATCGATTCGACACGATTCGCGCCAAAGCCGATTGCACCCGAACCACCGATACCTTTCAAGTGCTTAATCAAGAGGCGCGTCTTGTTGCCATGGTCGCCATAGCGCAAGAATAACGAGCAGACACGACCCAACGCTTCAGCCATCGCGAACACGTCTGAACCGGCTTTTCCTACGTTGAGGAAAATCTCGCTCGGCGCATCGTTCATGTCGTTGATCGTGATGTACGCCATCCCGAACGGCGAATTGATTTTGTACGTTGCGCCTTTCAAAATTTGCGGGCGACGTTTGTATTGGTTATCGAAAACAGCCTGTTCTTCTGGCGTGACCGAGACGTTCAACGTCTCACTGATTGAGGCTACGGCTGCTTGTTCTTCCGTGGAGACCGACACTTCTTCCGTTGCTTGCGCAACAGTCGCCTCGTCTTTTTTCTCATCCTTCTTCTCAGTGCTGAGAACTTGGATATCACGGCTACCGTCACGATAAATCGTTACGCCTTTGCAACCGAGTTCAAACGCCAACTCATAAAGATGTTTTGTCTCTTCAACCGTAAAGTCAGATGGAGCGTTCGCCGTTTTGGAAATCGAACTGTCAACCCAACGCTGAATGGCTGCTTGCACGCGAATGTGATCTTCGGCCGAAAGTGTCATCGCCGAAACGAAGTAATCTGGCAACTCTTCACCTGGGTGTTTGTCGAGCCACTCTTGCGCAATCGGTACATATTGCTTGTCGAAACCGAGTCGGCTTTGACGGAAAAATTCAAAGGCAAAGTGCGGTTCAATACCGGTCGAAGTGCCGACCAACGTACCTGTACTGCCAGTTGGCGCTTGCGTGATGACGGTCACGTTCCGCATGCCGCTTTCTTGAACAGCTTTGGTGACTTCCGGATATACGGAATCCATATTTTTCATGAAGCCGCTCTGCAGGAACTTGTCCGCTTCAAATTTCGGGAACGAACCCTTCTCAGCGGCAATCTCCGTCGATGCCAAGTACGCCTCGCGCGCCATAAATCCATACAATTTATCGAGGAACGCCGACGAACCTTCGCCGCCGTAGCGAATTTGCAATTTGATCATCAAATCGGCAAGCCCCATCGTACCAAGACCGACGCGGCGCTCGTTCTGCTGATTTTCACGATTGGCATCGAAGTGATATGGCGTTTTGTCGATGACGTTATCTAAGAAGCGCACCGAGTAGCGCACAGTTTGTGCCAGCTCGTCCCATGCGACGTCGTGTTTTTTATGATCGTAAAATTTCGATAGGTTGATTGCCGACAAGTTGCACACGCCCCATGCAGGCAAGCCTTGCTCACCACAAGGATTCGTACAAATGATTGGATTGAAGTACCAACTGTTCGACATCTGATTGTAGTATTCCATGAACACAACGCCCGGCTCAGCCGATTTCCATGCCGACTCAATTATCGTATGCCATACTTCACGAGCACGTACGGTGCGGTACAACCTTACTTCTTTGCCCGCTTTTTTCCACTGTTCAATATCGCCGTTCCAAACTTGGTCATATTCAGGATCTTTCGTGTTCGGGAACACCAAGTCCCACTCCAAGTCTTCTTTGACTGCTTTCATGAACGCATTGCTGAGGCAAACGGACAAGTTAGCATTTGTGATTTGGCCCATCGTTTGTTTGACCGTGATGAAATCCACCAAATCCGGATGCCAATCGTTGATCATCAACATGAGCGCGCCGCGGCGACTGCCGCCCTGCTCAATCAAGCCGGTCGTGTAACTGAAAAGTCCGCCCCACGATACTGCACCGCTCGATGATCCACTTACGCCAGAAACAACCGAACGACGAGGACGAAGCGTTGACAAGTTGATGCCCACACCGCCACCGCGCGACATAATTTCTGTCATTTCAGTCAGCGTTGTCATAATGCCACCACGGCTGTCATGAGGCGACGGAATCACGTAACAATTAAAAAGGGTTAGTTCATCGTTGGCATTCGCGCCGGCAGCAATCCGGCCGCCAGGTACGAGTTTCCAATCTTCAAGAATGCCGCGGAATTTAGTGCGCCATTCCTTTTGCTTGTCCGGTGTCGTTTCGACGGACGACATCGCGTCTGCGAGACGGTCCCACAACTGTTCAGGCGTCTTCTCGCGCGTCAAAGTCAACTTTTCGACTGTCGATTCAAACGTCTCACCCGAACGCAACAAAATCGTTACATTGCGACCTTCACGGGCAATCACTTCTCCGACTTCCTTCGCCGGAAATTTAGGGTCATCCTTCGTCAAAACAAGGACGGTGTCCCCTACTTTCGTATTGCTCGTGTCTGGATCTTTCAATGCATAACGATCCAAAAAGATTTTCTCACTCAGTCCTTCCAACTTCTTTTTAACCACTGCTCCCAACGTGACTCCCCCTCGATAGAAATAAAAAAAAGCACAACATGTAGTGGATGATTCACATTATACATCACTACATATTGTGTTGCCAACCCTTAAAAAACGCAATTCCAAAAAATATTTTTTGGTTTATTTTTGATAATTCCAACTGTCCGTTCCATACTTCTCACGCACCAGTTGAAGTGCCTGCGTATGCTCCGCAACCGTTAATTGATCGGAAACCCAATCAATCCCGAGTGCCTCGCGCAACCCCTGTTTGAATGGCTCTTCAAGGTCGGAAATCTGAAGGGTCGGCAGCCCTTTGAGTCGTCGCAAATCATTGATGGCAACCGCATTTTTCGCCAATTTTTTCGCCAATCGATCACGTGACAGGCGCTCATCAACGACGAGCATCTGCAAATATTTTTGAATATCCAATTCGAGCAAAATCGACCCGTGTTGGAGCAACACACCCTTCTGACGTGTTTGTGCGCTGCCGGCAATTTTTTTCCCTTCGACCACAAGTTCATACCAAGACGGTGCATCAAAACAAGCTGCCGTTCGCAGTTGCTGGTCGGATGGATTTTGCGACTTATCATGCAGTCGGATCATTTCAGCATTCAGACCGATTTTTCGGAACCCGAACAATAATCCTTCACTCAAGACTCGATAGGCTTCGTTGACCGTGCGCGGAACTTGCTCCTCTTGTTCCGAGACAATGATGCTATACGTCAGTTCACAATCATGAAACACCGCACGACCACCGGTCGGTCGGCGGACAAAACCATAGCCATGCTCACGCAGGGCAGCTATGTTAATTTCGGAAATGGACTTTTGGAAACAACCAATCGACATCGCCGCTGGTTGCCAACGATAAAAACGAACAATCGGCAATGAATCGCCTCTACTGACCGAGAGAAGCAACGCTTCGTCGACGGCCATATTATACGCAGCATCACCACCACCAGTATGAAGAAACCGCCATTTTTTGTCGCTCATTTCGTCCACCTCCTTCTACTGATAAACGAATTATAAACATAATATTTCATTGACGCAAACCTTACATGACATTATACTGAAGGTACAAAGCGCTTTCTTTGTAACCGTACAACTTAGAGAACTTGTCGCATGCTCCGAAATCTAGTTTGAAAGGAGAGTGACATAGTGAAATTCAATTTTTGCCCGACTTGTGGTGAATATTTGAATCTCTCTTATGATGCGGGTGAACCGGATCGACGTTGTCCGTTGGGACATTCGTTGCAAATCCCCAAAAAAGTCATCATTGCCTCTGCCATTGTTTCCGATCACTCTAATTTATTGATGGAACGCAAAACTTTATTCAACAAAGAGTTTTGGTCGTTGCCACATGTTGAAGTGATTGCCAATGAACTTCCGGAAAACACGCTCAGTCGAACCATTCAGTCTGTGCTGTCACGTAAAGTATCAATCGAATCGCTCGTGCTCGCATCAGGAGATGAGCAATTGTTTCATCTTTTTTATGAAGCGAGACTGATTCAGACCAAGGCGCCTGTCACAACCGACTTGGCTAGACCTTACGAATGGTTTAACTGGCATAGCATGCCCTGGGATAAAATTGCCTATCGCGAACATCGCGAAATCTTGTTGCAGTGGCTAGCGTTGCTGAACGATCAAAAGTCCGCTAACAAAAACCCAAAACTCATTTCACAATATCGCGGCATCAAAATTTTATAGCTCACAAGACTACAAAAAATCCAACGTCAACAAGAACGTTGGATTTTTTTGTGGATTATTTATGATCCGCAACTGCAATTCAAAACCGGTTTGCGCGCAGCCAATGCCTCATCGAGACGCGTCACGACCGTCGTGTGCGGTGCATTGAGTACGGTTTCCGGCGATTGCTCCGCTTCCTCGGCGATTTGAATCATCGTGTCGATAAACTGATCGAGCGTCTCTTTGCTCTCTGTTTCGGTCGGTTCGATCATGATGCACTCTTCGACAATCAGCGGGAAGTAGACAGTCGGCGGATGATAGCCGAAATCAAGTAAGCGTTTGGCGATATCCAATGTGCGGACGCCGTGTTTTTTATGTTTTTTGCCGCTTAGGACAAACTCATGTTTGCAATGCGTGTCGAATGCAAGGTCGTAGTATGGTGCGAGGCGACGCATCATGTAGTTCGCGTTCAACACGGCATATTCTGACACTTTGCGCAAACCGTCCGGACCGAGCGTGCGAATGTAGGTGTAGGCACGCACGAGAATGCCGAAGTTACCGTAAAATCCTTTGACGCGGCCAATCGATTGCGGATAGTCGCTGTCCAAGTAGAACGTGCCGTCGGAGCGACGGGCAACCATTGGTGTCGGCAAAAATGGCACTAACTTGTCTTTGACGCCGACTGGGCCCGCTCCCGGACCGCCACCGCCGTGCGGCGTGCTGAATGTTTTGTGCAAGTTCAAGTGAACGACGTCGAAGCCCATGTCACCCGGACGAGCGATACCGAGAATCGCATTCGCATTCGCACCGTCATAGTAGAGCAAACCGCCCGCCTCGTGGACGATGTTGGCAATTTCAACGATATCTTTTTCGAACAAACCGACCGTGTTCGGATTAGTAAGCATCAGTGCTGCTGTATCGGGACCGACGACGGCACGCAAGGCATCCAAATCGACCAGTCCGTTCGGCAAAGATTTGATGGTAATCGTCTCAAAACCTGCAACAGTCGCACTCGCTGGATTCGTGCCATGCGCCGAATCAGGAACGATGACTTTCGTCCGTTGCTCACCGCGGCTTTCGTGATACGCGCGGATCATCATCAAACCTGTCCACTCCCCGTGCGCGCCGGCTGCCGGTTGGAGCGTCACGCGGTCCATCCCCGTCACTTCCGCCAAATCATTTTGCAAATTGTAGAGCAACTCAAGCGCCCCTTGTATGGACGTTTCATCTTGGTAGGGGTGAATTTTCGCAAACCCTGGGAAACGGGCGACATCTTCATTGATTTTCGGGTTGTATTTCATTGTGCACGAACCGAGCGGATAAAAGCCGTTGTCGACACCGAAGTTGCGGCGTGAAAGCGCGGTGTAGTGGCGAATCACATCGACTTCATATACTTCAGGCAGTGCAGCCGGCACTTCGCGCAAAAATGTGTCGGGCACTAACTCGTCCGCATTCGTTTGCGGCACGTCGCACGCCGGCAAGGCATAAGCCGTTCTGCCCGCCTGACTCAATTCAAAAATTAACGCTTTATCGTGTTTGACGTCGCTCATACTAGCACCTCCAAAGTGTTTGCGAACTGCTCAATTTCCTCGCGCGAACGCTGCTCAGTGACAGCGAGCAATACGTGTCCCGCCAGTTCCGGATAGTCGCGACCAAGGTCGTAACCGCCGATGATATCGTGTCCGAGCAACCCTCGATTGATCTCTCCGATGTCGGTTCCTTGCGGTAACTTGATTACGAATTCGTTGAAAAACGGCGCGCTGAATGCGAGTTGCGCCTTGTCTGCCGTTTGCTCGACGATCGTTTTTGCAGCATAGTGCGCTTTTTGCAAATTCAGATTCGCCACATCACGAATGCCCTGTTTACCAAGCGTCGACAAGTATACGGAAGCGCACAATGCGAGCAACGCCTGATTCGAGCAAATGTTGGAGGTCGCTTTCTCGCGGCGAATGTGCTGCTCGCGCGCCTGCAATGTAAGCACGAACCCGCGTTTGCCATTGCGGTCGACCGTCTGCCCGACAATCCGTCCCGGCATACGGCGCATCAGTTTTTCAGTCGTTGCAAAATAGCCGCACGACGGACCGCCTAGTGAAGCCGCAATACCAAACGGTTGCGCATCGCCGACCACGATGTCCGCACCTAATTTGCCTGGCGCTTCGAGTATTCCGAGCGACATCGGGTTACAACTCGTGACGAGCAATGCGCCGACATGATGAGCCTTACCCGCAACTTGCCGCGTGTCTTCGATGCAACCGAAGAAATTTGGCGATTGAATCATCACCGCTGCAACCGAATCATCCAGTTGTTGCTGCAACCATTCCAAATCAGTGGTGCCGTCTTTGCTGAATGGCACTTCGACGAGTTCGAGTCCCAATCCTTTTGCCGTGTTTTTGAGAATCGCCCGCGCTTCTGGATGGACAGCACGAGAGACGAGCAAGCGTTTGCGATTCGTTGCTGCCGATGCCATCGCACCTGCTTCAGCGAACGCCGTCGAGCCGTCGTACATCGAGGCGTTAGCGACAGCCATGCCAGTCAGTTCACAAATGTACGTTTGAAACTCGAAAATCGCCTGCAACTCGCCTTGGCTGATCTCTGGTTGATAAGGCGTGTACGCTGTGTAAAACTCAGAACGTGAGATGACGTGGTTGATGACGACAGGAATGTGGTGATCGTACATGCCCGCGCCCAAAAAGCTAGCATAACGGTCAAAGTCAGCATTGCGACCGGCTAACTTGCGCATATATTTCAGCAATTCTGGTTCGCTGAGCGCTGCCGAAACTTGAAGTTCGCCTTTAAAACGAACACTCTCTGGCACGTCTGCTACGAGTTCCTCGAACGACTGAATGCCGATCGTGTCTAGCATCTGTTGCTTGTCTAATTCGGTCATCGGCAAATAACGATGATTCATAAAAATCTCCTCCAATTGAATTGATTCTGTTCGATAAGGTTCAGTTGAGCGCACGTCTGTAGAACGGCGTCGAAACCACGATTGCTTTTACAAATTTGCCACGGATTTCTACATCAACGGTTGTACCGAGTGCTGCATAACTCGAATCGATGAGCGCCAATCCGACATTTTTCTTGAACGTCGGCGACTGTGTGCCAGTCGTCACCTCACCGATGCGCATACCGTCAACGAACACCGGATAATGCGTGCGCGGAATGCCACGCTCAATCATTTCAATCCCCACTAACTTGCGACCGATGCCGATTTTTTTTTGTGCCAGCAAAGCTTCACTTCCGATAAACGCACCTTTATCAAGTTTGACGAACACGCCGAGACCTGCCTCAAGCGGTGAAATAGTACTCGACAATTCTTGACCATAGAGCGGCAGACGCGCTTCGAAGCGCAACGTGTCGCGTGCTCCGAGTCCGCAGAGCAACATCCCAAACGGCTCACCGGCCGCCGTCAACATCCGCCAGAGCGTGATGGCATCGTCATTCGCCACATACAATTCGAACCCGTCCTCGCCCGTGTAACCAGTGCGCGAGACAAGCGCGCGAATCGTTGGTTGCCCTTCAGACCGCAACGAGACGTCCTGCAAAAAATGAAACGACTTGACGCTATCCAGCGGCTCATCCGTCAATGTTTGGAGCACTTGCACAGCGAGCGGTCCTTGCAAAGCGAGCATGCTCATTTCCCGGGAAATGTCGCGAATCGACATATTCGGCGCGACATGTTTCTGCAACCATTCGACATCTTTGTCGATATTGGCGGCATTGATGACCAACATGTACTTGTCTTCCGCTAAGCGATACACAAGCAAATCATCGACCACACCGCCGTCTGGATAGCACATCATGCCGTATTGCGCTTGCCCGACGCTCAATTTGGAAACGTCATTTGTCGTCACATTTTGCAAAAACGACAAAGCGCCCGCTCCTTCGACAATCACCTCGCCCATGTGCGAAACATCGAACAGTCCGACTTTGCTTCGCACCGCCTCGTGCTCCAGCAAAATCCCGCTGAACTGCACCGGCAATGCCCAACCGCCGAAGTCAATCACTTTGCCGCCATACTCCGCATAGAGCGGATACAGCGTCGTGCGTTTCAATTCCGTCATCGTACAACCCCCATCCATTAGTTGCCAAACAAAAAGAGCAAAAAGAAGCCGCGAAACACGCGTTCTTTTTGCTCTGTCCTTTATACCTGAGAGTGTACAGCATGCGCAACATGCAATCTCGTCGCGCCTCGCCTTTCCCCGTGGGTGGCCTTCCGCAGAAGACTCTCTCCAGAGTTGCGTCCCGCACAAGTCCTTTTGCCTGAGAGATTCACCTTGCGGTTTACTCCTTCGGCGCCGCTCGCACCATACGCGCAAGCAGTCTCTCCCCATGCGTTCATCCGCATTATTCGGTTTGACGTACACGCAATTCCTATTGCTAAAGTATAGCAAACCGCAGTCCCCGATTCAAGCGCTTGCTACTGGAACTGGAACCAAAATTCTTGCAGTTCTTTCTTTAATTCCTGTTCGTATTCGCGATATTTCTCACCGCTGAACGAGGCACAAGTAGTCGTTAAAATGATGTAATCATGCGTTTGATGATACAGCGACGGTTTGCACGGTTGTTCGCTCGCCGGCTCATTGGTTAGCATCTGCTCAATTTTCGACTCTGCCTCACGCGAATAGAAGTAAATCGACTTTTTTTGCAAACCTGCGCCTAGTTTTTCATTCAGTTCAGGTAAGGAGAAATCAACCTGCGCAACCGCCTGACCAAGCGTACCGACTGCGCCAATCTGTCCTTGATCGGTAATCACCGAATAAGCCCAACCGCGCGGCACACCCTTATGAATGTTAATGATTTCGTCGCCGATTTTGCGTTCCGCCATCTCTTGGCGATACTGGAATGCATCAAAAATGATAAACAAATAGACGACAAATGCTACCGCCACTACAAGCGCCGTCAATAGCAAAAACACTTTTTTCGGCGTCACCTTGCCCACACTCATCGAGTCAAACCTCCCAGCCCAATTTCGAAAGTGAATCACTTGTTTATTTTATCACGATTGGCGCCATTTCCAAAATGAGCGGTCTAAATCTAGCGTCGCAAGGACATACTGATATAAAATGGATAAACTTTTGACTTACAGGGGGCGTCGAGATGACCGTCTTTTCAATGGAAACGGACGAGTCCACATTTACTGCATGGTCGAAAGTGTATGCAGACAATGGACCGTGGCACGACTGGCGATTGTACAAACTGGCTGTTGAAGCAGAGGAAGCGATGCTTGTCCGCGATTTCGAACATCTGCAGGCGATTCCCTATTTGCGCAATTTCACGCCACTACCACACCAAACAGAAACCGCACGCAAAGTATTGCACGAACTGCATGGCCGTGCGATTTTGGCCGATGAGGTCGGTCTCGGGAAAACAATCGAAGCTGGGCTCATTTTGAAAGAGTATATGATGCGTGGAATGGTCAAAAAGGCGCTCATCCTCGTGCCGGCCTCGCTCGTTTTGCAATGGTCGCGTGAACTGTCGCAAAAGTTCGGCATACGTGCCGTCGCTCACAAGAAACAATACGTGTGGGATCATTGCGATTGTGTGGTCGCTTCGATTGAGACTGCGAAACGTGCGCCGCATCGCGAGACCGTGCTCAAGCATCACTATGACATGCTGATTGTTGACGAGGCGCACAAACTGAAAAACAAAAACACCGGCAACTATCGCTTCATCAGCGAGTTATCGAAAACGTACTGCCTATTGCTGACGGCGACGCCTGTACAAAATCGGCTCGATGAACTTTATCATTTGGTCAACATTCTCAAACCTGGTCAACTCGGCGCGCAGCAGCAATTTCGAGCAAGCCATGTAAGCGGTTCGCGAACGGCAAAAAATGAGGATGTGCTGCGCGAGCAATTGTGCCGCGTGATGATCCGCAACCGGCGTGCAGACGGCGATTTGCATTTGACGAAACGGATTGTCGAAAAAATAGATCTGCAGTTGTCGCCCCAAGAAATGGCGCTCTATCGCGGAGTAAGCGAATTCGTGCGTGAGCGCTACCATGTGCAAGCCGGTGACGCCGGCGGTCTGTTCTCGCTGATGACGTTGCAACGAGAAGTTTGCTCGAGCCGCGACGCCGTCTTTTTGACGCTCACGAACATGTTCAAAAAAACGCCGGAACAGTCGCCGCTGCGCGCGCGCATCTGGGAACTGGTCGAACTGATTCGGCAGATTGAGGCGAACACAAAAGCGGAACGGGCGCTGCAAATCGTGCGCGAGGTCGGCGAGAAAGTCATCATTTTTACCGAGTATCGAGCGACGCAAGAATATTTGCTTCATTATTGTAAAGTGCACAAAGTACCGGCGGTTGCTTATCGCGGTGGCATGAACCGCGGCAAAAAGGATTGGATGACCGACCTGTTTCGCGATCGTGCGCAGGTGCTGATTGCGACGGAGGCAGGTGGTGAAGGCATCAACCTGCAGTTTTGTCATCACATGATCAATTATGATCTGCCCTGGAATCCGATGCGTGTGGAACAACGGATTGGGCGGATTCATCGCTTGGGGCAGTCGCATGACGTGCGAATTTATAACTTTGCGACGCGCGATACGATTGAGCAGCACATTGTGTCGCTGCTACACGATAAAATAAAAATGTTCGAGTCGGTGATTGGCGAACTCGATCCGATTTTGACGGATGGTGCGGCGGAAAGACGGTTTGAATTGTCGCTGCTGGATTCGCTGATGACCGATGCGGAGGAACAATGGACGTGCTATGAACAACAATGAACTGAAACAGTTTCTGAGCCGGTTTTGCGAGGCCACCGGCTGTGAGATTCACGAAAAAACAGACTCGCATATGACGGTGAAATTGTCTGAGGAAGCGGACCGCCAACTGACTGGGCGGCCTTATTACTGGATGTTTGTCGATCGCACGGGCGAAGCGGCACAAACGATGACGATGCGCTGGCAGTACGGTGAGCAGCTTGAGGGTGCACAAAGCGGTGCGACAAGTGCGGGGACTGGTTTTGGCTTTCGTTTGCCGCAGATGGCTTGCGATTATGGCGGTGAGGGGTTGGAGCGAATTTTTCGCGTTTGCAAGGAGCGCGGAAGGTTCGTGCGTCTGTTTGAGCATGGCGACTTGCCGCTTGCAGGCGGGCGCAGTCGGTCGTTGCAGACTTGGGCGTGTTTTCAGTTGAAGATTGAGTTCATATGTGATCTCAAAAAAGAGCTGTTGCTCTCGCTCGGCGTCAACTTGCAGACGGGCAAGATGCTCGATGATTTTCACAAGCGGATGTTGGTACGCGATTTGCGACCACAATTGCCGCCACGAATTTTTTTGCCGCCGGATGTGGTTTCGCTCGATCACGCTTGGCAAAAAGCAGTGCGGGTGGCGCATGAGTTTGTCGCCGCACATGACGACCGCTGGGCCGTGCGCGCAAATGAGCGAATGACGGCAGAACTAGAAGCGAGTGAGCACTATTTTTCACAGTTGCTGATGGATGAAGGAAAGCATGACACGCAAGTACTCGACGAGCAGCGCATGCAAGAGCGGCAACATATAGAGGAACAGCGACAAAATCGGGCAGCGGAAATCCGTCGTCAGTTCGCCCCGCTCGTTCGAATTTCATTGCTGAACGGTGGGTTGTTTCACTTGAATCCGGCAAGCAACATCTCAAACGCTGTATAGAACAACACGACGGCTCCAATTTTATTGATGAACGGGTATTTTTCCAACAGTCGAATGAATAAACCACTCCCCCAGACCATGATTGGAACGCTGAGTATAATGCCAAGTATGATATATAGCAGGTTTTGCTCAGCCACCGCCGCGACGGCTAACACGTTATCCAGACTCATAATGAGGTCGGCCGTGAAAATGAGCCAAATCGCGCCGCGCAAGTCTTTGGCCGCAGAAACGCTTGGGTCCTCGTGGCGCTCACGAAGCAATTGCACGGCAATCCAAATGAGCATCAGCGCGCCGAGCACTTGTAGCAGTGGCCACTTCAGCAAATGGACTGCCAGAAAGACGAAGCCCACTCTGAGCAACAAGGCGCCCGCCGTGCCAATCCAAACGGCAAGTTTTCGCTGCGGTGCAGGCAATTTGCGACTAGCCATCGCAATCAACATCGCATTATCGGCACTGAGGACGATATTTAGCAACATGATTTGCGTCATGACGATGACGGATTCCATAAAAAAACCTCCACCCTGTATGTACACTACAGTTCACTATATGAACAAGGATGGAGGGATATTTTGATTTATCGATGAAAATTGTCCGTTTTCACAAAAGCGGATGGAGTGGCGGATTGGATGAATGCGTGAGTGCAGCGATCTCGAGCGTCTCTAAACGTTCGATGGCCTGTGCCAACAACGCCTCGAGTTGCCGACTGCGTCGCTCGGATTCGATCACCACATTGAGATTGGGGTTGGTCGTCGGATGCTCAGGCACGAACAATGAGCAACAATCATCGAACGGCAATTCACTGATGCTGAGCGTCTCGATTTGTGAAGCCAAGCGGATGATTTCTTGTTTATCCATGGTAATTAGTGGGCGGATGACAGGCATCGAAGTTGCCTCCTCCATCGCTCGCAGGCTGCCTAATGTTTGGCTTGCGACCTGTCCGAGACTATCGCCAGTGACGAGTGCTTGTAAGGACGCACGTTCTGCCACTCGCTCGGCAATACGCAACATCGCGCGGCGCATGACCGTCACCCACAATCGATCCTGAACTTTGCGGCGAATATACTCCTGCACCTCAGTGAACGGCACCATGTGAAGTTTGAGTGTACCGCCGTAAGCCGCCAAACGCTTCGCCAAGCGAATCACTTTGTCACGCGCCTGTTCACTCGTATACGGATAACTATGAAAGTGAAGCAGTTCGAGATGCAGTCCGCGGCGCATCGCTAGCCAAGCAGCGACCGGACTATCAATACCGCCGGACAGAAGCGCTAGTGCGCGACCGCTCGCACCAAGTGGAAAGCCGCCGACGCCGGCAATGGTGCATTCTTTGAGGTACACAAATGATTGCGTGGATTGCATGTCGATACAGAGCGTCCACTGCGGGTTATGCAAATCAACCTTCAAGTGTGAAAATGATTCAAGCAACCGCCCACCGATGTGCGCCGACATTTGTACGGCTGTCAACGGAAACGATTTGTTCGAACGCTTGCTCTCCACTTTAAACGTACCGCCGCGTTCAGATTCGATAGCTTTGTCTGCCAGCAAACATGCGGTTGAAGCAATCGCAGACAGTTCATTTTCGACAACAACGGCAGGGCTGAGCGAATGGATACCAAACAAGTTTTGCACCGATTCGCCGATTTGTGTGATTGTAGCCTCTTCAGCAGCGAACAGGTAGATGCGTCCGAACGCGGTTTCGATTCGTACGTCAGGCACATGCTCGACAATCGACTTCACTCGTTCCAGCAACGTTTTTTCAAAACGACCGCGATTGTCGCCTTTTAGTACAAGTTCACCTAATCTGACAATTAGCACGTGGCGCATCGAGTTCCCTCCTTAGTGTGCGATACGGATCAACGTTTGCTGGAGTTGACGACAAAAATCGACAATACCTGCTTCCGTCAGCGAATGGTCGTAACTGATGCGAAGACCAGCGCGTGCCTCGCTCTCTGATTTGCCCATCGCCAGCAAAAATGGGCTGGGGGCACTACGCCGCTCTGAGCAGGCAGACTGCGAAGACACGTATATTTGTTTTGCGGATAATGCGCGGACCACGACTTCGGCGCGAAAACCTTGGAGACATACATGGACGATATGCGGTGCCATTTCCGATTGCTCGTGTACACCCGTCAACTGAACACACGGAATTTCACCAAGTTTGTCGACCAGTGATTGACGCAATCGATATAATCGCTCCGTCTTTGTTTGATCATATGTGCCATGCAAACGCAGAGCACGCGCCATGCCTGCGATGAGCGGCACATTCTCTGTGCCAGACCGATGACCTTGCTGCTGATTACCGCCACTAAACAACGGTTGCAATTGCACCCCGTTTCTGCGAATCAGTAACCCTACCCCTTTCGGGCCATGCCATTTGTGTGCAGATGCTGTCAATAAATCGATGTCTGGAAGCAACGATGGTACGTCCAATTTACCAAGCGTTTGCGAGGCATCGACATGAAACGAAAGTTGCCGATATTTCTTAAGCCTGCGCCCAACCTCTGCAACCGGTTGAATCGCCCCTGTTTCACTATTGGCATGAACCATGCTAACCAGAACCGTTTCTGATGTAAGCGACCGTTCAAGTTGATCTGGGTCTACTACCCCTTGTTGATTGACAGGCACAACCGTTACCGAAAACCCCTCGCTCGTTGCAAGTTGCTGCGCGCAGGCCAACACCGACGGATGATCGGCGGCAGTGACAAGCAAATGTTTGCCTTTGTCACGACCAGCAGAAGCAACTCCTTTTATCGCCAAGTTATTGCTCTCCGTGCCGCCGGACGTGAAAATCAGTTCCTCTGACAAAAGACCTAGCGATGTCGCCATTTGTAGACGCGCCGCTTGTACCAACTGAGCTGCTTGTTCACCTAATCCGTGAACAGAAGCGGGGTTGGCGGGATATTCGAGCATGACGCGCGATATTGTTTCTGCGACTTGAGGGTCAATAAATGTCGAGGCGGCACAATCTAAATACAGCATGAGCGAACAATCTCCTTGGGTGTAATGAGCAGGCGATGAAGAGCCAAACTCTCATAAAAAAAAGCGCTAATTAGCGCATATTTTTATTGAACGTTGGGTGCAACCCATTGTTGTCGAGCACATTTTACTCGTATTTTTCTTTATAGCCAAGCACTTTATCGACATAGCGTTGCGTCTCTTTCGGCAACAAATGGAACTTCTCACGCAACTCCGCAAGATTGCTGATGCCAATCCGCGATACTCTGCCAGGACCGGCATTGTAGGCTGCCAACGCTACCGCTTCTTCACCTTTAAATCGCTTGAGCAATTGACTTAAATATTTGGTACCACCATTAATGTTTTGCTCTGGGTCAAAAGAATTCGTGACTCCCAATGCCGCCGCAGTCCGGTCCATCAATTGCATTAAGCCTTTTGCGCCTGCATGAGAGACAGCCTCGTTACGGAATGTCGATTCGGCATGAATGACAGCTTTGACCAAACTCGCGTCTACTCCATGTTTTGCACTTGCTTTTTGAATCAAATCATCATATTGAGATGCTCTGCCGGTTAGTGCTGTCTTTACAGAAACTGGTTTAGTTACTGTCTGAGCAGCATTCTGAGCAGAACTAGTGGTGAATGATGGAACGGGTGCAACAGAACCGAAAGCAGCTTGAAGCGGTTGTAGCGATTGCAATAAACTAGCCGCCGACTTCACGTTCGTTTGTGGCAGCATTGTCTCTGGTGTCAGCGAAGCGCCACCAAAATAGCCATTGAATACAGAGTCAGTAGAAGATGATACATCTTGTTGCATCATCATTTGCAACATTTGCATAAAGTCAGTACCCGTACCGCTACTTGCTTCCGCCGAACTGCCGTCAGCATACGAATTCTCGTTAAACAATGAAGTTGTGCCCATCATTTGCATACGGATATAGTCGGTTAACATTCGCGGATCGATGTTGTTCATGCAATCACCTCCATTCAAGCATAGATTCTATCTCTCTAAAGATAACATGACCATTACTTTTTGCGCAACTGAATTTTTCCGGAGCCGTCAATGTCTACTGAAAATGAAGCTTTACTAAGTCGTTGCAATAATGCTCTGGCCTGCGCACCTTGCATCGGTTTCGGTTGCGCGTATTTGGTCAGTACAGGTAAAAACTGCAATTGACAGGCCGCTTTCTTGGTACAAGTCGCGGTCAAAATGCCTGAGTCCCACGTTTTCGCCACACTATTGGTCGTAAAAATGAAATTGCCGAGACTGTAAGCAATCCACTTGCCCTTATACTGCTCAAATCCTTGAAGCACGTGCGGATGACTACCCACGACCAGATCAGCGCCAGCATCAATATAGCGACGCGCCAATGATTTTTGATAATCAGCGGGTAAATCACTGCGTTCGACCCCCCAATGCGCAAGCACAACTACCACGTCCGCATGCTTTTGTGCGAGTTTGATGCTGCTGACCGCCTCTGCTGGGTTGTACGTATCTGCTGTGCCCGGTTTATTTTTACCAGCGATCCAGGCGGTAGTTGGAACTACTCGGCTAAATCCGAGGTAGGCTACCCGTATTCCTTTTACAGAACGATACACCGGACTGAACGCGCGCTTGCGATCGGCGCCCGCACCGACATAGTCGATTTTGTTCGTCGTCAAATGCCTCATCGTATCAAGCAACGCAGCGACACCATAATCCATCGAATGATTGTTGGCCAGCGTCACCACATCGATGCCGGCGGTTGCCAATTCTTTCAGGTTTGCAGGATGCGAGCGAAAAGCGTACTGTTTGTCTTCTGGCTTGCCACGCGTACTAACAGATGTTTCCAAAGTAGCTGCGGTCAAATCGGCGTTACGCAACGAATCACCGACATATTTATATGGATAACGATAGCCATTTTTTTGCAACAAGCGATCGACCGAACCAGCAAACATCACGTCGCCGACAAATTTCAATGTCACCTGTTCACTTGCCGCCTGTGCCGAACTTGCCAGCAACGTCAACGAAAGTATGAAAAGCATGAACATCTTCCATTTTTTCATTCTGTTCATTCGCAAACTCCTTCTGTAGCGCTTGCCCGTTTTTATGAGAGTTTGGCCCTTGGTCGGCAGAATTGAAAGCCTCTGAAACGATACTCACTTTCACTTCTACCAGTGGTTGGCCGTCAAACGGGCACGCTTGCCCGTTTTTATTTTATCTCATTTCCATTATAATTCATTTATATGCAACATTCATCTCTTATGAAATGCAGGGATCTTCATGGACAAAAGGTGGAAAGTAAATCTCACCATCCTCTGCTTCGGTCAGTTTCTCGTCATGGGTGGGATGACGATGGTGTTACCGTTCCTCGCACTGTATGTGCAAGAGTTAGGGATTACCGATATCCGTGAAGCAGGCATCTGGACTGGCATCATTTTTGGCATCAATTTTTTGACTTCCTTCCTCTTTCAACCAATCTGGGGCAGACTCGCCGACCGCATCGGTCGGAAAATCATGTTGCTTCGCTCCGCTTTCGGTATGGCAATCATCATCTGTCTGATGGGACTTGCCACAAGTGTTTGGCATCTATTGATTTTGCGATTACTAAACGGGATGGTCGCCGGCTTCAATCCAGCGGCAATTTCTCTCACATCAGCTGCAACGCCGCGTGAGCACATCGGCTTTGCGATGGGCAGTCTGCAGGCTGCTGGTGTAGCGGGGCTCATTTTCGGACCGCTGTTTGGCGGATATATGGCAGGCGTATTCGACAGTTTTCGACCCATCTTCTTCATTACAGGAGGATTGTTGGCGCTCGCTTCTTTATTGATGGTGTTGTTCATCCGTGAGTCGTTCGATCGTCAAACGGCCGAAAAGGAACCGCAACAAAGCATCTTCGAAAATCTTCGCGGCTTGCTAGGAAATCGCGGGATGGGCAGTCTGTTCACCGCCACTTTCGTATTGCAGTTTGCCTTATTCAGTTCGTTGCCGCTGCTCGCACTGTTTGTGCAGGACATTACCGGCGATCCTGCGAACGTCGCTTTGTATGCCGGGTTAGTCGGTGCCGTCACCGGAGTCGCAAACCTAATCGCCTCGCCGATTCTCGGAAGATTGGGTGACAAAATCGGTCACAAACGAATTTTGCTCGCCTCACTCCTTGGAGCCGTCATCATGCTCATACCGCAGGCGTTCGTTCATCACTTTTGGTTATTTCTGTTGTTGCGATTCTTGTTTGGCATTTGCATGGGCGGATTGATCCCGTCGCTGAATGCGCTGATTCGCACCGTAACACCGAAAGGCATGGAAAGTCGCGCCTACGGATTTAACAGCAGTTTTCTTAGTCTCGGTAACTTTCTTGGTCCGATTGTCGGCGGTTTCTGCGCCGGTGTGATCGGCATCGAAGGCGTGTTCCTGCTCTCTGCAGCCATCCTGCTGATTCATTTGCTTTGGCTTGCGCGCGCCATCCAGAAAGGACTATTCGCTAACGTACAACCAAACGTACAAACAATAGAAAGGTGAGTATCGATGAACAAGCAGTTGCACTTAATTGCCACCGCACCGATGGGTCTGGAATCAGTCGTGGCGCAAGAGTTAAAAGAACTAGGCTACATGGACCAGCAAGTCGAAAATGGACGGGTCACCTTCCGCGGTGACTTGGCCGATATTTGTCGCACCAACCTATGGATGCGGACAACGGACCGGATTCTTGTGAAAATGGGCGAGTTTCCAGCCCGCACGTTCGACGAACTGTTCGAAGGCGTGAAAGCAATCACTTGGGCTGACTGGTTGCCGCGCGACGCCTGTTTCCCTGTAGAAGGCCGCTCCCATCAATCACAATTAAGCAGCGTGCCCGCTTGCCAAGGGATTGTCAAAAAAGCGATCGTGGAAAAGTTAAAACAAGCGTACGGTAGCGAGTGGTTCGAGGAGAGCGGTGCGAAATATACGATTGAGGTGAATTTACTGAAGGATCGTGCGCTAATCACGCTCGATACGACGGGTGCTGGCTTGCATAAACGCGGTTACCGTAAGTTAGTGACGGAAGCGCCTCTCAAAGAGACGATGGCAGCCGCGATTATTCAACTGAGTCGTTGGAGTGGCGAGCGACCGCTTGTCGATCCGTTTTGCGGTTCGGGTACATTCCTGATTGAAGCGGCGATGAAAGCGTGGAATATGGCGCCTGGATTGCGGCGTTCCTTTCATGCTGAACAGTGGCCAATCGTTGGTTCATCGCGTTGGGATGATGCACGTGACGAAGCATACGATGCACTTGACGATGCCGAGCCTTTAGAATTGTTCGGCAGCGATAACGATGAGCAGGCGATTGCAGTTGCTGAAGCGGCGGCCAAAGCGGCGGGACTAGCGAAACAAATCCGCTTCCAGGTCGCACCGGTGAAACGATTGAAACTGCAAGGTGATTACGGCTGCATCATCACCAACCCACCATATGGAGAACGATTAGGTGAACAAAAAGATGCGGAGACAGCGATTCGCGAACTGGCGCCGATCTATGCCGCACATCCGAATTGGTCCGCGTTCGTGTTAACGCCAAGCAAGACATTTGAGCATCACTTTGCTCAGCAGGCGAGCAAACGTCGAAAATTGTTTAACGGTCGCATCGAATGTCAACTGTATCAATTTTTCGGACCATTCCCGCCGCGCAAAATATAATAAAAAAGTTTCTGTCAGCGCGACAGAAACTTTTTTTGAATGCTCGATTGTTAATTGTCTTCCAACTTGCAAAACTGAAATCTCAAACACGACGCTTCACACGAATATACTTTCGTGCTTTTTCGACAATGTCGTCTTCAGTGGTTCCAGTCAAATAACGGCCATTGATAAATACGAACGGACTGCGCGCACAAGGACCGCAGTACGATTTGCAACCGACTTTGACAGGGCAGTCAGGATCCAGTTTTTGCAGTTTCGGCAACAACGTTTTCATCCGAATGTGCCGGCATTTGTCGCAAATTTGTATTTCATTTTTCATCTCGCCAAAACTCCCGCAAATTAATGGTCGCCGTGATTGCCTTTGCTCGGATTGTAGATTGCAAACCCTTCCTGAGGCATGTAGAAGTAATCGATGACCACACCATCCATCCACTCGTTGCCTTTTTCAAGAATCAAGTCGATGCCTTTATCGGTTTGAACGACGACATCATTCTCGCCTGCGACATCAAAATCCAATCCATAATGCACGTGATTGCCGTGCTGATGCGTGATAATGACGCGTAGTTTCAACGACTGATCTTCCTGCTTGTCCAATTCTTGCTGTAAAATTTTCGCAGCATTGCGCGTAATTTTGCATTTCATAATCCGCACTCATCCTTTTTATTAATATTTCTGACTATTGTATGCGAAAACAACCCTAATGTCGAGGAGTAGCACTATGCTACTGACGATACTCCGACGCAAGTCGCTGCAACTCGTCCAATCCGCGTAACGCCCACGGATTGTCCCCCATCGCCTTCATCCGCGCCATCTCGGCCACTAGCGCCGCTTGCAAAGACTCCTCATATGCGGGAATGTCTGCCTGCCACGGACGCAACTGATGCTCATAGACGAGTGCCCGCTCATTGTAAGCGAGTGCTTTTCGCTGGTGAAAAAATGGCACGTCAGCCTGTTGCGGGTTATGCAGATCTCCCTGTTCAGGGTGCCTCGCCACCGCCAACACTTGTACAACGACGCGCGTGCTCGTCAAATCGAACACTTTGCCGATGTATTCGCCGGTCTTATACTGTGCCAGCACGACATCACCAATTTTCCAAACATTCTGCATGGCCAACCTCCGCCCCCTTGGTGCTCAACTTGCTCTCTTCATTGTATCAATTTAGAATAAAAGATGAAACATTTCAACACAAAGGAGACCATTATGAATCGCCACATCACGCGCTTTGTCATCGCTGACATCATTGCTGTCCTTGCCTTCGTCATGATTGGAAAATACTCGCACGACACCGGGCTTAACATTTCAGACATTTGGCTCACTGCATGGCCGTTTCTACTCGGACTATTACTTTGCGGTTGGTTGCTGAGCGGTCATCGCCCATACAAGTCTGAAACCGTTTGGGCACTGGTCGGCATCACGTTGGCGCAATGGTTCGTTGCCGTGCCGTTCGGCTTAGTAGTGCGAGAACTTGTATACGCCAAACCGATACTCACCTCATTCGCCATCACCACATTTATTTTCGGCGGACTGTTGCTGATCGGCAGCAGATTAATCGTGTTTTTCATTCGACAAAAAAGCGAATAAGATGTGCTCAAGTTTGTCGCAGATTGTAGCCAGTTGTTCGACAGGCAACGGGTTCTGTCCGTAGCCTAACTCAATGGTGAACCCCGGCTTACGAAACTGTTCAATAAACCAATCTTTGAAGCCGGCATCGCTCTCCGCCAAGCGAACGGCGCGGTAGCCACTTGCAGCAGCCATCGTCTGTGCCATCAGCTCCGCTCCGTCCGGTTCGAACCCTCTATAATTCCAATAAATTTCCTCACCTTGCGAGTGCAGTGCGATTACTGTCGAAAATGACTGGCGTCGCACGAACTCCACCAACGCCACTGCCTCTGGCTCGCTCAGCGGCTCTACACCGCAGTAGTCGCGTGCACCAGGGGCATACGTTTGACCGCAAGCTTCACGCTCCTCCGAACGCCGCACATACTCGTCACGCCATCCAGCAGGAAACTGGTCGTTCAAGTCGACGCCTCTAGCATTCGCCTTCCAATTAGAAAAATCCATCGATTCGCCATTCATCGCACGAACCTTCGCCATGCAAGCAGGATCAGCAAGCGACCCGCTCATCACGAGTTGCACCCCGTCGGGATTAACAAGTGGTACAAGCCAAAGCGTGTACTCAGGAAAAAACGTCTGCCACTGCTCCGTCCAACGCCTGCCCCATGCAATCAAAGCAAACGCAGTCAACCACTCATTGGCATGCATCGCTGCGTTCATGTGCAGATGAATGTGACCCGTGCCTACTTTAAAAAGTTGTAACGGCTGCCCAAGCACACTGTAGCCGATTGGCGGTTGTACAACCTCAGGGTAATCGATTTGCCAATTGGCCAATGCACGCTGCAAACCTTCAAAAGTAAACTCAAAAGTCGGTGTCTGCCCGTCGATGCCACACACCTCCGCCCGCCGTTTTCCAATATGTATGCTTTAGGGGCGAACCGTATGCCACGAAACAGGCGTCACTTGAATTTCTTGTTGTAACCAATTGCTCGCGATGTCTTTGAAAAGTTGCGCATCACCGCTTGAAAAAAACTGATGAACCGGCACCTCGCCAGATTGCATCAACTGTCCGCGATGATACAAAATCGTGCTAATCTCACGCGCCGTTTCATCGGCCGAACTAATTAAATGGACATCCTCGCCCATCACTTTGCCAATTACATCCGTCAAAAATGGATAATGAGTACATCCCAAAATTAAGCAGTCGATTTCTTTCGACTTCATCGGATGCAACGTTTCCGCGACAATTCGTTCCGTCTCAACACCATGCGTCTGACCATTTTCGACAAGCGTGACAAATTGCGGGCATGCCAGTTGCTCGACCGTCACGAACGGCGAAATTTGTCGCAATGCCTGCTCATAAGCGCCGCTCCGAATCGTTCCCTCAGTGCCGATGACACCGACACGATTCGACTTTGTGATTTTTATCGCTGCCCGCACGCCTGGATGGATGACGCCCAGTACCGGAATGTCGACACGCGCACGGATCTCCTGCAGACCGACAGCCGTTGCCGTGTTGCAGGCAATGACAATCATTTTCGGATCATACTGTAGCAAGTAATCAACGATTTGGTGCGTAAACGCCAACACTTCCTCAGCCGGACGAGGTCCGTACGGAGTGCGTGCTGTATCGCCGAAATATAATATTTTTTCCTGCGGCAATTGACGCATCACTTCTTTGGCGACGGTCAATCCGCCAACGCCGGAATCAAGAATTGCAATCGCTTGTTGCAAACAACATCGCACCCTTTTTAAAAATATGCCTTCTCGCTCATTGTAGCATATGTATCATACACGAAAACGGTGCGAATACCAAGTTAGCGCTTGCCTACGACGACCGGAATCGGTTTGCCGTGCGGTACGACGTTGCCTTTATTGTCGATTGATTTTAATACGTACGTATATCTCTGTCCATAACTTACATTTGCATCCGTGAACGTTGTCGTGTCGCGCACATATGCGTACAACTGACCATTGCGATACACGTGATAACCAATAATTGTGCGCTTATCTTTGGGGGTTGCCCATTTGACGATTACCTCAGTCGTCGTACGTTGTGTAACCGATATTGCTGATGATGATTGCGATGACGTAGACTTCTGCACTGGAGCCTTCGACTCCTGCACTGGAACCGCCGGTTTTTTCACATTGCCACTCGGATTGTTGACTGGTTTCGGTGTTGGTTTCGGCGCTGGTTTCGGCACCTTCACGCCCGGTACCTGCTCGCTCCAACTCGATCCATCAAACGCGCCTCCACGAGTGCGCACAAACCCCGGCTGATTTCGAGCGGGAATCTGATTTCCCTTCTTATCTTTGAACATCACTTGCGCCTGCTCAGCGCCAATTACCGTATACGTGTACCAACCGTTGCCCAACGATTTCATGTCCGGCGCACTGTTCCATGTAACAGGTGCTACTACGGTCGGTTTCATGCCATAAAAGTACAATTGCGGATCGCTCCACTGCGCCGGTTTTTTAAAATAAATCGCTAGCCCTTCTGGCTTCTTTTGTTTCGTGAACGTGTACGATTTCGTCGCTTCACCCAGCGAACCGCTAGCATAAACTTTAAGTGTCACTTTCTGTCCGATTGCGATGCCTGCACCAATCGCGATCGTCTGTCCGTTGACAAACTTTTGTCCTGCAGTTTTCGGATTCATACCGTTCAGCGTATATTTTCCTGACTTCGCATTCATCAAACCAAGCGTCACCACTATTTTGTCATCAGTAAACGAACCTTCAGAAGGCGAGGCCATCACACGGGTCATCGGTTTACCAGCACTCTCTCGCTCCAGTAACACAACGCCGTTCGCATGTGCTGTCAGCGTCACTTTGCCATCGATGACTGGCACGGTGTTCCATGTATAAAATTCGCGAATCTTGTCGCCCTCGTCGAACACGTTGCCGACATCAATCGTCACTTTTCCCTTGGCGCCAATCGCCACTACGACCTCATCCGCAACTCCGCGTCCGCTATACGTTCTACTGAACGCATACGGCGAATCTTGCAACTTCTTATGTTCGCCAGCACCAACAGCCAAATGACGATTGCGGAACTGACCGATTTTTTGCCAATGTGTCAGTACATTTTTATCGATGCTATCCCAGTTCATGTGCGTGCGCGTCGGTTGGTCCCATGGTGAACTATCCGGCTTGCGGGCGGTCTCATCACCGTAATAAATTTGCACTGCACCAGGAGCAAGCAAGAGCGCCGTTCCCGCATTAAGCAAATTGGCACGATTATAAAGCGCCGTATCATGCGAGGAAATGTAACTGAGCACATTGAAATCAGGATCGTTGTTGAGCGCATTCGCATAATCGCTGAACACGCTGTCGAGCCCCTGCATATTGTTCGGCACACCTTTAAAATTAAAGTTAATTAGCGCGTCAAAATCACCCTCGGTAAAATACTGATTTTTACCAAGACCTGCACCCCAAACTTCACCCACCATCCAAAAGTCGAGGTTATCAAGTTTTTTTGTCGGATGTTTCGCCTT
Organism: Caryophanales bacterium; assembly: GCA_947459205.1. Lineage (GTDB taxonomy): Bacteria > Bacillota > Bacilli > Paenibacillales > CANHCR01 > CANHCR01. Next base: position 40,064 of record CANHCR010000001.1, on the reverse strand, counting down.
CCACTCACGCAGTGCCTTGACCGACTCCGTCTTCAAATCTTTCCAAGCACTCATTTGCACGTGCTTGGCCGTATCGATGCGGAATCCATCGACACCAAATTCACGCACCCAATCGGTAATCCATTTGATCATATAGTTGGTTGGCGTGCGCGATTTACCGGTGCGAGCAAAAAAAGCATCTAGTTCTTTCTTTTCCTGCGCCATTTTTGCAGCGCCCCATTTCCTTTGCAGGAAATTCGGCAAACCGACAGATTGTGTCGAATCCGTTTTGAAGTCTGGCAAATCAGCAAGGCATGAAGTCAATTCATTGCCGACACAAGCCTCATAACCAGCATACTTACTTGGCAGTCTAATCCAATCGGGTCCCCACCAACGCGACCAACGATCAGCATTAGTCGCATCAACTAGCTCATTGTACGGCTCATAGTGCGCAGCACTTTCGGATTGATCATAATAAAAATCATCCCATCCGTTGCGCAGCGCACCAAACTGATATTTCTCCATCGTCTTCATATCCGGGTATCCGGCATGATTCATGACGACATCGAACAATACACGAATTCCTTTTTTGTGAGCCGTGTCGATAAATGTGCGCAAATCTTCACGCGATCCCATGTTTTTGTCGACTTCTGTAAAATCTAGCGCATAGTAACCGTGATACGCATAGTGGCGAAAATTAAGACCGCCTACCCAACCGTGAATTTGCTCAATCGGCGAGGTAATCCATATCGCATTAACGCCGAGTTTAGTAAAATAGCCTTCGTTCAATTTTTTCGTCAACCCACGCAAGTCGCCGCCGTGAAAGGTGCCCGTTTTCTTCTGATATCCAGGGTATGGTTTGCCGTTCCGATCCAGTTCGCGTCCGTATGAATGATTATTGCTCGGGTCACCATCGTAAAATCGATCGGTTAATACAAAGTATACCGTCGCATTGTCCCAACTGAACGGCAATTTGGTCGAATGGTTCGCGGCATGTCCGTCAGTCGCTTCCCAGACGAGGCTAACCAAAAGCAGCAAGCTAAACAATAGCAAAGAAAAGGTCAATGGCTTCGGAACGTTCATGGTGTTCGACTCTCCTTGTCAGTAAGCGTTTTCATTCCTTCTCAAGTGTACTTTTTGTGTCGACAAAATACTGTGAACAAATCGTGAACTCGTATCTACAACAGGCTTTTGTTCGCAATTTCGCCACATTTCTAGTCATTTGTAACACAAAAAAACTTCGACTCCTTTAAGGAACCGAAGTTTGTATAAAAGTTAGGCTCTTAGTCGGCAGACTCGAGTGGCTCTTTCGTAAACAATAAAATGATCGTAATCAACGCAAACGCCACCAAAGCGAGCAACGGAATCGTAATCCATCCGTACCAGTCAAGATAATCCAAATGACATGGAACGCCTACTTTACAAGGCGTCAATTTTTGCACGGCTGGAATCTGTTGCATCAAGTATTGATAGAGCGCAACCAACCCCCCTGGGATACTAAGCGCCAGTGCATAGCGAATAATCTTGTAATCTCCGCGGAAACAGGCAATCCCTAGCAGAATCGCAAGCGGATACATGAAAATGCGCTGAATCCAGCACAAGCGACACGGTTCAAACAACATGATTTCGCTCAAATAGAGACTGCCCAACGTTGCCACCAACGCAACTACCCAAGCCATGTATAAACCGTAGCTCGCCAACACATTGCGGACTGCACTCATTTTTTCGCTTCATCCTTTGCCTTTTGCTCGTCACGCGCTTTTAATACCGCCTGCTTAATGTCGTCAAAATCTTCAAATTTGATTTTTTCGCCATTAACCAACAATGTCGGCGTACTCGTAATGCGATACTTTTTCGCAAGAGCAAGATCATCCTCAACTTGTTGCATTTGAGTTTCCTTCTCAATATCTTGGCGCAGGCGATTGACATCAACAGCAATATTCGTCTGCTCTGCAATCTCAATCAATTTGTCTGTCGTTGCCCAGTTCGTCCGCTCATCACCTTGAGCATCATAAATCGCTTTGTAATAATCCCAAAAAGCCGCCGGTTTTTGCGCAAACACAGATTCTACCGCAAGCCCTGCGGTCGTTGAATCGGACCCTAGAAACGGGAAATTAACAAAATAAAAACTTGCAATACCGGTATCAATCAATTCTTTTTTAATCTGCGGATAATCTCTGATTGTGAATCTCTTACAAGCCGGACATTTAAAATCACCAAATTCGACAATTTTCACTGGTGCATCTGCCTGACCAATCATCGGTTGATTTTTATACAACTCAGCAGAATCTTTGGTTGTAGATTTAGAGTTAATCATCATCACCACGCCCGCCGCAACCGCGACGACTAGCAATGTAGCAATCACAAGTTTTTGCAACAATTGTTTGCGTTCCCGTTGACGCGCACGTTCGACTCGACGATTTTTCTTATCAGACATAGCAACCTCCGAATTTGATTTGACATTAATCAAATCATACAATAGTTTTCCTCGCTTTCGCAATGAGCAAGGATGACGAATATTCAACAAATCATATATAATACAGACAAGATTTAAAATTTGGTAACATTTCAGCTCGAACATATTCGGAGGGGCAATTTTCGATGAGACGCAGCAAACAATCTTTCTTTCTAAGTGCTGAGTTTTTCCAATCAATGTGGGCGAAGCGCTGGTTTCGCATCGTTCAATATGTAATCGGTCTCACGCTAACCGCTTGTCTATTATTTCTACTTTGGTTCCTGTATACCGATTTTGGAACTCAGTTTCGCTACTTTTTGGCCGATACGCTAATCGTCACGCAACATCGACATTGGGCCGTTTATTTGATTGGTGAACAAGAGCTCAAAAATCGAGTTGACGAAATTTGGCGCATGTCTGACGAATTTGCGCGTATTCAAGAAACGACAAACATCGACACTGACGCGAAACTTGACGGACCGCTTGTCGAAATCGAGAAAGTATCCGGCACAGGATTCGAAGGCCATATCTTACATGTATCCGACCCTAAAAAAGTGCGCATCGTTGTGCCTGGAAAAGTAGGAATCGGTGAAAAAGTATCGGACATGGTGACACGAACAGGCGCAGTGGCCGGTGTCAATGGTGGTGGGTTTGCTGATCCGCAGTATCGCGGCAACGGATTTGTGCCGATTGGCATCGTCATGGCTGGCGGCGAACTGTTTTTTAACGGCACTGGTGGCGATTTGCCGACACATATTGTAGGCATCGACAAAACTGGCAAGATGGTAGCGGGCAAATATCGTCCTTCCGAATTATTGAAAATGGGCGTTCAGGAGGCTGTCACCTTTTCGCCGAAGTTCATCGTTAACGGTCAAGGCATGATTAAAAGCCGCGCCGCCGGATGGGGCGTTGCACCTCGTACTTGTATGGCACAAAAAGCAGACGGAACCATCATGTTCGCCGTCATCGACGGCAGGCAAACACACAGCATCGGCGCCACGCTTTATGATGTCCAAGAAATGTTTCTCGAACGCGGGGCGGTCATTGCGGCCAACTTAGATGGAGGTTCATCAACCATTCTCGTCCACAACAATCAAATTCTCAACAGTCCAGCGGGCGAATACGGAGAGCGTCATTTATCGAGTGCCTTCCTCGTCTTCGAGCGTCCGGATGAAGTGAAAATCAAAAATATATGGGAAGGGCTCGATCATCGAAGTCTTGATCCTGGTAAATGGTAGTATTCTTAAAGGCTGCCCTAAGTAGAAAGATCTACTTTGGGATGGCCTTTTTTTGTCGAAAATTATACTTGAAAACGAACATTTGTTCGTATTATAATGATTTCACCGGCGGAAAATGAATGAACGGAGGTCGATCAAAGGCATGACAACTAGAGGACACCGTGTCATTATGCTCGCGGATATGCAGTCGTTTTATGCCGCTGTAGAGAAGGCGGCTCATCCCGAATATGCACAGCGACCCGTGCTGGTTGCTGGTGATCCAGCGCGCCGATCAGGTGTGATTTTGGCGGCTTGTCCGCTCGCTAAAGCACACGGCGTCAAAACAGCTGAGCGACTCGGTGAAGCCCTCAAAAAGTGTCCGGAAGCCGTCGTCATCAAACCGCGGATGCAGACGTACATTGATATTTCACTAACCATCAGCGATATTTTGCAATCCTTCACTGACTTAGTCGAACCCTATTCCATTGACGAACAATTTTTGGACATCACACACTCCATGCATCTGTTCGGTAACGCCGACACCATCGCCCAGCAAATTCAAACGAAAATCATGCTGAATACAGGCATCTATGCGCGCATTGGCATTAGTGAGAATAAAGTTTTAGCGAAACTGGCCTGCGACAATTTCGCTAAAAAAAATGACTCCGGCATCTTTCATTTATTCAAGCATTCTTTGCCCAACACACTTTGGCTACTGCCTGTCGAGAATATGTTTGGTATCGGCGGGCGAATGAAACGCCATATGCAACGAATGGGTATTTTCACAATCGGTCAATTGGCGCAAACACCACTCAAAAAATTAACAGATAAATGGGGTGTCAACGGTCAGGTGCTATGGCAAATTGCCAACGGAATCGATGATTCCCCTGTCTCGCCGCAAACATTCGAGGGACAAAAAGCGATTGGCCATCAGATGACGTTGCCGAGAGACTACCACACGCTCGAGGACATTCATGTCATATTGCTTGAATTAAGTGAAGAAGTTTGTCGAAGAGCGCGTCACAAACAAGTCATCGGCCAGACGATTTCTGTCGGATTACGCGGCGCAAATTTCGACATACCAAGCGGATTTTATCGACAAATGACATTGTCACATCCGACAAATTTTGCATCAGAACTGTACGATGCAGCATGCAAATTGTTCGAAAAGCACTGGGACGGGTTGCCTGTACGGGCACTTTCAGTCGGTCTATCGCAACTCAGTTCACAAGATGAATACCAGCTAGATTTATTCCGCGATGACAAAAAAGAACGCGCCCTCAGCGATGTGATGGACGCGATCAAAGAAAAGTATGGAACGGCAGCCATTGTCAGGGCCGCCTCATTGACTGCAGCGGGTCAAGCCAAGGACCGATCAAAAAAGATTGGAGGTCACTATTCATGAGTAAAAAACTAGAGAAAAACGGGCTATGGGAGTCGAGCCGGATGATGTTGCCGCAACATCGCGAAGCATTTGTCGTCTCTCGCCAGGCACAAAACAAGCGCGACAAGCCCTGTTTGCACGATGACGAGTTTGAATTGATTGTGCGTTGCATCAAAGAATCGTATTATACGCAAAAAACGATTGACGTGCAATGGGTGCATGAACAACAGTACGAATACACGACTGGCAACGTCAGCAAAATCGATGAGCATAGTCAGCGCATCAAGTTGCAAAAAGAAGAAGACATGACCTGGATTCCGTTCGACAGCATAGTAAGCGTCAAAAACAGTTCATAAAATCAATCTTTCTTCGGCGTGTGGAACACGTCTGCACTCCGAGCATATTCAATATCGGCTACACCTTCGCGAACATTTGCCAAACGGGCAACCGTAAACAACAAGTCAGAAAGTCGATTCAAATACTTGCGAACCGCCTCATTGATTTCGTGTGACTGTGCCAACGTTACTACTCTTCGTTCTGCTCGTCGACAAACCGTTCGGCAAACATGCAAAGTCGAAGAGAGCAAACTGCCTCCTGGCAAAATAAACTTAGTAATATCAGGTGTTTCAGCGTCGTACTTATCAATCCACGTTTCGAGACGCTCGACCATCGCTTCCGACACTTTGTAACGATCGACTTTCGGTCTGCTGAACGCCAAGTCGTTACCACAATCAAACAGTTCGTGCTGTACCTCAAGCAAATCGACGCGAAGGTCTGAATATTTCGCCGGATCCATCATGCTAATTGCTTGTCCGAGAAAACTGTTCAGTTCATCCACTGTGCCATACGATTCCACACGAATGTCATCTTTATAAGCCATACCACCAATAATACTTGTTTTGCCTTCGTCACCCGTACGCGTGTAAATTTTCATGATTCTCTTCCTCCTTGTGTTTCTTATGAAAGTTTGACCATCAAACAGGTAAGCATGCTCGTTATTTAAGGTTGTATTATATGTTTCAATGCACGTGCGACCGTTTCATTATCTTCCCGCAAACGCACCGCCAAGCGAAAATATCGTTCATCCAAACCGGGAAATCGCGATGCATCGCGGATTAAAATTTTCATTTGACCCAATTTTTCCTGCATTTCTGGTACATGAAACGGAACTTGTTTCGGCAACCGAACGAGCAAGTAATTGACTGCGCTTTGAATCACATCGAGTCCTATGCTCGATAACTGCTCATAAAACCATTGCCGCTCCGTACTCACCCGTTTTTTCGTATCAGAAATATACTGTGCATCATCTAGCGCCGCCGCACCGATCAATTGCGAAAAATGATTAACACTCCAATGAACCTGAAGATTGCGCATTTGCAAGATAATATCGGGATGAGCAACCACAAATCCAAGACGAATACCAGGAATCGCGAAAAATTTAGTCATCGAACGAATCACTATCAATTTTTTCATCGAGGGAGCACGCTGAATCATGCTGACTTGCTCTTCATTCTCCAAAAAATCAATAAATGCTTCATCCAGCATAACCGTACCTTTTGCGGTTTGTAACATGTCCATCAAGACATCGGGAATAAGACGGCCAGTAGGATTATTGGGGTGACCGAGCATAGTTAAGTCCGCTTTATATAAGGCGTGAGATAGATCCTCTGCTTGCACATCAAAAGAGTGCTCTGCCTTCAGCGGAATGTAATGAAGCGACGCTCCTACCCTAAGAGCATTATCACTATACTCGACAAAAGAAGGAGCTGTCACTGCAACGGTAGCAGGTTGTGTGATGCGAACGACCAAATCAATCAGTTCGGCTGCTCCGTTCCCTACTAAGATGGATTCTTCAGGTATACGATAATATGCCGCAATTTTCTTGCGCAATACACGAGTAGCAGGATCCGGATAACGAACAACTTCCATCCAACGCTCTGAAAAAATACGTTGTACACAAGTTGGAGGACCCATCGGATTCATATTTGAACTGTAGTCCAAAAATAAATCGGGCGAATGACCGAACAATTCAGCAGCAGTTAACAAATCGCCACCATGACCGTAACGCTCCAACATCGTCAAACCCTCCCCGCGATTACGATTGCGAATAAAATCGCCAACTCTGTCAATTCGTTCAGTGCGCCATACGTGTCTCCTGTCATGCCACCAAGTCGGCGAACACATAAAGAAGCGAAAATGACGGTAACAAAGACCGCTACAGAAACAATCAACAACCATGAATTGATAACGAAATCAACACTTTGAGCGACAGCAGACCATGGAAGCAAACTACAAATCAACATCATCAAACTTGAAATTACAAAGTGCCTAACATTCGTTGCTTGATACAGACTGCCTAATCCATTTTCAGTTCGAGCATACGGCCAAAAAACGATTGCGACCGTCATCGTCCAACGACTATAAATCGGAATCACTGCTAAGAACAAATAAGGCAACCATCCGCTTTGTTGCTCGAGCATTGCAAACACAAGCAATATTTTTAACAACAGATAAAACAAAGCAACAATCGTGCCCATCGCACCGATGCGACTATCTTTCATAATCTCTAGCATCTGTTCTCTGTTTCGATGGCTCAGCAAGCCATCGGCAGTATCGAGCAATCCGTCCAAATGGAGCGCACCAGTGAGCGCCACCCACACCGCAACCGCAATCACGGGTACGATGTATGTGGGTAGGAAAAATGAAAACAAATAGGCTGCCGAAGCAACTATCATACCAATCAACAATCCGACGAAAGGAAAGAACGAAGTGCTTCGTGCGAGCAATTTCGATTCATAATCAATCCGAAGCGGAATAGGGATTCGCGTCAAAAACTGTATAGCTGCCAGCAAAGCAAACATACAATCCCTCCCGCAATATAATAACTTGTCACATATAGCATGCGAATCGATTGACGAATATGATGGACTCGCAACGTCTGATTCGGCCAACCCATATAAGCCCTGTGACTGATGATTTCACCGTATTGATTTTTACCACCTAAGCGGACATGAAGTGCTCCTGCAACTGCCGATTCGGGTATGCCACTGTTTGGACTTGGATGAAGGCGGGCAAATTGAATGATTGACTTCCAACTTCGAATCATTGCCTTCGGTCCATATAAAGCGAGGGCACTCAAACCCAAAAATATGCCCGTTAGTCTAGCCGGGATAAAGTTAAGAATGTCATCCGTGCGGGCCGATGCCCAGCCAAAATACAAGTATTTCTGATTCTTATAGCCAACCATAGAGTCTAGCGTGTTAACAGCTCGATATAGCATCGCAAGCGGTGCGGCACCAAGAAGAGCGTAAAAAATTGGAGCAACATAAGCATCCACAGTATTTTCAGCAACTGTCTCAACGGTTGCCCGCACAATTTCAGGCTCATCCAAGTGCGCCGTGTCTCTTCCAACAATCATCGAGACAGCAAGCCGAGCCTGTTGAACATCATTTTTCTGCAAAGCGTTAAATACTGCCAAAGCGGCGTCCTTCAAACCCTTACAAGCGATTGTCGTCGAAATAAACCAAATGTTTATGATATAGCAGAGCCACAGTGCTATATTGTTCGTCAGTAGTTGCATCCACCAAATGATTACAAACGCACAACCTGCTACTAAGAAAAGCAACAAAACGCCTTTCAGGCGCTGAGTCCATGCCGTTTGCTCCGTTTGATTCGACAAAACGTATTCTATTCGGCGAATCAACTTGCCGAGGATGGTGACCGGATGAATCAACCACCGCGGATCACCGATTAACCAATCGACGATGATTGCTGAAAGCACGATAAAAAGGATTTCATATAAACTGAAAAAAATCATGCGCTACCGCCATCTTTTCTGCTCTGTTTCCAATCATATTGTAGTTGCTTCAATGGAACAGGAATACCGGCAACGACCATGATTACTTCATCTGCAAGTTCAGCTAGCCTCCTATTTAAAATACCTGCGTAATCTCGGAATAGCCGACCTAGTTTATACTCGGGAACGATACCCGAACCGACTTCATTGGTCACAAAAACAATCGTTCCGTTCATATTTTGTGCAACTTTGATCAATTCATCGATTATCAAAGGCAATGAGTCCATAGATTGCTCAACATCTAATTTAATTAACCAATTAGATAACCATACGGTAAGACAATCAACCAAAATCACTGCTTCATCACGCAAATCTTTTTCTAGTAGATTGCTCAATTCGTACGATTCTTCGATAGTTTTCCAAGTAAATCCCGAGTCTCTTCGTTGATCGATATGAATTTGAATACGTTGTCGCATTTCTTCATCAAAAGCGACAGCAGTTGCAACGTAAACAGCTGATAAGAAATGATGACGGACATATTGTTCTGCAAACGAACTTTTTCCACTGCGTACACCGCCTGTGACCAGAACAATCAAATCCATTCATCCTTTCTTGCATTAAGAATCCAACTCACCAGAAACGCCTGCACTTTCAAATGTTGCCATCTCACAGATAATGGCTATGGCCACATCAATCAAAGGAAAACAAAGCACTGCGCCCGTTCCCTCACCCAGTCGCATGTCCATATGAAGCATTGGTTGTAACTCTAAATGAGCGAGTGCGTGGCGATGTCCAGCTTCGTGTGACAAATGTGAAGGCACCATGTATTGCACAGCATTCGGAGCTATGTGCGCGGCAACGACGGCAGCTGTTGTTGAAATAAAACCATCAATCACAATCGGGCATCGATGATAAGCACAACCAAGAATTACGCCTACGAGACCAGCAATTTCTAAACCACCAAGTTGAGCAAGCAACTCCAGAGCATAAGGAATTCTCTCTTCATGCCGTTTTATTTTGGCTGATTCAAATCGATGTATAGCTCGTTGTACAACCAATTCTTTATGAAGTTTTTTTGTAGCATCAATACCTGTACCAAATCCAACGATTTCACTCGGCGTTTTTTCAAGCAACACACAAAGCAAAGCTGAACTAACTGTCGTATTGCCAATGCCCATTTCGCCTGTAGCAAAACATGTATAACCGTCTGCAACCAATCGATGAACAAGAGAAACGCCCCGCATGATGGCAAGTTCCGCCTCTTGTTCTGACATCGCTGGTTCTATCGCAATATTGCCCGTACCATTTCTTATTTTGTTTGAATGCAATTGTTCGTTAGGAATGTCTGCTTTCGAACCGATATCATAGCAAAAAACATCAGCACCCGCTTGGCGAGCCAGCACATTGACAGCGGCACCACCTTGCAGAAAATTCAAGATCATTTGCCCTGTTACCGCCTGCGGATATTGACTAATTCCTTCATCGCAAACACCATGGTCAGCAGCCATGACAATGACTGCTTTTTTTTCCAATCGCGGTGTCATTTCTTTTCGAATAGCAACTAACTGCTTAGCTAAATGTTCTAATTTGCCTAAGCTCCCAGGCGGTTTCGTTAATTGATCCAAATGGTTCTGTGCCCTTTGCAACCATTCTGCTTCAAGCGGCTGAATTTCACTTGCTATCGAACGAACATCAATCATACTCAAACTCCATTTGCTTTATTGTAATGGGAGCGCCCCCGGTTGAAGTAAAATTTGCGGGAGTGCACTGACTGGGTGTTCTAAGATAATCGGTCTCGTTCCGTATACCGACTCAATCAGGTGATCACTAATGACTTCTGCAGGCGTTCCTAATGCGATTTGTTTTCCTTGATTCAGGATTAGTATACGGTCACAGTATTGCGCAGCAAGATTTAAATCGTGGAGTACTGTAATCACCGTAATTCCTTGTTCAACTTGCCAATTACGCACCATATCCATCATCTGCATTTGGTACCCGATGTCCAAAAAAGTGGTCGGTTCATCAAGCAATAACAGATCTGGTTGTTGTGCCATCGCTTTCGCAATCGCTACTCGTTGTCGCTCTCCGCCACTCAGTGTCGAGACCGCACGATGCAAAAGATGTTCCAAGCATAGCTTATATGAGATGTCTGCAATCAAGGAAGTGCATTCTGTGTCATCAATCCCCCACCAGTTCTGATGAGGGTATCGTCCCATCTCAATAACGTCACGTACGCTATAATCTACGGGCGATAATGCTTCTTGTAGCAACACAGCAATTTTCCGAGCAATTTGCTTTGTTTTCATCTTGGCAATATCAACACCGTTTAAGTGAACATGCCCTGAATCGGCTCGCTCCACACCAGAAAGCATTTTCAACAATGTCGACTTACCGCTTCCGTTTGGACCGATAATACCGAAACACTCGCCGGGACGAACAGCAAACTGTACGCCGTCCAAGACTGCCTGATTACCATACAATTTTCGCAAATCTTGTACATTAACGTTCATCAATCATCGCCTCATTCAATCAGGATGCAGCGCCACGTTTATTTTGAATCAACAACCAGGCAAAAAACGGCGCGCCCAGTATCGATGTAATCACACCAAGCGGAATTACTTGTGGATCGAGCAGCATTCGGGACAAGGTATCTGCCCACAGCACATAAATAGCTCCAAAAATTACGGACAAAGGAATCAGTATTCGATAATCAGAACCGACCATCAACCGTAAAATGTGTGGAATCACCAAGCCGACAAAGCTAATGATACCTGCAACCGAGACGGCAGCTGCGGTCAGCAATGTGCATATGATTAACACAACTAGTTTGGTTCGTTCAATATTTACACCAAGATGCATCGCTTGGCGTTCACCCAACGAGAAGAGATTTAGTTCTCTGCCCATCAATAGCAAAATGATAAATCCGAAGACCAGGTACGGCAGAATGATGAAGGAATAACTCCACCCTTTAAGCGAAAGACTGCCCATCAACCAAAAAATCATTTCATTCATTGAATTTCGCGAGATGGAAACGAGAAATGAAACAACGGAACCAAAGAAAGCTTGAATCACTACACCTGCAAGAATCAACGTTTCGATTTTCAATTTCGATTGTTGACGAGAAAGTATAATCACTAGCCACAACGTGAGTAGCCCCGTCAAAAATGCAGCAAGCGGAATCGTCCAACTACCAGACCACGCATATTGTAGACCGAGCAAAATCACGACTAATGCTCCGACTGCCGAACCGGAGGCAACACCAAGCGTGTACGGCTCTGCCAGAGGATTGCGGAGTACCCCTTGGAAGCCTGTGCCTGCTAACGCCAACGCCGCTCCAACCAGCAATGCAAGAAGTACGCGCGGCGCTCTGACTTGTAGAAGAATTTGCTCCGTCGATTCCGTCCAATCTGTTTCAATCATCTGACCAATCCACGGAACTTGCTGCAAGATTACTCGCCACGTTTCATGAAGCGGGATGTGAGCAGAACCGACGGACAAACTGACAATCACTGATACGACAAGCAGGACTAAACCGAAAGTCGTCCAAAAGAACAGACGTTTTACCATTATTTCACCAACTCTGGGTAAACTCCTTTTGCTAATTCATGAAGACCGTCCGCAATCCGTGGACCTGGACGACTTAACAGATTCGCATCAATGCCAAGCACTTGATTATCTTTCACCGCAGTGATTGCGGCCCATCCGTTTCGTTTTTTAATGACTTCGGCAACGGCATTATCTTTCGTGTAGCTAGCGTACACAATGACATCAGGATTTTGCTTGATGACAAATTCATCATTCACTTCGAGCCAACCCTGTTTGTCCTTGGCAACGTTGATAGCACCAGCCATTCCGATTAAATCATGACCAAATTCACCTTGTCCAACCGTCCACATGGCATCGAATTCTAGGTAAATCTTTTTCTTTTCGTTTTCACTAAGTTTAGATACTGCGTTCGCTACAGTGTCGATTTTAGTATTCATGCTTTCTACTAATTGTTCGGCTTCCGTTTGGCGATTCGTAATCAAGCCGACCTGGACAATACGTTCCTTAACTTGTTCGATTGTTTTCGGTTCTACAGTAAAGACTGTTTGCTTTAACTCTCTCAACTTTTTTATCGCTTCGGTGTTAAGTGTATAACCACCGATAATTAAATCTGGGTTCAGTGCCAGAATCGCTTCCAAATTCGAATTCATATCACCGATTTTGGATTTCGTTTTCGCTTCAGCAGGATAATCACACCAGTCCGTTACGCCGACCACTCGATCACCTAAACCTAAAGCGAACAACACTTCTGTCTCGGCGGGCGCAATCGACACAATACGCTGCGGTTCTTTTTCCAAAACGACATCGACACCGGATGCATCTTTAACTGTAAGCGGGAATTTTGTCACATTCGACTGATTTTCTTGTTCGACAACTTGCTTTTCAGTTTCAGTTTCAATTTCAGTGACAGTCTCACTACCAGAGCCACAGCCTATGAGAGTAAATACCATGACCACCATCAAAGAACTAACTAGAAACTTCTTCATATTATGTTCTCCTCTTTTCTTGGTTGAGAACGTACCGTATTTAAACATCCCCTTCGTGCAAGCAAAAACGAAACCCCCATCCTATATTGGATGGGGGCGAGTAATCAGGTAGACAAATAGACTTCACCTAACAAATCTCGATCCTTTTCCGCGAAGGATTCCTTGAGCTCGATTGTACAGGCAGGTCTCCTGACTTATGGGTTTGATAACTTCCTCGCCTTCCCGTTCGTATGAACAGTGGCACTTCGAGGTCGTCCCCAATTTACAGTGGCGGGACCGTGCCGGATTCACACCGGCTTCCCTTTTAACCTGGTTCAAAAAAACACAGGCACCTGACAATGTAAGGATATTTAATTTTCGATTCGTTGCTCTTGCGAGAATTATAATCAAAAACCGATCTTCTGACAAGTAAAATTTCAAAATATTGTGTTTTCGTAAGACAAAGACCACAAAATGTTGAGTATCGATCAATCATCGTGCTGAGTTGTGACCGACTCCAGCACCGATTGGTATACAAGCATTTCGATTGCGTGCCCCAATTCAGAGGCCGTTCCAGCATAGCGATGTATATGTGGCCAATCATTTGATTGACTGCACCCAATCACCACTGCATCCGTTGTCGTACCTGTTGCAAGCAAACCATTCGATTGATCGGGAATTCCGGCATCTATCAATGCTGCTGCTTTCGCTTCTGTACTTGTAATCAGAGCATTGGCGATGGCTGCGGATGTCATTTTAGCATTGATGAGGACAGTGACATTCACTGTACCTGCTACGTAGGAAGGATAAGTTTTTCTTGCTTTTCCGGCTCGGACTGCATTGCTCGTGCCAGCCGTCGCCAAACATAAGATAGAAAAACTAGATTGTTTTGTCTGATGAACGGATGCGTGCGTCAGTTTGGCTGCAGTCATCAAAACAACTGTTTGACGCGTATCTAACCCAGACGAAACTGCATGCGTTTTACAAGCATTTTCCGGATTCTCGTCGGCAAAATCGAGCGGTACTTTCCAATTAAGAAAGTGTTTCGCTCTCGTTATACCGCCATTCCAAATGGCATTACTTAAACAATCGTATGAAGTTGCTGTTGTCAGCAACAAATCATGTATACGATACGTTAACTCGATATTCGACATCTTCAATATGGTGTTCGTAGCAACTTGGCGAAAAGGTTGTGTCACACGATGCGCTCCTTGTCGAAAACAAAAATAATTGTCAAAATTTGCGATTACCCGGGAAATATTTGCGACTCATTCCGCAGTTTTTTTGAAAATTTAGCCCTTAGTCGGCAGAATTGAAAGTCTTTTTAGGTGTTGCTACTTTCACTTCTACCAGTAGTTGGCCCCCAAACGGGCATGCTTGCCCGTTTCTGATGAAATTTTGGCCCTTAGTCGGCAGAATTGAAAGTCTTTTAGGCGTTGCTACTTTCACTTCTACCAGTAGTTGGCCGCCAAACGGGCATGCTTGCCCGTTTTCTACTGAGATCTAAATGATAAAGTTTTAACGCTAAATGAAGTTGCAGACGAACATCTGCCTGATCTAGATCGAATCCAAGCAAGTTCTTGATTCGATCCATTCGGTAGACAATCGTATTGTAATGCGTAAACAACTTCTCGGCAGTCGATTTCATATTTTGATTGCACTGAAAATACGTATCCAATGTTTCTATGATATTGAGGTGATGTGTCTTCTCGAACATCAATAGAGGTTCGATAAATTTTTTGCGAAAATGTTGTAACTCATCACAATCGGGTAATGTTGTTAGAAGTGGATACACACCCAAATCATCGTAAGTCAACAAGTTGTGATTCAGTCCGGATTGCAAACTGATTTGTTGAATTTTCAATGCTTCACTATAACTTGCAAAAACCTCGTTCGTGCGCACGATTTTTCCCAATTGAACGAAGTAATGCTGAAAAATTTCTGAATGAATCTGCTTCTCTATCCGTTTACGTAGATTTTGGTTGCCCTTCTCTGCAATCTCTTGAGGAATACCGATAAACCACACAATCTGTTCATCTAAAAACAACGTTTGAAACATCAATCCATCACTATGCTCACGTAATGCCTGAAATCGTTCAATCACTGTTGACGGAATCGGCATCTGATTTGACTCGTTTTGCCGGTTACGAAGCACAGCAACAGCATACAAATTCGATTCTTCATATTCAAAACCGCATAGTTTGGCACGCATTTTCCATTCGGCGTCACCATCCAGTCTAGCGAATAACCAATCCTGCAAAAACTGGTCCAAATATTTATGTTCCACAGAACGCCGCGCCTCTAAGTTCATCAATTCCAAAACAACAATCGGTTTAATACGATCTATTGTTAATTTATCGATATCTAATAGTTGCGGACCACGACTAATTAAAAGCAGATAACAACGTCTTCCGTATGACATTTGAATTTTGCAAAAATAGCCTGCGTATGCCCGGTCGTTTTGTTGAATTTGTAATTCACCGAACGAATCCGCAGCAGCAACTCGGTCCATCTCAGAAATGAGGTTTTGACTCCATATACGATTTGCCTCAATCGTCTTTAGCAAATCTGATGCTGTCTTATCCGTTATCAAGACGTCGGCGTGAGTGTCTAAAAACAATACGTGGTGGTTGAACAAGCGTTCCAATTCTTGCAACATTTCTATGATGCCACCACCATCCATCAAGACGCTGGTGATGGCCTGCATCCGCTCCTGTAAAATCGTCAACTGAAACATCTCGTGAGCTAACACGAGTTCCATCACTTCATGGATGATTTCTGAGAAGACTGTTTGTGGCGGAAGTTCGATGAGCGGGAATTTCAATGCGTCTGC
Source organism: Caryophanales bacterium (assembly GCA_947459205.1). GTDB lineage: Bacteria > Bacillota > Bacilli > Paenibacillales > CANHCR01 > CANHCR01. Next base: position 23,889 of record CANHCR010000001.1, on the reverse strand, counting down.
AACAGCGATCACTTCAGGCGGAATGATGTCGACGAATCGTTTGGTTTTGATTCCGAGAGCAACGACCCCTTTCGCAGACAATTGCCGAATCAACTCAACAAATGTGTGCGGATTGTCACGTAGCGGATAACCAGTTGTCATTAAAAACTCGCCGCTTTGCACCCAATCCGTGACATCAGGCACTTCCATCACATTGACGCGACTCACTTGACGATATAAGCCTTCTTTGCCTGCAAGTAAAACAGCATCGGCAAGCAGCGGAAGAGCAAACAACTCCTGACAAGTAACAACAGATTGTCTCATGTCAGCCATGTTTGCCCCTCCTCTCACCGATGCTGAAAATAGCACACCATATAGAGTAGTATATCATTTTATTCAAATTTTGCCGAAAGCAATTGTTCGACCGTCGACACCCAACCAAAGATTGCTCCTTGCTGATGAATCATGCGAATAGCCGCTTCGTGGTCTCGAATGTCAAATGCGGCGGTTGCGTCCTCGAGCACCAAACACTCGTAGCCTCGATCATTTGCTTCACGCACCGTCGTATGCACACATACGTGGGTAGTGACACCAGTCACAATTAGCGAGCGAATGCCTAATTGCGTAAGCAGAGTTTGCAACTCAGTATCATAGAAGGCTCCTTTGCCAGGTTTGTCAATCACATATTCTCCCGATATCGGTTGCAATTCATCTACAATCGCGTGACCAAGTTCACCGCGAGTCAAGATCCGTCCCATCGGACCCAAATCTCCGATTCCTGCTCCTTGCCGCTGGCTTCGTTGCAGTTTGCTTGCCGGACAATCAGACAAATCAGGCAGATGTCCTTCGCGCGTATGAATGACTGTTATTCCTAATCGTCGACAATGCTGCAATACATTTTGAATCGTTGGGATGATTGCGCGTGCAGGCGATATATCATTGCCAAGTTTTTCTCCAAAACCACCTGCGGTGCAAAAATCATTCTGCATGTCGATGACCAGCAGCGCCGTACTACTTAGGTCAAAAGAAAAATCAAAAGGTTGTGCAGAGACGAAACTACTCATATTTGTTTTCTACAAGAATCGTTTGAAAAAATTGATTGCTCGGAATTTCTGCATTTGCCGGTAAAAAGATGCTGATTTGTTCGGTCGGTGCTGAATCGTCATTTTTCACAGAATGAACTACGCCCGCTGGCACATGAAACGTATCGCCCGCTTGATACGATTTCCATTCACCATTGCAGAGCAGTTTCACTTTGCCAACGGTGATGTGAATGACTTCCGCAACATTGTGGTAATGCGGCAACACTTGACCGCCCACTTCGATTTTTTCCCAAAGCACGGAACTAACGCGCACGCCGAGTGCATCGGCCTCAGCCGCATCAACAATTTCACGATGAAACAGTTGAATATGTTCGGGAATTTGCGTCCATGTTATCGATTGTCCCTCTTTTACAGTCGTAATTTCAGCTAATTTCATCTTCAGTTCCTCCGCTTATGTTAATGTATCGAGCGCCTCGATTACTGATTGTGAATTCGATACGCTGCCAAACACGCCGCCTTGCATCGTTACCATTTTCAAAGCGGCAAGATGATTTCCATAATCAGTTGCACCGGTACAGTCTTCTAAGATGAGACATTCGTAACCGCGGTCATTCGCTTCACGCATCGTTGTATGTACACATACATCCGTCGTGATGCCCGTCAAAATCAAATGTGTAATTCCTTTTTGACGTAAAATCATGTCTAAATCAGTGGCATAAAAACTGCCTTTACCCGGCTTATCGATAATGATTTCATCAGGTAGCGGCGCCAACTCCTCAATAATGTCCCAACCTGCCTCGCCACGCACAAGAATACGTCCGCAAGGCCCCGAAGAGCCAATTTCTGCACCGATTTGAAGACTACGCCAACGCTTATTGGCTGGCAAATCCGTCAAATCTGGACGATGCCCTTCACGCGTGTGTATAACCGTAAATCCTGGTATCGTGCGAACTTTATGCAACAACGTCCGAATCGGTTCAATTGCGCGCGCCGTTAACGATATATCATATCCCATGCGGTCAACATAACCGCCTCTTCCACAAAAATCGACCTGCATATCGATGATGACCAGCGCAGTTTTCTGCGGATCTAATTTCCCATCATACGGCCAATTGTATGGGGTCGCCTGAACTAGCACATGTGATTCCCCTTTCTAATGAGAAAGAGGTGGTTCAATGCGAATCAATCAAACCACCTCAATCGTTTCAAAAATGAGTTCAAAAATTACTTCGGAATGTTACCGATGACACCTTCAACGAGGTAATCTGTCGTCTCAAGTTGCTCAACATTCGGTTTCACGCCGTCCTCAATTTTCACAGCGCCCGATTGATCTTTGACCGGACCAGCAAACGGATGAAGACTTCCATCAAGAATCGCAAGGCGTTTTTCTTCGACAAGCGCCTTCACATCATCTGGTACGCTGCTACCGAACGGCGCCAACTCAACCGCACCCTCTTCGATACCAATTCTGTAACTTGCATTGAATTTGCTGCCGACAAACTTACCTTCTACTGCTGTACGCGCCATTTCAGAGTACAATTCTTTCCAGTTCCAAATCGCACCCGTCAACCATCCTTTCGGTGCCAACTCCGAAGCATCCGCATGGTAACCGACGGACATCGCGCCGCGACGCTCAGCCGTCTCAATAATCGTTTTCGTACAATCTTGATGTTGCGTCAATACGTCTACACCTTGATCAAGCAAACTGTTGGCCGCACTCGCCTGCAAACCAGGATCGCACCAACTTCCAGTAAATACCGCATTGACCTTGATATCAGGATTGACCGACTTCGCGCCCATCGTGAACGCGTTGATGTTCAACAAAACTTGCGGAATCGGGAACGAAACGATGTAGCCGAGTTTGTTTGATTTCGTCATTTTACCAGCTGTCACACCAGACAAATACACTGTCTCCCAAATGTTACCGAAGTACGTCCCCAAGTTTTCAGAAGTTTTCAAACCGCCTTGGTGGAAAAATGCAACATCAGGATAACGTTTCGCTACATTGAGCGCCGGATCAAGATGACCATACGACGTTGGGAAAATCACTTTCGCACCATTGCGAATCATTTCTTCCATGACGCGCTCTGCCTCAGCTGTCTCTGGCACGTTCTCTTTGCGCAATACTTTCAAATCAGGGAAATTCTCCTCGACACCTTCACTACCAAGGTATGCCGCTTTGTTGTAACCGTAGTCGTCTTTTGCACCGACGAACAAGAAGCCGATCGCACTACCACCCGTTCCAGGGCCAGTCACCGCTTCTTTCTTCTCATCTGGCGTTTCTGTCTCTTTCGCTGTGTCGTCACCGCCGGAACATGCTGCCAAAACGCTCAACATCATCATCATGACAAGCCCTACAATCAAACTTTTTCTCCACTTCATTACTGTACCCATCGTTTCTCTCCTCCTAGAATTGTGAATGGTTACTGCCGGACGATCCAACTTCGTACTCATTGTCTATGTGAATCACCCACCTCCCCTTTCCCCTTCGAACACTTTGCGGAGCGACTCCGGCATTGAACTAACCTTGCGGCGTTCAACGATGAACAGCACCACTAAAGTGAGTAAATAAGGAAGCATGAATAGCAAAAACGGTGAAACTTCCAGACCTCGTCCCTGCAAAGCAAGTTGCAGCGCCTGCGCACCGCCGAAGAGGTATGCGCCAAGCATTGCACGAGTTGGCAACCAAGCGGCAAAAATGACGAGCGCAACGGCGATGATTCCTCTACCCTGCGTCATATTTTCCACCCAAGTATGTGTAAAAGCGATGGAGAGTTGCGCACCGCCAAGGCCTGCCATCAATCCACCGAAACTGACCGCCAAATAGCGGATCAAAGTCGGCGACTTTCCTAAGGAAAATACAACTTCTTCACGTTCACCAGTAGCGCGTAGCAACACGCCAGGCTTCGAGTAGAAAAGGAACCACCAGATAAGCGGCACCAACAAAAACACGAGATAAGTCAAAATGTCGTGATTGAAAAAAACCGGACCAATGAACGGAATGTCGGATAGCACTGGAATCGCAATCGGGTTCAAACCGTTAATTTGCTTATCCACGTAGTCCTGCCCCATGAAGGCCGTCAAGCCTTGCGCCAAAAAGATAATCGTCAGACCGACCGCCAACTGATTGGCGCGACGTTGAATGACAAGAAACGCATGAATCAAGGCGAATAGCAAACCGGCCAAACCGCCGGCGAGCAAGCCGATCCACGGACTGCCCGTCTGATACGTGACGGCGAAAGCAACGAACGCACCGCCCAACATCGACCCTTCCGTGCCGAGATTGATAACTCCTGCTCGTTGCGCAACCACTTCTCCCAACGAAGCGAACAACACCGACGTTCCCGCACGAATCGCACCCGTTAAAATTTCAACGATCATGATGCCTTACTCCCCCTTCCCACAGCCAACACCGTCAGCAAAATGAACGCCATCAAAATGCTGACCGAAGACGAAGGCAAGCCGCTTGTCATCTCAAGCGCATTACCGGCTACACTAATCGCGCCAAGCAGAAACGCTGTGCCAATCGTCCACAGTGGATGATTCCACGCCATCCAAGCGGCGAGAAAGCCGATGTACCCATAACCGAATCCGGTCATCGGACGAAGATGACCTTCGATACCGGCAATTTCAATCATCCCCGCGATGCCTGCAACCGCACCGCCAAACACCATCGCCAATAGCTGCATGCGATTTACCTTAATGCCCGCCTGAAGCGCGGCAATCGCATTGCCACCGATGACGCGTAGACGAAATCCGACACGCGTGCGGAAAATGACGAACCATACAACCAACGCAGCGACAATTGCAAGCACAAAGCCAATATGAACGCGTGTGCTACCGAACGTCGGCAAACGAAGCGCCTCATCCAACTTCGGTGAGAACGGCCAGTTGAACGATTCCGGATCTTTCAACGGTCCGTGGACGAAATAGCCAACCGTAAAAAATGCAACGTAATTGAGCAACAAAGTGGTGATCGTCTCATTCATCCGCGCGTACTGACGAAGCAAAGCCGGGACAATGCCCCAAATCGCTCCGCCTAACGCACCCATCAGGATTAGCACCGGCACACCGACCCACGCAGGTACTCCTTGCAAATAGAAAACTCCGACCCACGTCGTCAGTAGCGCACCAATCATCAGTTGCCCTTCACCGCCGACGTTGATCAACCCCGCCCGCGCGGGAATCGCCACTGCAAGCGCCGTGAGCAAAAACGGCGTCGACTTAATCGCCACTTCACCAATGCCGTACCAGTCGCCGAACGCCGAACGCAGCATCGCTTGGTACGACTCGAGCGGATTGGCACCCTGCGAGAGCAAGAACAAGGCAAACAGTACGAACGGTGATAACACAAAAGCAAGGCCGATCCAAAAGCGCCTCATGCTTGCTCATCCCCTTCCAGCATGATGTGTCCCATCTGGTAAGGGTCAGTGTCCGCCGGATCATACGGACCGTAAAGCGAATGGTTGCTCAACACAACAATGCGATCACTGATTTCAAAAAGTTCCGTCAAATCCTCCGAGATGAGCAAAATTGCCGTGCCCATCTCGCGCAATCCGAGCAACAACTTCTGCGTCGCACGTGTCGTGGCAATATCAAGCCCGCGACTCGGATAGGCGATCAGCAGCAACTTCGGCACACGCGTGATTGCACGCGCTAACACCATGCGTTGCACATTGCCACCAGATAACGTCTCCACCAATCGATCAGCCTGGGCGACTCGCAACGTGCGCACGACATCCAGCGAATCGAACCGTTGACGTACATCAGACCAGTCAACATCAAGACCTTTCTTCGACATTTCCATGCCCGACAGCACCATATGTTCCAAAATCGACAGTCCTGGCACGACCGACTCATGGATCGGGTCTTCCGTCACATAAACGACGCCTCGTTCCATACGCGTCGCCACAGAACCTGCCGTCACATCTGCACCTGCCACTCGAATCGAACCCGACTTCACTTTGCGCAGGCCATACAACGTTTCCAGCAGTTCTTTTTGACCATTACCGGATATTCCCGCTACGCCAACTAACTCACCTGGGCGAATCGTCAAATTCAATCCAGTCAAAAGCGTTACATCATGGTCGTTGTTTATCGATAATTGCTCGACTTCAAGCGCGGCCACTTCATCAACCAACACCACTTGGTTTCGTTCCGGTGCACGCGGCAACTCCGCGCTTCCAATCATTTGTGAGACCAACATCTCTTCCGTCATCTCTTGATCACGCGACGTTCTGTACACCAACTTGCCATTCCGTAATACCGTCACCGTATCAGCACAGGCGAGCACTTCGCGGATCTTGTGTGTTATTAGTAGGACCCCGTATCCATCGGCTCGCAATCGTTGCAACATCGCCAGGAATGCGTCCACTTCATGCGGTGTCAATACACTCGTCGGCTCATCAAAAATGATCAACTTCGTCTCACCTTGTACGAGCGCCTTCAAAATTTCTACTCGTTGTTGCTGTCCGAGATCCAACTCCCACACATAAGCATGCGGATTCACTGCGATCCCGTAGCGCTCAGAAATGTCAGCAATTTGCTGTGCCAACTTTGTTTTGTTGAGCAAAAACCCTGCACGGTCGATCGATAATGCAATGTTCTCCAGTACAGTCAAGGCAGGAACGAGGCGGAAGTCTTGAAAAACCATCCCTACTCCCTGGGAACGCGCGCGACTAGGCGGGTGCAACGTGACCGGCTTCCCTTGCATCTCCAATGCGCCTCCGTCTGGTACATACACACCGTAGAGCATTTTCATCAGCGTACTTTTGCCAGCACCATTTTCACCGAGAATCGCATGAATCTCGCCACGCTGCAGAACGAGATTGACTTCATCAATCGCAGTAAAATCGCCGAACCGTTTTATTAATTTTGAGGCGCGAAGTAAAGTCTCCCTTTGCAATGCTGTCTCCCCCATAACTCCCACCTACTTTTATGTCATTTTACATGACATAAATTTATATATTTCTTATACGTCATATTATATATCATGAATTTCACAATGTCTTTATAATTTTTTAATAAAATTTTAATATTTATTTTGTGTTATCTTTATAAAATAAATCAAAAATCAATTCGATACCATTAATTTTGTTAAATTATATAACATGAATATAACATAATTACACAAAAAAAGAGCCGACAATTTATGTCGACTCGATATTTTTGACGAGAGTCTAGCCTGAACCGCCGGCTACATCAACCAAACTTATACGTGATCCCATGTCCACCTTTCGGATACACCCAGTGGATGTTGTCCGACGGGCATGCGATCCGGCACGTACCGCACTCGATGCAGTTTTCATACGCAACCGTCGTAATTTTCTGCTTCATCTCCCACTCATACACGTCTGACGGGCAGAAATAGTTGCAATCTTTCGTCGTACATTTGACGCATGTGTCCGCCTCTTTAATAATCAGATGCGACTGATCATCACACTTGTAGCGAATCGTAAACAATTTGTCCGTTACACTGCACTCACTCATCCGTTCATCGCCCTCCATCCTTTATAACCTAATTTAATCAGATTCACCGTTCCACCAGCCGCATCCTTGACCACTTGCATCGCCTTCTTCTGCTTGTCAGCCTTCGGCTTACCATCAATCAAGAACATATTGTACGCAGCTTCGTTGAGCGCCCGCGGCAACTTGTCGAACAACAACGCCGGATCTTGCTCCTTAAGAAACTGATGCATCCCCTTGTACTTCTTCAAATCCTTATGAATAAAGGATTGCTTAATCTTCTCATCATACAACCTTAAACTCGCTGCGCTGTAGTCGCCTTTCTCGTGCGCCGCCACAATAGCCTCGCCTGCCAACTTGCCTGACGTCATCGCCAAATTCGTACCCTCTCGATGCACGAAATTGACCAACTGTGCCGCATCGCCACACACGACCCATCCATCACCCGACAGTTTCGGAATCGAATGGAAGCCACCTTCTGGAATCAAATGGCCCGCATACTCCTGCATCTCTCCGCCTTGAATCAACTTGCGAATCATCGGATGCTGTTTCACCGCCTCGAGCAAAGCATAAGGCTTCACACGCTTATCACGCAAATGATTGACCATCACGCCAATCCCGAGTGAAATCGACTCTTTATTGGTGTAAAGGAAACCCATGCCCGCCATCCCGAGCGATGTCTCACCCATGAACTCAATCGTCACGCCCTCGTCACCTTCGAGATTGAATCGATCTTCAATTTTCTCACGAGGCAATGAAATGACTTCTTTCACCGCGAGCGACACCTCATCCGGCGCCCACTCTTTGTGTACGCCCATCGCTTTTCCGAGCAACGAGTTCACGCCATCGGCAATGACCACCACGTCAGCATACAAATCACCATCATCGCGATCCGTGCGAACGCCGACGACTTTATTGCCTTCACGAATCACCTCGGTAACGACTGTCGAGTACACCGGAATCGCTCCCGCTTGCACCGCTTTGTCGGCAAACCATTGGTCAAACTTCACACGTAAACCGGTGAAACAGTTAAACGGCTCCTTATACGCCTCATTGCGATGACCGAACGTCACCATCGATTCCTTACCCATCATCCAAACTCGCTGTTCAACAATATGGCGCTCGACCGGTGCATTTTTCTCCAACCAGAAATCAGGAACCAAGTCAGAAATTTGCTGACGATACAACACGCCTCCGAATATATTTTTCGCACCTGGAAACTCTCCACGCTCAATCAACACTACCGACAAACCTGCGCGCGCCATCGTTAACGCCGCCGCCGCACCGGCTGGTCCGCCGCCAACTACGATCGCATCAAACTTTTCTGCCACAACCATCTCTCCCTTTAAGAATTTGATCCGACCGCAATACCAGCAAACGAACGCTTCTGCTTCACCTGCTCAGTAATGGCTGGAACGATTTTGAACAAATCACCGACAATCCCGTATTGGGCAAAATTGAAAATCGGCGCCTCTGCATCACGGTTAATTGCCACAATCAACTCCGAATTCGCCATCCCCACCGTATGCTGCACTGCACCCGAGATGCCAATCGCAAAATACAGTTTCGGACGAACTGTATATCCTGTCTGACCTACTTGATGCTCATGTTTGATCCAGCCCGCATCAACCGCCGCACGCGACGCACCGACCACTCCGCCCAAAGCATCAGCCAAATCTTTCAACATTTTGAACGCTTCCGAACCACCCAAACCACGTCCGCCGGCGACAATAATTTCTGCCTCTTCCAAATTAATCGAACTCGTTTCGGTGATGAACTCCAACACTTTCGTCGCAATTTCATCCTCGCTCATGCTGAACTCAATCCGCACAGCCTCCACTTTACGAGACTCGTCGCGCGGCAATTCTTGAAACACACCCGCACGTGCCGTCGCCATTTGCGGACGGTACTGTTTACACAAAATCGTCGCCAACATTTTTTCCGAAAAAGCAGGACGGCTCGCCAACAACAAGCGAGACGGTGGCAACTCAACATCCAGTTCCGTCGTATCAGCGGTCAGACCCGTCGGCAAATGCGTCGCAATCGCTCCTGCCAAGTCACGCCCTGTCGCCGTCGCACCGAACAACACGATCTCCGGTTTATATTCATGAATAAACTTCAAACATACACGGCTATATGGACGGGTCCGATAATCCTTTAATTCCTCCGCATCGCAGAGATACACTTGATCCGCACCGTAATACCCAGCCTCCTGCGCCAAATGTGCAACGTTGTGACCGATGACTAGCGCCATCAACGGCACCTCAAGTTTATCCGCCAGTTTTTTACCTTGACCAAGCAATTGCCAAGACACTTTCTTCGCTGCCCCGTCACGCTGTTCAACGACAATCAACACACCGCGATACGCCGACCAATCCGGCATTTCATCTTCCACTGCCACCTTAGGCTCTTTCGTTTCTTCGCTCATTGTCGTCACCTCCTAAGATTTCCAGCCGAAACGCTCAGGCAAATCCGTTTGCCATAACGTCTCCACGATTTTTTGCGCAATCTCTTGCTCCGACTCACCTTCGACGCGAGTCGTATTGATCTTACGAATTTCCGGAACCCACGTTCTCGCGACAATCGTCGGCGACCCTTTCAGACCAATTTGCTTGCGGTCCAATTCAGGAAAATCAGCGGTCGTCCAGACAACCGGCTTGAAGCGCGCAGCCCGCAACATCCCTGGGAGCGGTGCACGTCTCACTTTGTTTAACTCCTTTAGCGCCGTCACCAACACCGGCATACTCGTTTGCACCACTTCAATACCGTCTTCCAAATGACGCTCTACCGTAATTTTGCCGGAGTCTTTATCGACAGCACGCACCTTGCTCACATAAGTCAGTTGCTCCAAATCAAGACGACAAGCAATACCAGGACCTACCTGACCGGTATCGCCATCAAGCGTCTGTTTTCCGCAAAACACAATATCGACCTTACCGAACGTTTCGGCCACTTTTTCAATCGTCTTGCCAAGCACATAAGAAGTGGCTAGCGTATCTGCTCCTGCAAACCCGCGATCCGTGACAAGCACCGCATCGTCCGCACCGAGCGAAACACACTCCTTCAATGACTTCTCGGCCGGTGGCGGTCCCATCGTCACCACCGTAATCCGCGCCCCTTGCTCATCCTTGATCCGCAGTGCCTCTTCCAACCCGTGCAAATCATAAAAATTGACAATACTCGGTACACCTTGCCGAATCAACGTATTGTTCTTCGGATCAATCCGAATCTCACGACTATCCGGCACCTGCTTGATGCACACAACAATGTGTAACTTCTCGCTCATCTCTTGCTGCCTCCCTGTTTCATTCAAAATTTCTTAAAAGTAAGTATAGTTTGTGAAAAAAAGTACAAAGTATGGTATGTAATCGCTTTCATAGATGCATTGAATGTTATTCGACGCCGGTCAAATATTTCCTTCTTTTTGTTGCAAAAAAAATAAGACTTACGTCTTATTATATGTGCTTGATATTAAATTACTGCCTTATAACTTGGCACAAGTTTGTCGCGAATGTAAGCAGATGGTTGCACATAAACAATCACCTTGTTCGAAATGAGCGCCAGCTTCCCATTGCTGTTGTACGTCCCTGTCAGCGATTCCTCAGATTTCGAAATTTTGTCAAGAGACGGAGTCAACTTAAACTCCATTGTGTCTGCTTTTTCTTTCTGTTTCGGAGATTTTGCTGCGACGACTTCATGAACTGGTTTCACATTCGACAATAACGAGTTGTTCATATGACTTGACGCTTTCGCTACGTTCATACGGATCATCCCCTTGTCTCAACTATCCTATTTTTATATTTATCTATATCTAATTTTTATTATATACCACTCAGGAGTACTTGACAAGTATTTTTTCAATTAAATGCCAAAAATAAACTTACATTTACATACATTTTTATGAAAACGGGGCCACTTGTTCCTTTGGCGACCTACAATTGGCAAAAACAAAAGAATCGTCTCATAAAAACTGCTCCAATTGATCATGGATAGCATAAAAAGCTTGTTCAGTATCTAGATGTCTTTTTTTGTACTGCGTTCTGCAATGCTTTACAACAACTGCCGGAAGCCCTCTTAACTGTTGAAATGCGCGCCACAAATAATCAAGACCGATATCGTAGATCCACTCTTCCTTTGCAATGGTGGCGATTGCCATAAAAACATAAAACATTTTTTTCGACTTCGCTCGTTTGCCATACAAATCATAAGAATCGACCAATTCAAATGCCCCTTGCAGAGCAATATCGCCTTTTTCCATATCCGAAAGAATGAGGCATCGCTCATAAAAAACTTTTCCCGCCAAATCAATCAATTCAGGATGATCATCGATGACCGCAAGCGCTTGGTCAAATGAATGTTGCGCAGTACGATACGATCTGTTATATTGCCATTGCAACTTACCGATTGCGATATATGAAAGTAAAAGATATCGAATATTCTCAGCCTGCTTCTCGAGAACAAATTCCTCAACGATTGTTTGCATCATTGCAATTGCAAGTGGTTTTGAGTCGGAGTACGTCCCTAAAACCAATGCAAAGTGATACCTGTGCTCAACACTTTGCATGTCAAACCATGAATCCTCGGAAATTTTCGTCCATTCCTCACGATCTCGGTTTTCCATCATCATCGCCCCCTTTTAACATACAACTAAGCCTCAGTTACAGTTTCATTATAAGAATACAGGGCAGCGTATTATGTTGCGGTGAAACGAAAATGATAACCTTCGAAAAAAAATTATTGCTTAAGTTGACAACCATATTTTCAATTGATATGATATCTAATGTCGCTAAATTGATATCATGACCTGTTAGCTCAGCTGGGAGAGCACTACCTTGACAGGGTAGGGGTCGGCGGTTCGATCCCGTCACAGGTCATACAGAAAAGCCCCGTAAACACGGGGCTTTTTGCTTGTTTGGACATTTTTACACAGGCACGAAAATGGCGTTTGACGGCATTTTGACGGCATAAAAATACCGCCCGAAAAGAGCGGTATTTTCCGCTTTATTTACACTACATAATTAATCTATAAAGGCGGGAGAATTCATCCCCATCTGCGCCCATTGTTCTCGACTGGGACCGTATGTCCCAGGCACAAATAAGCCTGCTTGCCGCATTAGAACAGTTAATTGACCTCGATGATGGATTTGGTGATTAATGAGCATTCGTAAAGTTTGATGGTTCGACCAATCCAACCCGTACACATTCATGACATCGTCTAGATTTTTATCCTTCCACTGACTTCGCATGGCATGAATCATATCCGAATTCACTTTTTTGTAAGCATCTAAAATAATAGTCGCCTGCTGCGGACATTCACTTTCTTCTCCAGGACTCTCGAATTCTAATTGCTTCGCAGTAAGAATTTCATGCACAGAAACAGTGATGTGCCACGCTAGTTGACTGAGCGTAAAGTGATGCGGTGCAATTTTTTGTGTTAAAGATGCATTTGTAATCTCTTCAAACAATTTTTTAGTGATTTCAAATTCGCTTTGCCACTCTAACAAAAAGACTTCAATTGAAGTTAACATTAAAAAATTCTCCTCTTCCGAATAAATATTTTTTCACAACTTATACTTTTTTCAGTATAATTATTATATATCGTCACAGTAAACGAAAAGGATGATGCGCCTATGTTAAAAGAAATCAAAATTAAAATGGATGAACACGAATTGGCCAAATTAAAGGAATGGTTCCACACTTCGACTGAACAAGAAGCCATACAATCCGCTGTGACACAAATCCTTAAATTTCATGCTTATCAGGAACTTCTTTCGCTTGAAGGGAATGTCACTTGGGATGGCGATTTACATTCATTTCGCGGCGAACAACCATGATTATCTTCGATACAAGTGTCTGGATTCCCTTTTTTAATGGAACTCCATTGAATCAAACGAATTTGTTGAAGGAACTGATTACTAATCGCGTAAGAATTGCTATTACAGATCTCATCTTAACCGAAATCCTTCAAGGAATCAGACACCCGCAACAATTCGAAAAAACCAGAAACGCTTTACTTCAATTGGACATTCTACATGCTATACCGATCAAAACATATATTCACGCTGCAGAGATTTACAGAACGGGGCGCGAAAAAGGAATTACAATTAGAAAAACAAACGATTGTATCATCGCTGCAATCGCCATTGAAAACGATTGTCCTTTGTTACATCAAGATAGAGACTTTGATGCCATGACTAATTTTTGCGAATTAAAATTATATCATCATTGACGACATGTTGACGGCACACTTAAAATCTCGGGGCGATTACGCCCGATTTCAGACGACACGCACGGTGCAACAGACCCCCGAATTATGGGGGTTTGTGCGCTAAACGACACCTAACAAACCAACCATAGGTACTTTGACAGGGTAGGGGTCGGCGGTTCGATCCCGTCACAGGTCATACGCAAAACCGTTCAAGTTCATTGCAACTTGAACGGTTTTTGCATTTCATCAAAATCAGCAAACAAAAAACGCCTCCGATCGAATCATTCAACCGGAAACGTTTGTATGGGCCCTGAGGGACTCGAACCCCCGACCAATCGGTTATGAGCCGACCGCTCTAACCAACTGAGCTAAGGGCCCGCCCGATGGAAGCTGATTTCGCAAAACGACGAAATTATATTCCACAGACACAACGTTTAATATACATGATGGACCGACATAAATCAAGCAGATTTATGGATTTCCTCGCTCTTCCTCGTCACGCAGTCGATGTGCAATCCGGCTCGAAGCAGATGCGGCTACACTTGCAATCAAGTCGTCCAAAAATGTATGCACGCCATTGCCGACTTTTGTATCCAATCGTTTTATGATGCCCACCTTATGCTTATCGAGATGTCCGAACGTAGTCACAGCAATGCTTCCATAACCAAGCACAGAGCCAAGCGCCAAGGTTTCATCACAACCAAAAAGACCTTCATCCTGAGTTACGAGCGATTGAAGCGGTTCCGATAGCATCCCTTTTTCCGCCATCACATCTAGTTCGATACCGACCAGAATCGCATGTTGCATTTCTCGCTTCTCCAACACTTTTTGTACACTTTCGATGCATTGCTCGATTTGTAGATTCGGGTAATAAGGAGACTGCATCGCTAACACGATTTCAGCTATGTCGACAAGCGATACCCCGCGCTCCTCTAGTTTACGCATGACTGCAGCCTTCACATCTTTACTATGCACTCTTTCGCTCATCATTCATCCCCCGCTCCACAGATATAATGACACTGGTATCGGCAATTAAATCATGCAGACCGCGGTGATTCCGACTCCAGCCAATCATTAAAAATCCAATGCCGAATGTAATCATCGACAAGAATTTACCAAACAATTCTCGATACAACATTGTCCCCAAAACACTATTATCATGCGACACATTGCGTATCACTTTAATGCCAAACACCATTTTTCCTAACGTTTGTCCGAATGCTGTGGTCATTCCCACATAGTAGACAAGCGCATAGATGAATTCGAGAAACAGGAATCCAAAGGACGGACTATCAATTGTTTGACCTGCAATCAAACGCAAAATGATGTTGAGGCTATACAAAGCGACCGAGTCCAAAAGGAACGCCAATAAACGTAACCAAAATCCTGCATAAATAATCTCTTCCACTGCCACAGCATCTACTTCCCGCTCGGCAACCTCTTCTTCGGTCGCCTGCGTTTCCTGTAAACGTTGTTGATCATCCACTCGCTCATCACTCCTCTCCGTCAAAGTCATCGCTAATCATGTAAATACAACAATTGAGGCTCATATTGATTGACAGGAATAACTTGACGAACGATGTCGTTCAAATCAGATGAACTTCTAAAAAATGAACCTCCAAGTAATGATTGCAGCGAGAATGGATCTTCATATTGAACGACCGTATAATCATCAGACTGAATTTGATTGGCAGCCTCTTCAATAGCGTCTTCCAGGTAGCCGAGTTTATCGACAAGTTTCACCTTTTTTGCCTGCTTACCAGAATATATGCGGCCGTCTGCCAATTTCAACACTTCTGTTTTCGACAAATTTCTGCCTTTCGCGATTACATCGACAAATTGCTGATAACTTTCATCGACCAATGTCTGAAACACTTGTCTTTCTTCATCGCTTATTTTTTTAAGTGGACTGCCGATATCTTTCATCTTCCCGCTCGTGATTCGAGTTTCTGAATAACCGATCCAATCCGCGGCTTTCTCTAAATTCGGAATCGTGAAAATTACACCTAAACTGCCGGTCAACGTGGACGGACTGGCCACAATTACATCAGCAGGCGCCGAAATATAATATCCACCCGACGCAGCGGTAGCTCCCATGCTGACAACGACTGGGATTCCACTTTTTTGAACCTCGACGATTTTGTCATGAATTTGCTCGGAATGAACGACTGTTCCACCTGGACTGTCGACTTGAATGACAACTGCCTGCACGTCTTCATCATCCATCGCCTGATTCAGCTGCGAGATGAATTTCGATGCACTGAATGAACCGTTGAGACCTTCCGATTCAGCAATGACACCTTCCACCGATAGCAATAAAATTTTGTCTGTTCCATCTCCAGTCTGTTCAACCACTGACTCTTGCCATCCATCTTCAATCCCTGTGAATGTCAACGATTCCGATTCAGAAGTACCGACTACAGAACGAATGACCACCATACCCAAAAACAGCACGCTGATGATTACAAACGCCCAACCACGTCTTGTCATTGCCATCACCTCATTATGTGGCTTTATATTCCGCAGGATTGGCCCGCCACGCTCTCAAAGATTCCAAATCACTGCTTTGAATGACCCCCGCTGCCAGTGCCTCATCTAATAAGACCGAGTAATTGCTTAATGTTACGAGCGGAAGTTGCGCATCAGCAAACATGTTTTCCGCCTGTGAAAATTGGTAGGAAAAAATCGCCACGACACCAATCACTTCGGCGCCAGCCGCACGCACGGCTTGTGCCGCCTTAATCGAACTGCCACCTGTCGATATCAAATCTTCGATGACAACGACCTTTTTGCCACTTAGTAAATGTCCCTCGATCAGATTTTCTTTACCGTGACCTTTGGCCTTATCACGCACATAAATCATCGGCAGATCGAGTTTCTGCGCGACCCATGCTGCATGCGGGATGCCTGCTGTCGCAGTGCCAGCGACCACCTCACACTCAGCGAATTGCTCCTTAATGACAGCGGCAAACCCATCCGCGATCAAATCACGTACTTCTGGATAAGACATCGTCAAACGATTATCACAATAGATTGGTGATTTCAAACCGGATGTCCATACAAATGGTTGTTGCGGACGTAAACTGACCGCTTGAATCGCCAATAGTTTTTGTGCAATCGTTTGTGCAATTTGTGTTTGCGTCCATGCACTCATCTAACAATAACCTCCACTTTATAAAATAGATTGAATCATCGCTGCCAATGCCTCACGCGGTTCTGGCGCACTCGTAATCGGTCGGCCTACCACGATAAAATCCGTGCCCTCTGCGAACGCTTCTGCAGGCGTCATCACTCTAGATTGATCATCCTGAGCAGCACCGGTCGGCCGTATGCCTGGCGTAACTGTTATAAAAGATTCGCCGCACTGCTGTTTTATCCTTTTTACCTCTTGTGGTGATGCGACCACACCATCCAAACCTGCCATACGAGCCGAGTGACTATATCGCAATACACAATCAACCACTTCACCGCTCACACCGATTTCTTCATTCATAACAGGCTTCGTTGTGCTCGTTAGTTGCGTCACAGCAATGATCGTAGGCCGGTGCTGCGGCGCCACGTCCTGCACGCCAAGCAATGCATGTTCCATCATTTTGATTCCACCTGCGGCATGCACGTTGAACATATCAACTCCTAAAGAAGTTATACTCGCCGCCGCCCCACGCACCGTGTTCGGGATATCGTGCAGTTTCAAATCGAGAAATACTTTATAACCGCGTTGCTTCAATTGTTTGACAAACTGTGGGCCCTCCGCGTAATACAGTTGCATTCCCACTTTCAAATAGCAGCCGGTTCCGCTCAGTTGTTCGAGCAGTCGCTCAGCAGCGGCAGCGTGCGGATAATCGAGCGCTACCATCACACGTTCCGCATGCTTCCAACTTTCTGACATTACACGTCCTCCTCACCATATGGAAATGAAGCGGACTCAACTTCGGTATCATACCCGTTTAAGTCCGCTCTCATTTAATTAGTTCATAACCGGCATCGGTCTGGATGTAAAATGAATGGTTTGCAACACGTGCAACAATGCATTAACCGTATCCAACGATGTCATACAAACGATTCCGTTTTCTACCGCTTCACGTCGAATGCGGAATCCATCGCGTTCAGGTGTCTTGCCTTTCGTCAACGTGTTAACGATATACGAAGCCTCTCCATTGCGAATCAAATCTAAAATATTTGGCGAGCCTTCGCTTAGCTTCAGCACCCGCTTCACCGGGATCCCCGCTTTTTCCAAATAATCGGCAGTACCACCTGTTGCAACAATGGTGTAACCCAACTCGTAGTAACCGCGCAAAATGGCTGTCGCCTCCGCTTTATCCTTGTCAGCTACCGTCGCAATAATCGAACCTGCCGGCGGGATTTTCATGCCGGAGCCAATCAAACCTTTATACAATGCTTTGGCAAAGTTGACGTCACGCCCCATTACCTCACCAGTCGATTTCATCTCTGGTCCGAGCGTCGTGTCTACACGGCGCAACTTCGCAAACGAGAATACCGGCACTTTAACGGATACATGGTCGTCTTCTGGCCAGAGGCCTGTTTGATAACCGAGTTTTGCCAAGCTTTGACCGAGAATGGCTTTGGTCGCTACATTTGCCATCGGCACGTTTGTAATTTTGCTCAAAAACGGCACGGTACGAGAAGAACGTGGGTTCACCTCAATGACGTATACTTCGTTGTTGAAAATAACGAATTGAATGTTGATCATTCCAACCACGTTCAACGCGCGAGCAATCCGAATCGTCATGTCGACAACCTTATCTTTCGTTGCCGCATCGAGTGTTTGTGGTGGATAGACAGCGATGGAGTCACCAGAGTGTACGCCGGCCCGTTCAATGTGTTCCATGATTCCAGGTATGAGTACGGTCTCGCCATCACAAATCGCATCCACTTCCACTTCTTTGCCAAGCATGTAGCGATCGATCAAGACTGGATGCTCCGGATTAATTTTGACCGCTTCTTTCATATAATTCAATAATTCTGCATCGGAATATACGATTTCCATCGCTCGACCGCCGAGAACATAAGACGGTCTGACAAGTACTGGATAACCAAGTTTTTGCGCCGTTTCAACCGCTTGATCGACATCCGTAACCGTGTTCCCCGGCGGTTGAGCAATTTCGAGTCGTTTCAAAAGTGCTTCGAATTTTTTTCGATCTTCTGCGTTGTCGATGCTTTCAAGACTCGAACCAAGTATCTTGACGCCGGCCTTTGATAATGGCGCCGCCAAGTTGATCGCCGTTTGTCCGCCGAATTGAACGATTACACCAAGCGGTTTGACATGTTCGATGATGTTCATGACATCTTCAAAGAAAAGCGGTTCAAAGAATAATTGGTCAGACGTACTGAAATCCGTGGATACCGTTTCTGGGTTGTTATTGATGATGACCGCTTCGTAGCCTGCATCTTGAATCGCCCAAACGGCATGTACTGTAGAATAGTCGAACTCAATGCCTTGTCCGATGCGGATTGGACCCGATCCAAGTACGATGACTTTCGGTTTCTCGGATTGAACCGCCTCATCTTCGGTCTCATAAGTGGAGTAGTAGTATGGTGTCGATGCTTCAAATTCGGCTGCACACGTATCAACCATTTTATATACCGGTTGAATCGCGAATTGTTTGCGTAATTCGCGTACTTCCAATTCCGTCGTTCCCGATTGTTGGTTGTTCAACGCACGAATCTCGGCAATCGAACGATCGCTGAAGCCCATCCGCTTTGCTTCGGTCAAAAACGCAGCATCTAACTGCGAATTGGCGATTAACGATTCGAACTTCACCATCTTTTCTAGTTTCGTCAAAAACCACCAATCGATCTTGGTCAAATCGTTGATTTGCTCCAACGTGTAGCCACGACGATACGCTTCCGCCACCAAGAACAAGCGCTCATCATCTGCTTTGACCAGACGTTGCTCCAATTGTTCGTTATTGACTTCATGCAAATCTTTGATGAACAAACGATGCGTGCCGATTTCCAATGAGCGAATCGCTTTGTGCAAAGATTCTTCAAAAGTCCGGCCAATCGCCATTACTTCGCCAGTCGCTTTCATCTGCGTTCCGAGTTTGCGATTCGCTTGCGTAAACTTATCGAATGGCCAACGCGGAATTTTCGAAACGATGTAATCAAGTGTCGGCTCGAAACATGCGTACGTTTGTCCTGTCACTGGGTTAATCAGTTCATCAAGCGTGTAGCCAACGGCAATTTTGGCCGCCATTTTCGCAATCGGATAGCCCGTTGCTTTGGATGCGAGCGCCGATGAGCGACTGACACGCGGATTCACTTCAATCACATAAAACTGATAACTATGAGGATCTAGCGCCAACTGAACGTTACAACCACCCTCAATTTTGAGTGCTTGGATAATATCGAGCGACGCCGTTCTTAGCATTTGATACTCACGATCGGAAAGCGTCTGACTTGGCGCAACAACGATGCTATCTCCGGTGTGGACGCCTACCGGATCGATATTTTCCATATTACATACGACAATACAATTGTCTGCGGAATCACGCATCACTTCATACTCGATTTCCTTGTAACCAGCGATGCTTTTTTCGACGAGACACTGACCAATCGGGCTATATTTCAGACCAGATGCAGTCGTTTCGCGCAGTTCTTCTTCGTTGGTTACAATACCGCCACCTGTGCCACCTAATGTGTACGCAGGGCGAATAATAATTGGATAGCCGATCTCATTAGCAAAATCCACTGCCTCTTCAATTGTCGTGACAATCACGCTCTCCGGAACTGGCATTTTCAACGTGCGCATCAACTCACGGAACAAATCACGGTCTTCCGCCTGCTCAATCGCACTAAGTTGCGTACCGAGCAATTGCACATTTTCACGTTCAAGCACTCCAGCTTTCGCAAGTTGCATCGCCATGTTCAATCCGGTTTGTCCACCCAGTGTTGGCAACAAGCCATCTGGACGTTCTTGACGAATGATTTGCGTGACAAAATCTAGCGTGATCGGCTCAATGTACACTTTGTCAGCCATATTCGTATCCGTCATAATGGTTGCCGGGTTGCTATTAATAAGGACCACTTCGTAGCCTTCTTCTTTAAGCGCCTGACACGCCTGTGTGCCGGCATAATCGAACTCGGCGGCTTGTCCAATAACAATCGGACCAGAGCCGATAACGAGAATTTTCTTGAACTTCGTATTTTTCGGCATCGTCTTAAACCCCCTTCGTCGCTGCTACGAACTGCGCTTGGCTCGGAGCTGCTTTTGCATCTGTTTTAAAATTGCGTACCATCTCTAAAAACTCATCAAACAAGTAACTGGAATCGAACGGTCCAGGTGCTGCTTCTGGATGATATTGAACCGAGAACGCTGGTGCCGATTTATGTCGAAGCCCTTCAATCGTCTTATCATTGTTATTGATGTGGGTTACTTCCAAATCCGTGCCTTGAATCGAGTCTTCGAGCACTGTGTAACCGTGGTTCTGGGACGTAATATAACAACGGTTGTGGAGCAAATCTTTGACCGGATGGTTGCCTCCGCGATGACCAAATTTCATTTTCGCCGTATCTGCACCAGATGCCAACGCAAACAATTGATGTCCAAGACAAATGCCGAAGAGCGGTATTTCACCAACCAATTCACGAATGGTGTCAATCGACTGTGGCACCATTTTCGGATCCCCAGGACCATTAGAAAGCAACACGCCATCAGGACGCAGACGACGAATTTGTTCTGCCGTCGCATCATAAGGAACGACGACTACATCACAATTGCGTTTCGCAAGTTCACGGACAATCCCTGATTTTGAACCAAAATCAACGAGTACGATGCGCTCAGCTGTGCCTGGCGAGAAATAAAGTTGCCCTGTCGAAACACGTTGAATCTGGTCATTCATCAACTCGAACGATTTCAATTGTTCGACATAATGCTCGTCCGGTAAAGACGATGTCGTAATGACGCTTTTCATCGTTCCGAAATGTCGAATTTTACGTGTCAGCATGCGCGTGTCAATCTCGCTAATGCCTGGAATATCATATTGTTTCAATAAATCATCAAGAGTAAACGATGCGCGCCAGTTGCTCGGCACTTCTTCCGCTTGACGAACGACAAACCCGTGGATGTAAGGGCGAATCGCTTCGAAATCATCGCGATTAATGCCATAATTTCCGATCAGTGGGTACGTCATCGTGACAATTTGTCCGCAATAGGACGGATCAGATAGTACCTCTTGGTAACCTGTAATTCCTGTATTAAATACGACTTCACCAAACGATTCGCGCGTACTGCCGAACGATTTCCCCTTAAATACAGTACCGTCTTCCAGAATCAATCTTGCCTGCATGCCGCTCACTCCTTCTCCATATTAAAAGATGTCTCTCGCCAAACGACTTTACCAGCCACCATCGTCATCACCGGCCAGCCTTTACATGACCAACCAGTAAACGGTGTGTTGCGGCTTTTCGACAGAAAATCCGCCGGCTGAATTTCTTTTTCTTTATCCAAATCAATGACTGTTAGGTCAGCTTCCTTGCCTTCCTCAATTGAACCCCAAGGCAGTTTGAACACCTGCGCAGGGTAATGCGTCATCTTATCCAACAAAAATTGCAACGACCAGCGTCCCGTCTGCACAAACTTCGTATATAACAATGGAAACGCCGTTTCAAGACCGACGATGCCGAAAGGTGCCAGTTGCATGCCACGCGCTTTTTCTTCCTCGCTATGCGGTGCGTGATCGGTGACAATCATATCAATCGTACCGTCCTCCAACGCCTCAATGACTGCCTGCACGTCACGTGGCGAACGAAGTGGCGGATTCATTTTCCAATTGGCGTCAAGTCCAGGAATGTCTTCGTCGCTAAGGATTAAATGGTGCGGACAAACCTCAGCCGTCACTCGCAAGCCGAGTTTCTTCGCTTGTCTGATTAAGCGCACCGACTGTTCGGTACTAACGTGACAAACGTGGTAGTGAGCTCCGGTTGCTTCAGATAGCAGAATATCACGGCCCACATGAATCGCCTCGGCTTCATTCGGAATTCCCTTCAAACCGTGGCGTTTGGCGAACTCTCCCTCATGAACCGGCGCTCCAGCAATCATCGTATCGTCCTCGCAATGAGCGACAATCGGCATATCGAGCGATACAGCTACTTTCATCGCATCTTTCATCATTTGTGCGCTTTGCACGCCGACGCCGTCATCGGTAAACGCAAACGCACCCGCTTCCTTAAGTGCTGCGAAATCGGTCAACTCTTTTCCGAGTTCCCCCTTCGTAATACAAGCATAAGGAAGCACTCTGATCAGTCCTGCTTCGCGTGCTTTATTCAGCACATACTCCACGGTTTCGACCGTATCAATGACTGGACGAGTATTCGGCATGCAGGCAACGGTTGTAAATCCACCACGTGCGGCCGATAACGAGCCAGTCTGTATCGTCTCTTTATGTTCGAAGCCAGGTTCGCGGAAATGAACATGAACATCAATAAAGCCTGGCGACACCAACTTGCCCGACAAATCAATGACGGTATGTCCGGAAAATTTCGCGTCCTCCGGGTTCGCCACTTTGCCCTTAGCATCTAACGTTTTTGCGATGTAGCCGTCCTCAATCAAAAAATGTCGTCCACTCAGGCGATTGTTTTTGCCTGCTACCTTACCGTTAATCAACCAGATTCCCATCGTTTCCTCCTTGGCTATATAAGCGCCCGCTCGACGACTGCCATCCGAATCGGTACGCCGTTACTCATCTGCTCAAAAATTTTGGACGTTGCACACTCGACCAATTCATCATCAATCTCCACATTCCGATTGACAGGGGCCGGATGCATAATGATTGCGTGCGACTTCATCTTCGCCGCGCGATCCACCGTCAACCCATACTGTTCTCGATAATCTGCACGCGATTTGAAAATTCCAGATCCATCGTGACGCTCCAACTGTACACGGAGCAACATCACCACATCCGCCTGTATCGCTTCATCAATCGACACATACGGAGCATAAGCCTCCAGCTCAGGCGCTCGCATTGGCTCAGGCGCGCAGAACGAAACGTTTGCCCCCAACGTACGCAACGCCCAAAGGTTAGAACGAGCCACGCGACTATGCTCAATATCACCGACAATCGCAACATTCAAGCCCTTGATTGCTCCGAACTGCTTGCGCATCGTATACAAATCAAGCAACGCTTGCGTCGGATGCTCATTGTTACCATCACCGGCATTGATGAGCGGCACCTT